>CAYUVW010000011.1:0-48296 GCA_964448405.1 uncultured Candidatus Peribacteria bacterium | reverse complement strand
GGCTGCCGAGCGGAAGGAGGTCCAGTTGAAGGACTTTAAGCGGCAGAGGGGGCAGGGCTCAGCTGCGTTCTCGCAAAATACTTTTGCCAACGTCGGCGATACTTCGGCGGGTGTATGGACTGGTTGTGCAATTGCCACCTTCTGCAGAGACATGGCCCATGTGGAGTCCTGCAACGAGCGCAGATCCTGCACATCCAAACGCTTCATCCAGCGATAGAACGTGGTTCGTGCAATGCCGAACAAGCGACACGTCTCACTGACCGATCCGCATTCAGCAAAATGAATGAACCACTGCAAACGCTGTGTAACTTCAGCCGGAGCCTGCTGGGACTGCCCAAGCAAGGACTTCAATACAGTGCTATCGAGCTGATTCGGGTGCATCTTGGTGTGGATGTGAGTGTGTATCGCTCTGTTAAGCTACGTATCGTGACAGTTCTATTTTCCTTATTATATAACATTTTTACAAATATTGCAAATAGTGTCATTATAAAACTTCAGAAGGCCTGAATACAGTTCAGAGGCTCATCTGTTATTTGACACATGTTTCAGACTGTATCGCTACAATCCTACAACAGTGAATGTAACGGTCGCCTGGTATGTGCCGCTGGCCTGGAAGTGGGAACCGCCGATTTCAGTGCGGAACTGCACAATTTGCACCGAGCCGTCTAAGGGTGTAGCGCTATTGCGACTGGCAATGACGCGCGTACTGCCGGTACCGACGTTCAGCCACTTATCACTGACGCCATCCACCCCCCATTCTGCAGCAGTGTCCGTGCTACTGGAACGAACGCGACCACCCCATTCTGCATCCGCTCCGGCCACCGACCATGTTGCCGGTACGTTGGGTGTAGGCGGAGTAAAGGGCCCGATGAAATCCTCGTTCTGGCTAATCAGGTAACCGGTCAATGCACCGCCGCTGCCGCTGCGGACACGCCACGATAACTGATACCCGTTGAAGGCGTCGCTCAGCACGATGCATGTGCCGCTCGCCGTACGCTGGCCAGTGGCGACTACGGTGCCGAGTGCAGCGGTCGGACTGCACGAAAGTGAAATAATGTCGGCGGCAGAGGGCTGCCTATAGCCGCTATCCAAGTTGTATTCATTGGCCGCGCCGTGGCCGATGACGGCCTCGCCGATGCTATCGCTTAACCTGTAATTGCCGGATTTCGACCAATCCGCTCCGCCGCTATCGACCACGTCGGGCCGCAGTTTGTAATCACTGGAAAGCAGCGGGGACAGCGCATCGCCGTTGCCGGTTTGGTCACCCGCCCCACCGGGGCCGCCGCTGAACAGCCACAGGATGTTGTTGCCGCTGTCGATACAGCCCGTAAAACAGCCGATGGCGGTTGCATCCAAGTTTTGATTGTCTTGCACATCCAGGTAACTGACCACACGCGTGCCGACCGGCCGTACGAATGCACGCGTACCCGCAATGGACGACCGCAGCGACAAGCGCCCACCCGAGACACCGTTCAGCGTCATGGTGCCATTGAATTGCTGCGTGGTCCCGGCGCCGAAGGTGAGCGTGAACGCGCCGGTCGCCGACTTCATGAAGCTATAGAAGGTAGTGGAACCGGAGAGCGTTTGGTTCGTACCGCTCATTTTCACCAGCGAGTTGCCGGCAATGAACGTACCGCCGTCGTATTTGATCCACGAACCCGAGAGGTTGATGTTGTTCGACAGTCCTATGAACGTACCGCGCACCTTTATATCGCCAATGGTGTTCACGTTGGCGGACGGCTGGTAATAGCTATTGGGCCACACGGTGAGCGTATAACCGCTCTTCACCGTAAGGTTGTTGCCGGCGGTAATGCCGTACAGCACGGTCAAGTCCGTGTCGCCGGAGTTGTCGGCAATGGCCAAATTCGCATTGCTGAGCGCGACCGAACCGGAATCCGACCGTACGATAAGATGGCTCTGGTACAGGTTCACGCCGGTCATGGACCCGCCGGACGCCAGCGTCACCACGGCAGCTTTCTGCACGGCACCTTTAATGAAAATGGAAAGAATCGTGCCGCCGGTCATGTGGATGTTGGCAAACGTATACTGACCGCCGGCGCCCGTAACCGTGGTACCGATGGTGCCGCCGTTATGCGAAATCGCGATGGTGGTACCTGCGCCAAACGGAGATGTTCCTTCACCGGCATAGACGATACCCGAAATACTGAACGAGCCAGCGGGTGGGGGGTCGGCGGCAATCTGCCACTGACGGTGCTCGGTGTAGGTATAGCGCGTAATTTTCCGGCGCAACGTAGACGGCAAACGCACGGTACGAACTGTTCCAGTCGAACGCGGCGGCGCCAGAACGCGCGTGGTTGCCAACTCCGTGTTCGCCGACGCAGGTGCAGCACCCGGTGCGGATTCTGCTCGAGCTCCAATCATCTGCAACAGAAACAGCAGCAACGTCAGTGTCAACAGTACTGTCGTTAATGCTTGGTGCCGATGAGCGATGTACAGCTGTCGGCGCTCGATTTTGTGCAATGGCGCATGACGTTCGGTAATCGCATTCATGATTCCGCGCCATTCAATAACAAGCAGCAGAGCTAAGAATCCTGCGAAGAAACCGACGAACGGCCGCAACACCGGGTGCTGCTCACCAAGAACGGTAAGGAGAAAGCTGGACCCTGCGCTTAACGTCATGATGCCGAGCACATGCAGTGCGAAGACGCTCCAGAGCGCGACGATGGTGGCGGTCATGAGCCACAAGCGATGTCGTCGTGTACCCACTTTTGCACTCCCCCACAGGCGATGCAGTTTGCGTACCGGGCCGTCGGAGGAATGGCTTGGCTTCATGGCTGTACCACGGACTCTTCGACAATGTCACCGTCGATGGTGATCGGACCCAGCAAATAAAATTCCGGGCTGATGTCCGGCGCGTCGTAGGTGTATTCCAACTGATACGTCTTGCCCGCCTCCCAGCGCTGCTTCCAGGTAATCGCCAACGTGTCCTCATCCTGCGACGTAATGGTCGCAGCAGGTACGGGATTGCGGATTTTGAACGACGACGGCACGTGCTCCGCAACGTCGCCCTCGAACGTGTGCGACGGAGTGAACTTCATGCGCATGGTGTACTCGGCCAACGGATAAATACGCGTGACGGCCAAGCGCTGAATATCCGGCAATGCGCGACCTACCACGCTGATGCGCTCGGTCATGACGCGTTGGCCGTTGGGTGTTTCCGCCGCAATGGTGAAGACGTACGTTCCGCGCTCGCTGAATGTCGTTTCGCCGGCGTAATCCGGAATATCGGTCACCGCCTTGTCACGGCAATCCGGATTGCGTCGAATTTTGCCGTTGGCAGTAGAGAGTGTCTCCACACCTCCGCTCGGCGACGTAACGCGAACGGTCACATCCGCATTGCACAGCGTGATACCTTCGTCATCCAGCACACCCACCTGCAGCTTGGCTGTCTCGCCGGGAGCGTAGACGTCGCTATCTGGATTGAATGCGAGCACACCCCAGGTGAAATCCTGTACATACAGCAATCTGCTCTTGCTCAGGGCTTCGCCTACTGCAGCTGAACGAACCTGCAGCGTGTACTTTCCGGCCTTAAAATTCCGCGGCGGATCCATGGTCACAAGCAACTGTCCATCCGGCGTACGGCTGAGATAATCGGAGGGCAAGACCAATGTTTGATCCGCACCGACGATACTCACTTCAATTTGGCGATCGTTTGCGGCAGCCTGCTGAATTGTTTCCGACGGAATGACCACTTCCGGCGCAATGCCAACGTGCTTCCAGAACGGTACCGCAGGCAACACATCGGAACCGGTGAGCGTTTCCACCACCGTCGGCAACGGCGGTAGTTCTACAACCGGCTTGGAAGCTGCCGCACCTGCCGAAGCAGCCGAAGACGTTGTTGTCGTGGTGCTGCCGCCCATGCCCATCATGCCGGATGACGTGACGGTTCCTTGGCCGAAAGAATTCAACCGCTCCACAGCCGCAAGGTCCTCTTCCACGGTAATGTCTTCCCATTTCACGCCGTAAAACTCATCGCTGGGAAGCGTCCACCAGTACCAAAACAGCCCGCCGGCAATCACCAGCAAAATGAGTACCACATAGGTGATGAGCAATGCAGGGCTCCACAGCGGACGAATGATCGGAATCCAGCGATGCCGGAGCGCCGTCGCAACCACTGCGACAACAATGAGTAACACCAACATCTGCATGGCGACCATGCTAGCAAATTCGGCGGCTCACCACAGGAGCAAAACAAAAATCCTTGATGCCGAAATCTCGTACTACAAGAGAAGTATTTCTGCCCTTGTCAAAAAAGCTTCTGGGAAATCGCAGAATGCGAGGAGGCAAGCAAAATTTTGCGAAGCGTATACGGACATACGCTGAGCGAAATTGACGCGCAGACGACGAAGCAGGCTGCATTTCCCAGAAGCTTTTACATCATGACTTTGATGTCGCGCGGCGCCCCATCCAAATACAAAAATTGTGGCTGTGAGCCGAAAATAAGACTCCCAAGCACATTGCCGGGGAATGCACTCATGTCTTCGCGTAACACGGACGCAGCCTTGTTGTACTCGAAGACGAGACTGCTTGCTCCGCCGCGTCCGGTAATTTCCTGGTTCAGCGTGATGAAATGCTCATTGGTCACAAGGCCTGGAACATGCATTGAATCAGATGCGAAGAAGGCACCGAGCTGCTTTTGCAATGCATCGATTGCTTGTATTTTTTGATCTGTAGACACCGCACGAGTCACAGAGCCGAATGCAATAATTATTTTTTGCGCAGTGGAAGCATCGGGCTCCAGGCCGCCGGTCGCATCGGCCAATGCTGCGGCATGCGACTCACCAATGGTTCGGTAGTGCTGCTGCACCGCATCCAGCGTTGTTCGAACGTTTGCGGCATGACCGGAAATATTCCAATACGACGGCACAAGCCATACCAGCAAGACCGCAACGACAATGCCGATGGCGTACACACCTGGCTTCATACGACAATATGCAGCGTAGCATGTTTGGTCACGCAGATCATTCCATCTGCGTTTACTTCAGAACAGAAATCGCGTACCGTGACTGCCGATGTCTGCACCGACGCGCTTGGCTCTTCGTTCGCTCTCCGCAACCCTCGCGGTTGTTCTGAGCGGTGTGTTCTCCGTACCTGCGCTGCTTGCCCAATCTGCAAGCTCCGCATCGTCTTCCAGTGCGCCGAACATCGCCATTTCGCAACAGAGCGACATTCCGGTTGCCAACGACTTTCAAGTCGGCCCGACGAGGTTCGTCATGGAATTGGCCCCTGGTGAAGAGCGCACCATTAAAATCGAAATCCTCAGTCGCGGCGGCGAAGAGCACACCTACTCCCTGTCCGTCGAAGACTTCTCCAGCGATGAAAGCGGCAACGACATCGCCATGTACGGCGGAAAAGACGGCCCCTTCTCTTCCCGTTCTTGGGTACAGGCAGCCATTACCAAGCTGAACTTGAAGCATGGTGAGCGTGCCACCATTCCGGTAACGGTTCGCATTCCGGCCAATGCAGCCATCGGCGACCACTACTCAACGGTGCTGTTCCAGCGCGACCCGAAGGGTGTGCAGCCGGGCTTTAACATCGTCGCTCGCGTCGGCGTACTGCTGCTGATTACCGTAAAAGGCCAGGTCATTCGTGAGGGAGGCCTGAAAAGCTTCTCCTCCGGATCTCCCTTCTATTGGAAGCTGCCGGCATCGTTGGATCTGCGCTACGAAAACACGGGTACGGTGCACTTGGTGCCGACCGGTCGCGTGGAAATCCGCAATATCTTCGGCATTTTGGTCGATGAAATCCCGGTAAAAGACTGGTACGTGCTGCGCAACTCCACTCGTGGACGCACCATTACTTGGCAACCGGGCTTCGCACTGGGCTACTACAAGGCGACGCTGTCGGTGAATGCCAGCGCCAACCACGATACCGAGACACTGACCACGAGCTTCTGGGTCATTCCGGCTATCCCAGTGGCAATGGTGCTGCTGGCCATCTTCATTGTTTCGCTCTTCGTGCAGGTCTTCTTCAATCGGTTCGAAATCCGCAAGAAGAAGGATTAGGCCAGGCGTACGGCTATATTTCCCGGCAATAAGCCCTCCCTTGTTTCGCACCTTGCATTCCTTATGTGTTGGAACACTAGCATTTGCATAATTTGAAGAAATTGTATATAATACTCGTAACAGACAAAAAATTAATCCCCTTCTCTCTATGGACTACACTCTCTCTTCCGAGCGCCAGCTCAAGGTAGTGACCATCGGCATCGCCGCTGCAGCCACAATGTATTTGGCTCTCGCGCTGTTGGCTGAGCCGGTCAGCGGTTTCCTTGCTCGCGCAGCTTCGGCCACGGGTTCGACCGTCGTCAGCCTTACGGTTGTGAGTACGACGTCCATCAGCTGCTCGAACGCAGTGTCCATTACTACGGCAACCGGCGCCACGACCGGCCAGTACCACGGTACCGGCGGTACGTACGCCAAGTGCACCGTTGTGACCTCCAACTCACAGGGCTACACGCTCCGTTGGGTTATTACGACGGGTTCCGGCGGCTACGGCACCGGACACTTGAACAGCATGAACCAGACGGGCGGCCAGCCGGATAAGATCCTTGCCTATAAGCCTGCAACTGCAAACACGCCTGAGACGTTTGCCGCTCCGAACGGAGCCAACCCGAACACCACTTCCCGCTGGGCAGCACGTGTGAAGTCTGCCTCTACCACTGCGGGTGGCGCAGGCAAGAACTGGGGTACCGACGGCAGCTCAGAAACTTGGCTGAACGTTGGCACCGGCGCACAAGTGAGTCTTGTCTCTCGCACAAGTGAAACAACTGGCGACACCGAGCTCATTCAGTTCAAGGCCTACATCGGCTCGTCGTCGGCTCAGCCGTCGGGAGTCTATCGCGCCACGGTGGTCATTACGGCCAACGACAACTACTAATCGAAGAACTCTTCTCTTTGCATCTAAAACCCCTCCTGGCGGAGGGGTTTTTTGTATCCCCATAGATACAAACGAACATACGGAACGTACGCGAGCAAATAATTGCAAAAAATTCATAAATAATGTATAATATATATAGTTTCATACACATAACACTTCAATGGTTCACGCGTACACGCTCTCGACTGATCGCCAGTACAAAGTACTGACGCTTGGCGTTACGGTTGCAGTATCGCTGTACCTGGCGCTCGCATTGCTGGCCGAACCAGTAAGCGGCTTTTTGGCTCGTGCTTCGTCTGCAACCGGTACTACGGTGGTCAGCCTGACCATGGTGGGTACTACATCCATTTCGTGCTCCAACTCGGTATCTATTACGACATCCACCGGCGCAACAGCCGGTCAGTATCACGGTACTGGCGGAACCTACGCACGCTGCTTGGTGGTAACGTCCAACTCTGCCGGTTACACCTTGCGCTGGATCATTACCACGGGCTCCGGCGGCTACGGTACAGGCCACCTGAATAACATGAGCGTTACCGGTGGCCAGCCGGATCGTATCTTGGCATACAAAGTCGCATCTGCCGGAACTCCGGAAACCTTTGCCGCACCGAATGCAGCCAACCCGAACACTACTTCCCGCTGGGCAGCTCGCATCAAATCTTCCAGCACCACTGCCGGAGGTGCCGGTAAAAACTGGGGTACAGATGGCTCTAGCGAAACATGGCTGAACGTCGGTACCGGTGCACAGGTGAGTCTTGTGAAACGAAATTCGGTAACGACTGCACCGGGCGATATTGAGCTCATTCAGTTTAAGGCCTACATCGGCTCGTCGTCGGCTCAGCCGTCGGGAACCTATCGAGCTACCGTATTCATTACGGCCAACGACAACCCGTAGACACGGTAATACAATGTCATTCAAGTAAAACCCCTCCATACAACAGGGGTTTTTACGATTTTTCTGGCTTGGGGATAAAGAAATCCCGCATGTTTCACTTCCAAAAAATAACGACATGGTGTACAATATTTTGAATTCATTCAAACACAAACACTCCATGGTCACTTCGCACACTCTCTCGCACGAACGGCAACTAAAGGTGGTAACCATTGGCATCGCCGCGGCAGCTACAATGTATCTGGCGCTTGCGCTGCTGGCAGAACCGGTCAGCGGTTTTCTTGCACGCGCAGCTTCGTCCACGGGTTCAACGGTTGTGAGTCTTACGGTCGTAAGCACGACGTCCATTAGCTGTTCAACGGCAGTGTCGATCACGACTTCCACAGGCGCCACGACCGGCCAGTACCACGGTACCGGCGGAACGTACGCCAAGTGCACCGTTGTGACCTCGAACTCGCAGGGTTACACACTCCGTTGGGTTATTACGACGGGTTCCGGCGGCTACGGCACCGGACACTTGAACAGCATGAACGTCACAGGTGGTCAGCCGGATAAGATTCTTGCCTACAAGCCTGCAACTGCAAACACGCCGGAGACTTTCGCTGCTCCGAACGCAGCAAACGCCAACACGACGTCGCGTTGGGCGGCCCGCGTGAAGTCCTCCAGCACCACGCCTCAGGGTGCGAGCAAAGACTGGGGAACCGACGGCAGCTCGGAGAAATGGCTCAACGTCGGTACGGGCGCTCAGGTAAGCATTGCCAAGCGCACGACGGAAACCACTGGCGATACGGAATTGATCCAATTCAAGGCCTATATCGGCTCGTCTTCGGCTCAGCCGTCGGGAGTCTATCGCGCCACGGTGGTCATTACAGCCAACGACAACTATTAGTCGCAGGAAAGATGGTCGCAGTTGTCCGGATTTTGCTATGCTCCGGACATGACACCCGCCACCCAATCAGTCGATACGAAGAAGATCGCGCCGTTTTTGTCCACAACGCTGGATGAAACCAATTTCGATTTCTTAGGCGCCAAGTACACCGGCAAAGTGCGCGACGTGTACGATATGGGCAAACAGAGTGTTCTCATCGCCACCGACCGTCAGTCAGCGTTCGATGTGAACTGGTGTGCCATTCCGCTGAAGGGCCAGACGCTGAACCAGCTCAGCGCATGGTGGTTCGAGCAGATACAAGACATTATGCCGACACATGTTGTGGCGGTGCCCGACCCCAACGCCGCCGTGGTGAAAAAGCTGGACATGCTGAAGGTTGAAATCGTCGTCCGTGCCTATTTGACAGGTTCCACAGGCACTTCGGCTTGGGTGAACTACAGCAAGGGCGTGCGGAATTTCTGCGGCAACACACTGCCCGACGGCATGGTAAAGAGTCAGAAGTTTGCCACGCCGATCATCACGCCGACGACCAAAGGCGAAACCGACGAACTGATTGACCCGGCAGGTATTCTTGAACGCAAGCTCACGACCAAGAAGCAGTGGGAGGAAATTCACGACAAAGCGCTGGCGGTGTTCAAGCGCGGCCAGGAAATCGCCGCGACGCGCGGATTGATTCTGGTAGATACCAAGTACGAAATGGGCGTGGATGAGAACGGCGTCATCACGCTGGCAGACGAAGTCCACACGCCGGACTCGTCGCGGTACTGGGTGGCTTCCAGCTACGAAGAGCGTTTTGCAAAAGCGCAGGAACCGGAGAGTTTGGACAAAGAATTCTTCCGCCTGTGGCTGAAAGGCCAAGGCTTCGATTACGGCAAACCCAAGCCGGAAATCACCGATGACGTGCGCGCCATGCTGGCCGGTAAATACATCGATCTCTACCAGAGGATGACCGGTCTGCCATTCGTCTTTCCGGACCACCCGGACGTGGCGGGGCGGATTGCAAAGAACTTGAAAGCATATTTCAAAAAGTAGGAAACCAAAGAAACCAAGGATTCCAACGATTCCAAGGAAAGCGACTACTCCTTGGACTCTTTGGTTTGCCTGAACTCCTCTCAGTCCTTCTTACTGAGGGTTGGAGATTTTCTTGATCTCCTCCACATTCAACTTCCAGCCCAAGCCGATGCCATTCTTGGTACGGAAGTCTTTGTTGGCCTCCAATGCATACATTCCCGGCTCGGCAGCCGTGTAACGCGGGCAAGGATCCTGGGAACAAGGCTGCATGGCGGCACCGCTGATGAAATTACCCTGCTCATCGAAGAACGTAATGTCCAATGGAATTTTGGTGTCCTGCATCCAGAATGCGAGCAACTGTGTATTCGGAAATACGAACAACATGCCGTGGTCTTCGGGCATTTCGGTTACATACTTCAAGCCGTCGCTACGCGCTTGCGGAGTGTCGGCGATATCGACCTGCAGGGTAACAGTCTTGCTTCCGTCAGGCGATGTCAGCGTCAGGGCCTTGGGGCCTCCGCAGGACGAGAACATGAGTACGGAAAGGGAAATGACGGAGAGCGTGAGAGTGCGTTGCATGCCGCGCAGAGTACGCCACTATCGCCATGGTGCGCAATCAGGCTCGCAAGGCTGCAATGGCCTTGGCGCGGTCGGTCTCACGAAAAATAGCGCTGCCTGCGACAATGTTATTCACTCCTGCCTCGCGTGCGATTTTTGCGGTTGCGGCATCGATTCCGCCGTCGATTTGAATCATGAGGTTCGGATACTTCGCTCGCAATTGCCTGACTTTCTCCAGCACCTCGACGATGAACTTCTGTCCGCCAAAGCCTGGGTTCACCGACATGATCAGGACCATATCCACGTCGTTGATGACATCCTCAAGTTTGGAGAGGGGCGTCTCCGGATTCAAGGCGATGCCGGCAGTACAACCAGTGGCATGAATGGCTTGAATAAGGGCTCGACGATTGGTCACGGTTTTGACTGTTTCTGCGTGGAACGTAATGTTTTTTGCTCCCGCTTGGGCAAATTCAGACACGCGGTCCGCGGGGTTGCTGACCATAAGGTGCACGTCGATGAGCAGCTTGGTTTTCAGACACTTCAGCACCGGCGCGCCGAAGCTCAAGTTTGGGACGAAGTGTCCGTCCATGACGTCGATCTGCACCCAATCGGCCGAGGCGATGGAATCCAATTCCGACTGCAATTTGCCGAAGTCTGCGGCGAGAATGGAGGGCGCAATAATGAGTTTGGGTGCCATGGTTATGCTTGGTAATCGGGAAACTGTTCAATGCGCTTCTGGTGACGACCTCCTTCAAATTCGGTCTTCAAGAACAGGTCGACCATCTCGCAGGCCAGTTTGGGTTCGGTCACGCGGCCGCCGAGGGCCATGACTTGAGCGTTGTTGTGCTTGCGCCCCATTTCTGCGTCCCACAGGCTTACGCAGCGCGCGCAGCGGATGCCCGGAACTTTGTTAGCGACCATGGCTTCGCCGTTGCCACTGCCGCCGAAAATAATGCCGAGGCACTTGTTTTCCAGTACCGCAGCACATGCCTGCTGCATAATGGGCGGGTAATCGCAGCTTTCCTCGGAGAATGTGCCGCAATCGACAACATCGATCCCCAGGCCAATCAAATGTGCTTTCACTGCTTCTTTCAGAGTGTAACCGGCATGATCGGTACCGAGGACAACGCGAGCGGGTTGCTTCATGATGCAAAGCATAGCGACTCGGCTGTGAATTGAGAATGTCGGACAAATGGGGCAGAATGACGTGCAATGACGCGACGCCCGTTCATCGGCGGAAACTGGAAAATGAATCCCGTTCCGAAAGGCGCATTCGACAAGGGTTCGCCATACCACGCACACAACAAAGTAGAGGTGGCGGTCTTTCCGGCTGCGACCGATCTACAGGCATGTGTTGCTGCGGGGCTGCCGTGCGGCGGACAGTGCGGCCATCCGGCCGATTGCGGAGCCTGCACCGGTGACGTGAGTATGGAGATGATTGCCAGGTTGCAGTGTGGCTACGTCTTGTGCGGGCACTCCGAACGCCGCGAGCACCACCACGAAAGCAACGCGACGGTGGCCAAGCAAGTGGCCGCAGCGCTGGCCAAAAATCTGACGCCGGTATTGTGCGTGGGCGAAACCGCCGACCAGCGCGAGATGGATGAAACCGAAGAGGTGATTGCCGAGCAGCTGAAAGCCGTGAAGCTGGACCCGAAAGTCATCGTGGCCTACGAGCCTGTTTGGGCCATTGGAAGCGGAAAAACGGCCACGCCAGCCGACGCGCAGAAGGTGCACAAATTCATCCGCGGCATGCTGCCCAGTGCGGACATGCGCATCGTGTATGGCGGATCCATGAACGCGAAAAACGCCAAAGATTTGCTGGCCCAGCCGGACATCGACGGCGGACTCATCGGCGGAGCATCGCTGAAGCCCGACGAATTCAAGGCCATCGTGGACGCTGCTGCGGCCGCGAAATAACGGCTACGCCCGGACCCATTTTCCACCGCCGACGTTTTTGGCGACACCCTGGATTTCCAGGATGGTGAGCGTGGCATTGATAACAGCGGCATCCAGCTTGGCACGCACGACCAAATCGTCGATGGGCTGCGGCATGCTGGTAAGAGCGGCGACAATGGCTTCTTCTTCGGGTGATTCACTTTTAAACGCGGCAACGGCCGATTCGATGCCTGCAGATCCGACGATGCCGATTTCACGCAACACGTCGGCAGCCGACGTGACCAGTTTGGCTTGGCCGTTTGCGATGATTTTGTGGCAACCTGCGTACTGCGGATCGAACACCGGACCCGGCACGGCGAACACGTCGCGGTTGTACTGCAGCGCCAAATCGGCAGTGATAAGTGAGCCGCTTCCTTCGGCAGCTTGCAGCACCACGACGCCCTGGCTGAGCCCGGCGATAATGCGGTTGCGGGCCGGGAAGGTAAACTTATCGGCCTGGATATCGACGGGATATTCGGAGAGTAACAGTCCCCCAGCGGCCACGATGCGATCGGCCAGGTCGGCATTGGCGCGTGGAGAAATCATGGCGAGCCCATGGCCGAGCACGCCGACGGTTTTGCCTCCGGCGGCCAGCGTTTCTTTGGCGACTTCGGCGTCGATTCCATACGCCAAACCGCTGACGGTTACCATCCCGGCGGCGACCACGGGCGGTACGAATTCGTCCGTCACACGGCGGCCGTAGTCGTTCATTTCGCGCGCGCCGACCATGCCCAGGCACGGCTGATTCAGAATGGAAAGATCGCCGCGCCAATACAAAAATACCGGCGCATCGGGAATGGTGAGTAATGCGGACGGATAGTCGGGATCTTCCAGGTCGAGCAGAGACAAATGACGCTTCTCCAGTTCCTTGATGTACGCCTGTGGATCGAATTCGTCGTTGCGGTTCAGGGTGAGCAACACCGTGTCAGGGCCGCAGCCGAGTTCCGTAAGCAAGGATTCATCTAGGTTCTGCAGCGCCACGTCCAGATTGCCGAACCGTGCCATAAGCTTGTCGTAGCGCTTACGGGTAAGCACATTCATCCAGGACCAGCGGAGCATGGTGTCGACTTGCATGCGGCCAGTATAGGCCCAGAAACACGCCTTCCGACATCGTTTGAGGGAAGTATTGCCAAAAGGGGCGTTTATCAACAGAATAAGCGGGCTCCGACCGTTCTTTTTGTTGTCAGAACCACAAGTGCATTGCACGCAAATACGCCGACGTAGCTCAGTTGGTAGAGCATAGGTATCGTAAACCTAGGGTCACCGGTTCAATTCCGGTCGTCGGCTCCATTCACATTTGGCGCGGTTCAAACCTGAACGATTGTCTTAAAGCCACTATACGCTATCCGCTTGGGGTCAAAGGGCATCGATTGATCCTTCTTTTGCGCGTACTTTTTTTCAAAATACGCCATGACTTTCGCGTTCACGCGATCACGATGTTTGCGGCTCTTAAAGACAATATATGCGAATATGACTGTCTCGTTCGACTTCATTTTCGCAATCGTCGAAAACGGAAGAACATCCTTGACCTTCATATCGTCCGCAACGCATTCCTTGTAATCAAGCGCACCGTGCTTCATCCATATTTTGCTCGCCTCGGTAGCCATTTTTTTATACGCTCGTAGATTCTTCTTCGGGATGGGAATAACAAAGCCATCAACGTAAGACATATGCAAAGGAGGGAAGAAAGTCTGATGGTACCTCATGCCTGAGTACTTCAGAAAATACATTCATCTTCTGCTAAGATTTTGCCATGAAAGAACAGCAGCAGAAATGGGAAGGATTGTTCCGTGGCTCGGTTCTTTCGGCGACGATCGCAAAACATGTCAGCTTTATTACTTCTGCGGACACGCGAGCTCAGGGGCTTATTCTGCTGAATGCGGCTTTAGTGCCGCTCGCCATCAACGGGATGCGAACCGATGCCCTTCGCACGGCAGCAATTCTTTGCATACTAACGGCACTACTTACTATAACGCTGTGCATATTTTGCCTCTATCCAAAGCGCCTTCGCTCGAAACGAAAGGATGGAAATATCCTGCACTACGTTGAATTCAGCGCATTGAGTGAAGAAGTATTTCTTAGCGAAATGAAAGAGCTATTCAGTGATAAGGAAAAGCTTGCTGAAGCCGCCGTGCGGGATCTCTATCACCTTGGGAGCCGCATCGTCGCGCCGAAATATCTCTTTCTGCGCTTTGCCTATCTGGTGTTTCTCGTCGGACAATTGCTGGCAGCCTTTCTTGCATTGGCGGCAACTGCCTAAGAGTACGTCACCCTAGAGGGCAAGTGTATCCACCATCACCTTCGCCGCCACTGCCTGGGCGCGTGCCCGCAGCGCCAACTCAAATGCTTCGCTGAACGACTTCGCATCGGATTTCACCCTAGCGGCAGCCAGCGCATCTTGCGCGACTGACAACTGTAAGTCTTCTCCTCCGGCGGCATGCATGCCGGTCTGGACCCGCATGGAAGCGCGCTTCTGCAAGGTCTCAATCTCGCCAGATGCCAACCTCATGGCGCGACCGGCGGCGGCTTCCAGATCTGCTCCGGCGCGTCCGGAGAGCAATGTGCGCGTGGCGCGGTTGCCAATAACAGCCAAACGCGTCTGCGTTTCGCTGACATTCGCCAGAACCATCGCGACGTGTTCACCTGTGAATTTCTGCAACACCGTTGCATGAGCATTCAGCGTGGCCGCGAAGAGTGCGGCATGCACGGCGCCTGCTTCGGCATTCGTGAGCGCAAGCTCGTCAATACCGGCGATTGCTGCAGCTGAGCGGGAGAGAAACGACAACGTCAGTGCATCGGCACGTTGTTGATCAAGCGTTCCGCCAGCTGCGAGTTGTTCTATTTCCCGCAAGCGCGACTCGGCATGAGCCATGGCGAGTGTGGTGCGGCCCTCGGTAGTGAATGCAAGCAATGTCAGCGTTGGTTCGTTCACTTGCGTCTTCATGGCGTACAGCACATCGCCGGGAACCGAGCGATTTGCCACAAACACCGTTCCAACCAGAACAGTGAGAGCGACTGCGAAGCCGGCAAGAAATTTGGCGTGGCGACGCATGGCGTGCTTAACGGATGACGAAGATTCGAACGCCGATGGTCGCAATGGTCATGATCGTCAGAGCCATGACCAGAGCGAAGAGCCAATCGGGTGATTCCGTAGAAGTGGCAGCCGGATGTGCTGCAGACGCACTGGACTGCGCTACCGAAGATGCGGCGTCCGAGGACTGTGCGTTGCTGGCAACCGAGCTCGACGACAGCGATGCTGCCTTACTCGTGGCAGCGGACGATGCGGTCACGGAAGACGATGCCTGTTGCGATGCGTTGTTGGCAGACGACACAGTGGTTGCTGCTGCGCCGTTGACGCTGCTGAATGCGGCAGAAGATACAGTGGTCTGAATACTGGAAGCGGCAGTGGAAGATGCCGAAACACTCTGCTGAACAGCGTCTCCCCAAGCGCAATCGTTGCGGTAGGTCAGATTGTTCTCTGCGCGCTGCAGCATGACGATCATTTCGGCGCGGTTGATTGCGTCGCCCGGACGTGCGGTTGCAGAACCCTTGCGACCCTGAATGACGCAGTGATCAGCGGCAGCCTGCATGATGTCGGCGTACCAGGCATCCGAAGCCACGTCGTCGAATTGCGGAGCGTCCATGCTGGCCGACAACTTGTAGTAGCGGACGATCATGGCGGCGGCTTCGGCGCGCGAGATAATGGCAGCCGGCATGGTCTCGCACGGATGCGTACCGATGCACTCGTTGTAGCCCTTCATAATGCCCTTCTGTGCGACCATCTCGACGAACGGGAAGTACCAATCCGAAGGCTTCACGTCGTCGAAGGTGGGCGTAGTCGGGATCTCGGCGTTGTCCTCGAGTTTGCCGAGCTTGGCCAACACTTTGGCAAACTCTGCGCGAATGGCGGAGTCGTTGCCGCGGAACGTGGTCTTCGTGGAATCCAAGATGCCCTTGTCCAAGAAGGACTTCACGGCGGTCTCGTACCAGTCACCCGGTTTCACGTCGGTGTACGGCGTCAACGGAGCGGCGGTATGCGTCGGCGTGCCATTCTCTACGATAATCGTGCCGTCACGCGGAATCTGGCGCTCGGCGATAATCTCGGGCACATCCTCGGGGTCGATGTTGCGAACCGTATTGCCGTTGCCGCGGTTATTGCCGCCGTTCGCCTGCTCGGAAACGCTGCATTCCTGTACTGCAGGGCAAGACGACGTCACGGTCACAATCACCGAGCCGCTGCCGGCAATGGTGGAAATCGTGTAGCCGACCGGAGCCATGGCAAGGCCGTTCACGTTATTGGCCGTAATGTAGACGGATGCAGGAATATTCACTTCCATGGACGCCGGAAGCGTGACGGTCACCAAATAGTTGGCCGTGGTTCCGGTAATGCTCACCATTGGGCTGGAGCCCGTAATGGTCAGCGGGCTGATTGGGAACGCAGCACCGGTGCCGACGAGCGTAATGCGGATGCTGCTGGAAAGAATGCCGTCACCGGTGTCCTTCACGCGGAACGAGATGGTATTGCCGAGTGTAGCGGTTGTCGTAAAGCGTGCAGGCGATTCACTGTCCACAAAACATGTGCTGCAAGTACTGGCAATGCTGAACGTATACGACGTACTTGCGGTGTTCGGCGTGGACGCTAAGTCCTGCGTGTTTATGGAAACCGTCACGGTTTGGCCGCCGCTGAAGTTACTGGTCGGATTGATGGTAATGGCGTAATCGGCAGACGTTCCCGTGTAACTGAATTGCGGGCTGGCCGACGTGTAGGTAATACCTGCAACCGTCACGCTGGTGTTGTTGATATCCACGCCTGCACCACCGACAGAATCCACTATGTGGAACGATACGTTCGTATCGGCAGCAACGTTCGCGGCGCTCTGCGCAGGGACGAACGTGGAGAACGTCGGCGCATCGCTGTCCACCGTGGTGAACGAATACGATACCGGCGTCATGACGTTCGGTGCCACGTGCAAATCGGAAGCGTTGATGACGACCGAGATCACTTTATTCTGCGCAAAGTCGGAGCTCGGGTTAATGGTAATGGTGTAGTCGGCCGATGTGCCGGAATAGCTGAACTGCGGGCTGGCCGACGTGTAGGTAATGGTGGAACCGCCAGCCGGAGTCACGGCGACCGTAACGGTGCTGATGTCCACGCCAAGACCCGGCGTCACGCCGGCATTGTTCTTGTAATCTTTCACATGGAAAACGATGTTGCTGTTCACTGCCACGCCGGTTGCGCCGCTTGCCGGGTTGCGACCGTCCACGTAGGGAGCATCGTCGTCATCTTCGGTGGTAAATGACCACGCAGTCGAGGCGGTATTGGCACTTGGGCTGGCCAAGTCGCTGCCGGTAGCCGCAACCTGGTAGAAAGTGTTGTAGGAAAGCGTTCCCACGCTTCCGACGGTCACGTTGCACGACGGAATGCGGTTGCTGTTGGTGCGTGTGCACGACGAGAACGTGAGCGGCTTGCTGGTGCCGTTCAACCTGGTCGTGAGCGATCCGGTATTCACACCGGCACCGGCATCGCTGAATGTGTACGAAATTCCAGTCGTCACAGACACGCCGGTGGCGAAGTTGCTGGGACTCAACGACGAATAGGTTGGCGCACCGGCATCCGCCGCCAAGTTCAGCGTCAGGTTCTCCACGGCATCCAAAACGTCGGAGCCGTCGCCGCCGTTCTCGGCCATGTTGGTATCAATCGTACTGCCGAGCGTGAACGTGTAGTTCATGTTATACGAACCGCTGGCTGCCAAGACCTTCCAAAACAAATGTCCGAATGTACGGTCTGCCGGAGCGGCACCGGTGTCCAGCGAGTTGGTTCCCGACGGGTCATAACCGGTAAGAATGACCTGGTTGCCGGAAATGGTATTCGACGGATACGACGGAAATGCCGAATGCGTGGTGACCGACGTGGCCGCCACCGTGCAACCGGAACCCGTGTACGGAGCCAAGTACGTCGGGTTGTACGGAATGATCACGTCGATGGAGTTGGCGTCCAACGTGTCCGTTTGCGCACGGAAATCGGTGCGGAAACAGCGCCCCACGTAGAAGGTGGACCCGCCGTCGGAGGTGACGATTTTCAGAATCTGTCCGGCTGCGGCATTGGCAAAATGAATGTCTCCGCCCAAGCTGGCGGCACCAATCAGCAACATGGTCGTGAGCGTTCCGGCCCACAGAATCATGGTGCGAACAGCGGATGGCTTCGCAGAGATGACGACGGGCTTCGCCTGTTTGAGCGAACGCTTTTTTGCCGTTGAGCGATGTGTTTTAGGAGTCACCGGTGATATTGAGATTAGTTACGGCGTTGGTGAGGTCGATCCCGTTTGCAAGACCATCGCGGTTCAAATCCAAGCGCACCGAGTTGCCAAGTAACCCGGCCACGATGAGCGATAAGTCGATGCCGTTCACTTTGTTGTCGCCATCGGTGCTGTTCACGTCGCCCGACAACAGCTTGTTGGTTCCGGCATCGGTGAAGTCGACGGTGACGTTGTTGCTCAACGCCACGCTGCTCTTCAGCCGACGCAGGTGCGAGTAACCCTTGGCGGTAATGTCGTAGGTTCCTGGACTCAGCTGTAACGTGAGTCCGCTGTAGGTACCTCCAGAACCTGTGTTCACCACCGTGCTGACCAGCGGTGTGGTGGAGCTGACGGCACGGACTTCGATCGTCAGCAACGTGGAGTTGTTGCCGCTTGCCGGAATGCGCTTCTCAGGAATGGCAATCAGGTTGATCGGAAAGGAGCCGACGACCGTAATGCCCACCATGGTCTGCGCATTGGCGCCGATCATCGCAACGAGCGCACCTCCCGACATCACCAGCAAACATGCCAGCATCGAAAGGCGATGACCGATGTGCAGGTCATGCCAACCGCGAACACGGCGCTTCTTCACAGCCGGAATTTTTTGCTTGTTTTTGTGTATTGGTTTGAGCGGTGAGATATGTCTATTTTACCATACATATGCCATTTTCGGCAATGCGCAGCATTCAGCCCTTCCAGAAGCCGTTTATCGCTGCATTTCACCACCTCCGGGTTGCAGTCGCTCGGCTTGCTGGCGGATAAACGCAGTCATGTCTGCAATCAGTTTTTCGGTCGTGACACCGGCCTCGATCAAGCGACTGGCACGCTCTCCGCACTCGGCGCACACGCCTTCGCACAAGGTGCGGACTTCGCGGCGAAAACCTTCGGCAGGCGAATCGTTCGGGCCATCGTCGTATTCCGGAAGTTCGGTGTGGGCGCTGTCCGTAATGTCTGCATCGCTTGCATCGCCGTTCAGATTGGCTTCGCGATGAATGTATTCATCGAAGGTCAGGCCGTCCAAATCATCCGGACGAGGCTCCTCTTCCTGTGCGATACGACGGATGTGAGCATCGCTTATGGGCCTGCGGCGCCTCGTGCCGCGGCGTCCGGCACCATGCCGTGGGTCCAAATCGGGCTGCGACCGAGCGATGCGTTGACGTCGTTTGGGCGAATCTTCTCCACGTAACTGCACATCGGCCAACAGCGTATCTCGGAGACGTCCGAGTGTTTCCAGTGCAATAATGGCGTCCTGCCGCCGATCGGCGTCGATGGGAAGTTCCTCGACCACTTCCGCTGCTGCCGGACCGTTGATACGCGAGTCGCGGGCATGCAACAAAAACGCCCGGACACGATCGCTGAATTCCTCGACAGGGACCTGCGCTTCGGTCCTGCGGTAATCGAGCTCAGCCGGACTCATGAGCTTGTTTGGGGTCGGTGCCGTCGTCGGTACGACTTCAGGCATGCCTCAATTGTATGCAGCGCAAGAGATAGTGCGAGAAAATAGTCGGGGTGGGGCTGGCAAGCAGCCAGCAGAGCCATAGAATCACTGTGATTCTTTTGTTTAACATCACTGGAAGCTCTCTTTCCTTATTATTGACACGCAATGAAAAATACGAATAATAATATAACTATGAACATCCGCACCTTCGTCCGGGCCAGCGACAAGCAAATCGAAGCCGCGGGCGGCAATGCAGATGAAGCTCAAAAACGCATGTTGGATTGGAACATCGATATCGTTCACGGCAGCGGCACACGTGTCGCGCTCGGTGATTTTGCGGTCGTACCGGGACCCAAATGGCACGATCAGATCGCGGCGTACTCACGCGGACTCCAGGGCGGCGTGCCTTTGGACGGCGGCGAGGTCGGTGCATCTGCCGTGCGTCGCGCAGTGACATCGTCGGAATCCGTACAGCTGCGCGGCATCGAATTGGTACGTCAGCTGAGCAACGACTTGCTGCTGGCCTGCATGATGGCCGACCCTCGAAAGCTTCCGTCGCACAGCAAAGATGCCCGTGCAATGCTGGCGCAAGATCGGCAATACGCCCCTACGGGGTACCTGGCAGTGGCAGACGTCACTGTAAATAACCAAGGAACCGCAATAATCGACATTACGCAGATGGGAGATGTCTTCGTGGCTCTGGACACCGCCGGTCGAGTTCCGCGCGTCCTACAGGGCTCCCTGCAAGAACGCGCCTATGCCGGAGAACAGATCCTGGGTGCCGATAAAGCAATCGACCTGTTCAAGGGCGAACTGAAGCAGTGGATCTCTGCCAAGTATGCGGCGCAGGGAGTAAGTGACCAGTTCTTCTACGACCTGATCTTCAACGGCACTTATCGTCCCCAGTTTACGCCGCATGGCTTGGGAAACGTTGAGGCATTCAAAGTGCGCGTCACCGACGAACTGCGCGAGTACGCTTGCGCCAAGTACGCATCCACAGGGCTCACGCCCGAGATCTTCAACGCCATGATCGCCAAGGGCATGACGCCCTGGCAGCAGAACGTGGCGCAGAACAATCCCCAAGCCGGACCGTTCTGGTACCCAGCACTGGACCCCATTGGCGATACGCCCGAAGAGGGCATCTCGTACGTACGGCTGGCAATCGATGGCGTGCTCACCGGCACGGCTCCCCGTCTCGTGCTGTGGACCGACGGCTCGGCGCCCACCGCTCAGACCGGCATCACCATGGACAACCTGAAAGGAATCAATGCCTACGGCGAACAGACGCGCATGGAGATGGAAGTGCGGTAGGCAGAACAGCTATACGGACGTAGAATGAATGCGTCTTCCCCTTCTTCGTACCATGCCCGTCTTCGCTCCATTGTTCGGCTTGCTGACAATTGCTATCCCCCTCTTGGTTCTCCTGCTGTCGTTCATTAAGCAGGTTGACCAATATGAGCGTGGCATCGTGTTGACCATGGGTAAGTACAGCAAGATGTGGAATCCCGGCTGGCATATTCTCATTCCCATCTTCCAGCGCCTTCTGAAAGTCGATATTCGCGTAAAGGCCGTGGATGTCCCCGACCAAGAAGCAATCACCCGCGACAACATTCCCATTAAGATCAACGCCGTCATCTACTTTAAAGTCAGCGATGCTTCGAAGGCGCTCTTGGAAGTGGAGAACTTCTTCTACGCCGTCAGCCAATTGGCCCAGACCACCATGCGAAATTCCGTCGGAGAGGTGACTTTGGCCGACCTTCTCTCCAAGAAGAAGGAAATCAGCGAGGGCATTAAGCAGGTGGTCGATAAAGTATCGGATGCTTGGGGTATCGACGTGCAATCGGTGGAACTGAAGGACATCGTCCTACCGGAATCACTGAAGCGCACCATCGCCAAAGTCGCAGAAGCCGACCGCGAGAAGCAGGCCGTCATCATTAACTCCGAAGGTGAGTTGGCTGCGGCTGCAAACATTGCAGAGGCTGCCAAGACGCTTGCCGGCACACCGGGCGCGCTGCATCTGCGCACGCTGCAGAGCATTAACGACATCAGCTCGGACGATTCCAATACGACCGTCTGGATGGTGCCCGTGGAAGCATTGCGCGCATTGGAGAGCATCACCAAGTTCATGGACAAAAAGTAGGCCGAATGTACGACCGCCGTTCGCAGCACCATCTCTCTCGGGATGGTGCAAGTGTTTCGGCATGCTTCGCTGAGTGATTTCTGTTATACTGGTTGGATTTGCTGACGACGACAAACGCAAACATCAATATCAACTCCTTACACAAACATCATGACCATCGAGGCATGCATCGCGCACGCGATCCACAAAGACTTGGACATTATCGAAGCATTGCCCGAAGTCTACGATCTTCCGCTGGAGCAGTTGGAGGAGCATATCGATAACTACATCCGCAATTTGCAGAACTCGCTGGTGACCACCGTCAAAAGCCTTGGCGAGCCCTACCTGAAGGCCAAAGACCCAGCCGGCCTGTGCATTACCTGCCTGCGTGCAGGCGTGTCCTTGCCCCCGGAAATGATGCTGAAGATGTGCCAGACCATCCTGCAGCTTTCTTCCATTGATGCACGCTTTATTGCCGATACAGACGCCGGTACGGCCGTGTACTACATGAAGCTCACCATGTCGCGCGAGGAAGTGGGTGTAAGCGCGTAATACATGCGTACAAACATTCGCTGAAGGACCCATGTGCGAACGCCTTGGGTTCTTTGGCGTATGCAGGAAGCCGATCCCTGCCAAAGAAACGTGTCGAATCATCGGAAAAGAAGCTGCCAAAAATCTGCTGATGCGAGGAAGCAAGCCGGCAGTTTGCGAAGCGTATCGCAACATACGCCGAGCGACGTTTCGACGAAACTGACGAAGTCGGAAGCGAGGTTTCGCGCGTTTCTTAACGCTTGGCGAACTGCGGAGCGCGGCGAGCACGGTGCAAACCCGGCTTCTTGCGCTCTTTCTTGCGGCTGTCGCGGCGGAGGAATCCGGCGGACTTGAGCGTGGGGCGGTAGGCGGGGTCAACAAGCACCAATGCGCGGCTGATGCCGAGGCGAATGGCATCACTCTGGCCGACCTTTCCGCCGCCTTCTACGAAAACGACGATGTCGACCTTCTTCATCTGTTCGGTGAGTCCAAGCGGAGCCAACGCATTCTCGATCAACGGCTCGTGCAAATACTCCTTAATGGGCAAATCGTTCACCATCATCTTGCCTTCACCTTCCTGGAACAAACGTACGCGAGCGATGGCGTTCTTGCGCTTGCCGAGGCCGTAGAAATAAGGACGCTGGGTAGCCATAAGAATTAGAGCGGGAGCGGAACGGGAGTGTTTGCGGCGTGCTTGTGTTCGGGACCGGCGTAGACGTGCAAGTTCTTCAGCACGCGCTCACGGGCGGCGTTCTTGGGCAACATGCCCTTCACTGCGGCACGAATGACCTTGGTGGAATCCTTTTCCATCTGCTCGGCCATGGTGGTCTCGCGGCGGTTACCGAAGAATCCGGTGTGCTTGTAGTAGATTTTCTGCTCGAGCTTGTTGCCGGTCACTGCGACTTTGTCGGCGTTCAAGACGATGACGTGGTCACCGGTTTGCCAGTGAGCAACGAATTCCGGACGGTGCTTGCCGCGCATGACGATTGCAATGCGGCTGCACATGCGACCGAGCAATTGATCTGCGGCGTCCACAACGTACCAGGTGGGTTTCTCGGCCGGCTTTGGGAAGGAGGTCTTCATGGGAGCGGGAAGTTAAGCCTTGGCGGCGGAAGTCTTCACTTTGGGAGTCTTGGCTGGCTTCTTGGTCTTCGGAGCCTTGGCTGCTTCTGCCTCTGCGGCAACTCCGTCCAAGTCTGCATCGATGAGCATCATGTCGACCAGCAGTGCGCCGTCACCCTTGCGCATACCGACGGCCTTGACCGTGGTGAAGCCGGAGGTGCGGGCAGTGTAGCGCTTCAGGAGAACCTCCATAACCTTGCGGCAGGCGCTCTCGTCGTGGACAACCGTGTTCATGCGGCGGATGGCCACATCGGGGCGGTTGGTCTTAGCGGTCGTGATGAGCTTGTCGACCATCGGCTTCAGCACCTGAGCGCGCTTCTTGGTGGTGCGGATGCGCTCGTACAAGACCAACGAGGTCAGCATGTTGCGCAGCATCATGTCCGCATGCTTGGGTTTCTGGGAGAGCCGCTGGGTGTGATTACGATGACGCACAGGGAGGGGAGAGAGAAATCGCGGGAACGCGAGTGTAGCAGAGTTTTAGAAAAATCAATCGTCAGTGAGTTTAAGGCCACGCGTAGCCAATGTTTGCTTCACTTCCTCGAGTGCCTTGGTACCGAAACCGCGGAAATTGCTCAGGGTTGCGGGTGAGCACTTCACCAACTGCTCAATGGAGCCGACACCGGCGTTGATAAGCGAGTTGAGGGTGCGAGGCGAGAGGTTCAGGATTTCGATCGGAGTGTAGCTTTCCTTAGCAACGGTGCGGTCGGTCTCCGGTGCGACCTGGCTGGTGCGCGTGAAGTCGGCCATGAACTCCTTCTCCACCGTTTCCTGGTCCAAGCTGAAGAAGTTGAAGTAGTTGTTCAGGAGCTGGCTTCCGAAGCGCACTGCTTCGTCGGCGGTGAGCGATCCGTTGGTCACGACTTCCAAGACCAACTTTTCCAAGTTCGTGCGCTGACCGACACGAGTGGATTCCACTTCGAAGCGGACTTTCACAACCGGGCTGAAGATAACGTCCAGGTGAATGAGACCCGGCTCGTTGTGCTTCTTGTTGCGTTCGGCTGCAGGTTGGTAACCGACACCCTTCTCGACGGTGAGGTCGAGCTTTACGGATGCGCCCTTCTCCAGGTGGAGAATAACGTGTTCCGGGTTCAAGACTTCGATATCCGAGCTGCACTTAATGTCGCCGGCCGTGAGCGCCTTGGGACCCTTGCCCTCGAGCGTAACGACTTCGGTTTCCTTGTGGTGCTTGCGGAGACGGACCTGCTTCAAGTTCAGGCCGATGTCCAAGACGGACTCGCGCACTCCCTTCATGGAGGTGTATTCGTGGTTGGCTCCAGCGGCGCGCAACGAGCTGACGGCGGCACCTGGCAAGCTGCTGAGCAACACGCGGCGAAGCGAGTTACCAAGCGTCATGCCGTACCCTGGGGGCAGGGGGCCGACCGAAAAGATGGCGTGCGTAGCGTCACCCTTCTTCACCAAGGTGTGGGTAACCTTCGGCAGTCCGATCTCTTCTTGGATGATGTGCATAGAAGTGAGATGAAGAATAGTGGGGTGTGTTGAGTGCGTACGCACTCAGGGTCAAATTAACGAGAGTAGAAACCGATCACCTTGCGCATGTCGACCGACTGGTCGAGGTGCTTGTCCTCGGTCGGCAACAGCACGACTTCTGCGGACAACTTGCTGGGGTCGGACTTCAGCCACTCCGGAGGAGTGTAGCGCTCGTGCGCCTGAACGATTGGTGCGAACACCGGGGAAGACTTCTTGTTTTCGCGCACTTGGATCTTGTCGCCGACCTTCACTTGGTACGAGGCGACCGTGACGCGGACTCCATTGACGGTGAACAGGCCGTGCGAGACGAACTGGCGAGCCTGGATGCGCGACTGAGCGTATCCGGCGCGGAACAGAACGTTGTCGAGGCGGCGCTCAAGCAACATGCGCATCATGCGGTCGGTCTGACCGACGGTGCGGCTTGCTTCGCTGTAAATTGCGCGAAGACGCTTGTCCTGGACACCGAACATCAGACAAGCCTTCTGCTTCTCCAGCAGCTGGCGACCATATTCAGACAATTTGCCACGGCCACCCTTGCCCTTCTCTTTGGGCACTTTTCCTGGAGGCGTGGGACGGCGCTGCAAAATCCTGTCGTATTTGTCGGAACCGAACAGGTTCATACCCTGCCGACGGCATTTGCGCGCTTTGGGACCAGTGTATCGCATGCGAGAAGAGGAGAGAGGAGGAGAGTTGTTTAGACGCGACGAGGCTTGCAAGCACGGCAACCGCCATGGGCGATGGGCGTGCGGTCGATGATGGCATCGAAGTTGACTCCGGCGACCTGCAAGCCACGGATGGCCTGTTCGCGACCGGGGCCGATGCCCTTTACTTCAATCTGCAGAGACTGAATACCGAACGATGAGACGATACCCATGACTTTCTCGGCAGCAACCTTTGCGGAGTACGGCGTGGACTTGCGGCTGCCCTTGAATCCGGAGGAACCGCTGCTGGCCCAACCGAGCACCTTACCGTCCATATCCGTAACGGTGACGATGGTGTTGTTGTCGCCGGCATGAACGCACGCACGAGCCTTAAGCACAATGCGCTTGTTCTTCTTGGGCTTCTTGGACTTCGGAGGACCATCGGACTTGGCGTTTGCGGCGGCAAGTTCCTTCTCCTTCTTGTCAGCTGCCTCCAAAATTTGGGTGGCGGTGAGCTTCTTCTCTTCCATCGGTGCTGTGGGCTTGATGTCAGCCATAGGAGTTGTAGTAGAGGAGGGCGATTAGGTCTTGGTGAGGGTAAGACGTCCCGAGGAACCGGTCTTGCGCTTGCCGCGACGTGTGCGGGCATTGCGGCGAGAAGTCTGGCCACGGACCGGCAGCTTCTTCTTGTGACGGTGTCCGCGCCATGTACCGATGTCTTGCAGACGCTTGATGTCGAGTGAGACTTTGCGGACCAAATCACCTTCGGTCACCATTTTTTCCACCATGGAGCGCAGCAAGCCTTCCTGCGTCTCGGTCAACTTCTCGGCCTTCGTGGTCGGTTCGATTTTGGCTTCAGCTACCAAGCGGCGGGCCGACGAGCGTCCCACACCTTTAATCGCCGTGAGGGCGATTTCGATGCTCTTGTGACCGGGGAGGACAACACCTGCGATACGAACCATGAGAAGGAGGAGAGAGAAATTAGCCCTGGCGCTGCTTGTGGCGCGGGTTCTTGCAGACGACGCGGCGAACGCGCTTGCGCACGATCACACGGCAGTCTTTGCAACGGGGGCGGATGGATGGGCGGACTTTCATAGGAAGGGGGATTTACGCGGCGGCGGGAGGAGGCGGGTTGGCGACGGTGCCGGTAGCCGTGATGATATCGCCGGGACGGAACCGATAGACGATGCGACCTTTACTGAGGTCGTACGGAGTCATCTCCAGTTTTACACGATCGCCCGGGAGGATGCGTACTTTATGAACGCGCATGCGTCCGGCGAGGTGACAAAGAAGTTCGTGGTTGGGGGCCTCCTGCGACGTCACACGAACGCGGAACGTGGTATTGGGATACGATTCTTCGACCACGCCTACGAGTTCAATGACGTCTTTAGACAACGAAAGAATGCAGGAAAAAACGAACAAGAGAGCCGATAGATCCTACAGAGCGGCTTCTGCCTGCGCAAGGCGCCAAGTCAGGAAAAGTGTCGTAAGAAGTCAAATAATATTGAAAAATACTTATTTTGTTGTATAAACATAATATAAATCTGTCAAAAGCAGTTCAATACGCATTTTAATGTACTTTGAACGCTTTTCAACGCAAGGGCGTGGTAACTGCAATGCACATCGGTCGCCGAAAACCCCAAGACGTTCTGGATGTTGTATAAACTGTACAATTCTGCTATACTATCGAGGTAAAAGTACAAAAACCAATACCCTTCCCACTCTTCTTATGACCGCTACCGCATTCGTTGAAGGCATCAAAAAGTTGCCTTCATTGCTGCCCTCGCAGGCAGAGCAGCTCATTAGTCTTGCTCCGCATATGACGGACGCACAGCGCAAAGAAGCTCTTGTCGCCGTGCAGAAGCAGCATGCGATCATCGAGAAAAATCAGAAGGAAGGCGACATGATCATGACCGCAGTCGAGAAGAAAACCGACGCGCTCTACAAGAAAGAGTGGCCGAAGATCAAAGATGCCATTCAGGACGAAGAGCGTGAATCCTCGGCAAAGAAACTCGACGCAGAAATCGACGCAGCATAAACACAACCAACATCCTCAACAACTTCAAACACACATTCATACCCACACTCACTATGGAACGCCGCCTCACTGTTCTCAACGCTACCGGGCATTTTGCTTCGGAGCGTGAGCACCGCCTGCTGTTCGATACAGCCAACCCGGAAAGCCGGGCACCGGTTGTACCCGAAATGGGCGGCGTGAATGACTTCAACCGGTTGCATGCCGGCCGCGAAGACAATGAGAATACCAGTAAGCGATCGTACGAGAACGTGCGCGACAGAACGTCGGAGCGCATGGCCAAGTACACAGAGCATGTGAACAAGCTCACGCAGTCGATTACCAAAATGAGCGCCGCTCTGTTGAACACCACTCAACGTGCCCGCGAGAGGGTGACCGGATTCATTGACGACCTACAGAGTGTCTACAAAGACACATACACGAACAGCGCCGGACAGCAGGTGCCGTACCGCGAGGGTATGTATAACACCGTCAACAATATTGAAGATGCATACCGTAACGTTGAAAGCTTGATTGCGAACATTGAGCAAACCGTGATGGATAATAACGGCGGCCGCATGCCGGACGGATTGCTCCGCTACGCCGATAGGGTTCGTATTGAGCGCACCAATGCCGCGCTCCAGGGAGTCGGCAACGGATCGGTGGACGTACGCACCTACACGGTGCCCTTCTCCAGAGAAAGCATGTCGCAAACGTCGACATACTCGCTCTTGCGCGTACCGTCGAACTTCACGTTCAACTGGACGCCGGAGGCTGCTGCCGTCATTAACGGCAAATACGACACGCAGACCGGCATGTCCAACGGTATTTCCTACTTGCGTCTTTTGCCTGCCGCAGCCACAGGCTTGATCGGTATGAGCGTACCGGTAACCGTTGCCGCCGTCGGCGACCAGCCGGCTCGCAACGTTATCGCCACCTTCGAGGAAGATGGAACCATTAACGAAGGCGGAAGCACTGCAAACAAACTGATTAAGATCGTCTACACCGCAGAAGGCGGCGGACAGGAGCCTGACTTGCCAGAGGAAACACCCGAACAAATCGAAGCTCGGCTTGAGGCTGCACGCGAGGCGTATCACACGGAATGGCTCGTGCGCATGGAAGCAGTGAATACAGCTCAAGGTGAACTCCTGCAGGCTGACCCCGAGGATGCCGCGACACGCTTAGTGAAAATGGAAGCCTACTCAAAGGCGTTGGGCCTGGAAAATGCGCATTTGAATGCCGACCAGACCGAACTGCAGTGGCCTGAAGATGATGCACGGCCAGCAGAGCATGCTTTGCGCCGCGAGTATCTGACCGGTGAAGTTGAGACAACTGCTGAATCACTCGATGACTTGCGTGACTATGTCGCGTTTATCGACACTGCCGCTCGTCTGAATGGTGAGAGCGAAGCCGCACTTGCCGACATTCCGACCGAAACGCCTGAATCCGACGACGTGCAGGGTTGGACTGTAAAGCGTGATGCCATTAAGACGTACCTGCAGAAACTGGGGCTAGAAGCCGAGCACTTGGGCGACTTTGCCGGTAGCGGAGCTGAAAGCGGCTCCACCGAAGCACAGCGCACGCTGCTGGCCGGACGCGACCAGGAAATCGGCACCGAGCAGGCTACCTATGAGCCTCTTTTGGAAGAAGCTCAGGAAGGCTTGAATGAAGCTGAGCGCCAGGTATTCGACGCGAAGTGGAAGGAGTTGAAGGGCACTTCGGACACCACCGAGCAGCTCTACAACGACTACGACGGAGGCGACATGACCGAGGAGAAAATCGGTACTCTCGGCTCGCATGTCGATGCACTCAAGGCCGAGCAGAAACATCTTGAAGGCGTGAGCGAACTGAAAGACACCAAAGAAGGCGGCGATGATCGCTTCACGACATGGGGCGACCGCGCCGGCGAGCTTGGCGGCGATGGCGGCCTGATCGACAAGATGGAACAGCGCTTGGAAGAGTACAAAGCATTCAAGGAGTTCGCCGATCAATTGGCACGCGAAGAAGAGGTGACCGATGGCCTGGAGGCTGCAATCCCCGAGGACCCGGAGTCCAACGACGTCGAAGGTTGGGAAGGAAAAGAATTCGCAGTAAAGGCGTACTCCGAACAGTTGCAGTATGAAATGGATCACATCAACACGTTCACCGAAGGCACGCAGGAATATGCCGGTGCTACGGAAAACCAGATCGCGGACATCGCCATTTCTCTGGAATACGTCACTGGCGAGCAGTGCGAAATGGTCGGCGTGGAAATCCCGCGCGTTGAAGAGGCAACCAGAGAAGCTCGTCGTCAGAAGTTCGACGAGGACTGGGTAGACCTCAAGGATGCCTCCGACACGGCTGCGCCGTGGGAAGATGGAGATCCTGAAGACACCGAAGCCAAGATTGGCCTTCTGCAGACCTATGTCGATGCATTGGATGGCGAATTGAAGCACCTGACCGGCGACGACTTCGCGAAGCTCGAGGACACGAAAGAGGGCGGCGATGACCGCTTCACTGCATGGAGTGATCGCACCCGCGAGCTTGGCGGTGACGGCGGATTAGTCGACCAGATGCAGCAGCAGCTCGAAAAGTTCAAGGCATTCAAGGAGTTCCGCGACAATGCAGATACCTACGAAGGTGAATCTGAGGCTGATCGCGAAAACATGCCGCAGGATCCGAATGCCACAGAAGACGTGGTGGGATGGAGAACAAAGCAAGAAGCTGCAAAGCGTTATGTTGAAACACGACTGACGAATGAGCAGGATCATTTGAACACCTTCGAAGGCATCATCGCCGATGGCGCAACCGCCGACCAGACGACTGCCGTCGAAACGCGCAAAAAGACCGCGACCGATGAGCTCGCTCGCATGGAACCGGAATTGCAGCGCTTGGATGAGGCTGTAAAGACCGCCGAACGCATGGTCTTTGAAGCCGAGGCCGTTCGCCTGACCGGAGAAACGAACGAGGCACGCGACGGACGCGATGAAGTTCGCGGACTGGATAACTTCGGCGACGAAGTGCGTGTGGACCAGGACTACATCGACGCGATCGACGCCGAGCTGAAGCACCTGAAGGAGGAAGGCGACATGAAGTATCCGCCGACCGACCCAGTGGACAGCAATATGATGCGCTACGACCAGCGCATTACCGAGCTGAACGGCATTCGCACCGAAGTGGAGGGAACCATGGAAGCTTCGCGCTCAATGGAGCAGTTCCAGAAGACCCGCGCAGAGCGCACGGAAGCCAGCGAAAAGGCCAAAGGACCTGCTGAAGGTGCTCTTGAGGCCATGGATCCGGACAACGGCGACATTACCAAGTGGAGCAGCAAAGTCGCCCGTCTGGAGGCCTATGCCAAAGCGCTGGACGAGGAAGGCCAGCACATTCGCACTTTGCCGCCCATGGGCGCATCGGACGGCTACCGCACCGAAGTCACTGACCGCGGCAATGCCATCATCAAACTTCTGGAAGATCTCCGCGACCCCATTGCCAATGCGCGCAGGAAGCTGACTGAAGCGAACAACATCACCAACATGCCGGATCGCGTAACGCTGAACAACTCGACGCGCACGGTCAAAATGCCGATCAACCGCTTCGAGCAGATCAGTATCCGCAAGGAAGGCCCCGGCGGCACGACTGAAGTCGTAGCCCCCAACGCCAACCTGGAAAACAAGCCGGGCTTCCCCAAGATCACGCGTGCCGATGCCAGTGCAGCCAACCGTCACGAGGTGACGATCGACAAGGCCACTGCGCCAAACGGCCGCTACACCATCACCGTCGGTACACGCACGTGCGTCGTACAGATCGGCCGCCCAACTCGCGGCGCGTAAGCAAAAAGACACAGCATCGTATTCCTATCAAAGGCCGGTATCCCCGGCCTTTGTAGCAAAAGGCAAAACGGCGTCGCGCCTGCGAAATGGCGAGCACTAGGCGATAATCTCGCAGCCGTTGTCGGTCACAAGCACGGTGTGCTCGAAATGACACGCCCACGAGCCGTCCGCGGTGCGAATGGTCCACTGGTCGTCGTCGGTGGTGATGTGCGGGCTGCCAAGGCAGGCAATGGGCTCAATAGCAATCAGTGTGTTCTTGGGCAGTTCCGGCCCCTCCCCCGCCGTACCGAAGTTCGGTACATCGGGAAACTGGTGCAGCGTGTTGCCAAGACCATGACCGGTGAGCTGTTTGACGATGGTGTATCCGGCCGCCTCGATGCGGCGCTGAATGAACGACGAGATGTCGCCGATGCGGGCGCCCTGCTTCACCTTGGTACGGACCACATCTTCCAGAGCAGTGGAGCACACATCCAGGAATGTCTGCATTTCTGCACCCAGGTGTCCGGCAGAAACCGTAACGCACGAGTCCGTGTACAGCTTGTCGTAAATCACACCGCCATCCAGCGAGACCACATCGCCCTCGGCAATGACGCGTGGACCCGGAATGCCGTGCACCACTTCGTCGTTCACCGAAATACACAGTGTGGCCGGGAAACCGTGGTAGCCCTTGAATGCAGGCTTCCCGCCGCGCTCTAGAATGAATTCCTCGGCAATGCGGTCCAACTCCCCTGTCGTAATACCCGCCTTCACGTGCTTTGCAGTGTGCTTCAGACAGTCACGCAGAATCGCGCCACCCGTTCGGAGAGACGCTATCTGCTTTGGTGTGAAAATCTGGAATCGGTCATCGAAGCGCATGGCTTCAGCATCCACGATTAGACATTCTGACGCAAGGCGGTGGTCCTTCCTGCACCAACAGGAATGGAGAACACCGGCTTGTCGGAATCGACTTTCCCACCACCACGACGATCAGCTTGGATCGCCTGCAGAACGCGGAAATAGACCTCGTCCATGCTCGCGGCCAAGCGGGGCTGAATATCTTCTTTCCACTCTCCTTCCAGATCATCTAGCTCACCGCGCTCGCCGTTCAGTTCATGGATTGGAATGGCACGAAGAACACTCAGGCGATTGGCGACCTCCGTCGGATGATCGAAGTCGAGTCCGGTCTCGCCATTGACCTTCAGCACCACTCCTCCCTGTTGCTCATAACGGGCGATAACGGGAGCGGTTTTGGTGTGGTAGCCGTTGATGCGCTTTTCCACTGTTGCAGGCTTGGCATCGTCGGGACGGTTTTCGATCGCGGCACGCATTCTGATGCTCTTGCGGGCAGTCGCATCGCTAACGTCAATGTGGAGCACACGGTGATCTTTCAACCTGTCGTTCTCCATCATTACCGCTGTCAGAGCATCATCCTGATCTAATCCGCGCGGCAAGCCGTCCATCATGATGCGCTTCACACCGTCTTGAGTGGCCTTGACGACGAATTCTGTCGCAAGCTTCATGACCTCGTGCATCGGCACGAACTCGCCGGCCTCCTGGATCTCTCCGATACTCTTCATTTTACCACCGCCCACATCAACCATGCGATCGGCGTTTTCGCGCAGTACGCCACCCATTTCGAAGTGGCGGTAGCCGCCGTACTTCACAAGGCGCTTGGCCTGCGTGCCCTTTCCAGAGCCCTGAATACCCATGAGGTACAGATCCTCCGGTGATTCAACGAGGTCAGCAGCGCTGAAGTTGTTCTGGGGACGGTTCGTGCTCATAGTATTATTAGAAAACAAAATAATAATAAGTCAATATTCTGCTGTCGCGCAGAAGATACGACAGGGGGTTGACTTATGCAATGCTGGTAGGGGGTTCCCGAAGACTACTGCACAAGCTTACTTAACTGTACGTAGACTTCATCTATCCCAAGATTTCCTTCAACATAAGCCATCTTTTTGGCCTGATCGTACTTCTGGATGACCGGAACCGTCTTTTGGCGGAACGTGTCCATACGGCGCTTGATAATCGCCAAATCGGCGTCATCCGCCCGTCCCTGCTCCTTGGCGCGACCCAGAATGCGCTTCACGGCTTCGTCTTCGGCCAATTTGATCTCGATACAGCGGAAATCACGGCCTAATTCGCTCATAACGGCGTCGAAATCACGTTGTTGATCCGCATCGCGGGGAATGCCGTCGAACAAGATGCGCTGGCCCTTGGAACGCTTGGAAACAGCTTCCTTCACGACCTGCATGATGATCTCGTGTGGCACCAAGTGGCCTTTATCGATGTACGACTGCACCGTCTTGCCCAACTCGGAGCCAGATGCGGCAATCTTCCGCAGTTCCCCGCCGGCCTCGAAGATATCGAACGTGAACTGGGCCGCCAGGCGCTTGGCCTGCGTACCTTTGCCGCTGCCTTGGATTCCGAACAGGACGATGTCCATCCCGGGCACCCTACCAGCTACCGGCTACCAGCTACAAGCTAGACTAACTTGTCGTAGTCGTGCGCCAACATCTGGGCATTGATCTGGCGAATGAGCTCCAGAATAACGCCGACGATGATGATAAGACCCGAACCCGACACGATAAGATCGCGTGAGCTGAGTGTGGAGTACTTGGTGAAGATCAGCGGGATAATGGCAACGATACCCAGGAAGATGCCGCCCCACAGGTTCATGCGGTTGCTGGTGCGAGCCAACATCTCGGCAGTCTGCTTCCCCGGACGGACACCAGGAATGAATCCACCGCGCTTCTGAATGCTCTCTGCGACGTCATCTGGCTTAAAGGTGACCGACACGTAGAAATACGTGAACGCAATGACCAGCAAGAAGTAGAGTGCGATGTAGATCCATGACGGAGTCTGCGCATTCAGGTTCGTATTGATGAAATCAACCACACCCGCAAAGCGCGGAGCGGTCTGCAGGAACTGCGCAATAATGCCTGGGAACGTAATGAGCGAAACGGCGAAGATGATGGGGATCATGCCGGCCTGGTTCAGGCGGATGGGCAACGTGCCCTTCACGCCGCGTCCTGCGCCCTGGTTGGCGTACGTAAGAGGAATGGCGCGGTTTGCGTCGGTGAACAGCACTACGGCCACAAGCAGGGCCAAGGAAACGATCAAGAAGAAGTAGAATGCGCTGAGCTTCTCCTGTCCGGCAAAGTACATGGTGGACACGGTGCTGGGCATATCGGCGACGATGCCGGTGAAAATGAGCAGTGAGATACCGTTACCAATACCCTTCTCGGTGATGAGTTCACCAACCCACATGACGAACACACAACCTGCGGAGACCATGAGCATGGGAATCAACACAGCCGGGAAACTGAGCGGGACGATCTGTCCGCTGCCGCCCTGGTTGAGCAGGATGAGGAAGCCGTAGCTCTGTACGAATGCCAGCAGGATCGAAAGCCAGCGCGTGTACGTGTTGATCTTCTGCTGTCCCTGAATGCCTTCTTTGCTGAGCTCTTCCAGCTTTGGGAAGATGACGGTGCACAGCTGCAAAATGATGGATGCGTTGATGTACGGCGACAATCCCAACATGACGACGGAGAAACTCTTCAGCGAGCCTCCGGTGAGCGCGGCGAAGATACCGAGTGCTTCACTCGGACCGCCCTTTTTGATGAAATCCACGAGCAACTGCTGATCTGCGCCCGGCACTGCAATGTGCGAAGCTGCGCGATACGCAATGAGCAGGAAGATGGTAAAGACAATGCGCTTACGCAAGTCGGGTGAGCGCCAGAGTTGTTTGAGGTAGGTGAACACGGTGGCTTAGCGGATGATGGTGAGCGATCCGCCTGCCTTCTCCAGAAGCGCCTTGGCGCTCTTGGATGTAGCCTGCAGCGACAATGCAAATTTCTTGGTGATCTTGCCGCGACCGAGGAGTTTCACGGGGCGGTTGGTCTTCAGCACCTTGGCGACACGCAGAGCCTGAGCGTCGTAGGTTCCGGCCGGGAGCGTTTCCAAAACGTCGATGTTCAGGACTTCGTAAGCAACGCGGTTCGGGTTCGTAAAGCCTCCGAGCTTGGGCTGGCGGCGGATAAGAGGAGTCTGACCTCCTTCGAAACCGGGGCGGCGGCCCTTACCGGTGCGAGACTGCTGACCTTTGCTTCCGCGTCCGGCAGTGGTGCCCTTGCCCGAACCGTTTCCGCGTGCAAGACGCTTGAACGTGTTCTTGGCGCCTTTGTAAGGCTTGATCGTGTGTAGCATGACGGAGGAGGGAAGACAGAGTAAACCCGGGAGCGAACGGCGCAAAAGCGCCTTCGCGCATCCAACGGGCATGTAGGATAGGAAGAAAAACGCTATCCGTAAAGGGCAAACTGGCCGGAATACCTGCAAGGCAAAACATTCCATGCTACGCCGGGTTGGAGGCCATTTCGAGAACCAAAGAACGCGCTACAGGCAGAGGAAAATTCAAGGTGCCCGTCTGCAAGCCATGAACACCGTACTTTTCTTTTGCTCTTGCCAAATACGCAAAAATCCTCATAATGACCGCAGACACATGTTCACTTGTTCGCACATTACGAAGGCATTCAGCTTCCGCGCCCTTATGGGCACGGGCGGCGTTGGTGCGTAAGTGAACTCACACACCCAACCTAACCGCCCCGCACACAAACCGGGGTGCTTTGCACAATATCTTCTCCACATCTCTCTCCTTCCCCCATTCGTATGACCACCGCCACCCAGATCAACGTCACGTTGCCGAACGGCCCGGGTATGCTGGCAAAGCTCTGCGACTTGCTGCGCTCCGCCGATGTGAACATCGAGGCGCTGTTTTGCACGGAGGGAACCGACCACTCGGTGTTGCATCTTGTTGTGGACGATACCGAGACGGCGAAAATTATGTTGCAGCCGATTGGAGACGTAACCACCACCACCTTGCTGGCGTTCAGACTGAAGAATAAGCCGGGAGCCATCGCGCAGGTTGCCAGAATGTGCGCCGGTGCTCAGCTGAACATTGCAGAAATTTATTCCACGACCAGCGGCAAAGAGGCCACGGTCTATGTGTCGTTGGACAACGTAGAGAAGGGACTGGAGGTCTTCGGCAAAGCTAACGCCTCTACGCTGCCCGCTCTGGCTATGGCGAAATAAGCAGACTGCGCATGAAAACGAGGATGCTCCGTACGGACTCCTCGTTTTTTTTAGTGCAAAAAACAATCACTTCCTCTTTTGAGGGCTGCATTATGTGCTTGGTATTTCGGCACCTACCCAGCCAGCGTTGCAAACGTACGCCCAAACTCCTCCGCTGCGTTGGGGCCGTTGCCGGTGACCAGCAAAGCATCGACCGTCACCTCGTTACCCGTATAGCGCGCGCCGGCTGCTTTCAGAATGGCAATTTGCTCGCCTTTGGCATCCCAGACGGTAGCCTGCTTCCCCTTCAAAACACCGGCCTTTGCGAGAATCGTAGGGGCAATGCAAATGGCACCCAATACCATGCCGGCCTTGGTTGTTTCGCGTGCAATGCGCAGTGCGTCTTCGTTCTCTACTAAGCGCACGGCTCCGGGGCCACCGATGAATGCCACGCGATCGTAGGTCGGCACATCTACATCTTTCAGCGCCATAGTTGCCAAGCGCGTGCCGCCGAACTTGCCGACACATGGTCCTGCCACTGTGCTGGCGAGCGTAACGTCGAAGCCTTGGCTCTTGAGCGCTTTCAATGTGGCATCCAGTTCCAGGTCTTGGTATCCCTGCTTGGCGATGACGACGAGCGCTGCTTTCATACGCCGAGTATAGAGCAAGTTGCTGCGGAACCTACGGGACTACGAAAAAGGACCCGCTCGGGTCCTTGTTTCAAATCGATGGGAGAGAGAATTACGCCTCGACGCTGCCGATCTTCTTGCGAGCTGCTTCTTTGGCATCGACGTCCTTCTTGGAGACGGTCTTCACGTTCAGGTTCTGTTCCGGAGTGTCCTTCAAACCGATGTCTTTGTTGTTCAGCGTGGAACCACCCGTAACGACCGGCTCGACCGGAACACCTGCTCCTGCGGCGGCAAAATTGGCGCGACCGGGGCGCAGACGCTTGAGTGCAAGCATGGCGGCCTGAGCCTGGACCAGCTTGTTGCCGGTGCCGAAGCGCTTCGCCAACACGTCCTTCACGCCTGCGAGATCAAGGATGACGCGCAGCGGACCTCCGGCGATGATACCGGTACCCTTGGATGCAGGCATAAGGCGCAACTTGGCTGCCTTGTGCTTAATGTCGACTTGGTGGGTGATGGTGTCGCCGTTCATCGGAACAACGATCATGGCGCGGCGTGCTGCACGCTGAGCCTTCTGCACGGATGCTTGTACTTCGGTTGCCTTTCCGGTTCCGAGTCCCACCTTGCCCTTCTTGTTGCCAAGAACAACCACTGCGCGGAAGCGCATGCGGCGTCCACCTTTCACGACGCGGGTCACGCGGTCGATGGAAAGCGTGGCATCTTCGAATTCGCTTGGTTCACGACCACCACGGCGGCGGTCATTGCGCTTGCGATCGGGTTGAGAGGACTTGGCGGCCATAGGTACGGGTTGCAGAATGGGGAGATTAGAACGTCAGTCCGCTCTTGCGGGCGGCTTCGGCGAGGGCCTTCACGCGGCCATGATACTTGCGGCCGTTGCGATCGAACACGACGGCGGTGATTTTGGCATCCTTGGCCTTCTTTCCAATGATCTCGCCGACTTTTGTGGCCGTTTCGATGTTCTTGTTCTTGGCCTTGGCGTCCTTGGAGGAGGCAGCGGCCAACGTCTTGCCAGTCGTGTCGTCGATCAGCTGAGCATAGACCGAAGTCAACGAGCAGAAGACCGTAAGACGCGGGCGAGCAGCAGTGCCGGACACGCGGGCACGAATGCGCTGCTTGCGGGCCGATCGGCGGACGTACTTAGAGGTTTTCATGAGAGGTGGGGATTAGGCTGCGGCCTTGGTAACTGCGGCCTTACCTGGCTTGCGGCGAACGTGTTCATCGGTGTAGCGGATACCCTTGCCCTTGTATGGCTCCGGCGGACGGAGGCTGCGGAGGTTGGCGGCAACCTGGCCGACCAACTGCTTGTCCATACCCTTAATCGTGAGCAGTGCCTTGTTCTTCTCGTCCTGAACGGCTTCGATGCCGTCCGGAAGAGGGAAATCGACAGTGTGAGAGAATCCCAGGCTCAGCACGAGCATCTTGCCCTTGGGCTGAACCTTGTAACCGACACCCACGATCTCGAGCTTGCGCTCGTGTCCGGTTGCAGCACCCTTCACCATGTTGGCGAGAAGGCTGCGGGCCAAACCGTGACGTGCCTTGGCTTCGGAGGAATCATCGGTGCGTCCTACAAGGATTTTACCGTCCTTCACTTCTGCCGTCGTCTCAGGCAGCAGCTTGTACGTCAGCTCACCCTTGGAGTTTTTGACGTGGACCACACCTGCCTTCACCTCGACGGTGACGCCGGATGGGATTTCGATGAGTTTGGCACCAATGCGTGACATGATTGTGGGGGCTTAGGAGAAGGTGCAGAGAACCTCGCCGCCGATCTTGCGCTTGCGTGCTTCTTTGTCGGTGAGCAAGCCTTGGCTGGTCGAGATGATGGCGTAGCTGTTTCCCTTCAGGACTTTGCGCAGACTTTCTGCTCCGACGTAACGGCGTCCACCTGGGGTGGAGATGCGGTTGATGGAGGTGAAGGGCTTGTCCTGGTTGAAGGTGAGTACCAATTCGCGGCGGTATCCCTCGCCAATCACTTCGACGGATTCGAAGTATCCGCGCTCCTTGAGGATGTTGCAGATGGCTTCCTTGATCGTGGACCACGACAGTTTGCAGTCCGGACGGCGTCCGTGCTGCGCATTGCGGATGCGCGTAAGGAGATCGGCGATGGGGTCAGTGAATGACATGAGTGTGGGATTACCAGGAAGATTTCTTGAGACCCGGGATCTCGCCGTTGCAGGCAAGCTCGCGGAAACAGATGCGGCAGACGCCGAAGAAACGCATGTAGCCGTGACGACGGTCACAGAGTTGGCAGCGGTTGTAGATCCGCGTCGGGAATTTCGGCTTCTTGCCCGCAGCCTTCGCCTTCATGTAGGCGGCTTGCTTTTTCTTCTGGCTGTTGACGAGTGCGAGGCGGGTCATGGTTGGGGAATCTCGAGGATTGGGAGGAAGGGCTTGAGAGTATGCAGGAGTTAGCTGGCTTTTTCAACGCTTGCTGCGGCGCGTGCAGGCTTTCGGAATGGCAGACCGATCAATTTCAGCAGTGCCATGCCCTTTTTGTCGTCACCGGCATTGGTTGTGATCTGGATCTGCATACCGAAGATCTTGTTGGCTTCGGGGGCAGGCAACTCCGGAAAGATCGACTGATCGGTGATGCCGAGGGCAAAGTTGCCACGTCCGTCCAGCTTCGGGTTCAGGCCGCGGAAGTCGCGGATGCGGGGCAGAGCGTAACCGATCAAACGATCGAGGAAGTTGTACATGTTCTTGCCGCGGAGCGTGACCGACATACCGACGATCATGTTCTCACGGATGTTGAAGTTGCTGATGGACATGCGCGAGCGGCGAATGGACGGACGCTGGCATGCAATGATTGCGAGCTGATCGGCGATGAACGCTTGGATGTCCTTGGCCGAATACTTCTTCTGGCTCAAACCGACGTTCAGCACGACCTTCGTGATTTTCGGAAGAGCGTTCACGTTCTTGATACCGAGTTCGTCCATGAGGGACTTGGCGATATCGGTCTTCAGCCGCTGTTGGAGAGGGACGAACTTCATGGGTGATTAGGAACCGCGACCGGCGGAACGGGTGTGACCTGGGCCGGAGCTAGCCGGACCGGATTCAGCTTTAGTTGCAGTTGCGTCGCCTCCACCCATAGCCTCGCTACCGAAGCCAATCTTCTTCCAGAACGGAGACTTCTTTCCGGCCGGAGCCTCTGCGGCTTCTTTCTTGGACGGAGCCTTGGAGGTGCTAACGGGGGCGTCTTTCTTCTTCGGAGCCTCGACCTTCGTGCGTCCGATCGGGCTGCCGCTGGCCTTGGAGACGCGACCCTTCACGCCCTTGGCATCGGTCTTGTAACCGACGCGAGTGGGCTTGTTGGTCTTGGGGTCGACGATCATCACGTTGCTTGCGGAGATGGATCCCTCGTACACCAGCTTCTTGCCGGCTTCGCTGGGGGTCTTCTTCACGTGCTTGGTGACCATGTTCACACCGGAGACGATCACGCGGTTCTGGTCCTTGAGGACACGGAGGATGGTACCGCGCTTGCCCTTATCTTTGCCGGTAGTGATGTGGACGGTGTCGCCCTGAGAGAGTTTCATGGGTGCTTAGAGAACGTCGGGAGCTTGAGAGATGATCTTCTGGTAACCGGCGGCGCGGAGTTCGCGGGCCACGGGGCCGAAGACGCGAGTTCCTTTGGGTTCCATGTTGGCGTCGATGATGACGCAAGCGTTGTCATCGAAGCGGATGGCGCTGCCGTCCTTGCGCTTGAGTGCGAACTTGGTGCGGACGACGACGGCGCGTTCCACGGCCTTCTTCTTCACCGTTCCGCGTGAGGCGGCGGTCTTGATGGCAACCACGATCACGTCGCCAATGGCGGCGTAACGGCGCTTGCTTCCACCGAGGACCTTGATGCACATGCAGGACTTTGCACCAGTGTTATCGGCAACGTTGAGGATGGTTTGAGCCTGGATCATTGGTTAGGCGTTAGCGGCGGAAACTGGCTTTTCTGCGAGGGAATCGCGGTGGTCGCGCTTTACGTTCTTCTCCACGTCCTCTTCCTTGATGCTGGCGGTGACAATGGCCTTCTTCTTCACCTCGGTGACCTTGAAGCACTTGTTCTTGGACAGCGGGCGGCACTCCGTGATGACGACTTCGTCACCCATGGCCAGACCCTTGATGTCGTTCGTGTCGGCCATGAACTTCTTGCTGACGCGGTAGCGCTTGCCGTACTTGGCGTGCATGACGTAGCGGTGAACGGTCACCACGACAGTGTTCTGCATCTTGGCCGATGTGATGAGTCCGGTCTTGGTACGCACGTGAGTGAAGGGAATCTGGAGGAATTAAGCGGTTTTCTTCTTGGTGGTCTTGGGCTTCGCGGCGGTCTTCTTTTTTGCGGAGCCGGAATCTTGTACAGGATTCTTCTCAACTTTGGAAGCGGTTTTGACGGGAGTTGGGGCAACTTTCTTTCCCTTGGTGAGGCGGTGGAGCACCATGCTCATGCGAGCAATGTCCTTGCGGAGCGTCTTGTACTTGGCACTGTCCTTGCCCTTCTGCATTTCCAGATCCATGCGCTGGCCAGCGGCCTCGGCGCGCTTCAGGCGAAGCTCGCGTTCCAATTCAACAGGAGACATGCGCTCCAGCTCGGTGATGACGATAGAGGACTTCATTAGGCGTGCTTCTTATGGCTCAGGATAAACTTGGTACCAACCGGCAACTTGTGAGCAGCAAGGCGGAAGGCTTCTTTGGCGGTAGCTTCGGGGACGCCGTCCATTTCGAACAGAATGGTTCCCGGCTTGACGACGGCTGCGTAGAACTCCACTGCACCCTTACCGGCTCCCATGGGCACCTCTGGCGACTTCCGTGTGATTGCCTTGTGCGGGAAGATGCGGATCCAGATCTTGCCACCGCGAGCGACTTCGTGCGTCATGGCACGGCGAGCTGCTTCGAGCTGGCGAGAGCTGATTTCACCGGCCTCCTGGGACTTCAGGCCGTAGCTGCCGAATGCAAGCGTTGCGCAGCGGGTCGCCTTGCCGGCGAACTGACCGCGGCCGCGATGCATTTTCCGATATTTGGTGCGAGCTGGCTGGAGCATGGGTAGGAGGAATCGCGATTACGCGTTAGGGGGGAGCGAGGTCAGGGCTGGCGACTTCACGTCGCGGACTTTTTTGAACACCATTCCCTTGTAGATCCACACTTGAACACCGATCGTTCCGTACGTGGTGACTGCGTGGCGGGTGGCGAACTGGATGTTGGCGCGAAGAGTCTGGAGCGGCACGTTGCCTTCCTTGAAGCTGTCGGTGCGGGCGATTTCAGCACCGTTGAGACGGCCTGAGACGCCGATCTTGATACCGATGGCACCCGACTGCATTGCCTTCTCCATGGCCATTTTGCAGGCGCGGCGGTACGGCATGCGGCGCTGGATCTGTCCCTGGATGCTCTCGGCGACACACATGGCGTCGGCGTCGGCATTGCGGACTTCGTGGACGTTGATTTCGAATGAACCACCGAACTTCTTCTCCAGTTCTTTGCGCAAATCCTCGATGGCAGCGCCCTGCTTGCCGATGATGACACCCGGCTTGCTGCTGTTGATGAGCACGGAGACTTTCTTGCCGCGCTCGATACCAATGGAACTGACACCGGCCTCGTTGAACTTCTTGTTCAGGTGGCGGCGGATACGCGTGTCGTCCAAGAAGTTCTGGCGGTACTTGTTCTTGGTGGCAAACCACGTGCTATCCCACGTGTGCGTCATTCCGATACGGAAGCCGTTGGGGTTAACTTTCTGTCCCATGGTTAGGAGGCTTTGGAAGAGGAAGCGGAAGGTTTCGTAGCTTTCTTAGCGGCCGGCTTTGCTGCTGCCTTGGGGGCTGCCTTAGGCGCGGAGCCTGCATCTTGTACCGGATTCTTCACGGCTTTGGAAGCGGTTTTGTCGGCCTTCTTCACCTTGGTCTTCACGCCCGGCATTTCCGGGTATCCGAGCTCGATGGTGATGTGGCAGAGGAACTTCTGGAGCGGGCGAACGCGACCGCGAGCCATGGGAGTTCCGCGGCGGTAATACATTCCCTTGTTGACCATGACGGTCTTCAGGACCATGGTCTGAGGATCCTGCTTGTAGTTATGTTGAGCGTTGGCAATTGCAGAGCGGAGGACGCCCTCGAACAGACGCGCGCTTTTCTTGCTGGTGTTGCGCAGCAGTTCCATGGCGTCGGGCACAGAGAGACCGCGGACCATTTGGGCCATCAAGTTGGCTTTCTTTGGGGCGAGCCGAGTGGAGCGGAGGTGAGCTTGCATGATCGAGATTGAGGATTACTTAGCGGGAGCTTGTACGGCTGCGGCCTTTGCAGCACCTTGGCTTGCGGATGCGGCATCGGCGGCCTTGGTCATCTTGCCACCGTGGACTTTGAACTTCGTCGTCCAGGAGAACTCACCCAACTTGTGACCGACCATCTGCTCGGTGACGTACACCGGCAGGAACTCTTTTCCGTTGTGGACAGCGAAGGTGAATCCTACGAAGTCCGGCGGAATGTCGCTGTCACGTGCCCAAGTCTTGATGATCTTCTTTTCCTGTTTTGCGATCATCTTCATGACCTTCTCCAGCAGACGCTGGTCGACGTAGGGGCCTTTTTTGAGGGAGCGTGTCATGGGTGGCTTGGATTAGAGTGCGGTGGTCGTAAGGACCACGGCGATGGCGATGAGCGGGATGATGATCTGGTAGATGCGGGAGGAACGTGCTGCGCGAGTGAATACCATGCTTGAGGGGAAGGAGATACTATCTACTACCTGGTGCGCTTCTTCTTCGTGGCGCGTCGGCGGATGATCAGCTCGGCACCGTGACGGTGCTTTTTGCGGGTCTTCACACCCATTGCTGGCTTGCCCCAAGGAGTTTTGCGGAACTTGAGACCGATGGGTGAGTGTCCTTCTCCACCACCGTGCGGGTGGTCCACTGCGTTCATAGACTTACCGAGCACCTCCGGCTTCTTGCCGAGCCAGCGATTGCGGCCGGCCTTGCCGATGGAGATGAGGTGATGGTCGGGGTTGCTGACGGTACCAATGGATGCGTAGCACTCGGTGCGAACTTTGCGCATCTCTCCGCTGGGCAGCTGGACGATGGCGTGTGCGCCGTCGAGACCGACGAGCACGGCGCTGGCGCCTGCGGAACGGACGATTTGTCCGCCCTTGCCGATTTGGAGTTCAACGTTGTAAATCTTGTAGCCGACCGGCACGTGCTCGAGGCGCATGCGGTTGCCCGGCTTCACCTTGGTGCGCTCGGCGCAGACGACTTCGTCACCCGGCTTCAGGCCGTCCGGAGCCAAGATGTAGCGCTTTTCGCCGTCCACGTAGTGGATGAGAGCGATGTATGCGGAGCGTCCTGGATCGTATTCGAGTGCAGCAACGCGTCCGACGATGTTCTGCTTGTCGTCCTGGCGGAAGTCGACGGTGCGCAGCAAGCGCTTGTGTCCTCCGCCGCGGTGGCGAACGGTGACGCGACCCATGTTGTTGCGGCCGTTGGTGCGCTTCTTGCCTTCGACGAGTGCCTTCTCCGGACGCTTCTTGGTGAGCATGGAGAAGTCCGCGATCGACATCTGTCGTCGTCCGGGCGTCGTTGGTTTTTGCTGGATAACAGGCATGGGTGCTTAGGAAGTCTTGAAGGCAGCGAGATCAAGGTTTTTGCTCTTCTTCTCCAGGCGGACAATCATGTGCTTCTGGCGGTGGCGCTTCTCCATAACCTTTCCTGGACCGATAACGCGAGTCTTGGGAACTGTGTTCAGGACGCGGACCGAAGCGACTTCGACGTCGTAGTACTTGCGGAGAGCGTTCTTCACATCGATTTTCGTTGCCTGACCGGACACGCGGATGGTGTACGTGTTCTGAGCCTTCAGGCGCTCTGCCTTCTCAGTAACGACGGGGCCGAGGATGACTTTGGAGAGTTCCATTATTTGGAGTCAGAGGAAGCGGCTTTCTTCTTTGCCGGAGCCTTCTTTGCAGCGGCTGCAGGCTTCTTGGCGGCGGTTTTTGGCTTGGCGGTCTTCTTGGCCGGCTTTGCTGCGGCACCCTCGGTGGCTTCCGCTGCTGGCTTCGTGTGATCGGAGACTTTGCGATCCTTGCGTGCACCGAATGTCTGCTCGGCGACCTTAATGGCATCGACGAGGAAGACAACCAGCTTGGAGCCGAGAATGTCTTCGGGGTTCAGGTACGGAGCGAGGAGAGCCTTCACTTTCGGCATGTTGCGGACGGACAGCTCGACACCGCGGTGGTGAGCAGGCAGAACGACGAGCACCTTGCGACCGGCTTCGACCGGCAATTTGCTCAACAATGCGGCGAACTTCTTGGTCTTTACGTCGTCGGGGTAGCTTTCCAGAGCGACGATACCGCCCTTCTTGGCCTGCCAGGAAAGACAGGAGAGGAGAGCAGCGCGGCGCATTTCGCGCGGCATGTTCTTCTCGAAGTTGGCTTCGCTGCGCGGTCCGAAGGCCTTTCCACCGCCACGCATGAGCGGGCTGCGGACGGGACCGCGACGTGCGCGACCCGTACCCTTCTGCGGGGAAACCTTCTTGGTGGAGCCGATGATCTCGCCGCGGTGCTTGACGTGGGCGATAGGCGTGCGGCGGTTGCTGAGCTGACGAACCAAAGCCAAGTGCATGAGACCCTGACGGATCGGAGCACCGAACAGCGTTTCGGGCAGCTCCATGGAGCCGTTCTTCGTGCCAGTGGCGGAGAAAATATCGATTTTCATGGTTATTTTTTCTTAGCGGGAGCGGCGGCTGCAGCGACCTTCTTCAGCGGGTTAACGCCGGTGTGGCCAGTCTGCACGGTGACGTAGACGAGTGAACCGTTTGGGCCGGGGATGGAACCCTTCACAGCCAATACCTTCTCCTGAGCATCGGAAACGACAACGGGGCGATTTTTGATGGTAACAGTTTCTCCACCCATGCGACCGGCCATTTTCTTACCGGCATGAATGCGGCCCGGCCAGGTGCGCATACCCACGGAACCCGGCTCACGCTTGAAGTGAGAACCGTGCGTGGCAGGTCCACCAGCGAAGTGCCAGCGCTTCATAACACCCTGGAAACCCTTGCCCTTACCAACACCGGTAATGCTGACAAGGCTGCCTTCGGGAGCGACCGACATATCGACGGTGCCGCCCTTGGCGAGGTTGTCGAGCTTCTCGACGTGGAATTCCTTTTGATTGCGCATGGACTTGATCTCCTTTCCCTTGCGGGTCTTCATGACATCTTCATCGATACCGAGAACGACAGCATCGTAGCCATCTTTCTCTTTGGACTTGGTGCGGACGATCGTGTTGTCCTGGACCTTCAAGTAGGTCACGGCAACCTGTTCCCCGGTTGGGAGGAACACACGAGACATGCCGATCTTGCGCGCGATAACACCGAGAGGCATTAGAACAGAGAAGCGGAGTAAACCATGGAGGTTCCGTCGGGTCCGTTTGGAAGCGCACGGAGCGCAGCCTCGGACTGGAACACAGGTGCTGTCGGAAAAACCGAAAGCCGATGCAATGTACAGATGCTAAAACATGGAGTCAACACCAATCATCATGAAATTTGTAAATCTGATCCAAACGAAGCTTGGGGCAACTTTGACTACTGTAGAAAGGCTTTTTCTGCTATGATGGTACGATTTCTTTTTCCTTCTCTCCTATGTTGTCCAAGACCACCAAGACCAATCCGGTGATCATTGGTATTGCCGCCGGATTCAACCTGGCCGCGCAGTTCTTCCTTATCGGTCTGTGGCTCTTCCCAATGATCGTGCAGGATCTGTATGTGAAGTTCTACTAAAGGAAGCTGCAAGATTTGCATCGACGCTAATGCTATAGTCGCCACACTATGGAAGATTTCCGCCGCGAGAAAGTTGTTGAACTCCGCAAGCTGGGCCGTACGCCGTACGCACCCAAGTTTGACCGCACCCACACGCTCGGACAGGGCGCAGGACTCAAAGAAGGCGAGTCCGTGCGCATGGCCGGCCGCGTGATGCTCTTCCGCGAAATGGGCAAACTGACGTTCGCCACGCTGCAGGACCACACCGGCCGCATGCAGATTGCGCTCCGCGAGGAAGACATGGGCGCCGAGGAGTACGCGCTGGCCGGGAAGATGATCGACCTGGGGGATTTCATCGGCATTGAAGGAACACGCTTCACTACCAAAAAGGGGGAGCCGACCATTGCAGTGAAGAAGTGGGAGATGCTCAGCAAGACACTGCGTCCGCTGCCCGAAAAATGGCACGGTCTGGCCGACCGCGAGACGGCCTACCGCCAGCGCTATTTGGATATGACCAGCAACCGCGAAACGTTCGAACGCATGACGTTCCGTTCTAGTTTCATCCGCGCTCTGCGCGAGTTCTACTGGCAGCACGGATTCGTGGAGGTGGAAATCCCGGTGCTGGTGAACTCGGCTTCGGGCGCATTAGCCACGCCGTTCGCCACGCACCACAACGCGCTGGATCTGGACGTGTTCCTGCGCATTGCATTGGAGACGCACCAGAAGGAATGCTTGGTCGGTGGCTTCGACAAAACGTTCAGCCTGGGCGCGGTGTTCCGCAACGAAGGCATGGACCCCAGCCACCTGCAGGAGTTCACCATGTGCGAGCACTACGCGTCGTACTGGGACTACCAGGACAACATGCAATTCACCGAGGAGATGTTCAAACATTTGTTGATGCAAACGCGCGGCACCACCAAAGCCAAAATCCCCGACCGCGACGGCAAGCCGGTGGATGTGGATTTCGGCGGCGACTGGCCGCGCATCACCATGCGCGAATTGATTAAGCGCGACTGCGGAATTGATTTCGAGGACCACAAAACCGCGGACGCACTGCGTGCCGCAATGAAGAAAGCGAACATCCAATTGGAGGTGGATGTCTCCAAGCTCGGCCGTGGAAATTTGATTGATCAGCTCTACAAAAAAGTGAGCCGCCCGAAGATCACTGCGCCGATCTTCGTTACTCAGCACCCAATTGATCTTTCGCCACTCGCGCGCCGCAACGACGAGAATCCGGACGTCACCGACCGCTTCCAGTT
>CAYUVW010000010.1:0-50172 GCA_964448405.1 uncultured Candidatus Peribacteria bacterium | reverse complement strand
GCAGTTGAGGATTGCGACATTGCCGTACTCGTACTGGACGCCACCGAAAAGGAAGTCACGCAGCAGGATAAGAAGATTGCCAGCCTCATCGTGCAATCGGGCAAGGGCATGATTATTCTGGTCAATAAAATTGACACGCTGAAAGGTGAGGCGCGCAAGGAAAAAATGGCCGACGTGCAGCTGATGCTGAACTTTTGCCGCTTCGCCAAAATGATGCCGGTTTCGGCAAAGACCCGTGACGGCGTGCTGAAAATTTTCGACGTTGCAGAGTCGGTGCAGGCTGCCCGCGTGCGCCGCATCCCCATGCGCGAACTGAAGAAGTGGTTCGAGCGCGTCACCTACGGCCAACCACTTGGCGAAATCGCCCGCAGCAAGTTCATTACGCAGGCCGATGACATTCCCCCGACATTCGTGGTGTTCGTGAAAAACCCGAAGAACGTAGGTGTGACACAGCTGCGTTATTTGGATAACCGCCTACGCGAAACGTTCGGCTTCGACGGCACGCCGATTCGATGGGTCACCAAAAGCACGCAACGCGAACGTCCCGCCTACTTAGACAAAGAATGATGATGAGCGAGGCGTCCCGGCTCCGGCGGTTCCTGTTCGATGTCGGACTGCCCGCAGCGCTTTTTTCAGCCGTAGCGCTCATTGTCTACGGTGCTTCGTTGCACAATGCATTCGTATCGTGGGACGACACCGCCCTCATTTACGGCAACACGATTCTGAAAGATGTGAATATCGAGAACATACGGCGCGCATTCACGAGCTATGATCCGGAACTCTATATTCCGCTCACGCTTCTCAGTTGGCAGGTGGACTACGCCATGGGCGGACTGCATCCATTGCCCTATCACCTGGGCAACCTTGTGTTGCATGTGCTCTGTGCACTGCTGGCGATGGCATTTGTTCGCAAGTTGACGGCGAAAGCATGGCTCGGCTGGCTGGTCGGATTGCTGTTCATCACGCATCCGCTGAACGTGGAAGCAGTGGCGTGGGCCAGCGCTCGCAAAGACACACTCTCGACGTTCTTTTGTCTGGCATCGCTGCTGACATATGTGCACTACACACCCACTGAAGACCGAATTCGCGGACGGAGGTGGATCTACACACTGAGCGTCGCGCTGTTTGCGCTGGGACTGTTGGCCAAGGTGTCCATTGTCATGTTGCCACTCGTCCTAGTACTGATCGACTGGGTGCGGCGCAGACCGATGACGAAAGGAATGATCCTCGACAAGCTTCCGTACACCGCACTGTCCTGCGCACTCGGTGTGGTGGCGCTGTTCGGCAAGCGTGAAGTGCTGGAATCCACCGGAACGGGAGACAAAATCCTCATGGCCGCCAAGAGCACCATGTTCTATGTTCAGAAGCTGCTCGTGCCCACCGATCTGACGGTGCTGTATCCGTACACCAAGGCCATAGCGATTTCATCGCAGGACTTCATCGTTCCGATGATTCTGACGCTGGCGCTCATGGCATTCACGGTCTGGCTGGCATTCCGCTCACGCATGGCAGCGTTCGGACTCACATTTTTTCTGATCAACCTCTTGCCGTCGTTTACGAATTTTGCGAAGGGCGGCGAAGTGTATTTCGCCTCCGATCGCTATGCATACTTGCCATCCATAGGCATCTTCTTGGTCTTCGGCTTGCTGGTGGAAAACATCGTACGGCGCAGCAGTGACGCGCGAACACTGGACCGGAATACCGGCATCGCAGGCATCGGCATTCTGGGCATACTGGGAGCATTTGGCGTACTGGCCTCGTTGCAAACGACAATCTGGCGCAATAGTGAAACCTTGTTCCGCGACGTCCTGAAAAAACAACCGGACGCCATCGCCGCTCATTTGAACCTGGCGATCATCGACCGCGAAGCCGGAAGGCTGGATGCGGCATTGGCTCAAGCGCGCGCAGCCTTTGCGATTCATCCGCGTATGGAGGTGTACACCAATTTCGCCAACATCTACAAACTCCAGGGGCGTACGGATTTGGCCAAAGCCGAATATCAGAAAGCCATTGCCGCATATCCGCAGAAACCGGAACCGCAGATGGGCCTTGGAATCATCGAACAGGAAGCAGGACACACCGAACAAGCCATTGCCGCCTACGAACGTGCAATCCAACTGGAACCCGAATTTACCGCCGCATACGTCAACCTGGGCAGCGCCTACGAGCATACCAACAGACTGCCGGAAGCCGAAGCAGCGCTGACGAAGGCCATGGAAATCAATCCGCGCTTCGCCGAAGGTTGGCAGGCACTCGGCATCGTCCACGAACGACAGGAGAACTTCGCCGCGGCCGCAGCCGACTACCGCAAGGCATTGGAACTGAATCCGGCACTCACCGAGGTAACGCTGCAACTCTGCGCGGTCGAACTGCGACAAGGACACAATGCTGTTGCCCTGGAACTGCTGAAGGGCCTACTGAAAAAGAATCCTAACAATGCAGATGCCAAGGCACTGCTCAACGAAATGATCAAGATGGGAATCGTCGGAACGAAATAATCATTCCCTGCCTGCCGACAGGCAGGCACGACACGGAGCGTTCGCATCCTTGTCGTCGTGGTTTTTTTGATTTCCTTGCTGCCTTATCCTCGGGCATTGCCACCCCTTGAGTCTTTGACTCGTCCGTCCTCATGAATCGGGAGCGGATACGCCTCGATGACGACTTCCAGCTTGTCTAAGAGCTTCTTGGGTTCGTCATCAAACACCATGTTCGGGGGAATCGTACGCTTGCAGAGCTCTTCCACGATATGCGGCACGGCATTGCTGATACCGCCGGAGTTGGTGAGAATGCCAATCGGACGACCCTCGTCGTAGGCAATTGTTAATTCATTCAGCGTTCCGATGCCGCCACCGACGATGACGATGGCGTCGCTGGAACGGATATTAATGATATCGCGCTCCATGAAGCCGAGTCCGGTGAACACGATGATGTCGTGACCGGCCGGCGACATGTATTCATTAATGTGCTCGTACTCCGAGAACGCCGGCGAAATACCCATGGTCAGGCCGCCGCCTTCCTTTGCGGCAAGCATGGAATCGTGCGGCAATCCCGGGCAGGCGCCGTTAATGAAGACATGACCGCGCTTGGCAATTTCTTCGCCGAGCTCACGAGCCTTCTGTCGGGCAATGGGATCCTCGATCTGCGGTCCGCTGGCGGAACCCATGACTCCGATCTTGATTTTGCGTTTCTTCATGATCATACGGATAGGGGAAGTGTACGTCGGAATGACAAAAGGGAGCACTAGACATCGGATCCGAAATCCGCACGGCATGCTGTTTGCAATGCGGGCGAAATGCGATCATCGATTTGATCACATCGACTGCCTTCACCCGTGACGCGTGCCAGACAGTAGGCAAGATAATCACCATGCGAAGGAGTCATGTACGTGGCTCCGTCGGCAGTACGCTCGGTCGGCGCCGCGTACGGCAATGCACCGCACAATCGAACATCGCCAGCAAGGATCGCAGCCTGAATGAGTTGCAACTGCTCCAAAACAACTGGGTCGACTTCGTTCTTCAGCATTCTCTTCCAGGCAATGCTGCCGGCCGGCTTGCCTTTGCCGATATTCTGAATCGCTTCTGCAGCTTTCTTTGCCAACTCATTACGCAAATCAACCTTCAGCTCATCGGTCGACTTGCCTCCAATTGCGGCAATGACGCCGGCAGCCTGTGTGATTTTATCGGCGTATTCCTTGCTGGAAGCACCGCTGACAACCGATTGCGGCGACGTGGTTGCGACCTTGGTCGCCAAGTCTTTCAATAAACCCGCGGTGGCAAGCAGGTCGACCTTCTCGCCTGCTGCTGTAACGCTGCCAACGTGAATGCCCGTAAACAGCTTTGATTCATTCAGCTGCAACATAGCCGCCTGCAAATTCTGCGACGATGGCGGTACAAATGCGACCGCAATGTAGAGCGCGATGACGGAGAAGACGAGAAATGTTCGCATCAGGACAGTATAGCAGAAAGCGACGTTTTTTCCCAGACCGCTGCGCTCCGATCTGTCAGCAATGCATGTTGTAAAAATTGACTATTCGAAATTTCATGATTTAATGCATAACTATGTCCACAAAGCCCTCGTTTCTGCCCGGCAAAGCAGGCATCGCTACCGGTGTGCCGCAGTTGCGCATCGACTGGCACACACCGCTTAACGAACGACTCGTACTGCCAAATGGCGTGTACGTGCCTGTTGGGGAACGACCGGACCATGGGACGCTTCAGAGCATCGGTCGCGCTTTTGGGAGTATGCAATTCGCGGAGCGGAACATACCTACGGACCAAACCACGGATGGGGTGCTCTTGGGTGAGATGATGGACTACGGCATTTCACCGGTGACTGCCAAGGACATCAACTCCGAGCATGTGAACAACTGTCACATGCTTGTGGCAATGGGCATTGCCAAGAGCGGCGCGACCCCATTGGAAGAGAATGCGCTGCTTGCGCACATTAATCCGGCTGCGCACATGTTGAAGAGCAGGAATTTCCATCAGCGCTTGCGCGAGCGCGTGGAAGCCCTGCGCGATGCCACCCACTCCTTCACGCGGGATGTCCTGTTTGCCGGAGGGTGCATCGATACTTCTAGCGAACAGCGTGCCGACTGGAGCACGCAACTCTGCATTCACTCGATTCAAACTCTGGAAAGCATTTGCGCCAATCTGGATGTGGAGCCCACCGTGACCAGGCCTGGTATTCAGGATTTGGATACGCACATGGCGCTCGCCACACAGCGACGCACGCTGATTGTCCGGCCATCGCTTGCCCCGCAAACAGAATTCCCCGAACAGTTCGTGCCATCGTTGTTCCTTGCATCCGAAGCCAAAAAATACATTGAGCGGATGCGCAACGCGATGCAGTGGCAGTAGTGCATCCGCTAGTATGCAACACATGTCACCGCGCACCCCTGCAGACATTGCAGACATTATTCGCCAGGCGTTTCCGGAGCCCAACGTTCGTCGACAAACGAGCAAGTGGAAGCAGTGCTGCGGCCGTTGGCGCCGGAGTCGTTCCAACACCGTCGAGCCATTCGGAATGCGTTGGGGCCCTATGGCGACATCGTGTTCCCGGTTGACCACTGGATGGAAGCGAATTTGGTTGTATCCGGCACTGGCCCGGAGCACGATCAGGCAATTCAATTTCTGCTCAGGGATACATGCACTTGCGTACTCGATGTCTTGGAGACGGCTCTTGCCAATGCTTCCGGCCCAGTAGATCCGCGCATTCTGGCACTAAGAAATCATCCATATCTCGTGGATAAAGACAAAAAAGACTGACCATCGGCAGAAGAACAGCATTCTGGAAAACCCCGGCGACTTGCGTCACCGGGGTCTCCCGTTCAGTCACTACCTATTGTTCAGCCCGCGATGAGGTCGCAGACCTTGACGACCTCCTCCTCCGCGGACCACAGATCCCGCACCGCGCACTCCAGCACGTTGCCGTTGAACAGCACGCGGACGTTCAGATTTCCATCGTCGCTGTTGACGTACGGGTCGAGGTCCAGCACGTAGAGCTGATCGGCCGCGCACTGCTTGATGTTGGCGCGGCGCTTGCCGCCGAAGGCGACGGCGAGCCGGATGGCGACCGGCGAGCGCAGGATCAGCTTCGCGCGGTAGGCCGGCGCGCGGTTGTCGAACTCGCCCCACTTGGCGTCGAAGTCCCCGATCATGCCCATGTACTCGTGGACGATGATGGCCACGGGGCCGGAGGGAGCCACGAGGGCGAGGTCGGCGGCGTCGGTCGGAGCGGGGAAACGGAAACCGGTCATTGGGGTGATCCCAACGAGGAAGCCTCTGAGTCCGCATTTTGCGGGTTACCTAGGCTCCTGCGACGCACAATATGGTATGCGCCAGAGGAGCCTAGGAACAAAAGAGCGGTAGTGCGAATGAACGGGTTTGCCAGTGCGAACACTGACAAACGCATAATACAATAATTTTCAAATTAATCAATTATTCACCCTAATACTTCTCATTCTAGGTGAAATCTTTTGAAATAAGCTCAATAACGCAAAAACCCAATATACAAGGCTTTAACGGAGATATCTTGCCCTGTTTACGTTATGTTCATCGTTGGTACGAGCATAACGAATTACACCATCGTTTCCATGCAAGTAGTACCAATATTCCGATGTCTCAGGCTGTAAGGCAGCAAGAATCGCCGATACACCTGGGCTTGCAATAGGGCCCGGTGGCAAGCCGGCGACCTTGCGAGTGTTGTACGGAGAATCCGATGCAAGATCGGTAACGGTAATGGCACCGGTCGGCTTACCAACCAAATAACGCACTGTCGCGTCCACACCAAGAACGGTCCCGGCTTCTTGCCGCTTCCACAGAATGCCCGCCACGACCGGACGCTCTTCTTGGTGACGAGACTCTTCTTCGACAAGTGAGGCCATGGTCACGGCATCGTGCAATGTCCGACCGCTGCGCCCAATGTCTGTTGCATGACCGTCGATGACGCGAAGGCGGAATGTCTCCAGCATGCGGCGCAAAAACGCTTCCGGCGCGTAGCCGTCTACGGCAACGAAATATGTTTCGGGGAACAAATAGCCTTCCAGTTTTGAACCATACCCATCGGCACGTGTGGCAAAGTTGTTCTTGGGCAGAAAATCGTGGTCGGAAAAATCGCAGCTATACGCGCAATCCAGAATATCGCCGGGTTTTCCAAGTCCTTTGGAAGCCATGAATGCGTCGATTGCGGCAACAGTCCACCCCTCCGGAATGGTAATGCTGATTTCGCCGGACTTGCCCGTGCGAAGCATAACAAGCACGTCGTCCACCGACATGGACTGATTCAACGAGAATGTCCCAGCCTGCAGATTGGTGTGTGCACCCTTCATGCGGGCATAGAGCTTGAAGACGAAACCCGAACGGATGAGGCCGTACTCCTCCAGCTTCGCTGCGATATCCGCCACCGAATCACCCTTCGCAATCGTCAGGATAATCGGCGCAGCACTACCCGGATTCACCGGAGCAAGCATCATCCGTGCCCATATGCACAGGAGAAGAGCACCGACAACGGCGACAAGAATGAATCGCTTCATGCTCGTGATTCTAAGGACACTCCCTTTGCAGGATAGTTGACTTTCTTTATACTCATTGCCCCATGGCTAAAAGTGCACTGCCACCATTAGTGCGTGATGCGTACAGGATATCGCTCACGTCGGCGCCGCTGCATGCGGTGGAAGCGACGATCAATGCCGCCCGAATCGAGGCTGTGAAACTGCCGCCGGACGAACAAACCAAGCGCTTGATCGCCTGCTTAGACGCCTGCTGGACCAGTTGCATGTTCCTGTTTTCAGCCGGCCAGGAATCAGCGGCTGGAACAGTGAGCGTTGCACTGGAAAAGGCCACCGATCTGAATGAGACGAACGCGCGCGATACCCTTACCGAAGCACTGCAAATTGCACAGAAATTCGGACAACACAACAAAGCAGCCGCAGGTGTAGAACGGCATCTGCTCGAATGCGGACAACTCATCGGCCACGTCTTTGCAGCAGGAAAACTGGAAGGCCGCCAAACCATGAACGGCGTGGAAGCTGCGCTGCCGCGACCAGGCGAACACAAAAAAGTTTAAGCACCCTTTATACCCATTTGGTCCATCATGCCCTGCATGCGCTCGGACGAAATGAGCTGCGCCTTCTTTATGGCGCGATTCATGGCATCTTTCAGTAAAGCCGGCACGCGATCCAGCGTCACAGTCGGGTCGATGATCACCTCCACGACTTCCATTTCGGCGGACACAATGACCTTCACGCCTTGCGCTTCCGCTTCGACATGAATGTTTTTCAGCTCCTTGCGGATCTGCTTGGCTTGCTGCTGCAACTTGAATGAATTGCGAATGTCTGCAAAAGAGGCCATACCCGAATGGTATCAGGACGACTCATTTCGCACAACGCATCGACTACTCTTCGGCAGCAGGCACAAAAGGAACGGCGTCCGGAAGCTCCGGGGCTGGTATGCCGGCAAACCCCTGCACGGAAAATTCATGCTGTTGCCCCAGCAGCGTATTCTGCATGCGCACAGTCACGGGAAAGCGCAGCTTATGCTGCACCATGAGTTGCACCAGTCCGGCGCGCAAGTCAGCCAAAATGTCGGCGACATTCTGCGCTTCGATCGTCACGCTTTGGGTATCGATAATGAGCGGCTCGGTCTGCGCACTTACGATTGCATCGTGCATGATGGCCTTCATGGCGATTTGCATCGCGAAGAAATCCTCCAGCGGCGTGGGTGACGGCAATGCTTCGACTGAGCCGGCTACTGGCGGAATGTCTTCTGGCATGGCAGGAGGCACAGGCTAAATCAACCGCGCCAAAAAGCAATCATTTAGTCTGCCAGGCGATACACGGACCCACTTGTATTCAGAACGATGCCATCGCACAGCAGTCCGCCAATAAGTGTTTTGAGCCATGCCGAATGGTCACCCATGGTCCAATCGACACACACGCGCTTTCCGATTTGATCCAAGGAAAGTTTCGGATGATCTCGCAATGCGTCCACTACCCGTCCACGGATAATCCGATTAGGAACGAACTTGCCGGCGATCTCGCGGCCAGGCTCCTTCTTGATCAATTTTTTTGTTCCTTCTTTTACTTTATAGGAAGCCAACATTGCGCCTCTCTTGGTAAGCGGACAGATGTCCCATTTTGGGCTGCGCTTGGTGCAGACGAGGGAGCCGAAGTCCATGAGGGCGGCATGCCAGTCGGCCGGCCCGTGACTCCCGCCGGATTCCGAAGAAACCAAAGAGCCCAAGGATTCCGAGGAACCTCTGTTTTTCTTGGCCGGAGAGATCGCTACAGCCAAGACTTCACCCGCAAGTTTCAACAAATACTCGTCATCCTTCTTCCATGTTCCGTCCGGATTCTCGGCGCCGACGAACGCGCGGTGCAGCACACGGCGGATGTTGGTATCTAGGCATGGAGTGGGAATACCGAATGCGAAGTTACGGACGGCGGCGGCGGTGTAGTGTCCAATACCGCTGATATTCAGCAGCTCCTCCATGGAGTTCGGAAAGACTCCACCATGCTTGGCCATGATCGTCCGTGCCGCATCGCGCAGACGCAGAGCGCGGTTGTTGTAGCCCATCCCCTTCCACTGCCGGATGATGTCGGCGTTGCCGGCTGCGGCTAAATCGCCAAGTGTGGGAAAGCGCTCCAAGAAGGCCTTGAACGCCCCTATGACGCGCGGCACCTGGGTCTGCTGCAGCATGATTTCGGACACCAGCACCATGTAGGCGCGCTGCGTATCATTCTTCACCTTCAAGTCGCGCCACGGCAACGTGCGTTTGTGGCGGGAGTACCAGGACCAGATTTCCTCGACGAAGATGGTGATGTGCTCTTCGCGTTTCATGCGAGGCACAGCCTACCAGGATTCCAAAGAGTCCAAAGAAACCAAGGAGTCCAAGGATTGCAGCGGTTCGCTGAACTCTTTGGACTCCTCGGACTCTTTGGAATTATTATTTGGCGATTCCAATACGGTCCTCGATCTCCTGATCCACGAACACCTTCTTGCGGCCGTACTTCATGCGGCTGTATTCCTTGATGAGCGCGCCGAGCTTCTCGTTGCGGTCGGACTCGTCGTAAATGGTGGCCAGCGAGAATGGACGCGACGTGGTGTTGTTGATGTTCAGTTTCACGTAGCAGTTGAAGTTCGGGATACCGATGACGTCCTGTTCGGACACGACGGGAGCCATTTCTTTGGCCATGTACTCGGCGTCTTCGGCACCGATTTTAAAGCTCATGATGGTACCCACGTTACCGAACACGGCGTCGCGCATTTTGGAGCTGGCCTGTCCGTAGCCTTCGGTCTTGCCGACCAGCTGACCGATGTACTGGTGGGCCATGACCAGACCGAGTTCGTACTTACGAGCTTCGGAGAGAATGGTCGCGAACGCATCGGTGATGAAGTTCTGGAACTCGTCGACGTACAGATAGAAACGCTTACGCTGTGCCTGGGGAATATCCGCACGACTCATGGCGGCCATGTTCACCTTGTTCACGAAGATGAGTCCGAGCAACTGTGCGTTGGTATCACCGATCTTTCCTTTCGACAGGTTCACCAACAGCACCTTGCCGGTATCCATGACTTCGCGGATGTTGAACGCCGACTTGGGCTGTCCGATGATGTTACGCATGGTGGCGTTGGTCACGAACGGACCGAACTTGGCCGAGAAGTACGGGATCATTTCCTCTTTTTCGCGTGCTCCCGTCTTAGCCATTTCGTTGCTCCAGAAGCCGCGCACGACCGAGTTCTTGCACTTGCTCACCTTGTAACGCTGGAACTCGTCGTCCACGAACAGACGCGGGACGTCGATAAGCGTGGCGCCTTCCTCCTCGTCGTCCATCAGCGTAAGACAGCCGTTGCGGAAGTAGTGCTGGATGCGCGGTCCGAAGATTTCGTTACCGAACATCTTGATGAAGATTTCCATCGCGTCGAGCGACGCGCGGTCTTTCTCCTCCGATGTTTTGGCCTCGAGCATGTTCAGACCCATGGGGCGTTCGGTGTCGGCCGGATCGAACACGATCACGTCCTTGGCACGCTCTTTGGGCGTGTGGGCAAGAGCGTCTTCGATCAAGTCTCCGTGCGGGTCGACGATGCACAGTCCGGCGCCGTTCGCGATGTCCTGGCGCGACTGCCAGTTGAGCAAGGCGGACTTACCCGAACCGGATTTACCGATGATGTACTGGTGACGCGTGCGGTCTTTGTCCATGAAGCGAACCATAGTTTCCAATCCACGGAAGCGGTTGATACCAAGCTGGACGCCCGACTTGAACTCGACCGGAGGAGGCGGAAGAATTTTGTATTTGACCCAGTCGATGTTCGGGATGGTGTTGTAGCGGCTGTCCGGGAAGTGGTAGATGGACGCCAACTCCTTTTCGGTCAGTAGATTACGGGCATGTGCATAGCCGTTGATGCGACGCAGCCACAGTGGATAAATAAGCTTCTGGTTGATTTCCAGGGGCATGAAGTCCGTCATCATGCGGCGGTTCCTGAAGTAGTTGCCGTACATGTCCTTGAACACGTTGAAGGCGACTTGCAGGTTGTTGGTGATGTCGAGTGCGCGCTCCCACGTCTTGGCGGCGGCAAGCACGCGGACGGTGGTGTGGTAGCCGGACATACCGGCCTTCTCTCCCATGCGCTTGAACAATTCTTCTTCGGGCTGCAGCATGCGCACGAAAGCGTCGCCACCCTTGGAACCGGGGGCGAAGTTTTTGGCCGCGTCGTCGCTGGTGATCATGTTGATCGCCGTGCCGATGAAGCCAAGACCCGGGATTTTTTCGATGAAACTCTTCTTTTTGCCTTTGAAGCTCTCGCTGGCAATGCCCTTAATGCGTTTGGACCAATGCTCAGTGAACGTGGGAGAAATAATCAGCTGCACCGTGGCGGTTTCATCCGGATTCAATTTCGAAAGCACGTTGATGATGTCGTTGAGCGGGTCATCCTGCATGTGGTCATAAAAGCGCAACGGGTATTCGTACGACTTGCGGCAGAGCAAGTTGTACCCGACAAGCTTGTAACCCTTGGGCCAAATGTCGGGCGTCTTTTTCGGAATGACTTCGGCATTCGGATAGAACGACGTGATTTGCTTTTCCACAATGGACTCCAGCCGCTTGGGGCACAGCACGTAGAACGAAATCAGACCCTCTTCCACCACAAGCTCGAAGCTGATGGTGATGAAACGCGTAATCCAAAATTCAATCACGTTCCAGACCGTAAGATCCTTCACTTCATACAACGCACGGAACAACTGTTCCATGATGGCGATTTTCTCTTTGAAATCCTTTTCGGTGCGCTTCTCTTGGTCGATCTTGCTGTCGCTGCGGGGAAGAATGACTTTCACGCACACAAGCTTCTTGGATGCGTGCCAAGCATAGGTAAACCGCAACCAGAAAATAAAATACCGGATGAGGTAATACGCGGTGACCAGCAACAGAATTTTTCCTCCTGTCGTCACCCAGCCGATATCTTCCACGAGCCAATTCCAAAGACTCGACCAAATGCCCAAATTAAACACAAACGAGAAGACCTCTACGACGAGGAGTACAATGGGCCAGAAGAGCAATCGAAGGATGAAGACCATTCTGTGTGATTTATCTTATAGACATAAATCCTAGTATTCTATCATAAAAACACGAACAAATACAGCGTTTTCGGCACAAGAAAGCCACGCCAAGGAGCTCAGAGAACTCATGAAAGTCAAGGATGACGAGATCAGCTTCCGGTGGTGCAATCGGCGACTTCCATGGTGAGCGTCCGAAGCCGCCCTGCGGTCGTTCCAAGGACGAACTGATAATCCCCTACGGCGCTTGGGGAAAAGGAAAAGTGCTCGTCGGGACCCACCCAATCTTGCATAGCTTGCAGCGTGCCGTCTGGATAGCGAATGCCGCGCACTACGAAGAACTTATTCGCCGATAACGCCAATTCCTCGCCCAATGCGAAGCGATGCGGGATGCCGGGAGCCAAGATGACATCGCGACTGACCCTTCGCTGCATGGAAGAATCGCCGCATCGATTCACCATGGTGGAATCCCCTAGTCGCTCGAACGTAACATCGATACGACCCTTGGATCGCTCGGCAATCTGCAAGAATGAGGCCAAGCTCAGGTCCATATCTCGGCCCTGTACGAACGGACCACGGTCGTTGATACGCACCACCACGCTTTTCTTGGTGTCCAGGTTGGTGACGCGCACCAGCGTATTCGGCGGATACGAACGGTGCGCGGCGGTCAGCGCATGCATGTCGAACGTCTCGCCGAAGGCAGTGCCTTTGCCGTGGAATTTCTCGGAATACAAACTGGCTTCATGCACTTCGGATGCCAATGCCCCGTCGAGCTTGCGCATGAGTCCCAGCAGCTCTTCCTGCGTGAGCATGTGGTCGGGCTCGTAGGTATTGATGCCGTATTTATCGGCCAACAGACCGGCATCCTGGGGCTCGACGACTTTCAGAAATTCCTTGTTACCCTCGGCATCGATGGGTTCCAAGTTACGCGTGCGAAGCAACCAAATCACCGCATCGCGTGCAACCAGCGGATCGTCGGGCGAGAAGTATTCGCCGTCGATAGTCAGTCCGCGTGCCTTGGCGTAGGTGATGACATCGAATCCGAAAGAACCTTTGGGGACGTCCACGTAGGGCGTCTCGCGCACAGAGTCGGCGGGGCGCAGAATGCTCGACCATACCAGCAGAAAACCATCGCGACGCGTTATGGCCGCAGGCGCGGCGGCTGCCACTGCAAAGGAACTCAGGACACAGCCGATAGCCACAGCGATTCGGAGACGGCGCATAGCGTTGGACGGGAAGTATAGCATGAAAAAGAGCGACGTTGCGACGCTGCCGAATCCGCTTCTACAAGCCGCTTCCGCGCACCCGCTTCCACTCAGCATCCAGAGCATCGGCCAAGAGTGCTTGGCGCGTGGCGGGGCCGAACACGCCGGCGCCGTGGGCGTCCTGCGAGTCCACGATCTTGCGGTCGAGCTGGTAGGTCACGAGCGCGGCCTTGGTCTTGGTTCCGAAGTTGGCGTTGGCTTCCTTGGCGGCGAAGAATCCGAGTTTGCCGAGCGCGAGCTGGAGCTGCTTCACGGCAGTGCCGCGGGCACCTTCTGCCAATGTTCCGGACGGCAGCACATCCTTCTTCACGCGTGCAGCCACTTTCATTTTGAGCAAGACGACATTGGTCTTCAGGCGAGATTGCTTGGCGCGCCAGGCATGGAGAATCGCGCGCTGGGTCACGGGGCCAATGCGCCCTGCACCATTGGATGTCTCGTCTTGAATCAATCCACTGTCACGCTGGAACTGCACGACTGCCGCCCGCATATCGTCGTCGTAATTTCCGTCGGTTCGCCCTTTGTACTCGCCGATATATCGCAAAACCTGCTGAGCAAGTCGAACCTGAGCGCCCGCTGCACCCGGCTCAAGGCCCACGGCCAATTCCGGAACTCGTCCACGTTGTACTTGGAGCGATGCCACCAATGCGGCTGCAGTGCGCTCGTCTACAAGCGTGCCGTCGCCGTTCAATCCCCTCTCCTTCTGGAACGCGGCCAGCGCATCGCGGGTCGCCGCGCCGTACGTACCCGTAATTTCGCGGTCGAATTGCCCAAGGTCCTTCAGATGCTGCTGCAAGATACGCACGCCGTAACGCTGGTCATCCAGCTTCAGGCCCGGAAGCAATGCAAGTACATCGGTCTTTGCCAAGCTTGCAATGGAACTGGTCTTGGATGGAAAGTTCTCCAAAACGATCGACTCGGCGGGAGCCTTGGTGCCCAGCGGATACACCGTGCCCTTCACGCGACGCACGCCCCATTCCATGGCACGGGCAAGCCCGGCTTCACCTTCGCCCATCCAGATATCGATACGATGCACATCGTTGTCCCACTCGATGATGCGGCCGCCGCGATCGTGAATGGTGCCCACACCGATGCCCTGCAGATCGATCGCCGTTCCAAAGGAATAGCTTGGCGGTCCGGCCAACATGCCGGGATACACGCCGGTACCGTCGGCACCTCGAAGACCTTGGCCATTGAAAACAATCTCCTCTTCGTAGCTGCCACGGAAATAGCAACATTGATTCGGCAGCGGCGAGTAGTACGCAGTCACCACGAAATCCTGTTCATACGGCTCCTGATTGGCGTACACCGGCGAGAATAAACTGCCCACAAACACGGTTAGCAGAATCGCCATGGGATACACGCGCAACTGTGACAAGCGGAGATACATAAGAGGAAGGGTGTTGGTTGTTGGTTTTCGGAAAATCAGAATATTGTAGCAGAAAACAGCGATTCCGATGATTGACAGAACGGCTTCCAGCTATCGAAAGGTTGAAATGTTATTTATTCTGAACATGACCTTCATTGGCCTGGCACGGCCATTTTCTTGACACTTCTTACCCTTTTCCTACAGTGCAGGCATGAAAGCAGCCGAATACATTGCAACCTATGCCGATCGCATCATTGCCCAGCATGCCGACGGACTCAGTCGTGCCGGCATCGCGACGGACGAAGTGATTGCCGCCGGCGAAGAAGCGCTGGTCTCCGGCCGCGACAGCGGACTGCACGGCAGGGAATTGGCACTACACATTCGCACCGAAATGTTGGCCGGACTCCGTGTATTGCTTGCTCACGAAGTTTAGGATGCTAGAAACATCGATGTGAACCGAAGAAGGAATTGCCTGTTTTACGATGTTCGATCATTGGAGTTGCAGGATCGCACTCTCGCAGCTACGATCTCGCGGACATGAAGAACGCCGACCACACCGGCACCCCGGTGTCCGAAATGGACAGGGGTGACGATTTTCCAAAAACAGGCGAACAGGAGACTATCCTGTTGCTCGGTTCCGGCGCACTGAAAATCGGTGAAGCCGGTGAATTCGATTACTCTGGAAGCCAGGCAATCAAAGCATTCAAAGAGGAAAACAAGCGCATTGTGCTCATTAACCCGAACATCGCCACCAACCAAACCAGTTGGAAGCTCGCCGACCGCGTGTACTTCGTTCCGGTGCAACCGGAGTTTGTGGAGCAGATTATCCAAATCGAAAAACCACAAGCCATCGCACTCAGTTTCGGCGGACAGACGGCGCTGAACTGCGGACTAAAATTGCAGGAAAGCGGCGTGCTGAAAAAGTACGGCATCCGCGTGCTGGGCACCTCCACCGACGCCATTCGAAAAACCGAGGATCGCGCGTTGTTCAATGCTGAACTGAAGAGCATCGGCGTTGACGTGCCGCGTTCATTCGCCTGCGAGAGCATGGACAGCGCCATCGCCGCATCGCAGAAGATCGGCTTCCCGCTGATCATTCGTGCAGCATTTGCACTCGGCGGAAAGGGCAGCGGTCGCGCCAAGACACCCGAAGAACTCAAGGACCTCTTAAAGGTCGCATTCGTCGAATCTCACCAGGTTCTGGTGGAAGAAGACCTGACCGGCTGGAAAGAAATCGAGTACGAGGTGGTTCGCGACTGCGCCGATAACTGCATCACGGTGTGCAACATGGAAAACATCGACCCGCTGGGCATTCATACCGGCGAATCGATCGTGGTTGCCCCCAGCCAGACGTTGGACAACTACGAATACCAAATGCTGCGGAACATCGCGACCAAAGTCATCCGCCACTTGGGTATCGTCGGTGAATGTAACATTCAGTACGCGCTGCACCCCGAAAGCCGCACGTACCGTGTTATTGAAGTCAATGCACGTCTCAGCCGTTCATCGGCATTGGCATCCAAAGCCACCGGTTACCCTTTGGCGTTCATCGCCGCAAAGCTTGCACTGGGCTACACACTGCCAAAATTGAAGAACTCCATTACGCGCGTCACGTGCGCCGACTTCGAGCCGTCGCTGGACTACGTGGCGGTGAAAATGCCGCGTTGGGATTTGCAAAAGTTTTCCTTCGTGAGCGACGAAATCACCAGCGAAATGAAATCGGTCGGCGAAGTCATGGCACTCGGCCGCAACTTCGAGGAAGCCTTGCAGAAAGCCATGCGCATGTTGAACATCGGCGCACAGGGCCTGTACCCCATCGTGACGAAAGTCTCCAAGAAGGATCTGCCACATGAAGTGAGGAGCCCGAGCCCGCGTCGCATCTTCGCCATTGCCGAAGCACTGGCCCAGGAATGGACACCTGAAGAAATTAATAAGGAGACCGGTATCGACCGATGGTTCCTGCAACGCATTCAACACTGTGCGCGCATTCGCAATCAGATTTTCCAGGGCAAATCCAAAACGCTGCCCAATGAACTGCTGCTGGAGGCAAAACGCGCCGGCTTCTCGGACTCCTCCATTGCCAGCATCCGTGATTCCAAAGCACAGGACATTATGGATCAACGCACGGAAGCGAACATGCATCCGGTCGTCAAACAGATCGACACACTGGCCGGTGAATTCCCGGCGCAAACCAACTACTTGTTCGCCAGTTACAACGGCAACGTCCACGACGTGAACTTCGACGATCGCAAGCCCAGAGTGGGCGAAACACTGCCACGCGAACGCATTGTGGTGCTGGGCGGCGGACCGTATTCCATCGGCTCATCGGTGGAGTTCGACTGGTGCTGCGTCCAGGCCGTGCATGAACTGCAAAACCAAGGCTACGAGGTGACGATGATTAATAGCAATCCCGAAACCGTCTCCACCGACTACGACGAATGCGACGTGCTGTTCTTCGAAGAACTCACGTTCGAGCGCGTCATGGATATTCTGCGACTGCTGAAGCCAGTGGGCGTGGTGGTGTCCATGGGCGGACAAATTCCGAACTCGCTGGCACCCAAGCTTGCCGCCGCGGGAGTGCCGATCATCGGCACGGACCCGAAGCATATTGACCAAGCTGAAGATCGTCATAAATTCAGCGGACTGCTGGATACGCTGGATGTTCGCCAGCCGGAATGGAAAGAATTCGCCGACCTGAGTTCCGCCAAGCAATTTGCACGCAAAGTCGGCTTCCCGGTCATTGTGCGCCCAAGCTACGTGCTGTCTGGAGCAGCCATGGCGGTCGTGCACGATGAAGATGACTTGAAGGGCTACCTGGAAGACGCCACTCGTCTTTCGAAAGAGGCACCTGTGGTGATCAGTAAGTTCGAAGAAGGCGCCAAGGAAATTGAATTCGACGGCGTGGCACAGAACGGTAAATTGCTTCTGTATGCCATCGGCGAGCACGTCGAGAACGCCGGTGTGCACTCCGGCGATGCGACCATCGTGTTGCCGCCGCAGCGCGTGAATATCGAGACGTTCCGCCAAATCAAAGTCATCGCCAAGAAAATCGCGCAGGGACTCATGATCTCCGGTCCGTTCAACATCCAGTTCCTGGCCAAGAACAACCGACTCCTTGTTATTGAGTGCAACCTGCGCGCCAGCCGTTCGTTCCCGTTCGCCAGCAAGGTGACGGGTGTGAACTTCGCCAAGATCGCAACGCAGGCGCTGCTGAAGCGCGCCGATCCCAGCAAGCGTTACCAAACGCTGGACTTGGACCACGTCGGTGTGAAGGCCGCACAGTTCAGCTTCAGTCGCTTAAAAGGAGCCGACCCGCGCTTGGGCGTGGAAATGGCAAGCACCGGCGAAGTCGCCTGCTTCGGCGCCAATGTGGAACAGGCATTGCTGCTGTCGCTGCGTGCAATCGGCTTCCAAATGCCGCGCAAGAACGTGTTGCTCACCATTGGAAAACTGGAAGACAAAGTCGACATGCTGCCGGCGATTACGGCGCTGGAAAAAATGGGCTTCACGTTGTTCTGCACCGGTCGCACACACGAATTCCTGGCCTCACGCGGATTGAAGAGCGCCCTCCTCTATAAGATCTCGGAGCCGCGCAGCCCCAATATCCGCGAGTACCTGGAAAATCAGCGGGTGGATTTGGTCATCAACATTCCACAGCATGTATCTTCGACCGAGAAGACCGACGGCTACTTCATCCGTCGCATCGCCACCGACCGCGGCATTCCGCTCATCACCAACGTGCAGTTGGCCAAACGCGTGGTGGAGGCGCTGCAGATGTTCGAAGAAAACAAGAGCCTGCCGCTCATCGCCTGGCCGGACGTGCTGAATCCACATCGCTAAAGCGCAATACAAAAGAAAGTTGTCAGTTTTGCCGTGCTCTCCTATGTGTTGCCACTGTGCAAACCGCTGCATTCCCTACAACCGACGGAGTCGGTTGCAGGAGTGTTTTGCGCATCTCATAGAATTCCCGACACCCCCCGAATTGCACTTGCAGCGCGCCATATACGGGGCCTGCAAGTAAATTATTGACATTTTATAATTAATATTCACTGTATACTTAGCCTGGAAACGCTCTGGGCATTAAAAGATCTTTCACTTCGGAGGCGATATGCTTACTTGGATAAGAAGAATTGCAATGCTTGGATTTGTAGCGACCTGCATGGGTCGGGAGAAAAACGAAGAGGGTTCGCCATTCGGAATATGGCAGCTACAGGATTTCGGCCTCCTCTTGGCACTAATGGTAATCATTGTTCTCTGCAGCAGTTCCTCTTCTGAAGGCAAGAAGCCGACGAAGTGAACACGGGGGCTGGGGCGCAATGCCCCGGCCCCTCTCGCGATTGAATCTAGTACAAAGTGCCGTGCAAAATAGACTTGCAGCAGCATTCGGGCTCCTCTAAGCTACCTCAGCTTTATGACCGTCTACGCAATCAAGAAAGGCGAGGAATCGAACGACCGCTTGCAGGGCCGCTTTAAAAAGCAGGTCCAGGAAGCTCGCTTCGTAAAGATCCTGCGCGAGCGCAAGTACCGCAAGAAGCCCCTCACACGCCGTCTGCAGCGTATCCGCGCCCTCAAGCGCGAAGGTTTCCGCGCTCAGAACCGCAAGAACCAGTATTACTCGAACATGTAGAGAACCTCCGGAGGTTTTCCCTGCAGCGATTCTTTTGTCGTGACCCTAGTCTCCAAGACTCCAGGCTTCGCCTACAGATCGAAGCCGCTTTTGTTGAGCAGCTGTCCTAGCAGGAACACCGGCAGGCCAACGATGCTCGTCCAGTCGCCGTCGATACGCTCAATCATCAACTGGCCCAGGCCATCGATCTGGAAGCCACCGGAGCGGTCTTTCCATTGCCCGGTGCCGATCCACCAATCCAGGTCCTGCTTGCTGAGCTCCTTGAACCAGACGTACGAACTCGAGATTCCTTCCTCTACTTCGCCGAACGGACTAACAACGCAAAGGCCGGAGTGCACGGTGGAGCGCGTACCGGCGTGCAGCTTTAACATACGGCGTGCATCCGCTTCGTCGACCGGCTTCTCCAGGCGCTCACCCTTGGCATCTACTACCAGCGTGTCGCAACCGATGACATACGTTCCGGGATTGCGGGCGGCCACGTCCTCGGCCTTCTGGCGCGCCAGCGTTACCGAGCGGTCGGCGGGATCGACCACAGTGCAGGCTTCTTCATTCACAGTGCTCGGGATGACGTCGAATTCCAGGCCAAGGCCAGCCAACAGCGTTTTGCGCTGCGGGCTGGCGGACGCCAAGATGAGCTTTTGCATGGGGGAGATTGTACTGCTTCAAGGGGGCGCGGCGAAGCGACGGGTCTCTCGGGCCCCGTCGCTGGAGCCGCTCCTCGCAGGGAAAGGAGAGTCCGCGAGAGGGAAACCGCAGCGGGTTTCCCTCTCGCGAGATGCTTAACGGAGGATATCCAAGGCGCGCTGCAATTGTGCATCGCGATCGTCGGCAGTCACGGCGATATCGGGCTTAATACCAATGCCATCGACCTTGTTACCAAGCGGAGTGAAGTAGTTTGCAACGGTAAGCTTCAGCGCTTCGCCGCCGCTGAAGGAGATGACTTCCTGCACGCTTCCTTTGCCGAACGTCGTCTCGCCGACGATGGTCGCACGCTTATAGTCCTGCAGAGCGCCGGCTACGATTTCGGAAGCGCTGGCAGAGCCCTTGTTCACCAGCACCACCACCCTTGTGGTGTCGGAAACGGTGGGGCCGTCCAGAGTGACTTCGTTTCGAGTTTCGCTCGGTGACTTCACCTGGGCAACAACGCTGCCCTGGGGAACGAAGTTGCTGACCACGGTGTCGGCAGCGCTCAGCAATCCACCGGGGTTGTTTCGCAAATCCAAAATAATTCCCTTGGGCTTCTTCTTGGCGACATCGGTGAATACGGTGCGGATCTGTCGCTCTGTCGTCTCGCCGAACTGCAGCAACTCGACAATGGCGATATCGCCCTGCCACTTCACTTGCACCTCGGGGATGGAAATAATGGCGCGTTCAACCCGAACACTGATCTGAATGCCTGCACGCAGCAGCTTCAGCTCCACGAAAGTGCCCTTCTCGCCACGGATGTACCCGACGGCTTTGTCCAAGCCGATGCCGGTCAAGACGTGTCCATCGGCCTCTAAAATCTGATCGCCGGTCTGCAAGCCCGCGCGCTCGGCAGGAGAACCCGGCAACGGAGCCACAATGATAACCATGCCGCCCTTGTCTTCGACATGAGCGCCGATGCCGCTGACTTCACCCTTGATGCCGTTACTGAACTCGCTGGCACCGACGGGGCGGAAGAAGGTGGAATATGGGTCATTCAGACCGCTGACCATTCCTTCAATTGCTTTGTAGGCGGCTTCGTCGCCGTTGACCTCATCCTTCTTGTAGTAATCACGCTGGATGATCTGCCAAACGGCATTCAGCAACTCCTCTTTGGGCAACGGAGTCGTCGTACCCTGGTTCACTTTTACCGTGAATTGGAGCGGCACAGCATCGCCGGCAGCCTGCAACAACGACGAGGCTTCGGTGCCGGTGAGGAGATCGTTCCAGCCGAATGCATCGGCACGCACCGGGTTCATCCACTTCAGTGCGATGGCGTTCATGACGGCCTGCTTCTGGCGGGTGGTCTTTACGTCTTTGAATGCGGAGACATCGGCCTCTTTACGCTTGCCGATAATCTGGGTAAGCACATCCACCGCCTCGCCGCGTGAAATGGGCTTATTCAGGTTGTAATTCATGGTCACGGGACCGAATGCCTCCAGTGCTCCAGAGTTCTTTGCCAAGCACAATGTTCCTTTGCGACCCTTGGGATAGCGAGTGTACGACAAGGTGCAGTCGTCGCTTTTACGCAAACCGGTCACTTCTGCAGACCATGTGAGAAAGTCGATACGGGAAACCGTTTCGGCGGAAACATTGACGATATCGCTCACCGGACGCGCGAATGCAGCGGCAGGAGAAAGCAGTTGGGCGGCGATAAACAGGGCGGCGAGTGACTTGCGCATGGACATAACGACAGGGTGGGAAACCCGATTCGTACGAACGCGAAACGGGAGGTACCGCGTATGGTACGCGCCGCGATGTGGCAAAACAACCGTGGAGTACGCCACGCGTTAATCCATTCTTATGGTCAGCTGATGAACGTCTGCGTCTCTACCACGGAGCCGTATTCTTTCATGTCTTCTTTGCGTGCGAACAGGTAGACCAACAACCACAATCCTCCGACCACATACAACACGGCAGGCACCAAAGTGATGGCGATGCCGCTTAAGAAAGAATTCGCCTCGGCACCAACCAATGCGCCGATGCTGGCCGGGTTGCCGGGTAGGACATCGGGCAACGACACCGTGAAGTCGAACAGGCCATGCAGAACGATAGACGCAGTTAAGCCGAGCGCCATTTGGAAGCGCCCGTAGACGGCCTCGGTGTGAAGATCGAGCAGACGGCGGATCCAATTGATGACAGGGTGAACATTGCCCTGCGCAAATTGATCGCGCAGCAACGGCGAAGCAAAGAACGCCAAACCGAAGAAGTAGCCCAGCACACCGGTAGAGAGAATGTGCACCATGTTGGTGAGCACCGAGCGGCCGATGACATTGCCGATGAATGCACCCCACATGGGCGTCTCCGGGCGGATGAGGTAGTTGCGAACGAAACCGACGAAATACGTGGGATTCACAAGGTTCTCGGCAAAGGCGAATCCAATCGCCACGATAATGGCCAGCTGCATGACGTCGTCAATCGACCGAAAGAACGACTTGCTGCTATGACGCAGCACCCAGTATTTGCTCACTTCTTCAATGATTCCAACGATCAAATACGTCACCAGCGTCGTAAGGACGATTGCCAGCGTGGTCTTGATTCCCACGCCTTCGAGCAACGTGGTTTTCACGAACGCTCCTGCACTGCTGCCGAAGCTCAGCGGAACGACTTTGAACAAAAAGAAGTTGAGCTGAATCGAATGCATCATCAGCTCGTGGTAGAACAAGATCGGCGCGGTGGAGAGCATGCCGGCGAAGAACGCCAGGAATACGATGCTCAGACGCTGCCGATGATACGACAAAAACAACTTGCACCAGACGATGACCGGCACAATGGCAACAAGCGATGCCAACGCCGTGGAAAGCAGCATTTCGCCACTTGAATGCCGCAAAATGGCATACGACACCCAGAAGACGAATGTGCCGAGCACGGTGGCCTTAATGCTTGCGCTCCAAGGACCGAACAAAAACCTCCAAGCGATAACGACACACACCACGCCAAGCGCCACGAGAAAGGGGTCCTGCTGGACACCTGTTTCAAAAATAGCACGCTTGAACGCAATCAGAATCCACGTTACGACGGTTCCCAGCACGAAGGCGAAGAAGTATCGATACCGATCCTTAGAACCGTGCCAACGGGCTTGATCGAAAATGCCGAACGCCACGATTGCCAAGAACACGAATAGTGAGCGATAGGCGGTGGACTGATCGACAACGCTGGTCAGCAATGACGTGCCCTTGCCGTACTGCACCGACAAGAAAATAACGGCTGCCGTCACTACGACTGCCGCAATCATGACTTTCAGACTTGGCAGGTACGGATGCTTGCTTTCCACGTCGGCCAACGACTGGCTGTCGACCGACGTAATGTTCATGGCACCGGTCCAGATCCGGATCAAGATGAACGCTACGATCACAACGCCGATGATGATCGGGATGGTCATTGAGGAGATAAAATCTTAGGATTATAGCAGATTTTTGGCTTCTGATAAAGCAAGATGCGGCTCCGGAGATGCAAAGACTGCATGGACTCCGCAAAACCGCGCGTTTCCTGCTATGCTCTGGGCCGCTTCCACATTCGCCTCACCATGCCCGCCACCACCCTCGACCAAATCGTTTCACTCTGCAAGCGCCGCGGATTCGTCTTCCCGGGTTCCGAAATTTACGGCGGACTGGCCAACACCTGGGACTACGGCCCGCTGGGATTGGAACTGAAAAGCCGCGTGCAGAAACTGTGGTGGAACCGCTTTGTCCGCAGCCGCCAAGACATGGTCGGCTTGGAGAGCGGCATTCTCATGAACCCCAAAGTCTGGGAAGCCAGCGGCCACGTCAGCAACTTCGGCGACCCGCTGGTGGACTGCAAGAAGTGCAAGCAGCGCTTCCGCGGCGACAAGCTTATTGAGGAAAAAATGGGCGTGGAAGCAGCCGCCATTTTGAAGTTGGACCAAGTCCAGCCGATGCTGATGGCCGAGAAGATCGCCTGCCCGAACTGCAAGAGCGTGGATTGGACGGTGGCCAAGAAATTCAGCCTGATGTTCAAGACCGAACAGGGTGTGGTAGAGGGCGAAGGAAGCGACATTTACCTGCGTCCGGAGACCGCCCAGGGCATGTTCGTAGACTTTAAGAGCGTGTCGCAAACCATGCGCAAGCGCTTGCCGTTTGGCATCGCGCAGGTCGGCACCGTGTTCCGCAACGAGATCACACCGGGTAACTTCACCTTCCGCACGCGGGAATTCCAGCAGATGGAAATCGAGTACTTCATTGAACCGGGTACCGAAGGTGTGCACTTCGAAAAATGGAAGGACGCCATGTGGCAGTGGTGCTTGGACATCGGACTCTCACCCGAGCGCTTGCGCATCCGCGAGCACACCAAGGAAGAACTCTCGCACTATTCCAGCCGTACACTGGACATTGAGTACATGTACCCGTGGGGCTGGGGGGAATTGTTCGGTTTGGCAAACCGCTCGGATTTCGACCTCACGCAGCACGAGAAGTTTTCAGGCCAAGACTTGAAGTACACCGATCCAGATGACCCAAAGAAAAAGTTCCTGCCGTACGTGGTCGAGCCGACCTTCGGTCTCACGCGCGCCGTGCTGGCGCTATTGCTGGAAGCGTACAACGAGGAAAAGGTGGCCGAAGACGACGTGCGCACGGTGCTGAAATTCGCTCCGAAAATGGCTCCCGTGGACGTAGCTATTCTGCCGCTCAGCAAGAAGGAACACCTCGTTGCCAAGGCTCAAGAGGTGTACACAAAACTTGTTCAAGAAACTGACCTGACGATTGATTTCGATCTGACCGGAAGTATCGGCAAGCGCTATCGCCGCCAGGACGAAACCGGCACGCCCAAGTGCATTACCGTGGACTTCGGAACGCTGGGTGAAGACACCGAGCAAGGCGCCAAGGACACCGTGACGATCCGCGACCGCGACACGCTGAAGCAGGAGCGCGTGACGATCGATGAGCTGATTGCGAAATTGAAATAGGCGGATTCCATAGACTCCTCAAAAACGACCTTCGGGTCGTTTTTTTGACTCCAAGACTCCATTGGCCTTGATGCATTTTTTGGAGCCTAGGAGTTCTGGAGTCCATGGAGTCATCATTTGTTTCCATTTTCTTGACCACTTCCAAAGACGCCTTACAGTCAGCCTCATACTTTCCCCACAACTGCTCATGCCGATTTTCAGAAATCGCCAAGTGCGTGTCGAACGCGATGCCATGACCAAGCACACCATGACGACTCGCCCCTGGGAGCAACCTGAACAGCGCGAGAAGCGTAATGCGGCACCCGAAGTGGATGAGCACCTGAGTGACCTTGGCATCTACCTCCGCGATAAGTTCCGCGCGGTAATGACCTACTTCTCCGGCAACGGTAAGGACAACAAGGATGCCGCCTAAACTTGCGCAAAGGCCACCGGTACATGTATAAAGCACCTACCGCACCCCGTTGAAGAACGAGGGGCGGCTCGCTCCCGATTGATCGCTGCGGTCCTGACTCCGAAAGGAGGATCCTCCGCGCTCGGCGAGAAGATGTCGGGGGTTTGAACCCAAGGACCACTCATCACCGAGTTAACGACTGCGCGTATGTCGTGCTCATTCCCCCTTCTACAATGCCGATTCCGTCGGAAAAAGATTTGGTCCAGGCCGCTTGCCACTTCGGTCACCGCAAAGAAAAGTGGAACCCCAAGATGAAGCAGTACTTGTTCGGCGTCCGCCGTGGCATTCACATCTTCGACCTCGCCAAAACGCGCAAGGCCCTGGTGAAGACGTGCGAGGAACTCAAAGCTCTGCAGAAGAGCGGCAAGACGATCTTGTTCGTTTCGACCAAGCTCCAGTCTCTCCAGCCGATCGAACAACTCAGCCGCGCCACCGGCCAGCCGGTCGTTACCAAGAAGTGGGTTCCGGGACTGCTCACCAACTGGGCAACACTGAAGCACCGCATCCGCTACTACCTGGATCTCCAGAACTCCTTCAAGACCGGTGAGGTCGAAAAGTACACCAAGAAGGAACAGACGCAGCTCCGCAAGGAACTGGCCAAACTGGATTCCGCACTGTCCGGTGTTGCCGGCATGACGGGTCTGCCCGACGCCATGTTCGTCGTCGACGCCGTCCGCGACCGCGTCGCCGTTCTGGAAGCAAAGAAGATCGGACTACCTCTCTACGGCATTTGCGACAGCAACGCCGACCCAGACGCCTTCAAGGTGTTCATTCCTTCGAACGACGATGCCGTGAAGTCCATCACGCTCATCTTGAAGACCGTGCAGGACGAACTGGCCTCCGATCGCGCTTCGGCCAAAGACGACAAAGACGCTGAGTAATCCCCTTCTGTTTACCCCCCTCTCCCACTAACAACTATGGCTGTATCACCCGCACAAGTCGCTGAATTGCGTGCTCGCACCGGCGCCGGAATCCTGGCTGCTAAGAACGCCCTCGACGAAGCCAATGGCGACACCGACAAAGCGATTGATATCCTGCGCAAGAAGGGTCAGGCCCAGGCCGTGAAGAAGGCTGATCGCGAGCAACATGAAGGCGGCATCTTCATTGCTACTTCCGCAAAGAAGGCTGCTCTTGTCTTCGTGAAGTGCGAGACGGACTTCGTCGCCCGCTCCGAACCGTTTACCACGCTCGGCCAGACCTTGGCCCAGACTCTGCATGACAAAGGACAGGCTGGCCTGGACACCTTCGCCAAGGACAAGGTTCCGGCCGCCGTGCTGGAGCTCGGTGAGAACGTGTCCGTCGGCGAGACCAAGGTTCTGGAAGCCGGCGTGATCGGCAGCTACGTCCACAGCAATCGCAAGATCGGCGTGGTCGTCGGACTGGATGGTGGAACGTCCGCCCAGGCAACCGATGTCGCCATGCATGCCGCCGCCATGAACCCGACCTACGTGAAGCCTGAAGAAGTTTCCTCGGATTCCGTCAACAAAGAGCGCGAAATCTGGAAAGAGCAGCTGACGAAGGAAAAGAAACCGGCCGAAATCATGGAAAAAATCATGATCGGTAAGGAAAAGAAATTCCGCGAGGAAAACGCGCTTATCACGCAGCCGTTCGTCAAAGACCAGGCCATGACCGTCGGTAAAATGCTCGGCGCCGTCAACGTGACTGCCTACGCTCGCGTCACGGTCTAAAAAGAAGGTCAGGAAAGTACAAAATGACGAAAAAGGTTCGGAAGGTTGCTAGCAATCTCCGAACTTTTTTTTGTGCCTTCTGAACCTTTTGCACCTTCATAACCTTCTTCATCATTTACTTAGGCTGGCGAATGGTCCTTCACTTTGGGAGCATTTTCGTGTATGATGTGCCTAATGGCCATGTACGACGTACTCATCGCCGAAGACGATACGGTCCTCCGAGACTTGTATATGCGCAAGTTCAATAAGGACGTGTATTCGGTGCGTACGGCCACCAACGGACAAGAGGCCTTGTCCCTTATTCAAGCTAAAAAGCCAGATTTGATGCTGCTGGATATCAACATGCCGGTACTCGATGGTTTCGGTGTGCTGGAGAAGCTTGCACCCGACATGCGTACGTTTCCGATCATCATTCTCACGAACTTCGCCGACCAAGCAAACCGTGACCGCGGCGCAGCACTGAAGGTGGATGACTACTTTGTAAAGAAAGACATGACGATCAAATCGCTCATGGAGATGGTTGAGCGCTTGGTAAAGAGCAAGGCATAGTCGCAGTTACCGGGGTGTATGGCGCTCTTTTAAAAAAGGCGTTTTTCTGCTACAATAAGAGGATTATGCGCGTTTCACGGTCGACCGTAATCCTCGGCTGCATACACCTGCTTTGTGCAGGGCTAGCCCTATGGCTGCTGGCTCAACGCTTTGCAATGAACTCCGGCACTGACACTCCGGTTGCAGACACCTTCGGTGCACTGGCAGTTGCATTGGTATCGCTCGGCCTCCTGCTGTCGCTGGTATGCGTCTTCGAGCAATGGCATGTGGTTGCGAATCAATGGCGAGTGCATTCTGCATCGTTGTCCCATGTCGAACTGCACCGCTTACGCCTGCCGCATTGGAATGAAAGCCTGCAAGTCGGCATGTTCGGTTTGGCCGTGTGCATTCTGACTGCGCAGTTCGCAGCGATTGTGTATGCAGCGTTTCCCGTCAGTTTTTCATTGTTGAGTTTTACAGCTGAATCGAAAAAAACCATCGCACTCCCCGTCTTCGATGTCGATGGCGATGGCGATTTGGACTACGTAGCCGCAAACAGCGATAGCACCGATATTCAAAAAAACAATCTGTACTCCAACAATGGTTCGGCCGTCTTTACGCCGGGTGCGGATTTCGGACTGTCGCATACTGCGAAGGCAATGCGCGCTGGAGATATTGACGGAGACGGAGATATAGACCTGATTGGTCTGCGAACACCATTTACGGTCACTACACTGACAAAGTACCTAAACGACGGCTCTGGAAACTTTGCGGCGTCTGATTTTTTTACAGGCGGCTTTGTTACATTGATGAATATTGCACTCACCGATATGGACAACGACGGCGACCTGGACGTGATTGGCTGTCCGGTAAGCGGATATGGTCTATCGGCGTTCCGCAATGACGGCACCGGAGCATTCACGCAAGTGGCATCGCAATTACCGGCATGCACACACATTACTGCTGCGGACTTCAACAGCGACGGATTCACGGACATTGCTACACTGAATTTTAACAGCAGCGTTTTGGTGCACCTGAATAGCGGCACGGGGGCTTTTACACAATCGACTGCATTGGTTGGCTCGTACGATCATTCACTGAATACGGCTGACCTGGATGGCGATGGCGATATTGATATCGTTGCCTCCTTGATCGCCTTCGGACAAGTCATAACCTATCTCAATGACGGAACAGGTACTTCCTTTGCATTGGGGCAGACCTTCGGCACTGTAGCCGAAGCTCGTTCAGCAGGCCTGGCAGACCTTGATAACGACGGCGACGTGGACGTTCTGCTTGGAGGAGGAGATATCGGCGCCCTCAATGCCGGCAATGAAGTGTGGATTAACAATGGATCGGGCATATTCAGTCAAACGGGAACACCAACCGAAGAAAGCGACTGCACAATTGCAGTTGCACTTGCCGATATCGATGCCGATACCGACCTGGATTACATCGCTGGTAACGACAATTCCAACTGCACCGGCGTCGGCGGCGTGAATCGCCACTATGTGAATTCGATCGCATTCTCCACGCCAAACGACACTCCTGTTGCGCCCGCAACACTTCTTTCAACCATCAGCGCAAGCCATTCCACCGGCTCTACAGCGCCGAAAACGCCGCTCATGGCCACTGATGTGGCCGGCGTGGGGACCATGCCGTGGCTGCATCCGGAAAACATTTACACACTCAACAGCGTTAGTTCCAGCGGCGGCATGATGGACATGACCAACCACACCACGCATTGGCTGAAGGCGACGGACTTTGGATTCAACATCCCTTCCGGGTCAACCATTGTTGGTATTGTGACATCATGGCATAAAAACTACGGCGGCTGCGGCATGTGGGACAACGGCATTCGGATTGTGAAAAATGGAACGATTGGAGCAACCGATCGCAGCTCAAGCATGGTTCTCTGGCCCAGCGGAGTCTATGTCGACCACGGCGGTACAACCGACCTCTGGGGAGAAACATGGACGACCAGCGATATTAATGCCAGTACCTTCGGTGCCGCGCTTTCAGCAACACAGCTGCCATGTGGCTCCGGCAATTCAACGCCGTCAATCGACAACGTAAAAATAACTGTCTACTACTACAACGCGGTGGATGTACTCCTGTTGTGGGGCTCCGGTTCGGATGCAATTACACCGACACGGCAGCTGCAGTACCAGGTGCGGGTGGGAACGGTGTCGAACGGGCACGATGTGATTTCGGGCAAGGTGGCCAGTCCGAACTATGCGGATCGCATGATGCCGAATGGACAGAGCCGGCAGCGGACGGTGAATGGGTTGGCGTGCGGAGCAACGTACTACTGGGGAGTGAAGACGGTGGATACGGGGCTGAAGCTGAGCAATGAGTCGGCTGAACAGACGCTGACCATCGGCAGCGATTGTTTGGTGGGCGGCGGTGGCGGAGGAACGACGGGTGGCAGTACGGGAGGCGGAGGAACGACGAGCGGCGGTGAGGGCGGAGGTGGAGGCGGCTACTGGCTGTCGGGACAAGAGTCGACGGGAAGTGAGGCTGGAGTGCCGTCCGGGACGCTTGCGGGACAGCTGTTCGTGGATGTGAACGGCAACGGCAAGAAGGAAAAGGGTGAACGCACGGCGTTTGGCGGCGTGCGGGTGGAGGCGACGGGGACGGACGTGGAAGGTACTGCGGTGACGCAGGCGGTGGTGGCGGACGTGAATGGAGCATTCGAGATGAGCCTTCCGGCCGGAACATACGTTGTTCAGGCGGTGGATTCGTCTGGTGTGCTGCAGGGATATGTGGCGACTGTCGAAGGACAATCGGTGGAGGTCGTGGCGGGGGAAACGGCGACGGTGGGATTGGGCTGGAAGAGCCAGAAGCTGCTTGGCTACAAACCGTGTCTGAGCATCGGGGCGGTGGAGACGGAGGGCAAGAGTGTTGCCCAGGCGTTGCTGTGGAGTTTGCAGAACTTGTACGGACAACAGTTGGTGAAGGACGGCGCACTGGCCGAGCCATTGGTAAGCCGCAAGGAGTTCATTGAGCTGCTGGCCGGAACACAGTGCTTGAGCTTGTCGAAGAGCGGCGATGCGCTGCGGGAAGGATTGCGGTCGGCCGCCAAGGAACAAGGATGGGCATCGGGGGTGCTGGCCGATGTGCCGGTGCCGGAGACGGCGGGAGGAACGTCGTGGATGAGCAATGCGTACGCGCTGCTCGCCCAGGGTGTTCCGGTGGGCAGGAATGCAGGTGGCGTGCTGGTTGCCGATGGCGATGCTCCGGTGACGAAGCGTGAGGCCATGGCGATGGTGGCGGCTGCGCTGAAGCTGAAGGCGGATGGAACGGCGGCATTGCCGCCGGATGCGACGGAGGAAGATGGAACGAGCGGCGTGTTTGCCGCATTGAAGCAGGCAGGCGTGCTGCCACGCGGGTTCGAGGTGGCGCTGGGAGGCGGCGTGACACCGTCGGAGGCGGCTGACTTGCTGGTGAAGGCGGCGTTTGCGGGCGGCAAGCTGACGTTGTCGGCGCTGCCGGATGAAGTGCGCTGGGATCAGAGCATGGAACAGGAGTACTTGGCGGCGGCAGGCGTGATTGATCGTCGTCCGTGCATGGTGCAGGACATCGGTCGTGCAACGTCGGTGCGGTCGGACATTCTGCCGAATGCGGAGGGAAACTTGTTCCAGCGCCTGCAGTTGTTGCTGTCGGTGGGAACACCCGATGCCGAAGGACGCACGCGGTGGCTGATGACCGGACGACCGAGTGAGTACGGGGTGCAGGCAGGAACAATCGGCGTGGGTGTACACAAGCCGGTGACCTGGATCGGTCTGGTGGATGCGGGCATGAAAATGACGTGTCATCCGTTGGAGAGCTACTCCGATGCGGTACAGCGCTTGGGGGGCGGAGGAGTGGATGTGAGCGGCGGAGGCACGGCCAACCGCATCTTCTCGCCGGACCGGGTGTTTGGCACTGCGGATGGAACGACGTACGTGCAGCGGTTGCTGCACAGCTTCCAACGGCCGATTCGGGAGTTTGATCTGACTCCGTTGAGCTTTGCACAGGATGTGACGCTGGAGGAACAGAAAGACTTCAGTGCGCCGGTGTCGGTGACGAATGCGAGCAGGCTGCTTGCGTCGTACGTGCTGTACACGCGGGTGCGGACGGGAGCCATGACCAGACTGGAGGCCGAAGGCGTGTTTGCAGAGCTGAAGACGAGAATCTTGCAGGAATTGACCGGCGTGCAAGATGACGACTTGTGGCGCATGGGGAACGTGGGTGACGGGAAAGCGCTCACCTGGGGACAGTTGATTACGGTGTTGTCGGACGTGCTGGGACCGGAGTTGCAGGTACCGCCCATGCCGGAGACGCCGGTGGGAGAGTTGTGGTGGGGGGTGGTAGGACGACCGTAAGCAAAGAACGACGTAAAAGTGTTACCATAGAAACGTGCAGACATTTCTCATCCTTATCGGCGGCATCGCGGCAATTGTGCTGGGAGTCCGCCATGGGCTGAAAACGATGCGCCGAATGGAGGACCGCAAACGCGAAAAGCAGCTCGTCTTCTTGCAGATTCTGATGCCAAAAAAAGAGGGCAAGGAAGACAAGGAACAGGAATCAGAGCAATTCTCGACGGGCAAAGACTTTAAAGAAGTACTGGGCGTCATGGACCACCTGTACCAGACGTTCGGAAGCTTGGCCGAAAGCAGTATTCAGCGACATTGGAAAGGTTCGCCATTCATCTCATTTGAGTACGCAGCACTGGCCGGTGAAATCCTGATTTTCGTGGTTGCGCCACGTCGCGTGGCACCAATCATCGAAAAGCAAATCACGTCGTTCTACCCCGATGCAGTCATCGACGAAGTGGAGGACTACAACATCTTCACCAAGAACTCGGTGACGTCGTCCACGTACCTGCTGCCGTCCAAGAGTTTCGTCTATCCATTCAAGAGCTATCAGCACCTTAAAAGCGACCCGTTCAACGCCATTACCAACGCGTTCTCTAAGTTAAGCAAGAACGAAGGCGCCGCAGTGCAAGTCGTCCTGCGACCGCTGCTGCCCAAATGGCAGGACAAAGTGCAGAAAGAAGCCCAAAAACTGCTCAACCCCAAGAAGGGCGGCAACTTCTCGTGGAAGAACCCCATGTCGTGGCTCAGCTCGTTGGTCGACATGTTCTCGTCGGACGGCAAAGACCAGTTCAAGGAAACCTCCAGCGGCGAGCGCATCACCAGCATGGTGGAAGAGCTCAGCAAAGGCATGGACGAAAAGGCCAACTCACCGGGCTTTACGGCAGTCATCCGCATTGTCGCTTCGGCCGAAACCGCCGACCGCAGCAACATGCTGTTGGACACGATTGTCGGTGGCTTTTCGCAGTTCAACGATATCCGCGGCAACAGCTTCAAACGCACGCGCTACCACTCGAACATCAACCTGATCTACCGCTTCATTCGCCGCAACCCCAGTCGCCCGCTATGGCAGCGCTGGTTCAGCAAGAAGCTGCTGCTCGGCACTGCCGAATTAGCCAGCATCTTCCATTTCCCGAATATCAAGTACAACAAGGTCAGCACGATTAAATGGCAGAACTTCAAGATTGCTCCGTGTCCCAAGAATATTCCCGAAGAAGGCTTGTTCCTGGGCTACAACACCTACCGCGGCGAGCGGAAGAAGATCTTCATGAAAAACGAAGACCGCTTCCGTCACTTCTACGTCATCGGTCAGACAGGTACCGGTAAATCGTCGGTCATCCAGCTGATGGCGCGCCAGGACTTCCATAAGAAGCACGGCATTTGCGTGGTTGATCCGCACGGCTCGCTGATTGAAGATTTGCTGCCGTATGTGCCGCGCGAACGCGCCGACGACGTCATCTACTTCAACCCGGCCGACACCGGCCGGCCGATGGGTTTGAACATGCTGGAAGGCAAGAACGATGAAGAGCGCGACCTTATCGCGCTCGACGCCATGAGCATGATGGTGAAAATGTTCGGCGAAGAAATCTTCGGTCCGCGTATTCAGGACTACTTCCGCAACGGCTGTCTGACGCTGATGGCCGATGAGGACGAAGGTGGCGCCATTACCGACCTGGTGCGCTTGTTCACGGACGACGAATGGGCAAAATACAAGATCGCCAAGCTGAAAAACCCGATCGTGAAGTCGTTCTGGGACAAGCAGATGGCGGCCACCGGCCAGCGCGAAAAGCAGGAGATGATCCCCTACTTCGCCGCAAAGTTCGGTCAATTCACGACCAACACGCTCATCCGCAACATCGTGGGCCAGGTGAAGAGCTCGTTCGATTTCCAGGAGGTCATGGATAATCAGAAAATCATTTTGATGAACCTGTCCAAAGGTCTCATCGGAGACTTAAACAGCAAGCTGCTGGGTATGATCATCGTGAACAAAATCCAGGTGGCATCCATGCGCCGCCAGCGCCAGGAGGCCAAATCCCGCAAAGACTTCTTCCTGTACATCGACGAATTCCAGAACTACGTCACCGACTCCATCGAATCCATTCTGTCCGAGGCACGCAAGTACCGCCTGGGCCTTGTGATCGCCCACCAGTATCTCGACCAGCTGGAGAAAGACAGCAAGCTGTCGGGCGCGGTGAACTTAAAGAGCGCCGTATTCGGTAACGTCGGCACCATGATGCTCTATAAAATCGGCCCGCAGGACGCAGAGTTCTGCGCCAAGGAAATGGCGCCGGTGTTCAGCGAGCAGGACTTGGTGAACCTGGATAACTTCAAGGCATGTATTAAATTATCGGTGGACGGCCAACCGTCGCGCTCGTTCTCCATGGAAGTGCCCAAGCCGTGGCTGGAAACAACGTATGCCAAGGACACCAAGGCGGTCGAGGCCTACAAACAACTTTCACGCCTGAAGTACGGCCGCGACAAAGAATTTGTTGATCGAGAAATCATTCGGCGCATCGGGGCCTAAGCCCAATCCGGCATAGCCGTAGGCGACGCCTAAAACAGCATGTTTGCGGCCTCTCAGCGCCGGTGGAAGAGCTGCGGTAGAGCAGTGCGGTAAACGAGCATTCACAAGCCATTATCGCCTAGTGTGAAATGCCTTTTTGTGGTACAATTAAGGGATACTTTTTCCTCGCCTTTCGTGCAGTTGCAACGAGTATTCCCCTTCGCACTGGCAGCCGTTCTTGTAACGGCATTCGTTGTCGTAGCAGTGCTTCTTGGGGTGCAGGCGGTGCATGCTTGGCCGATTCTTCCGCTCATGGGCGCAATTGTTTTGCAGGTGAAAGAGATCGGACTGCTGACCACAGCCATAGCGCTGATGTCCATCGCCTTGGTCGTGGAATGGAACGCCATCGCCAACCATGCACGCGTGCAATACACGTCGCTGGCAAACATTGAAGCCACGCACCCACGCTTGCCGGGACGCACCGAAATTATCAGTACCGCAATCCTGTCCTTGGCATTGGCACTGCTGTGCACGCTGCTGGTGGAAACGGTGTATGCCATGGCCTATACGCTGCATGCATCCAGCGTCGAATCCAAACATACGCGGGCGACCATTATGGCCGACTTCGATAACGACGGTGACCTGGACTACGTCGCGGGAAACTACGACGCTGGCGGAACGGATTTGAACGATCTCTACCTCAATAACGGTACTGGAGCATACACGCATTCCACCTTCGGGCGCTCTCAGCAATTTCAGGACTTTGCAGCAGGCGACGTGGATGGCGATGGGGATTTGGATATTGTGGGTGTCTACGACACCAATTGCAACCGAACGTACTTCAACAACGGAAGTGCCGTTTTCACGGATCCGAACAGCATGACCGAATGCATGACACTGGACTCTAGCTCTAGCGTCGTTCGCCTTGCCGACGTGGATGGCGATGGAGATTTGGACCGCGTCATTATGAGCAATACGTATACGCTTGATTCTGCCGTAGCGCTGAATAACGGACTCGGCACCTTCACCCACGTACCGTCTACGCTGCCCAAGGGCTGGGCCATGGCACTCGCCGACTTCGACAGCGACGGCGACTTGGATTTGGTCTTTACGCAGCCAAACGGACACTCAATCGAGCTCTACAAAAACAGCGGCACCGGCGCATTCACGTCGCACTGGACGGGAACAATCGCTACGACTCCCTATAACAAGCACGTAGCGACCGGCGACATCGACAATGACGGTGACATCGACATTATGTTGTCGGGTGAAAACGGACAAATTTATCCCATTACGAATAACGGCGCGGGTGAAATGACGATTGGAAGCGTGCTCTTCGGACTTGCGCAGGTCCGCAGTTTCGCCCTTGCAGACGTAGATAACGATGCCGATTTGGATATTGTACTCGGAGCATCCGATGCGCTCGACACTGTGGGTGGCACACGCATCTGGCTGAATAACGGCAGCGGCACCTTTACCGACAGCGGTTCACCGACAACCGAACGAGGTGACTGTACGAACGTGGTGGTGATTGGCGACATAGAAGCCGACGGTGACTTGGACTACGTTGCCGGCAACATGGATGACGGCTGTTTTACGGGCGGCAACGTCAACCGTATCTACACAAGCGATCAATCGGCAACATTGGCCAATGCAATACCCAGTGCCCCCGCATCCGGCTTCACTGCGACAGGATCCGTGAATGCGATTCCGTTCTCTCCGGTCTACGGCATCATGGGCATCAACGATGCCAGTATCGGCACTGTCGCGTGGTCGAACACCGCAAATATCAATGCGAGCGACAATGCCTTCGCAACGGCAAGCCTAGCGGGCGCGGCTACGAGCAACTACCTGCTGGTTTCGAGCTTTGGATTCTCCATCCCCAATGGAACGGTCATTGCCGGTATTCTCGTGGAAATCGAGAAACGCGCCGAAACACCTGCCACAGTCATCCATGACGGAAGCGTACGACTGACTAAAGGCGGAGTAGTCGGCGGCACCGACAAGGCCACTCTCACCGATTGGCCGACGGCCGTTGATCTGTTCATTCCTTATGGCGGCTCCACCGATCTTTGGGGGCAGACATGGACTCCAGCCGACATCAACGGCAACATCGGCGTGGCCATTGCAGCGGAGAAGACAATCGCGGCCGGAACCACCACCGCCTATCTCGACAGTGCCAGAATCACTGTGTACTACGCCAGCGGCTCCAATGTGCTGCTGTCTTGGGGCTCCGGTTCGGATGCAATTACACCGACACGGCAGCTGCAGTACCAGGTGCGGGTGGGAACGGTGTCGAACGGGCACGATGTGATTTCGGGCAAGGTGGCCAGTCCGAACTATGCGGATCGCATGATGCCGAATGGACAGAGCCGGCAGCGGACGGTGAATGGGTTGGCGTGCGGAGCAACGTACTACTGGGGAGTGAAGACGGTGGATACGGGGCTGAAGCTGAGCAATGAGTCGGCTGAACAGACGCTGACCATCGGCAGCGATTGTTTGGTGGGCGGCGGTGGCGGAGGAACGACGGGTGGCAGTACGGGAGGCGGAGGAACGACGAGCGGCGGTGAGGGCGGAGGTGGAGGCGGCTACTGGCTGTCGGGACAAGAGTCGACGGGAAGTGAGGCTGGAGTGCCGTCCGGGACGCTTGCGGGACAGCTGTTCGTGGATGTGAACGGCAACGGCAAGAAGGAAAAGGGTGAACGCACGGCGTTTGGCGGCGTGCGGGTGGAGGCGACGGGGACGGACGTGGAAGGTACTGCGGTGACGCAGGCGGTGGTGGCGGACGTGAATGGAGCATTCGAGATGAGCCTTCCGGCCGGAACATACGTTGTTCAGGCGGTGGATTCGTCTGGTGTGCTGCAGGGATATGTGGCGACTGTCGAAGGACAATCGGTGGAGGTCGTGGCGGGGGAAACGGCGACGGTGGGATTGGGCTGGAAGAGCCAGAAGCTGCTTGGCTACAAACCGTGTCTGAGCATCGGGGCGGTGGAGACGGAGGGCAAGAGTGTTGCCCAGGCGTTGCTGTGGAGTTTGCAGAACTTGTACGGACAACAGTTGGTGAAGGACGGCGCACTGGCCGAGCCATTGGTAAGCCGCAAGGAGTTCATTGAGCTGCTGGCCGGAACACAGTGCTTGAGCTTGTCGAAGAGCGGCGATGCGCTGCGGGAAGGATTGCGGTCGGCCGCCAAGGAACAAGGATGGGCATCGGGGGTGCTGGCCGATGTGCCGGTGCCGGAGACGGCGGGAGGAACGTCGTGGATGAGCAATGCGTACGCGCTGCTCGCCCAGGGTGTTCCGGTGGGCAGGAATGCAGGTGGCGTGCTGGTTGCCGATGGCGATGCTCCGGTGACGAAGCGTGAGGCCATGGCGATGGTGGCGGCTGCGCTGAAGCTGAAGGCGGATGGAACGGCGGCATTGCCGCCGGATGCGACGGAGGAAGATGGAACGAGCGGCGTGTTTGCCGCATTGAAGCAGGCAGGCGTGCTGCCACGCGGGTTCGAGGTGGCGCTGGGAGGCGGCGTGACACCGTCGGAGGCGGCTGACTTGCTGGTGAAGGCGGCGTTTGCGGGCGGCAAGCTGACGTTGTCGGCGCTGCCGGATGAAGTGCGCTGGGATCAGAGCATGGAACAGGAGTACTTGGCGGCGGCAGGCGTGATTGATCGTCGTCCGTGCATGGTGCAGGACATCGGTCGTGCAACGTCGGTGCGGTCGGACATTCTGCCGAATGCGGAGGGAAACTTGTTCCAGCGCCTGCAGTTGTTGCTGTCGGTGGGAACACCCGATGCCGAAGGACGCACGCGGTGGCTGATGACCGGACGACCGAGTGAGTACGGGGTGCAGGCAGGAACAATCGGCGTGGGTGTACACAAGCCGGTGACCTGGATCGGTCTGGTGGATGCGGGCATGAAAATGACGTGTCATCCGTTGGAGAGCTACTCCGATGCGGTACAGCGCTTGGGGGGCGGAGGAGTGGATGTGAGCGGCGGAGGCACGGCCAACCGCATCTTCTCGCCGGACCGGGTGTTTGGCACTGCGGATGGAACGACGTACGTGCAGCGGTTGCTGCACAGCTTCCAACGGCCGATTCGGGAGTTTGATCTGACTCCGTTGAGCTTTGCACAGGATGTGACGCTGGAGGAACAGAAAGACTTCAGTGCGCCGGTGTCGGTGACGAATGCGAGCAGGCTGCTTGCGTCGTACGTGCTGTACACGCGGGTGCGGACGGGAGCCATGACCAGACTGGAGGCCGAAGGCGTGTTTGCAGAGCTGAAGACGAGAATCTTGCAGGAATTGACCGGCGTGCAAGATGACGACTTGTGGCGCATGGGGAACGTGGGTGACGGGAAAGCGCTCACCTGGGGACAGTTGATTACGGTGTTGTCGGACGTGCTGGGACCGGAGTTGCAGGTACCGCCCATGCCGGAGACGCCGGTGGGAGAGTTGTGGTGGGGGGTGGTGCGGTAAACAAGCACACGAAAAAACACCGAACGAACATCGAGCGATGCTCTTTACCGAAGGGCCACCACGTCAATCGGCATGGCGTGCACCAAATAGCGCTGCGAAATGGTGTCCGGCGGCCAGCAGGTGTACAAAATAAGCTCTTCGCCGTTTTCATCGGGCTCGAATGGCGTCGTGTCTTTTACGGCAACGGCATTCTTCAGCACCACTTCATAGACGTACAAATTGCCGTTGTAGGTAACGTAAATGCGTTCACCCACGGCAACCTTGTTAATGGTGCGGAAAATTTTGGTGAACTGCGACAAGTCCCACGGATAGCCGCTGCTATGACCGTAAATCATGATCTTGCTGCCTTCGCCGGGATAGGCAAACAGATGACCGACGCCTACCTGTAACGGCGCAAGTACTCCCTTTTGGGTGGTGGGATTGTCGGGATGCGTGACCGTAAGATCGACGATGCCAAGGCTGGGAATGGAAATGGCAAAATCTTTTGCCGACGCAAACTGCAATGCCGTGGCCGTATTGACTACACCGGTATGTTGGGCACGGCGTACTGCGACCTGCGAACTGGACGGCTGCGGCTGAGCCTGGGCATACGCCTGCGGAATGATCTGCTGCTGTGGTTGCTGCTGTACTGCTTGTGGCTGCACAACGGGCTGCTGAAAAACAGGCGCAACCGATGCCTGGGAACCTTGCTGCGGAGTCGGAAGATACGCCTGCACCGACGGCTGGGATGACGACACGCTGATCACCGCGACCTGCGGTGCGCCACCCGTACGAATGCGTTGCACCATGGTAAAGAATTGACCGCGAGTGATTGCCGAACCCAACTGCATACGACTGTTGGTATCCAGCAGATTACGCTGAATGGCGGCATTCACGTATGGCGTAAACCATTCGCCGGGGTAGTTGTCGATATTCGGAGAAGTCTGAAACTCCTGCACTCCCTGAATGTTGTAGGCACGCAGGGCAATGGCAATGGCCTCTTCGGTTTTTAGATTCGATTGCGGGCGAAACAAGTTATCCGGGTAGCCGGTAATGACCTTATTACTGAATGCCACTTCCAAATACGGTGCGTACCATGCGCTTTGTTCAACGTCGGAAAACAACGGAATGGTCGGCATGTTGCTCTTGGTGTCGCCAAGCTCCTGAGAAAAGTTCTTCTGAGCGGCAACAATGACTTTCAGAGCCTCGGCACGGTTCAAGCGTCCGTAGGGGCGCGTAGTACCGTCCGGATAGCCGGATACAATCCCCTCACCTGCCAACGCAAGAATCGCAGGTTCATACGGAGAACCATCCAAATCCACGAATCCCATGGCTTGGATAGCCGTAGAAGGCATCATCAAGACGACGGACACAGCGATGGCAAGCACTCGGCGTGAATGCATAGGGAGTATTTTTACCCCATTTATACATATTTGTCAATATTTCAGCGCATGGACTACCGCAAGCGTGGGTCGCGCAACTGCAACTCGCGATACGTGCGTGAAGCACGACTTTCGTCACCATTGGCCAGACGATCGACGATTTCCTGCACTTCCACACCGGTCATTGCGTGATTGAATCCGCGAATGGACTCGGGAATGGCGGCATGTCTTTCCAGCGCCAAGACCGGTGCCCGGTACCACGGACCCTCGCTGGTACCGTAAATGTCCGATGACAAATCGAATGCCCGCGACAAGATTTTCGATGCCTCGGCAAAGTTCACCGGACGATCGGGGAGGAACGAGCCGTCGGGGTAACCGCGGATCATGCCGGTCTTCATGGCATAGCACAGAGCGGGTGCATACGACTCCCGCACCGACACGTCGCTGAACAGCAGCCAATAGTCGGAGGGCGACAGCGTTTTGAAGCATGCATCGTTCTTCGCCAGCGGATACAACTGACGTACGACCGTCTCCACAAGCTGTGCGCGTGTAATGACACCATCGGGAAGAACAAACGGCTGGAACGACAGCGGCTCAGCGGCAAATGCCACCTGACAGGACAGCAACGAAACGGCAGCTGCAATGCGGAGTGTGTTGATCATAGGAGGGGAACCATGAACTATTTCTCCATTTTCGCGCAAGTGGAATTCCGTACTTCATACGGGGATTGCCTCCACCCCTGCAGGACTTTTGGGCTACCAGTGAACTTTCCCTGACAACTTGATGAATGTCGTATGGTATGCTGCGGCGTCACATGGGAGACACATCGCTTCGCCTGCGGCCTTCGCACGGCAAGCAGACTCCCCTACCACACTCGCATTATGGGTCTGAAAATCGGTATCGTCGGTCTCCCCAACGTCGGAAAGTCGACGCTGTTCAACGCCCTTACGCGCAGCCATGGTGCGCAGGCAGCAAACTATCCGTTTTGCACCATTGAGCCCAACGTCGGCGTGGTGGAAGTGCCTGACCCGCGTTTGAAGAAACTGGCCGAAATCGTGCTGCCTGAGAAAACGGTTCCGACCATCGTGGAGTTCGTCGACATTGCGGGATTGGTAAAAGGCGCCAGTAAAGGCGAGGGTTTGGGCAACGCCTTCCTTTCGCACATTCGTGAAGTCGACGCCATTTGCCATGTGGTGCGCATCTTCGAAGGCGGCGACGTGATTCACGTCGAAGGTTCGGTGGCACCCCAGCGCGACCGCGAGATTATTGAAGCGGAATTGATCATCGCCGACTTGGACCGTGTCATGAAGCGTTTGGACAAAAGCAAAGGCGGCGCCACGTCCGGCAACAAGGAATTGCAGAAGGAAGTCGCGGTACTCGAGCTTCTTCGCGCGGCACTCGAATCCGGCAAGCTCGCCAGCACCGTGGAGTTGGCCAAAGACCAAATTCCGTTCATGAAGGGCATGCAGCTGCTTACGTCCAAGCGCATGATTTACGCGCTGAATACCGACGAACAGTCCATGGCCACCTTGCCGATTGCCGAAGCCAAGAAACGTGCCGGACTACCGGATTCCGCAGTTGCGGTGCTGGTCTCCGCCAAGCTGGAAGAGGAACTGGTCGCCCTGTCGCCAGAAGACGGAGCCGCCATGCTGAAAGAGTTGGGAATAGCATCGTCCGGACTGGACCGATTGATCAACGGCGCATACGAGGCGCTGGGACTTATGACATACTTTACGGCTGGCGTGAAAGAGGTGCGTGCCTGGACGGTTCGCATCGGCGCTACGGCACCCGAAGCAGCCGGTGTGATCCATACGGACTTCGAGAAAGGCTTCATTCGCGCCGAGACCATCGCCTACGACGACTTTGTGGCTTTGGGAGGTGAAGCAAAGGCCAAAGAAGCCGGCAAAATGCGCACCGAGGGCAAAGAGTACATCGTACAGAACGGCGACGTGCTGCACTTCCGGTTCAACGTCTAACAAAGGCCTTGTTCATGGTGATGCACGCTGTCACCATACCCCTCCTATGAACCACACTCCTGACTACGCACGAAACCGCTTCGACCTGGAATCCATCGACCGTTGGAGCCCGCACCCCGACCGCGGCGAGCGGAAGTTCGGCAAGGTGCAGTTATCGGTGCGTCGCCAGCGCATCGAAGGCGCAGGAATAGAGGAAGTCCGCACCAAGCTGCTGCGTCTACATCGCATGAGCAAAGGATTCGACGGCAACGGCAGCACCAGCCGCCTGAAGCAGGCCATTGGCCTGGAGCCGATGCCGGTGGAATTCACCCCTGCCGCACGCATCCACGCCGATCATTACCAGAGCCACCCCACGGTTCTTACTGATCTTCCGACCACAGAGCAGGCACGTAACGAGATGAGACTCCTGAAGCAGGAACGCATCGAGGAGGCTCGACCAAGCAGTGAAGATCACATGGCTGATGCCGAAGACCGTTTCGACATCCTGGAAGGAGAACTGCAGCGTGTGTATCAACGCATTCGCCTTCTCTAATCATGTTCATCCCGCGCGAGGAACCCTTCACCTGCGACCACTGCGATGCCGTGGTCCAGCCCTTGGGAAAGGGAACGTACCGAGACCACTGCCCGCTGTGCCTGTGGTCCAAACATGTTGATAGAGACGGCCCCGGTGACCGACTTTCGCCGTGCCAAGGGCTCCTGGCACCTACCGCCGTCGACTACGACGGCAAGAAGGGCTATGTAATTGAATACGAGTGCCTGGCTTGTGGGAAAACCTCTCGCAATAAGGCTGCACCAGATGACGATGTGATTGGTTTTTCCGCATTGATGAGCGATATCGATCTAAAAAGTTGATCAATTCTTGAGCACAAAAAGTATTCTTAAAAAACAGTTTACAGAAGGGCTCAACTCCATTCGATTGCCCGAAAATAAAACAAGGATAAGCTGCGCAGACGTGCGTTACCTCTTGCTCCTCAGCGTCCTCGGTTGCTTTTTCATTAGTATGTGAAGAAATACGATTGGAACACGCTGTTCCGGTCGAATTTCTTACCGACAATGAACCGATTTTCCACGCCTTTTCGCTGTGAAAAAGGCCCCCTGATATTCTTGCATCAACTTAGGCATTTCCCGTGCCTTTGATCTGAAACGACGACATCAACTTGTCCTGGAACGATGGCTTTAGCGGCAGGGCTTCGGCTACGTTCCCCGACGGCGCGTCGATGCCGCCAGCACCTTTCTCGCCACCCGTTTTGGGCTTGATACGAAGCTTTGGCGATGACTCCTTGCTGCTGTCGACCGACAACTCGAACTTGCCGGCTTCCAGCGCAGCCTTGGTTTTTTTATCCAGCTTGCCCTCCACCACGCTTTCCACGCCGCCGTCTTTGATCTGCTCGGCAATACTGCTCTTCATCTTCTCGCGCGCGCCCTTGTCGGTTTCCAGCGCGAAGCTCATTTCGGCGAATTCGGAGTTCTTGTTCATTTCACGCTCCAGGTCCTCGGGGCCTTTCACTTTGTCACGAAGGCGCTCGTATTCCTCGGGGCTGCGCATGCGCTGGCGAATCTTTTCACGCTCGGGGCTAGAAAGATGATCGAGGAACGAGTCGGACATGACATGATGATAGCAAAAAAGCCGGAGATGTCCCCGGCTTGTCGCAAATCCAATTAGTCGATGGACTCCTCGGCTTCATCCAGCGGATGAGCCTCAGCAGGGTTCTCGTCTGCATCAGCGATGTGGTATCCGCGGAATGCCGGGATGATCTGCCCCTGGCGCACGGCTGCCACTTCGGCGTCGATCTGCAGAGCCATGGCATCACGATCCACACTCTCCATACCCTTCTTTCGCAGCACAACAGGCTGAACAGAATGGCGGGCATCGAGATCTCCAAGTTTCACGATAGACATGGTAGAAAAGGAGGAAAGTGGCGTCATTCTACGAATCGATGTTCGCATGTCAACGAATTGTAACAACGGGACTCCATGACTCCAGTGACTCCCGATCGATCTTGCTATGCGGAGTCCCGGAGTCAAAAAAACGGCCCGAAGGCCGTTTTTGAGGAGTCAGGGAATCTGTCGGGTTCATCCACAACCCGAGGTTGCACCACAGTCCATGCACAGCTCGCAGGAACCGTTGCGCTTCATTTTGGTGCTGCCGCAGCCTCCGCAGATTGCACCGGTATAGCCCTGGAGTTTGGCATAGTCGGCAGTCTTTTCGTCGGTGGCAACCACCGTTGCGGTTGCCGAGTGCACGGCGCGGGCCAAGCCTTCATCAACAACCGGCAGGCTCATGGCGAATGCGTCTTTGCTCTTGGTGCCTTCGGCGTACGATTTCTCTACCAAATCGCGGTTGTGGTACCGGATTGCCTTTTCCTTGGTAAGGAATTTGAGCGCCAACCAGCGACCCAAATAGTCCATGATGGACTTCACCATCGGGATTTCCTTGTTGGTCGTCATACCCATCGGCTCGAAGCGGGTGTGCACCAGCTTCTCGCAGAGCACTTCCAGCGGAACACCGTACTGCAGGTTCATGGAGAGAGACAGCGCGAGCGTATCCATAACGCCGGAAAGCGTGGAACCCTCTTTGCTCATTTTAATGAAGATCTCGCCCGGCTTGCCGTCCTCGTACAGACCGACGTGCAGGTAGGCCTCGTGACCGGCAACGGAAAGCTTGTGAGTCAGGCTCATGCGCTCGTCCGGCAGTTTGCGGCGGCGCGGCACTTCTTTGACGACGATTTTCTCGATGATCGTCGGTTCGACCTTCTCGTCCTTCTTCTCATCGGACTTGTTGGACAACGCCTGGCTCATCTTGCTGCCGTCGCGGTACAAGGCATTGGCTTTGATTCCAAGCTGCCACGAGAGGTAGTACGCCTGCTTGAAGTCCTCCATGGTGGCTTCGTTCGGCAAGTTGACGGTCTTGCTGATTGCTCCGGAGATGAACGGCTGGGCAGCGGCCATCATGCGGATGTGACCTTCGGCGGAAATGTAACGCTTGCCGATCTTGCCGCACTTGCTGGCGCAATCGAACACGGCCAGGTGCTCCGGCTTCAGGTGCGGAGCGCCTTCCACGGTCATGTGACCGCAGATCACGACGTTGGCTTCTTCGATTTGTTCTGCGGTAAAGCCAAGAGCTTTCAGGACGCTGAAGGTGGCATCGGCCATTTGCTCCTCGGTGAACTTCAGGCGCTTCATGGTCTCCTCGCCCAGCGTCCAGCGGTTGAAGGCGAAGCCGAGTTCGAACACGGACGGCAGTGTCTTCTCCACGCTGGCGATGTCGGCGTCGGTGAATCCTTTGGCCTTCAGTGAAGCGCGGTTGATGTGCGGTGCGCCCTCCAAGCTGAGCGTTCCCATGACGTACTTCATGATCTCGTTCTGCTGCTGCTCGCTGTAGTTGAGCGCGGACAACGCAGGCTTCACGGACTGGTTGGCGATCTTCATGTATCCGCCGCCGGCCAGCTTCTTGAACTTCACGAGTGCGAAGTCGGGCTCGATGCCGGTGGTGTCGCAATCCATGAGCAGACCGATGGTGCCGGTCGGCGCAATAACGGAGACCTGGGCATTGCGGAAACCGTACTTCTCACCCATCTCCAAAGCGCTATCCCAAGCCTCTTTTGCGGCCTGGAGCAAATCGGATGAACACAATTTTTGATCAATAGCGACGGGCTTCACGGAAAGCTGCTCGTACTCGCTCTCGGCGGCATCGTAGGCGGCACGGCGGTGGTTGCGGATCACGCGCAGCATGCTCTCTTTGTTGCGCTCGTAGCCGCTGAAGGTTCCCAAGTGGCTGGCCATTTCCGCAGACGTTGCGTAGCTCTCGCCGGTCAGAATGGCGGTGATTGCTCCGCACATGGCGCGGCCCTCCGGGGAGTCGTACGGAATACCCATCTGCATGAGCATGGCGCCCAAGTTGGCGTAGCCAAGACCCAACGTGCGGTAGACGTAGCTGAGCTCGGCGATTTCGGCCGACGGGAACTGAGCCATGAGCACCGAGATTTCCAGCACGATGGTCCACAGGCGGACGGAGTGCTTGAACTCCTCGATGGCGAAGCTCTTCTTGCCCTGCTCGTCGGTCTTCAGGTAGTGCATGAGGTTAATGGACGCCAGGTTGCAGGCGGTGTTGTCCAAGAACATGTACTCGCTGCAGGGGTTGCTGGCGTTAATGCGTCCGTCGGCCGGGCAGGTGTGCCAGTCGTTGATGGTGGTGTCGTACTGCAATCCCGGATCGGCGCAGGCCCAGGCTGCGTAGGCGATTTGGTCCCACATGTCGCGAGCCTTGCGGGTCTTGCATGGCTTGGGGGCGCGGTTTTCTGCCTTTGCCTTGCGCAACTCGGTGCGCCAGTACATGTGCCAGTCGCTGTCTTGCTCCAATGCCTTGAAGAACTCGTGGGAGACGCGCACGGAGTTGTTGGAGTTCTGACCGGAAACGGTGCCGTAGGCTTCGCCGTTGAAGTCGGTGTCGTAACCGGCCTTGGCCAGCGCAGCCACCTTCTTCTCTTCGTTCACCTTCCAGTTGATGAACTCTTCGATATCCGGGTGATCCAAATCCAGACAGACCATTTTGGCGGCGCGGCGCGTGGTGCCGCCGGACTTGATTGCTCCTGCAGCGCGGTCGCCGATCTTCAGGAAGCTCATGAGACCCGAACTCTTGCCACCCTGGGACAACGGCTCGCCGTCGCCACGCAGGTTGGAGAAGTTGGTGCCCGTTCCGGAACCGTACTTAAAGAGACGTGCCTCGCGGACCCACAGGTCCATGATGCCGCCTTCGTTGACCATGTCGTCGGCCACACCCTGAATGAAACACGCATGCGGCTGGGGGTGCGTGTAGGCATCCTCGGACTTGCGGACCTCGCCGGTCTCGGGGACGCAGTAATAGTGACCCTGTGGCTTGCCCGTAATGCCGTAGGCGTAGTTGATACCGGTGTTGAACCACTGCGGCGAGTTCGGAGCCGACATCTGGTGAATCAGCACGTAGGCCAACTCGTCTTCGAAGATTTGCGCATCCTGCTTGGTGGCGAAGTAACCGTACTTCTCGCCCCACGTCCTCCAGCAACCGGCAAGACGGCGCACGACCTGCTTGGCCGAACGCTCCGGTCCCCAGATGGTTTCTCCTTTGTCGTCCTTCATGATGTTGCCCTTGGCATCGTACTGAGGCACGCCGGCCTTGCGGAAATACTTGGACACCATGATGTCGGTGGCGACCTGGCTCCAAGCGGCCGGGATTTCTGCATCCTTCATTTCGAACACGACGGAACCGTTGGTGTTGGAGATGCGGCTGGTGCGGCGGTCGTACTTCACTTCATCCAACGGATCGGAACCCGGAGTCGTGAACAAACGCTCGATGACGAGACCCTTGCCGCTGCCCCCCTTCTTGGCCGGCTCGGAGTTCTGGATATTTTTTTTCTTGGCACGCTCGATACCCTTCTTGCTGTCCAGAGGGATGTCTTTGGCGTTCGTGGTCTTCAGAGACGCGGCGTTCGGGTTCATAGATCTAAGGGGAAATTCTCACGGGCAGTGAGAGGCAGAGATAATGGAGTGGGCGACCATAAAAAGGGGTTCTGGCCGCCGGGTGGTGCTTTAGTGAGGAGACACAAGATGTAGTGTCTCAAAACCAATACAACCACAACATCTGTGAATTTTACTCTTTGCTCGCCGACTCACAAGATCAAGATTCTTTGCTCTGAAAATGGGTACCCCCGAGGGGTAGGAAAAAGAGATTCTCAGTACCACAAACAAAAAACGATTTTTAGGTGAGCAAACAATCCTGAAACAAAAAGTATGACCGCAACATTTTGCTTTATTTTTTGCTAGGAGAAATAAAAAATTCTCCGAAAGAATATTCGGAGCGACACGTCGGGTGTAGAATTTTTCACGATGAATATGTTCAAACCAACCAAGGCGAAAAGCGTAAAGGAATATCTGGCGGCTCTGCCGCCCGAACGACGTGAACCGATTGAATTTTTGCATGCCTTCATTCAAAAGATCTCGCCGTCGTTCAAGCCACACTTCGCCTACAACATGCTTGGGTACGGCAGTTTCCCGTACAAAAATTACAAGAAGGAAATGATCAGTTGGCCCATTGTCGCGCTCGCCAGCCAAAAGCAATACATGAGCCTGTACGTCTGCTGCATCGTGCAGGGCAAATATTTGGCCGAGCAACACAAGAACGATTTGGGCAATGTGAGCGTTGGAAAAAGCTGCATTCGCTTTAAAAAGCTGGAAGACCTGAATTTGGTAATACTGAAAAAAGTGCTCCAGGCAGCAGCGAAGAACCCTGGCTTGCAGGGTGTGGGCGCCAGCAAAAAGAAGTAGCAAAGAACGGCAGTATGAATCATGGATTGTGTAGTATCCTGCGAACCTCATGATGCTTCCGTCCGCCTTCGCGAAACCATCGACGCTCACCAGCTGCCAGCAGAGCGCTTTCGATGTGTTGGCGCGCGAGGGCAACGTGTTCCTGACCGGCGCGGCCGGAACGGGCAAAAGCTATTTGCTGGAGCAATACTTACACCGCAAACCCAGCGACGCGTTCCCAGTGGTAGCAAGCACCGGCGCGGCTGCCGTGATTATTGGAGGGAGAACATTCCACAGCTTCTTTGGACTGGGAATTATGGAGGGCGGCATCGACGCGACGATTGCACGCGCCATGCGCAGCCGCCGTCTAACAGACCGCCTACAGCGTGCGTGCTGCGTGATCATCGACGAAGTCTCCATGCTCTCCGGCACTACGCTCATGGTGGCCGAAGCGATTGCGCGCCGCGCCCGCAACAGCGGCCTGCCGTGGGGTGGCCTGCGCATTATTGCGGTGGGTGACTTCGCCCAGTTGCCGCCGGTGACGCCCGGCATGCAGGCCAAAGATTGGGCGTTTTTGCACCCCGTCTGGCGCGAGAGCGCGTTCCAACCGGCGCTCTTGTCCACCGTCATGCGCACGCAGGACTCCGACTTTTTGGACATTTTGAACTTCGTGCGCGCTGGTATCGTGAATAGAGAAGTTCGCAATTTCTTGGACAGCCGCATGGCCCAGCCGTCGCAGCACATGGAAGGCACTCGGCTGTACCCGCACCGCGTGAAGGCCGACGCGTATAACATTCAGCGTCTGCATGCCATCGAAGGGCCGATGCGTTCGTTCGAGACGCTCTACGAAGGCGACGCACGCTCCATAGAATCTGCCAAGCGCTCACTGCCCATCGGCGACCGCCTGATGCTGAAGAACGGTGCATTGGTGATGCTACGCAAGAACGACGTGTCCGAAGACCGGCTGTACGTGAACGGCAGCCTTGGACACGTACAGAGCAGCACCGAGGACACGCTGTACATCAAGCTGCTTTCGGGTGAAGAAATAGAAGTCGTGAAACAGAAATTCTCGTGCTTGAACGGTGACGGCCAGGAAGTCGCCGCGGCCTGGAACTTTCCGGTGTCGCTGGCGTGGGCGACGACTATTCACAAAGCACAGGGAGCCTCGCTGGATTGCATGATCGTGGACTTGGCTGCGCTGTGGGAGCCGGGCCAGGCGTACGTGGCGTTGAGCCGCGTGCGGTCCACGGCAGGACTGTTCATTGAGCGTTGGCAAGAATCGTCGATCCGCGCCGAACCGGTGGTCACCGCGTTCTACGACGGCATGGCGCAGGAAATGAAGTCGTATACTCCCCGCCCGCTCTATATTCCGCAGCTCACCGAACAGCAGCCGGCCGAGGAAGAGCGCGTGCAGCTGAAGCGCGGACCGGGCCGCGTGAAGCAGCGCAGGGCCGAGCAGATCCGCGAGATGGTCGGCAAGCAGGCCAGCCTGGAAGAGATTACTGCCGCGTGCGGCGTGAAGGCCGACCGCGTGCTGTTGTACATTGAAGACTTCCTGAAGGAAGGCATTCCACTGAGCCTGGGTTACCTGGTGGAGGATGTGCCGGAAGCCAGCGAGATCCGGCAGGCGTTTGAAGAATACGGCACGCTGAA
>CAYUVW010000009.1:14647-51598 GCA_964448405.1 uncultured Candidatus Peribacteria bacterium | reverse complement strand
ATCGGGCTGAGCTTACAGAGGAAGATTTCGCCGAACTGACAGAGGAGGACTTCGCAGAACTTGCTGAGGAAGATTTGGCGGAAGAAGCAACGCTAGAGGCTTTAGAAGAAGCGGTAGAGGAAGCTTTGCTGGAAGCATTACTTGAATTTACAGCGGAACTAGCCGACGAGCTTGGCGTTGTGCCCGGAGTCGTTCCAGGTGTAGTACCTGGAGTGGTTCCTGGCGTGGTACCCGGAGTCGTACCGGGTGTAGTACCTGGAGTGGTTCCGGGGGTCGTACCTGGCGTTGTGCCAGGGGTTGTTCCCGGAGTCGTTCCTGGCGTCGTACCAGGTGTAGTACCTGGAGTGGTACCCGGAGTCGTACCGGGTGTTGTGCCAGGGGTTGTTCCTGGCGTCGTACCAGGTGTAGTACCTGGAGTGGTTCCTGGCGTGGTACCCGGAGTCGTACCGGGTGTTGTACCTGGAGTGGTTCCGGGGGTCGTACCACCAGGGCTACACGAAGGATGAGTCTGGCAAGCAGCCAGAGAGGGGTATGAACCTACGCAAACCGGCGCTTCTGAAGAAGAAGACGACGAGCACATATCCGGCAACTGACAGACGCCTTCGCAGCAAACGTGCGCCGGATCATCATCGCAATCCCCGTCTCCATCGGTGTCTCCCACACACCAGGCATCCGAAGATGAAGATGAACTACCACACCCTCCACCACACGTAGAGTCACCAGTAGTATTCCCATCGATACAAAGATCGACAGTCGTAGGCGTTACCGACAAGCATGTGTTGGCATCGGCGCCATATCCGCAGCAGAACATGTTGCATGATGTGGCACACCCTGCCGTACAACAAACGGGGAATGCCGGATCCGTACAATCGCTATTTGAGACACAACCCGTATCTGCGCGAATATAAACTTTTTGCGGCTGCAAAAAAACAAACGTCAAAGCAGAAACAATGACTGCCACAAGAGCCACTCCAATGCCCGCCCGCGAAAGTAGCTTTGTATTCATGAATGACTATAAAGGAGGGGCGGAAGCAGGAACAACTGTTTCGCAAGAACCCGTTACAACGTTGCAACAGTAGTTTTCAGAAGAAGACTCACTAGAGTCCGATGAGTACTCACTTGAGTCCGATGAATACTCACTTGAGGATGAAGGCTCAATACCACAGCTGTCCATACACGAAAGATCATCGGCATATTCGGTGCTATTTTCACCGCAAGCACCTGGCGCAGCCGTAACACAGTTATTGGGCTGACCGTACCCGTAGCAGCAATAGACTGAGGAGGAATACGAGGAACTCATGCTGCAGCTGCTCTGGTACATTGCATTGCATTCCTCCAGCGTTGCAATTCCACCCGGACAATCCGGCCAGACCTGAGGAACTTCAGTACAGCCAATGCCGCACCCTCCATGCGACCAAGCCGTGCCCATTGCGCACGCGGAAGAGTAGGAGGAAATGTAATACGCGGAAGTGGTTATGTCTCCTTTAAAGGAGACTGGTGACTGGCGGGTATTTGATTCGTGCAAAACCACCCCAAGCACGACGCCCAGCAAAATGCCAATGGCGATGCGCGCGATCGTGGGACGAGAAAACATGGTCAACGGGTACTGTAGCACACGCATTTTCTCCGTCTAGAGGAACGGACTTCACACTTTCCTAAAACCATGGGTACACTACGCGGGATGAAAAACCCCAAAGCAAATTCGGCCTCCCCTCTTATGGGCGCCAACGGCTGGATGTATCTGATTTTTATCGTTGCGACATCCTTCTTTACCTACTGCTATCGCTACGACTACCCGCCGAACGTGTTCTGGGATGAGCCATACCATATTGCTTCCGCACAAAAATATTTAAACGGTACATTCTTTATGGAACAGCATCCGCCGCTTGGCAAAATGCTGATTGCGTTGGGCGAAAAGATTACGAACTCCAACACGCCGGAGAATAACGCCAAGTTCATCGACACCGATTACGCACGCGGTTTTCCACAAGGGTTTTCCTTTGTAGGTTATCGCTTATTTCCAGCGCTCTTGGCATGGCTGACAACGCCGTTGCTGTTCGGAATTTTCCTTGTCCTTACGCGAAGCAGTGCGATTTCTTCCTTATTAAGCTTCCTCTATATCTTCGATAACGCACTCATTGTGCATAGTCGTGGCGCAATGACCGATTCACCGCTCCTGTTCTTTGCCGCAGCAATGATTCTCGCGTTCCTACTCTTGCTGGGAGGAAGGAATGAAGAACGCATGCCGCAACAATGGTTTTTGTTTTGGGCGGCAGTTTTCGGCGCGGCATTCGGCTTTGCATTGACGACGAAATTGGTGGCGTTGGTTTTGATTGCCCTGTTTTTGCCGGTGCTCTTTCGGCTCTACCCGAATTGGAAGCGGGTTTCGTTGTTTTTGATTGTCGCACTCGGATCGTTTGCCGTCGCATTTATTGGTGTCTGGCAGACCCATTTCGCGATTGCAACAAAAGTGAACCCCGTACTGAACACCGGTGGCTATTACTACGCCTCAGAGCAATATAAGCAGCTATTGAGCGAAGGCAAAACCGCATCGTTGCTGTATTTCCCGATCATGATCCGAGATTCGTTGTCGTACGTCACGTACTACAACAAAGGAGTACCGCGCCTGGACCTGTGTAAGCCGGATGAAAACGGAAGTCCGTTCTTCTTCTGGCCATTTGGCGGTCGGTCCATTAATTACCGCTGGGAACAAACGGCGAACGGCATGACACGCTACTTGTACCTGCAAGCCAACCCGGTCATTTGGTTCTTGAGCTTGCTTGGCGTGTTCCTTGCAACTGCCCTGTTCTTCGGATCGTTCATTTTCCCACTGAAGGAAAAAATCCGTCACCGCATGGTGCTGGGGGTGTTCCTGCTGCTGTATTACGGCTACATGGGTGGCATCAGCATGCTGGACCGCGTGATGTACCTGTACCACTACTTCTTGCCGCTGTTCTTCAGCTTCATTTTGTTCGGCTTGGTCGTGGAAAACATCAATAGCTTCGGCAAGGTGAAGATCAATGAAAATCTGAAGATCGTCATTCTGACAGTGTTGGGCGTCTTCATTTTCGCAGGGTTCCAGTTCTACCGTCCTCTTAGCTACTACGAGCCCATTTCCGATGCCGGAGTGACGTCACGCGCCATTTTCCCGCTGTGGGAATTGCACTGCGTGAAATGCGAAAAGAAAAGCCTGATTGCCGTTCCTCGCGAACGCTGATCTGACGCTCTTCGGATGGGCTGTATTTCCGGTTTTGCTGTGCTAGACTCTTTGCCGCCCGACATGTCGTCGGATTCTTCCCCCTTTTTATGCGTTTTACCAAAATCATTGCAACGATCGGTCCCGCTTGCGGCACCCCTGAGGGTATCGAGAAGCTCGCCGACCTCGGCGCCAACGTGTGCCGCCTCAACTTCTCCCACGGCTCCCACGAGTCGCACGGAAAGGTCATCAAGATGGTCAAAGACATTAACAAGAAAGGAAAGCACTCGCTCGGTATTCTGTTGGACGTCCGCGGTTCGGGCATCCGCACCGGCGACGTGAAAGAGAAGATCAACGTGAAGGAAGGCGACCTGATCATCTTCACGCCGAAGATCACGGGTAAGGAGAAGCACATCACTCTGGAACTGAACTACGACAAGTTCGCCCACGACGTAAAGAACGCCGATACCATCATCATCGACAACGGAGCCATGGAGCTCGACGTCGTGAAGATCGAAGGCAAGAACGTCATCGCCAAGGCCCGTGAGGCCGGCACGATCGGCTCTCGCCGCCACGTCAACATTCCGGGTGCCTACGTCAGCCTGCCGTCCTTCACCGAGAAGGACTGGGAGGACATTGAATTCGGCATTCAGCAGGGCGTCGACTTCTTCGCAACGTCGTTCATCCGCAGCGCCGATGACGTAAAAGAGGTCCGCGACTTCATTAAGAAGCGCAAGGCCGACACGCAGATCATTGCCAAAATCGAAACTCCGCAGTCCGTTGAGAACATCGAAGCCATTGTGGATGCCTCCGACGGTATCATGATCGCTCGCGGTGACCTTGGTTGCGAGATTCCGTTCGAGGATGTCCCGCGCGTCCAGAACGAGATCGTCCGCTTGTGCCGCGAGAAGGGTAAGTTCGTCATCGTCGCCACACACATGCTGGAAAGCATGATCACCAACCGCGCCCCGACCCGCGCCGAAGTGACCGACGTCGCTTACGCTTCGTTGATCCAGGCCGACTGCACCATGCTCTCCGGCGAGACCGCCGGCGGTATGTATCCGTTCAAGTCGCTTGCAGCCATGGCTCAGATTCTGAAGGCCAACGAGACCAACGTCGACCCGATGGAATCCATGCTCATGGCCACTGAGTGTGGTGAAACCACCGACATGGACGAGCGTCCGCGTCGCGAGGAGTCTTTGGCCGCCAGCGTGCTGGCCTACAGCCTGCAGGCCAAGGCAATCGTCGTCATCACCAAGAGCGGTTTCACCGCCAAGGCAGTCAGCAACTGCCGCCCGTTGATCCCTATCTTGGCCTTTACCGACACCGAAAGCGTGCAGCGCAAGCTGGCTCCGGTGTGGGGTGTAAAGCCGTTCTGCATTGAACTGCGCGATAACCCGGAGGCAACCGTGAAGAACGCCTTGGCTATCGTGAAGAAGGAAGCCCTCCTGAAGAAGGGCGACCGCTTCGTCGTGATCTCGGACATCGCCACCGGTGACGAGCGCGCTACGACGATCCAGATCCGCATCGCTGCGTAAGTATTCAAATTGTTAGCAAAGCCCGGGTGCGCGAAAGCGGCCCGGGTTTTTTGATACCGTCGCGTTCGGGATTGAAAATAATCTGCGACGGACGTCACAGCTACGGATATGGAAAGGAAGAAGTTGATTTACTCTGCGCTCTTGCCTGGCTCCACGGCCTGGGCAATAGATACGTCGCTGGTCACGTACTTCGGCTTGGTTGCCTTGGTCATGGCCTGGATTTTTGTATCGGACTGCAAAATGGACAACGACTGCGCCTTGGCGATTTCCATGTTTAAGATCTCCTCTTGCAGCAACAGCTGGTTACGCACGTGCTCCAAAGAGCGAAGGCGATACCCTTTCGTTGCATTCAAATTGTGATGAAACAGAATCAAGAGCGCCAAAACGATGATGAGCGTACCGATGGTGAAGAGTAGCAACATCGTACTTCCCGTCACCAGACGGCCCAGCGAACTGCGCCGGATCATTGCTCCCGGCGAAGGGAAAGACTGTGCAGACGTTGGAAGAGTCGCTGACATGGACAGATCAGGCGGAAGTATACAACGGAGCACGTTGGATTGCACGTAATCTGGCCGAGCGTGAACGCGGATTGACACGAATTTCTTCTGCGTCCGGAACAATTCCTCCGCGCGCCAACAATACAAATGGGGCAGGAGTCGCCACTGCGCCGGTGAGTGCGTCTTTTACCGGCGTGGTCAGATCGCGAAACACGTGTTTCACCATACGATCTTCCAATGAGTGGTAACTGAGGACTCCGAAGCGTCCGCCGGGTGCCAACAACTGTGGTGCGGTCTCCAGTAACGCTGTCAGCGCATCCAGCTCACCGTTCACCGCAATGCGCAGCGCCTGGAACACCTGCGGCAAAATGGATGGCGCCTTGTAACCAAAGCGCTCGCTTACAATCGCAACCAACTGACCGGTGAGAGCAACAGGCTCTGCGTCGCGCTGCTTCACGATGGCGGTGGCCAGTCCCATGGCATGCGGCACTTCGCCGTACACCTGGAAGATGTCCGCAAGTTTGGCGGCTGGCAAATCCTGCAAAAGGTCGGCCGCAGTTCTTCCTCGTGATTTGTCGTACCGCATGTCGAGGGCGGCTGCATCTGCGCGGAAGGTAAATCCGCGCTCGGGTTCGTCGATGTGCGGCGAGCTTAATCCCAAGTCTGCGAAGATGACGTCGAACGCACGTCCGTCTTCCGGAAGGCAATCGGGCAACATGCGGAAATTGGTATGCACTGCTCGGAAGTTCTTCGTCTTGCCAATGCGTTTGGTAGCCTCTTCAAGATTGGTTGCATCGGCGTCCAGAATCGTCAGCATGCCGTTGTCGCCGATTCGTTCTGCAAAGGCACGGCTATGGCCACCCAGTCCGGCCGTAACGTCGAGCACACGATCACCGGGCCTCGGATCGAGCAGTTCGACCGATTCCTTCAGTAAGACCGAAATGTGCGTCGGCACCATGACGGCATGGTACGTGCCATGGCTTTTGCACACAAAGGATTCCTCTTGCTTCAGCGCAGAGACCGTCTTTCTGTATACAAAATTTGTTCTATTTACAAACCTGGTCGAAGCACGCCTGCATTTCAGCGGCTTGCCGGGAAAACGAGAATCGCTTGCGGGCGTTGGACAGGGCACCTGCTGCAATGCGGTCGCGCAAGGCTGCATCCAGCAATACATGCGAGACTGTTGTGGCACAGGCTTGAGCATCTCCGGTTGGAAACAGCATGCCGGTCTCGCGGTTCTTCAGAATGCTTCGCAGGCCATCGCAGTCACTGGCAACCACACACGCACCACAGGCCATGGCTTCGGCAGCAATGAGACCGAATCCCTCGATGAGCGAAGGAACGACAACAACAGATGCGGACTGCAATTCACGGATGAGAAACGGCTCATGGACGCGCCCTAGAAACGAGCAAGCAGACTCCAAGCCCTGCTGCCGGATAACCGAAAGTAGTTTGTTACCGACGAGGTTTTCCCCGACAAAACGGAACCGTACGCCGGGTACTGCGTTCCGAATGGCGGCCATGGCGCGCACAAAGACCCAAATCCCCTTTCTTGGCTCCAGTCTGCCGGCAAACAACACCGTATCGGGTGTCTTGAGCACAGCCGAATCTGGTTTGAACTTCTCTACATCGACGGCATTTTCAACCACCGAGATTTTCTCAGGTTCAATGCCATATGCCTCCACCAGCACACGGCGGGTATCCTCGGAGACACACGTAATGTGGTTTGCAAAACGGTAGGTACGACGCTCAAGCCTAGCCATAAGACGCTTCCACAATACGGACAGTGGAGAACCCCTATACACAGTGGCGGCTTCTTGTGCGTACGAATGATGCGCAGTGACCACGAGCGGCACCGAAGGCTTGCGCAATAACCACACGCCGCCGGAGCCGGCATGAACGTGAAGCACGTCAATCCCCTGCTTTCGAATACTGCGCGGAAGCGTCCAGAGCAACGAAAACGAAAACATCGGACAGCCGCCTTTTTTCTTCCAGCGCCAGCGCGCCAGTCTGGACACGGACTCCGTCGCACCGTGGCTCGGTGAAAACACCACATAGTCATGCTGCGGAAACGATGCATGCAAATGTTGCGTCATTTGCTGCGCAACCACGCCAAGACCGCCAATGGCGGGACTGTAGTCATATGAAAGAATTCCTATGCGCATGAGTGAGATTCAACAGTAGCAGAAGCAGGGCTTTTGGCTCAAATGTGCGCAAAATGTGAAGAGGAGTTGACAATTTCGGGATTTCACGTACTCTAGGTGACTTTGCGTCATCCCCTGTTCCTCACAGGCGTGTCTCTGATGCTGTTTCTCTGGCTGTTGCCGGCTGCAACAGCTGCCATGGGCGAAGCCCCGCTGTCCGAAAGTACCTGGGAGCCCCGAAACGGTGACCGTGTAGTCGTGGATACCTCTCTCAGCATCGTCTACTTGGTCCACGACGACGGACAGTACCGCGCGCTGAATGGGCTCACAGGCCAACGACGTGTCGTATCGTACGATGGAATCACCTATAACGCCGCCACACCCAGTCGCGAATGGGAACTGCGCTCCTTTGAAAAAAAGGGAAAGTCCGTGACGTTTGGTGAGGGCCGATTCGGACGCTTGTCATGGCCGGGGCATGATGACGTACGACGCGGCGATGAAAGCACTGCGTACGGCATCCATAGCCATCAGAGCTTCGAAAAAATGCTGCAGGACAAAACCGAACGCACGGCATGGGACCGCGCGGGAACAGGCCACCGAAGCATGGGCTGCATTCTTGTCAGCGAAGAAGATCTGACCGTCATTCAGCAAACTTGGGAAATGAACGGTGGGGTGCTGCATGTTTCCACGCGCGAAAGCGTGGACATTGCTACGCTTGGCGTTCCGGCAACACTTGTCGACGACACAATGACACCATCGTGGCTGGGGGCATTCCGCTAGAAACAAAATCTGCGTGACCGGAAGCGCGATGTCCACTAGTATTTCGGCTGCACGGAGAGGTGGCCGAGTGGCTGAAGGCACCACACTGCTAACGTGGCAGGCCCTTAAAAGCCTCGAGGGTTCGAATCCCTCCCTCTCCGCCAACATCTCACAAAAGGGGCTGCGCTCCTCTCGTGGACTCTCCTTAAAGCAGTGCGGCTCCAGGCAGGCGGAGCCTGCCTTCGCCGGTTTTTATGAATTGGCCAAGCATGTTTGAGAAAGATGCTGTTCCACGACTGTTTGGCGCGACTAGGCGTAGAAGTCGATTTCTGGTACAATGATCCGATATCTTTTCACACACACATCCATGACTCCTGCCATTCTCGCCCAGTCCGGACTCGACACCGCCGCGCTTCAATCCATGCTCTATGGCGATATCGACGGATATGCGCTGTCTTCGCGCGGCCGCGAGCGCGCAGGCATTCATTCGGAGAATATGACCTACGGCGAAGTCACGCCCGAAGTCATGGAGCTGCTGATGACGGCTGCGAACGCCAAGCCCGGCGAATCGTTCTACGACCTTGGTGCCGGCACAGGCAAAGGCGTCTTGTACTCGGCACTCATGTCCGACTTGGGCCGCTGCACGGGTATTGAATTGCTCCCGGAGCTTCACGAAGCCTCCAAACTTGCACAAAGCCGCTACATGGAACATCTGTTGCCGAAACTGCCTGATCACAAGAAGGCACAGCAGATTGATTTCCTCTGTGGCGACATGCTGCAGATCGACTTTTCGGACGCCGACATTATCTTCACGCACTGCACCTGTTTTTCTGCGCCGCTCATGGACGCCATTACCGAGAAATTCAACAAACTGAAGAAAGGCGCGCGCGTCATTACGGTCTCCAAAGGCCTCACCTCACCGTACTACGCAGCCACCGTCACGAACACCGTGCAGATGGCATGGGGAACGGCAACCGCCTATATGTACGAGAAAGTCGCATAATTCCGTATGCACCAAGTCGCCCCCGAACACCCCATGGTGCTCGGGGGCGATTTTTTTACACGGTCGTAAAACGATTTCGAACTATTTTGCAACACTCGAAGACAACGAATCCAATCGTTGTACTAGCGAGGATAAGACCCCAGGCCTCTAGTGGCAGCGGCAATACTTTGAATAGCATGCCGATTGGGGTGTACAGCAGGGCGAGGTGAAGAAGGAGCGACGCACCAATTGCTCCCAACAACCACGGGTTTCCGAACGGAGACGCACCAAACACCGAACTCTTCATGCGCGTAGACAATGCCAGGAAGAATTGGAAGATAATCGTGGTGGTTAAAGCACCGGTACGAGCAAGGGCCAAATCGCTGCCCAGGTGTGTCGTAAGCCACCAGAACACCCACAATGAAAGCACCGCATTGAGCGCGCCCGCAACAAACAGAAGAGGAATCTGCCCCGTGAGCACATTCTCGTCTTTTCTTCGTGGAGGACGGCTCATGATGTTGGCTTCGCCTTGTTCGGCTGCAAGTGCCAAGGCAGGCAAGCTGTCGGTAACGAGGTTGACCCACAAAATGTGCAACGGAAGCAGTGGCAGCGGGAAGTTGATGAGCATTGCGCTTGCGATGAGCAATACCTCCCCCACGTTCGAGCGCAGCAGGAAAATGATAAATTTACGAATATTGTCGTAGATGCGCCGACCTTCGGCAATTGCCGAGACAATGGTTGAGTAGTTGTCATCGGTAAGCACCATGGCGCCGGACTCGCGGGCCACGTCTGTTCCGCGCAAACCCATGGCAATTCCCACGTGTGACCGCTTCAGCGCAGGAGCATCGTTCACGCCGTCGCCGCTCATGGCCACGATTTGACCAAGCGCCTGCAGCGCTTCCAGAATTTTCACCTTGTGCACAGGCTGCACGCGTGCGAATACGGACACGGTCTTCAGCTCGTGCTGCAACTGTTGCTCATCCAATGCATCGAGCTTCCTGCCGTCGATAACGCCCTGTGTTTCCAGGCCGACATCTTTAGCGATGTGTTCTGCGGTAACCGGATTATCGCCGGTAATCATGATCGTACGAATGCCGGCCTTTTTCGCCAGTCCAATCGCCTCTTTTACGCCTTTGCGAGGCGGATCCACCATGGACACCAAACCGACGAGCATCAATCCTTTTCCATGATCTGCGGCAACGCCCAACACGCGCAGTCCTTGCTTTGCCATTTTCTCATTTTCAGCCAACACGGCTTTGGTATCGGTGTCCTTCACCAATCCTACGACGACTTCCACGGCTCCTTTGCAGTACTTCACACTGTTGCCGCCCTCCAGATGGGTGGTAACCATGTACTTGGCTTCGGACGTAAACGGAACGTCTTCTTCATCAATCGGCAAGCGCTCCACGCCCATTTCCTTGGCGTACAACAACAGTGCGATTTCGGTCGGATCACCAATATCCGGCAGTTCAGCACGGTTACACGACGCCGCAGCGCGAGCAAGCAGTTTTTCGTCTGCTCCTTTCGCAAGCCAATGACCGACCACTTTCATTTTGTTCTCGGTAATGGTTCCGGTTTTGTCGGCGCAAATGACCGTCACGTTGCCAAGTGTCTCGATTGCATCCAGTCGACGGATAAGCGCATTCTTCTTGATCATGCGCTGTACTCCAATGGCCAGACAAATCGTCACGATAGCCGGCAATCCTTCCGGAACGGCGGCCACGGCCAAACTGACGGCCGTGAAGAAGATATCGATTGCAGCCATGCCCTTGGCAAGACCGAGGAAAAAGATGACTACACACAGCCCGAGCACAATCACACCAATCTTCTCGCCGACTTTTTTCAATTCCAACTGCAACGGCGTCGGCGGTGGCTTCAGCTCCATGACCATCGAGGTGATTTTCCCGATTTCGGTCTGCAACGCGATTCCCGTGACCACCGCCTCACACGAGCCGCGTGAAATAACTGTTCCGGCAAACACGCGGCCAAGATTCTCGTCTTCCTTCGATCCACCCCTGAGCACCTTCTTCGCCACCGGCAACGATTCTCCCGTCAAACTGGCCTCATCCGCTTCTGCAGAAGAGCTGGCAACCACGCGACCGTCGGCGCTCACTCTGTCGCCGGACTCCAAAATCATGATGTCGCCCGGAAGCAGTTCGCGGGATGGAATAATTCTCGTCTGACCGTCGCGACGAACTTTTACTTGCGGGGCACTCAGTTTTTTCAAAAGAGCAATGGCGTTCTCGGCGCGACGTTCCTGAAAGAATCCAAGCAAAGCGTTCAAAATAACGATTGCCAAAATAACAACGGAGTTGATCATTTCATCCTCGTGGATGGACCCGTGTTGAATGTATGGCACAACCAACGAAACAGTCACTGCCGCGAGCAGAATGTAGACCATTGTATTCTGGAACTGAGCAAGCAACTCCTTCCAAGCCGATGTGCGACGCTCGGCAATTTCATTAAAGCCATAGCGCTGACGAGCCAGTTCCACCTCGCGGTCATCCAGGCCCCGCTCATTGGCATGCAGTTCGGCTAAGACAGCTTTGTGAAGGGCGATATCGCTCATGGAAAGAGAAGGTTAGAATACATTCGGAGCCTACCACAGCCTCCGCCTCCTCTCCATAAACATATGGCTATTCCAACGTTATCCGTTCTGTACATTACGACCAAAGATCGCGCCGAGGCCCGACGCATTTCCAAGATGTTGCTCGACGAAAAACTTGTTGCGTGCGCAAATATTCTGCCGGAGATCGAGTCGATCTATTTCTGGGAAGGAAAGGAAACTGTTGCCACCGAAACGCCGGTCTTATTGAAAACCACCCGAGCAAAAGCTGAGAGGACCATGCAGCGCATTCAGTCGCTACACGGCTATGAAAACCCGTGCATCTTGGAATTGCCGGTGCAGTCGGCAGCACATCTGTTTGCACAATGGATCGGCGAGAGCGTTCGCTAGCAACCTAGTATTCGATCGTGCACGTGCTGCTGCAGCCGTCGCCGCTGTTGGTATTGCCGTCCTCGCAGCTTTCGCCTGCCGGTGCATTAATGTGCCCGTCTCCGCACGTGGCAGTGGAACAGTCGCCATCGCACGAAATACTGTCGCTGGTGCCCATGTCGCACGCCTCACCTGCATCGACGACACTGTTGCCACACACCTCGATTTGGCACGAGCTGTTGCAGCCGTCGCCCTGTGACATATTGCCATCGTCACACTGTTCTCCGGCCACTGCATTCAAGATGCCATCCGAACACAACACGTTTGTGCAATCACTGTCGCAGGCGTACGTATTCACGCCGCCGCTATCGCATGACTCGGATCCGCTCGTGAAGGCATCTCCACAACGCGACTGAACCGTCAGTGTTCCGTTCACCGAATCGTTGCCAGCAACGTTGTCTCCGGCCGGAAGATCGACGGAAAACGGCAGTTGCGAGTCGAATGTGGCGCCGCCAATGATGCGCATAACGAAACTCTCCATTGTCGATGAACCAGCAGGAATGTTGTTGATGGTGCATGTCGCCAAATTGCTCATAATGGAGCACGGCATTCCATTGGCGTAATTATTGCCAGCGACCGGCAAGGAAATGGTAAACGATGTGCCATTCGTTGCCAGCGTATTGTTGGTTACGCGTACGTCGAAGCTATGCGTGCACTCCATGGCAGTGTGCGAGCCGTAGCTGTACGGCTGGTACTGACATGCAATGTTCTGCGAATCGAGCGCAATGCCGAAATCATAACTGGCCGAGGCACTGGAAGATTCACTTGAAGCAGCAGAAGAAGCCGGCGGGGGCACTTCTTCCTCCACCACCACGGCGGATGCGCTGCAACGCCTGGCGTCATTCGGTAAATAGTCCGAGCAAACATGCGGCCGCAACGCATTGTCATTGTAGACGCGGTAGCCGGTCACCAAGACTCCCGTCATGCTGGAATCCACTGGCAGCGCCGCAACGTACTCCGGGACGAGGGCATCGAGGTTGATGCAGGAAGCATGATGCACGCTGGATTGGCATATGGCTTTTGCCTGCTGTTCGCCGGTCGGTATTCCTACCGCAGGTTGCCGTCCTTCGCCGATCAAATACTGCATCATCGCATTTTCTTGTTCGCGAACCATGCTTTTACGCTTGGCATTCTGCGCACTCTCCAGCTGCTGCGACGGATTGATCGCCACAATCACAATTGATGCCAAAATACCGACCACGCCCAAGACCAACAGCAGTTCAAGAAGCGTGAATGCCGGTCGTTGGTTCAGGCGTTTGCTCACATCACAGTGTGGAAATACGCCCACAGTATTGCCGCGAGAATCAGCAGTGCATGTGCGGGAATCGGCCAATGCTTCGTGGTGTCTCGGTGCAACATTTGCACCGACAACAGCAGTACGACGGCGCCGCTCAGGAACAGCGATGACGCAATGCCCGCCACTGAAAGCGTCGCCAACGTCGCAAGCGAAGCAATGCTAAGGCCAATGGCCGTTCCAAGGCTGAGTGCCAGCCCGTAGATGTGGACCCGGATCGATGTATGCAGCTCGGCCGCAATGCCGATTGCCGCAAGAATGAGCACGGGCCCGAATTGCCGGATGATCTGAAACGGCTCGTCTGTGAGGCGTTGCTGTGTGGCACCAACCGCGATGAATACACAAAGAAAGGCTGCAGCCTGCAAACCGATGCGACGCAAAGAGGGCAGCACCGGATGCTCCCACTCCACTCGGCTTAATGGCATGGAATCAAGAAAGGTCCAATGCACAGCTCTTGCCCAAACCAAACCCAGCAACGCAATAAGCAGCAGACTGGTACTTGCGGAAAAAATCTGCAAAGCAGTCGACGAGCTTATCTGGTCCGCAATACTCAGAAGAAAAGCACTCATATTGTGTTGATATTTCCTTATAGTATAGCCGAAAAAATGAATTTCTTCAATCCGGGAACCACTGCAGGGCAGCCGACAAAGTATTTCACATGATCTTTGGGTATACTCACGATGTGGAAGGGTGGCCGAGTGGTCGATGGCGACAGTCTTGAAAACTGTTAACCCCTCACGGGGTTCGAGGGTTCGAATCCCTCCCCTTCCGCCAGTTGAAACTCGCGAAAGCGAAACCTTCGGTTTCTCTCTCGCGGGCTCTCTCTTCCGAAAGTGGTGCGGCTCCAGGCAGGCGGAGCCTGCCTTCGCCGGTTTCTTGCAAATACAAAATATGAGTCCTGCTATCATGGCAGCCATGCACATCCTGAAAGCGATCGCCAAGCCGGTCGGAATCATTCTTTTCCTTGTCTTCGCCGTGATTATGGGACTGGGAATTGCAGTCACTTGGAGCACGCAACACGGCGAACTCCAAACAACGTTTCTGAAGGGGAAAGCACCTGCCGAGCTTCCGGACGGGCCGTACATCGGTACGGTTTCGGGCTACGCCGGCAACTGGCGCGGAAAGGAATTCATTCGCTCTAAAAAGGCCGGATTGAACCGCTTCGGCGAAGGCGACAAGCTCGAACGTCTGTATCCGTTCGCGCTGTACCCGGCAAAAGGACTGCGCGATGCGCAACTGGACGTTTTGAAGCTGGATTACAACGTCAGCGGCAACCCGGAGTGGCTCAAGCTCGTCACCGACGAAATCGTGGAAATCGAACCAGGGCACTTTCTTGGCAAAGTTCATTTGCGACTTGTACCGGGCTACCCGTTTGCGCTCGGCTACTTCGAGTTACGGAAGCCTGGGAACGCAACGGGAACCGGTGTTACAATCTAATCCACTCCCCTTCCCTTCTTTTCTATGATGAAGAATCTTCCGAAATATCTTGCCGAATTCATCGGCACCTTCGCGCTCACGTTGCTCGTGACCCTATCACTGACCAGCGACTTTCCGTTGGCCACGCCGATCATCGCCGGACTGACCGTAGGCCTGTTCGTCTACACCGTCGGCAACATTTCCGGAACCCACTTGAATCCGGCCGTCACCGTGGCACTCGCCAGCATCCGCAAGATTTCTCCTGTAGATGCATTGGTCTACATCGTGGTTCAAATTGCCGGTGCTTTAGCCGCCATGTGGGTCGCCAAGACCTACGGCACGGGTTTCATGCCGACCATCTTGGTGGCCAACACGCTGCGCATTGGCGTCGCTGAGGCAATGGGTGCATTCATGCTGGTCTTCGGCATTTCAGCCGTCGTCCACGGCCGCGTGCACACGGCCGCTTCCGGTTTGACCATCGGCACTTCGCTGCTGCTCGGCATTTTGGCCGCCTCCGTCGCCAGCAATGGCGTACTGAATCCGGCAGTCGCCATCGGCATCGGTTCCGTTTCGCCGATGTATTTGCTCGCTCCCATCGTCGGAGCTGTTGCAGCCGCCTGGGTCTACAAGTATGTGAACAGCGTACAGGCCTAAGACGTGCGCTAAACACCGCTTTCTGGTATACTGGAGAGATTTACACCTCTCCAGTTTTTATGTCACCAGGAATCGAAGGCGCTGCAGGATTCGTCGGTCGCGAGGCAAAGCGTGCGCTGCAGGATGTGCGAACCAGTGGCAAAAACGTCTTAAACGATACGAAAGCCGCCGGCAACAAAAGTGCATTCGACATACCGGGTGCCATGACATTCTCCGCACTGAAAAACGGCGGATCACTCGGCCTGAAGCTGCTGGTACTGCGACCGACCGAGTGGATTTTGAAGTTCAGCTCCATGCTCGCAGTCGGCGGCATAAAGACCGGCTTGCAACTTGCATCATTGATTCCCATTCCCATGCCGGGCGGCAACTCCAGTGTGGCCAAAATGCGTGCCTCGGTTGCCGATGTACGACAGGCCGTGAATCTTGGAGCGAATGGTGACCCACGCAGACTTGGTGATATCATGCAAGACCTACGAAGCCGACGTGAGCCACCGCAAACTCCTGCAGTTGCTCCTGCGCAGACCCCCGCTCCCACAACGCCCCCTGGAACTCCTCCCGCCACTGTATAATCCCGCTCTCCGCTTTTCCGCACGCACCGTGCGGGGGGCAGGTCGCGGTCGCGGATTGAAGGTTCCGACGATCAACATGGATCTTTCCGATGCACCGAAAAGCTTGGAACACGGCATTTACGTGTGTCGCGTCGGATTGGACGGCAAAAGCTACGACGGTGCGTTGCACTATGGTCCGCGTTTGGTATTCAACGATTCCGAATCGCTGGAAGTACACGTACTGGATTCGCACATTGACGATGTACCGGAGCGCATCGACATCGTCATCCTGGCGCGCATTCGCGATGTTCGGGATTTTCCCGACGCAGAGGCGTTGAAAGCCGCCATTGCGGATGACATCAGGATCACGCGTGGTATCCTGGCTTCGTGCGACTCAAAAGCCTCGTAAAACGCGCCATTCCCGACCGACATCTTTTTCGGCTGGCGTGGCATCGGTCCAAAGGTTGGAAGGCCTCATTGCGCAACGGCTTTCCCAGCCGAAAGATGCGGATCATCGGTGTTACCGGAACCGACGGCAAAACAACCGTTACCGGCATGACGGCATGCATTTTGCGTGCGGCACAAAAAACAGTCGGCGCGGCCAGTACCACGTTTTTCCAAGTGAACGACCAAGTCGATTGGAACGAAACGCACATGACGTCCATTGAGCATGCGCCTTTCCAGCGATTTTTGAAGAAGTGCGCCGATGCCGGTTGCGAGTTCTTCGTCGCTGAAGCGGCATCGCACGGACTGGTGCAAGGCAGACTCGGCCCCATGAAGCCCGAAGTCGCCGCCATTACCAATACATCGCTTGAACACCTGGACTACCACGGCAGCATGGAGCAATACCGCGCCGATAAAGGCCTGCTCTTCCGCATGCTTGGAGGTGCGGGCACGAAAGTGCTGAATGTTTGCGACCAGACATTCGAGTCCTATAAAAACATTCCAAGCACCAAGACGTTCGGCTACGACGGCACCGGCAAACCCGGACCGTTTTCCGGCTGCGACGTCTCACTCTGGTTGACCGACATCCAGGCAGGACCGAATTCCGTTTCGGCCATCATGCATGATCAGCACGGCAAAACGTACCCGCTGAAGCTGCATGTACCCGGATTATTCAATTTGGAAAACGCACTGTGTGCCATTGGAAGTGCTCACGCCGTCGGCGTTCCGCTGAGCGTTTGCGCGCAGGGTGTAGCGGGCTTCAAGGGCGTACCAGGCCGACTGGAACGCATCGACGAGGGGCAGCAATTTTCAGTGTTCGTGGACTTCACGGTCACGCCGCTTGCGTATGAGAAAACGCTCTCTGCAGTCCGCGCGATGACCAAAACCGGCGGACGCGTCTTGGTGCTCACCGGCGCGTGCGGCAACCGTATGCGCGAAAAACGTCCGGTGATCGGAAGCATCTGCAGTGCATTGGCGGATGTCGTTGTTGTTTCAACCGATGAAACCGTCACCGAGGATACAAACAAGATCATCGAGGAAGTCTGGGCCGGAGTGGATACCGCCAAGGCCGAGGGTCACAAAATTCCGGACCGACGGGAAGCAATCGCGTTCCTGCTCAGTCAGGCCAAACCCGGCGACAGTGTGGTGTTGTGCGGAATGGGGGCCTGCCAAACAATGCAAACACGAGGCGGACTGATTCCCTGGGACGAACGCCTGGTTGCGCGCGAGTTACTGGCAGCACTCAAGAAGTCCTAAACATCTGCACGCGTATTGCGCCTCCAAAGAAACAGCCACAAGAGAAAGCCAAGCGCAATCACCGGCAGTGTGAGCAACTGGCCGCGACTGACAGGAATGCCGATGACATCGAAATACCCATACGGTGCCTGGTCACGGAAATATTCCACAATGCAGCGCAACATGCCGTAGAGCAGAAGGAACAGCGCTGCAGTCTTTCCTGCCGCCTGCTCCATGCCATGCGTACGTTTGAGATGCAGGAAACACAGTGCCGCAATGAGCAGATCCTTCATGACGGCATAGATCTGCGTCGGATGACGCAGCCCTTCGACTCCGGGTATGGCCATGCCCCAGGGCAACGTCGTCACCGTTCCGTACAACTCCAAGTTGATGTAATTCCCCACTCTGCCCAATGCCAAGCCAATGGCCACCGGAACCATGAGCGTATCGGCGAGATGCAGCACCGAAATTTTTTGTCTGTGGCAAAACAGCAACAGCAGAAGTATGACCCCAAGAAAGCCGCCATGCGACGACATGCCGCCCTGCCAAACGGCAAAGATCTGCATGGGGTGCTGTAGGAAGAACGGCAAACCGTAGAACAAAACGAATCCAAGTCGTCCTCCGAACAGCACGCCGAAGAACACATGCAAGACCAGCGATTCACGCTGCTTGGCGTCCAAAGAAAGTCCTCGATAATTCTGCAAACGCGGCAGCAGCCACATACCAATGACAAAGCCGAGCAGGTACATAAGCCCATACCAATGAATACTCAGCGGGCCGATGGCGAGCGCAATTGTGCGGGTCGGGAAGAACTGCATGAAGGAATGCCGTACACTATGCACGGATTGTAGCCCTTTCCTTCTCTCCCGCCACTCGTGCGTATCTTGGGACTCGAAACATCGTGCGATGAAACCTCTGCCGCAATCGTAGAAAACGGCCGGGAGGTTCGTAGTTGCGTCATCGCCAGTTCCAAGCGCGATTTCGGGTCTACCGGCGGCGTTATTCCGGAATATGCCGCTCGCAAGCAGGTGGAATGCGTCTTGCCGGTTATCGATAAAGCATTGAAGGACGCCGGGCTCACCAACAATGACTTGGATGCAATCGCTGTGACAACGTGCCCCGGACTGCTTGGCTCGCTTTTGGTCGGCACCACCACCGCACGCACGCTTGGTGCACTTTGGAAATTGCCGGTCATCCCCGTGCATCACACCTTGGGGCACCTAAGTTCAACATGGCTCGGTTGCGACAAAGCCCCGCAATTCCCCATTCTTACACTGTCCGTCTCCGGCGGCCACACAGACCTCTGGCACCGAACGTCGCACATTACCGGCACGCGGGTGGGGACGACCGTCGACGACGCCGCAGGTGAGGCATTCGACAAAGGTGCCGTCCTGCTCGGACTCGGTTACCCAGGCGGTCCCCAGCTGGCCGCACTCGCACAAGACGGCAATGAACGGGCGCACGCGTTCCCTTTGCCCATGTCAGGATCCGATAACTTCAGTTTTTCAGGCCTGAAAACCTCACTGAAATACCTGCTTCGCGACACCGCCTCCAATCTGACCTCCTCGCAGAAAGCCGACATTGCGGCCAGTTATGAGCGGGCCATTTGCACGCACCTTCTGACGCAGTTGGAACGCGCACTGAAAGCGTATCCAGCAGTGCAGGAAGTACACATCGTCGGCGGAGTTTCGGCCAATGAACGCCTGCGCTCCATGGCCGACCGTCTGTGTACGCAGTACGGCAAAGCGCTGCGCTACCCGTTGCAATTGGCATATTGCACAGACAATGGCGCAATGATTGCCGCAGCAGGTGAATTTTTGGCAGCCGAAGACACAACATGGATGGACCGGCCGTTTCTCACGGCCGCCACGAGTTCGCTACTGAGCGTCCTTAGAACGGAATCGCGCTGAGCGCCGGCAGGAGCGCGGCGGCAACAATGGAAATGACACCGATCAATGCGACCAGTCGAACGAGAGAATTGCGCTTCATGGGGTGGGTTCAGAAGGAGGTGAATCGATTGGCGTGGATGGTTCAGTGGTTTCTGGCGGAGGGGCAACGGATTCGCCCGTCACGGAGATCGTGGTTTCTTTGCTACTGCGCAAGCCGTCTTTGTCCGTGGAAACAAGCACCACGCGGAACTCGCCGGTCTTCAGGAACACGTGCGTTGGGTTCTGTTCGTTGCTCTGCGATCCGTCGCCGAAGTCCCACAACCATGTTGTGAAAGCGCCTGTGGAACAACCGGTGTCGAAACGAACGCCGAGCGGTGCTTTGCCGGACTTGCGACTGGCAATGAAGCAGGCATCGATGAGCGGTGCGCGGACCACCAACTGCTGCTTGCCCGTATAGACAGTTCCGGCCGTCGTGCGAACGTTCAAGGTGATGGTATACGTACCGGGCCGTTCGTAGAGGTGCTCAATGCGGGATCCGGAAAACTTTGTTTTATCGGCAGCAGTGAAGCCGTCGCCGAAGTCCCACTCAAAACCGGTGATTTCCTCGCCGGCCGAAATGAACGTGTCGGATGCATCGAACTTCACCAGTGCTGGTGCCGTGGGCGCAGGTGGATCCATGGTGAACTGCACATTGGAGGATGCGCTGTTCACGCTCACGCTAATGCGCTTACGCATAACATTTTGGTCGGGATCGATACCGATGAGGTCCAGGAAATACTTTCCCTCTTTGCGGTACACGGCGTTGATTGTCTTATCGGTTGTCAGCACTTCGGTCGCGCCGGGTGCGTCCCACGAGAAAGAAATGAGCGGCTGTGTCGTAATGGGTGTGATGTTCACGGTCAGCGGAACCTCACCCGTGATCGCAAACCCTTGCACGCTCGGCTTGCCCTCGAACGACAAATCACGAATATCCAGCGGATTGGTAATGCGGACGACGCGACTCAGTTTCGCCACGGCACCGCTCTGGGAGCGAACGATAGCGGTGGCTGTGTAGTTTCCGACATCGTTATAAACGTGTGCAACGCGCAGTCCTTCGCCATTTTTCTGGTCGCCGAAATTCCAGGAAACGTTGGCGATTGGCTCAGCCGTTTTTAGCACGAACAACACGCCGAACGGGGGTGGGCCAAGCAACGTCGACGGCTCTGTTTCGAGCGTAATGGGGAACGGTTGTACGGGAGGCTTTACCACTTGCACGATGCGTTGGAGCGTCTGTTGCGTTTGATTGCTGAGCGTCATGACAACCGACGCATTCACCGATCCTAATTTGTGATAGGTAAATGCTGCGTTGAGCTTATCGCTCTCGTAATCCACGTTACCGTCGCCATCAAAGTCCCACTTGGCCTTCACTAATTTCGGCGTATTGCTGTCGCCACCCTTGGGGAATAAGTGCTCAAGGGTGAAGCTGGTCGGCTCGTCGATAATCGGATAGGGCGGCTCAACGCCGAAGCTTGCCTTGGGAATGATGAGGCGGCGCGAAACGACTTTGCGTGTGTTGTTGGTCATGAGTACACGGCACACGACCGAGAAAATGCCGGACTTCGCAAAGAGGAACGTCGCCTTCGGATCAAAGGTTTCTTGGTCGATGAGTCCGTCGTTGCCGATATCCCATTCGTACTTCAACGGCTTAAGTTTCTCGAGATCAAAAATCTTCTTGGCACTGTCTAGGCCGAAGGTCACCGACAGCGGCGACACCAGTTCGCTGGCGGTCAGCGGAGCAATGATGTCCAGGGTAAGCGTCGGTGGCCTGGAAATCATTCCGATGACGACACCGCTCACAAGCAGCATGGGGATTTCGAACACGCACAGGCGAATCATGGCCATGCGCTGCATTTTGGGCTTCTCTTTAATGGTTCCAATACGCATGATTCCAAGCATTCCTAGTCCGAGCCAGAACATGAATCCCAGCCCATAAACCACGTAACCTGCAGTTTTCACTTCAGCAAGGCTGCCATCTGGCGTTGGAAAAATAGCCGAGAGGAATAATCCTGGCAGACAGTACGCAACCGCAATGATGGCGAAGACGACAACGGTCGGACTGACGCCGCCCTTTTTGGGTTTTGCGGCAGGAGGAGCGCCCGGAACAACCGGAGCAACCGGCGAGCCGGGAACGGCAGCTGCAACAGCTGCGACAGTGGGTGGGGTGGAGGCAACCGGAGCAACCGGCACCGGTGAAGGTGCTGGAGTTGGCGTGATACCGTCGAGCGGTGGAGGAGTGTTTGGGTCTGGCATTGCGTCGGTATGCAGTATAGCTCCTTACTGGGAGAGGAAGGGAAGTAGCGCTCCTGAGAAAATGGTGGCAAAGATACCATCGTCAGGATATTCAATCTGGTTCGGCATGGGTGGGGTGACTTTTGCTTTTGCTCGATTCTGATCGAACAGCCAGATATCCAAGGAAACACTCGTCTGCCCACGCGGGGTCTGCAGACCGTCTAGCGTCCAGTATGCATGTCGCAGCAAGAAGCTGTCGGCGTCGATCCATAACTCTCCACGCACATGATCTTGGAGCGTTTGTCGCACATCGCTGTTTTGCTCTCGTCCGAACATCGCTTCGAGCGCATCGACATTCAGCGCAACCCTGTAGTGGTACGTTTCACGCCCATCTACCAACACCAGCCCAAGGTCCTCGGTGACATGCATGGCTGAGGATTGCAGTGCGATCCAACGCTGATCAATGGAAGCGGTGGATTCCAATGGCGAATGTGCGTCGTCCAGTGGCAAGGAAATCCAGCGAGACCCTGCGTCACGCTCCAGGAACACGGAGCCGGACATCGTCGAAATGGAATCGATGCGAATGGTGGGGCGCTGATGTGGAACCACCGCATACGCCGCCTCGAAGCGCAGACCAACCGGCTGCTCGATATCGCCGAATGTCACGTCCGCAATACCCATGCCGGTTGCAATCGTACGCTCGTGTAAAAGCGACCCCGTAAGTTGTAACGACCCGCTCATGGCGGACATACTGCCGTTCCCCGACGAATGGAAGAGCGCATGAAGCCCATAGGAAAAGGAATCAAGCGTGTTGCTTGCGACTACGCTGCGGTGCAGTACTTCCGTCGGCGCCAACGGCACGCGTTTGGATGACGATGAACAACCGGCGAGCAAGACAAGTAGACAGGCCGTTGCAACAAACACCGTTCGCATGGGTCGCCAGAATACGCGAGCCGCACCAGGAACCAAAGCGTGTTCGCTCGACATGAAGCGTGATCAGTTGCGGCTACGGTACGGACTGGCATCCAAGTCCGATTCTTCTTCGAGAATGAAGTTGATTTTCCGGGTGATTGAACCGTTGATTTGGGCCTTGAGCAGCAGCACCACCGTCTGGCTGGAATTCAGAATATACGTCGGCTGAAACTCCAGTGTGACTTGTTTGCCCTTCATTCGCTGCGCGACGACAGTCAAGATTTTTCCAGAGGTGGTCTGCAGTGATAAATTGATGAGGTCCATATCGCGCGCGGACGCATCGTTCGTAAGCGTTATCGACCGCAGAATGTGGCCGCTTTTGGCGTCGGCACTCAATTGCAAACGCGCAACCGTTTCGGTGCGTCCGTAGCGGACCAATCTGGAGGCCGCCGATAAAAACTTCACCGTAAGCTCGCCGCCATTGGTACGCGAAGTGGCAAACGTCATGTCGCTTGCTGCATGTTCAACAATGACCTCCTTCGCAGTAGAGACCACACCAGCCGAGCTGGTGATTTCCACGCCATGCTCGGACGCAACGTTGGCATCGCGAGAGAAATCCGCAAGTAGCTTTACTCTAGCTGCGCCGCATTTTGGCAGTGTAAACGAGCGCAGGCGCAACGAGGCATCTCCGCTGTGGTCAAAGGCAACGGAGCGAGAAATGCGTGTGGTATCGCTCATGAGATACAGTCCGATGATATCGGAAACCGCTCCCAAGCCGACGTGCCGCACATCAATCTGACTGATTGCAATATCCGCATCGCACGATGCGGAAAGATTCAACGTCATCACATGCACGCGCGAGGCGCCCTGGGGTACAGATCCGATGATAGGAGCTTCCGATGAGCTAACAGTAAGAGTGCCAACTCCTCCCGTAGTTATGGTAGCCGCCGAAACTGTCGGGATGGCTACCGTGAAAAACATGCCCGTCGACAAAAGCAATGATGCGAGTTTCATAGAATGTGAGTCTACAATTTTTGCAATTCTTTTGTACAACGAAACACTGTTTTGACAGCACTTATTCCTTAATTTTCTTAATCTCACCAGCGACCGGTGGCGCCACCGCCGCCAAAGCTGCCGCCACCGAAACCGCCGAATCCCCCACCGCCGCCTCCAAAACGCCCACCACCACCCGGCCCCCAGCCTCCGCCGGCCCACCAGCTGGTAGGACCGCGGGCGCGGTAGTTGCGCGACACAACGAAATCCAGCAATAAACCGATGACAATGAGCACCGGTATAGACAGCCACCAACCGAAAAGAATAGCGAGTGTTATGCCGCCGAAAAATCCGAAAACCCCGCCCAACCACCAAGACTTCGTGCGTGCCAAAATGGACAACAGCCACTGCAAGAAAAGAAAACCCATGAACAAACCATAGACACCGATGCCACCGCCATCGTCGGCAGTCTTTGCGTAACGTTCTGCGGTGTATTCATTGCCGATGTGTTTCTGCAGCGAGTCGACGGCGGCGGCAATTGCACCGCCATAGTCACGGGCACGAAGCTTTGGAATCATATCCATATCAATGATTCCGTTCGCAACGATATCCGGTACGGCCCCTTCTAAGCCGTAGCCAACTTCCATTCGCACAGCTCGATCGTCATACGAAAGAAGCAGGAGAATGCCGTTGTCGTGCTGCTCGGTACCGATTCCATATTTGCGGGCGATTTGCAGCGACACCTCTTCAATCGCTTCGTCGTTCAGCGAGCGCACGATCACGACCGCAATTTGGTTGCTGGTGCTCGCCTGGTAATCGGTAATCACCTTCTCGAGTGCGGCATCTTGCTCGGGTGTCAGCAACGCCGGCACAACACCCGAAGCGTCCGTCACAAAGCCGTCGTTCGGCGGAACGTCGTACGCATGCGCAAGCGGCGTGCAGGTAATACAGAGCACCGCGACGAGTGCCATGGGACAAATCGCTGATGAAGGTGCGGATCGCATCGGTGATGGGCGCGGAACGATTAGTTGGCGCTGGCACTGGTGCCGAAGTCCACTGCGGGAGCAGTGTCACTGCCTGGAGCAGCGTCAAATGGCTTCTCGGGAGCAAAGCCGAAAATCATTGCAGCGACATTGCCCGGAAAACGACGAACCTGGAGGTTGTAACTCAGTACGGCGTCGTTGTAATCCTTGCGTGCAACGGCAATGCGGTTTTCGGTGCCCTCCAACTGCGTCATAAGGTCGCGGAAGGCCTGCGTAGCCTGAAGCTGAGGATAGGCCTCTACCGTCACAAGCAAACGAGACAGGGCGCCATCGAATGTGCCGGCAGCCTGAATCTCCTGGCCGCGGTCGCCCACGGTTTTGGCCTGTGCCCAAGCGCTGCGGGCCTCCGTGACGGCACGGAACGTCTCCTGCTCAAAGTTTGCCGCACCCTTCACTGTGCTCACCAAATTCGGAATCAAATCGAATCGACGCTGATACTGCGTTTCCACCTGCGCCCATTGGTTGTCCGCATTGCCCTTGGCACTGACAAGGCCGTTATAGGACATTACGAGCCAGCCGATCAGTACCACGGCGACACCAAGAACGATGATCCATGGAGAAAACTTTTTCATGAAATGCAGGGAGAAAAGACATGGCGGAGTATACCACAGTCGCAACGAAATTTTGCGAACAATACGAACTACGGTTTTGGCGCCGAGCCGACACCCCAGCTACGCAAGAGATTCGCACTGGCATCCGACGCGCGGTCGATTTGACCGGCATTCAGCCAACTCGGCTGCATATTGGCAAGCTTCAATCCAGTCAGGACTCCATATGTGCCAAGTCCTCCGTACAGGGCGGTGCGCGTCACAGGGTTCCAGAGCAGCGCACCTGCGGCGCGGCGCGGAAGACTCCCCTTTCCTTCCTTCAGACCCTTCTTGAAACCTTCATCCTCTATCGCAAGCTTTTGCTTGTAGGCTTCGAAGTCCGCCTTCATTTTGGGTGGCAGATTTGCTTTATCCAAATCCACACCCTGTTCGCGCAAAACTTCGATGGGATTACGAGATTTTTTGGCCATGGGTAAGAGAAGAATGAGAAGTAGTTACTTGGCTGCAGACTGCGCCATATTTGCTTCCAGCAGGGCGTGGCGGGCGCTAGTTATGGCCGCCATGTTGAAAAGGTCATCCTGGCTCTTGGCGTCGTGCGCCAGGATTTCGATTAAGGCTGTCATGCCCAAAGCGCCGATGCCAAACAACAGCATGGTAAAGGCTTCGTCGGAAACCCCTTCCGGAATAAGGCTGTCGAGCTCTTGGCCTAAATCCAGCTTTGCATTGATTTTCTCCACCAACTTTTCCAGCTCGGCATTCTTGCCGCGTGCAAGGAGCTTCATGCGTACATCCAACTCGCTCGGACTTTCGTACGATTGCAGCGTTTCGTCCTTCAGCGTCCACTTCCATTCCTGCAGAAGATCTGAGCGTACGATCTTTTTTTCGAATGGCGTCAGATACAGGGTGGGCATGGAGTGTAATGAAGAATTAGACAGATGATATCACACAGGTTTAGGGCTCCTGCAAGAAAAGCGCTTGCGATGATTCCAACGAGGACGAAGCGGAAGATGCGGGCTGTTCAAGTTTCGGCATGGTAACGGCAATCGTCATATGCGCACTGACCGGTACGGATGAGCCGGGTGCCATGTAGCTGAAGTGCACACGCATGCCGTAGGAAGGGTCGATTTCAATACGCTGTACTTCACTACCCAAGCCCAACGCATATCCCGTCGAATACTCACCAACGTCACCTCCTTTGTTCAGAACAACGGCAAGGTCGGTAAACGTTTTCCCTGCCATGCGAACCGTCACGGGCAGGACCGCATCCGGCCTGCGATCACCGTCGATATCTCCGACCGCAACACGATCCGTATGCAATGTCGCCGACTCGATGCCCTGCCGCTTGAACACGTTGGTTCCCGGTGAAACATATTCACCGTCGTCCGTAAAACGCAAATCGAACGTACGTCCGGCAGACGACAATGCGTACCGCACGGATACATCGGCAACCATGTACGTCACGCTTGTCAGTGCCTTCAGCGACAGCGGGTCTCCCAGCGGCTGAAGATTGACGACCGAAGAAGTCGACATAGCGGAAGAGTCGCCTGCATCCGGCCCGACAAGCAGGCTGCCCTGCAACGCCATACGTGACGTGACCGTCACCAACAGGATGATGCCAACCGTAATGCCGAAGCCGATAAGATACTTGTGGGTTCGCATGAGTTCGACGACGAAAGCATACACCGCTCCCTGTGAGCGAGCATCAGGTATACTGCAGTCCATGATTCAAAGAACATCACTCTTGCTCCTGACACTCGTCGCGCTTGCGGCATGTTCGGTCAACATCACAAACGAAGAAGCGAAGGCCGCATTCACGCTGGCATACAATTACCAGCATGGCATTTCGGTGCAGGCCGATATCGGCAAGGCCGCCATGTACTACAAACAAGCAGCCGAAGGAGGTTTGGCCGAAGCGCAATTCAACCTGGGAAATCTGTACGTCTCCGGCAGCGGCGTAACATTGAACCACCAGACGGCGGTGGAGTGGTTCCGCAAGGCCGCCGAACAGGGTATGCCGCAGGCACAGTTCAACTTGGCCAATGCGTATCGCACAGGCGACGGCGTAGAGCAGAATTATGCCCGTGCAGCGCAATGGTATCGCAACGCATCCGATAGAGGCTTTGCAGCGGCGCAGTTCAACCTTGGCGCAATGTACGGTAATGGCGAAGGCATTCCGCAGGACTATGCCGAGGCATATTACTGGCTGCTGCTCTCCAGCAAGCAGGGGTATGCGGAGGCCACAAAGTACTTGAAAAATTTCTCACCCGATCTCTCCCCTGCCGCACGCAGGCAAATCGAAACAGAGGTGGATCAGGCGCACGCGGCAATCGTCGCCGGCCTGGAGGCATTGGCGAAAACACAATCTTCGTCGGTCAGCGCAGCAAGCTCTTCAGCCGGTAACTAGGCTGCGCTCAGTGCACGAACATCTTGTAACACCATGCCGGCATGTACCGTGCAATCGAAACCGGTATAGATATTGCGAATGACTCCTTGCGGATCAATCAAGAAAGACACTCGCTTCCCAAAACCTTCTGACGTCGCTTCATAGGCGGAGATCAGTGTCGCATCGGTGTCGACCAGTAACGGAAACGGCAATTGGTATTTTTGCGTGAACTTCTTATGACTTTCCGAAGAATCTTTGCTGACACCCAGTACTTCGAGCACACCCTGAAAGTCCGCAAAAGCATCGCGGATGCCGCAGGCCTGAATCGTGCAGCCTGGGGTATCATCCTTCGGATAAAAATACAGCAATAACCACTTCCCGCGATATTCGGCAAGCGAATGTTGCGTACCGTGTTGATCGACTGTACTCCATGCAGGAGCGGCCATTCCGACGGATAGTGTAGGCATGCAGCCACTCTACAGCCGTTTTGAGTATGCCGCCAACACAGCGACATACCCTCGTGCAAATGCATGCCCACTACACGAAAGAGCACGACGCTGGTACTCTGTATCGGCTTTTTTGTTCTTTCCCTTTTTTACACCATGAAGAAGCATCTTATTCTCCAGGGAGTCATGGCTTCGACCATCGCACTCAGCCTGGTCAGCGGAGCAGTGGCACAGAGCGCATCCAGCGCTTCGTCCGAGTCCTCCTCATCCTCAGTTTCGTCCAGCGCAGTCAGCAGCGCCGCATCGGTTTCGTCTTCCGCGAGCTCCGTCTCGTCGAGCACTTCTTCCGACAGCTCCTCTGCCGCTTCGTCCGTCAGTTCGTCCACTGCATCGTCGGTTAGCTCTTCGGCAATGTCGTCTTCCATGAGCAGCTCGGCTGCAATCGTGGGTTGCGGCAAGGCTCCGAAGCTTGCTTCCGTCGCCAAGGGCGAGCGCCAGAAGGTTCTGAAGGCATGGCGCAAGTGCCAGCTGGATGAGCGCATGGCCAAGCGCAAGGCCCACATGGAGAAGCGCCTTGAGAAAATGCAAACCAAGATGGAAGAGAAGCAGACCAAGATGATGGAAAAGATGGAGAAAAAGGAAGGTAAGATGATGGAAAAGATGAACGACAAGTTGGAGCGCATGGAGAACCGCGGCGGTTCCTCCTCGTCCCAGATCTCCGAGTAATTGACACTCGGAAAAGAACGGGCGGCTCCGGCCGTCCGTTTTTTATTGCTTGGCTTACACTTCCACGAACAGTTCGCGGTGCTCCTTGCGGAAGAAGACAATGAAAATGAGCCAGGCCAAGAAGGTGCAGAGAGCCGATACGATCGTGGGCATGTTGATGTGCACGGAAACGATTAGACCGGCGATGATGGGCGGAATGGCAATCCCGAGTGACTGAATGGACTGATAAATACCCATGACCTCCCCTTGGGAATCCTTGCGCGCAAGATTGGAGACAATGGCAATGGATGTCGGTTGAATAAGGCCCTGGAACACAGCGATGAGCGGCAAAATGAACAACAACGCATTCGGTGTTTCTGGCACCACAAGCAGTGGAAGAACAACGGCCAAGCACAAAGCTGAGACCGTCAAAATCGTCGTGGGGCTAAAGCGTTTGGAAATGGGTCGCAATAAAATGCCCTGCGTCAGCACAATCCACAGCCCGATGTACGCAAACAGGTCGCCGATATGCTTCTGGCTGAACTGAAACTTCTCAATCAGAAAGACCTGGAAAAACTGGGTGAAGAAGTTGAAGCCGAACGCCAGCACGAACGACACGATGAACATGGTGCGCAGGTTGGGCATGTCCCAAGCTTTGCGAATGTTGCGTAACCCGGTCCAAGGACTGATTTTTGTATGCACCGACGTTCGCAACGTTTCCGGCAGCCAGAAGAACACCAACAGCGCATTCAGTGCACACAGACCGGCTGCCAACCAAAATGGTGTGGAATAGGTGAACCAACTGAGCGATGTGGGGTCCGACAAGCGCCCGCCAATGTACGGGCCCAAAATAAAGCCCAAGCCGAATGCCGTGCCTACCAAGCCAAAATTGCGGGCTTTGGCATCTTCTTCACTGATGTCTGCAATCGCCGAAATGGCGACCGCGACGCTTCCGCCGCCAAACCCGTCGAGGACACGGCTCAGAAACAGCAATGGGATACTCCTCCAGGCGATGCCCAGTGCGAAGAGGCAATACCCAAAACAACTGCCGGCCAATACCACCATAAGCACCCTGCGACGACCGACGTGATCGGAAATGGCGCCCAGAATCGGCGAACCAATGAACTGCGCAAGCGGGTACGCAGCAATGAGCAGACCCAGAATGAATGTCTTCCACTGGTGTGCCATGGCAAGAGGAAGCAGGCCGCCATCGTCCTGCAACACAACCACTGCGATCACCGGAATAACGATACCGACGCCAAGCAGGTCCAGAAAGACCGTGAAGAAAATCGATGCGAGCGCCAAACCTTTATTCTTCACCATACGCGTGTCTCGAAAGAGAAAAACGAAGTGGAATGACGGCAATGGTCGGAGCGAAAGGACTCGTTGCCCTGCGGGCATTCGGCATAGTCCCGAACCACCGACCGGAAATCTAAAGAACTGAATGACGACAGACAATGGTCGGAGCGAAAGGACTCGAACCTTCGGCCTCGTGGTCCCGAACCACGCGCTCTACCAACTGAGCTACGCCCCGACAGGGTGTCTACAAGGGACAGACTTCAACAAAGATCAACTGATCAGCCGAGAGCATACTGAAGAATCGTCGCGGTTGCCAGACTGCCGAACGCACAAAAACAACCGAATGCACAACTTGACCATTCTATGGCATCAGCAATTTTGAAAAGCTATTTCAAACTATTTCTTCGTAAATAGCCATACTCCAAGGAATGTGTTTATTGAACAAATATTGTATACATATTTTCAAATACGCTTGAAGTCCAATGTCATCCCATTGGCTTGAGAAAGCCATAAATTATGAACATCTTGCAAGTGATTCGTAAAAATGTCGTAACAAGAATAGTACTGGACGCCGAAACAACCTTCCTTACAATGCCCCTCCTCTTTTCACAAATTCTATAATGAATCACGTGAAACTCACACAATACCGCGTTTCACTTCCCCTCGTGCTTACGCACGTCGCGCTGATCACCGTCATAATGATCGCCATGGTGATGAGCCTCCCGACCGTCAGTATTCCGGCCTAGGGAGTCAGGAAGTCCAGCCAGTTGCATCCAGGGTGCTTGCACCCAGGGGAACTTCTGAATCTTATTGTGGGCGATCGTAGCGTTTCACGTCACCTTCGGAGACGACCGTCCCAGGCTGAGACGGGTCTTTTGTCGTTTCTTTGGTCACCAACATGTGTGTTCTAGCGCCCAAGTCGGTCTTGGTGTCCAGGCGCACGCTGTGGCGTGCATCTCCGAACAAGCTAGCCATGACACCAATCTTCACCGGGTTCTTGTTGCCAGCCTCGGTGAGCCATGCAACGTAATACTCCCCTTTCGGCAGCACCTTGATGTTCAAATTGAGTGTGTGGAGATACGAACCATCCTCAAATGCATACGTATAGCCGACGCCGCTCGAAACCACATCGCCGACGCCACCAATAGCCCCATACCAGAATCCTTTCTCTTTCCCGTGCACAGGGTCGGTAATGGCCTTGCCGTTGTTCATAACAACCTCGACTTTGTCGGTCTGAAGAATATCTCCTGTTTCGGTGCTCGGATTCTCTACCGTAACGGTGTTTTGCGCTTTTCCGCAGGCGGCGAGGAGCAAGAGCGTGCAGGAAAGCAGTGCAAGAGCGCTGTGGGACTTCATGGCTATGTGGGGAAAGTACAACGGATGACGGATGGTCGAAACGAATCTTACCATCATTGACAAAAAATAATATTTCATTATAGTAACTATTCAATGACTACTCCTGGATCACCAGCGGAAGATGCAGAAATAGTGGCGTTTCTGCTGCCGCATCTTGCTGCGCCATGCGGTGAACCAGGAAGAAGGATTCATGCCATGTACCTTGCAGAGGCGGAGCGACTGCTCAATGGTCCGAAGCCCATTCAAGATGCCACGTTGCGTGAACGACTGCGCATTGCGATGCTCTTCACAAGAATCGACGGTGCATGCGATACCCGAACTCCATACGACTCACTGAAGGCTGACCTGCAAGAGGCCGCCAGTATTCTTGAGCAGAAACTGATTGCCGATACGGTTGAACACGAGCGCTGCAGAGTGGTTCTCAACATGGCGACAATCCTGTTCTCGTAAAAGAGAGCTGTTATCGACGCGCACCCCACAGGAGTCCGTCTGGTCGCCCCGAGAATTTGGCACGGTCTACGGCTGACTTGGCTTGAACGTGATCAATGAGTTGATCGTACGCATCTGCGTCTTCGGGGTACAGCTTCGCCATGAGCTTGGCCGTTTCCACCAAGCCCTCTACGTTGCGCGAAAGCGAAATGAAGTGCGCGTTCTGCTCAATGGCAAACGAGAAGTCGTTCATAAGGCGTTCCAACTCCGGCCGCCAGGCGTCGATGTCCGGCGTCGCCTTTTCCTGTGGTCCGGCCATGGCACGCAGTAAGAGGAACGCAATGCCGATGTCGTTGTATTTACCGAGTGCTTCAGCCTGCTTGTACTGCGAAATTGCTTCAATCGGCTCGCCGCGGGTATCGGCCAGATCACCGCGCAACTTCCACAAGCGCTGGTCTTCGCTATTCACCGTGGCGTACGCATGCAGTGCAGCCTCGGCTTCGGCAAGTTTGTCGTCGGACAATTTTGCAGTTTCGCCGAGCAGCAAACCGGCCTTGCTGAGGAATAAATCGCGCGTGAACAGCGCGCCTTCCGAAGCATGATAGTACTGCAGTGCCTGAATCACGTTTCCATTCGCCTCGGCATGACGACCGCGCGATGAGAGAAAAAGAAACACGCCTTCGCGCATGGCAAAGAGCAACACCAAAATCGCAAGCAAGCCCTCGATGATCTGTTGCGATTTGGCCCGGCGTGCCGAATGGCGCAAGACCGGTGGAACCGCAAGTACCGCCGAGACAATGCACAGTGGCAACAGGATGCCGATGAACTGCAAATTGAAATCGACCATGTTATGCGCGGCAACACCGATAAATCCTATGAACATGGCAAACTTCAGATGGGCACCGTTTGCGTGCTGGCGGCTCCACTGTTTCCAGGAAAAGAACCCCTGCACTGCGACTGTGAATCCTATGCATGCCAGCAACAGGGCTGCCAACCAGCCGCGCTCCATGGCGAACTTCAGCAGAACGTTATGTGCGTGATCGGAGGTGGCAAGCACGGATTGCTGCAGACGAGGCTGGACGAAACGGAAACTGTACGGACCCCAACCAAGCAGCGGACGCTGCACGGAAAGTGCTGCGGCTTGCTGCCAGAACTGTGCACGCTCAGAGAACGACGAGCCGCCTTCCGCCGATGAGAACGTGGCTTTTTTAATCACGGATTCGACCGGGTGGAAATGTGAGCGCAGCACGTTCACGGCCGAGAACCACAGCATTGCGGTGAACGCCACGGTGAGCACGGCCACCAGGAGTTTCTTCCACTCGATGCGTGACCGGAACGCGATGAACAGCAACAGAGCTGCCAATCCCAACTGACCGACGAACGCCAGGAACCCGGCACGCGAATAACTCAGGAAGAAGCACCCGATGAAAAATCCCGCCACCACCCAGTGCAACATGATTTTCGGCTCGGTGAACTTCTCACGTTTCCAGCCGGCTTCCGGCGAAAACAGCGTCCACACGACCAGCGGCCACGACAACAGGCAGAGCTGGGCCCAGGCATTCGGCCAGTAATCGGTGGTGAAACGGTGATCGAAGAAACTGCCGACGAAACGGTTCACCGGCTGCAAGACGTACACCACAACGCCAATGGCACACGCAAAGTACGCCACGAATGCAATGGTTCGTGCAACACGTTGAGCGAAAATATTGTTTCCCGCGACGGCATATTCGCGGATCGCCCAGCAGAACAACAGTGAGAATGCCGCCGACTGCAGCAGCTCATCGAAACCGTAGTTGCGCGTAGATGATGCGACAAACGACAACAGCGTCCACGCCAAGAGCCCCATGACCGGCCACCACAAACGACGCGGCACGGCGACATCTGGCCTGAGGAACATGCTTTGCAGCAATACAAGGAACGCCGCAGCAGCTGCAAATAACCAGGTGGACTCCAATGATTTGCCGCCCTTCCACAACATCGTGACCGCCAGCAACGCCAGCAATCCCGCTTCGGACCAGCGACGGACCCATTGCGACATGCAGCTGATGATACCTCATGACGCAGTCAGACGCATGCGGTGTTTGGGATTTTCCTACAATCAGTTCAGATCGGCACGCTGCCGAACTGCAGACGCCGGAACGCCTGCGGATGCAAAAGCTTCTGGATACTTGCCGCGCAATGCGGCCATGAACTCGGCACCGGACAGTGTTTCGCGCGGGCCGGATGCATTCAGAATCGCCACCACGTCGGCAACCACATCGATATGCTCATTGCCGTGGTCGTTTCCGAGGAAATTGCGCACACGACCGATACGAGCGGACATGCGCTGGAAAAACGGCTTCTGCTTGATTTCGGCAAGACGCTTTGCCTTCAGCCATTCTGCGGCGCGGTCAACCTGAGCCGAAAGATACGCAGCTTCTGGAGCCGACTTCATCCAGTCCAAAATGTCGGAGACACTGTCGCCGAGTACTTCTGCGGTCTCGGCGCGGCGGCGCTCGAGGAATTTTCTCTGTTGTGCTGCGAGAGCGGAATCGAATACCTCACCCTGCCCGCGGTTCTGCATGACCTTGCGAGCGGCTGCGACATCGTTGCTGTGCCTGGCCTCCAAGCCGGGCTGATGCATGCCGAAACGATTCGGCTGACCTTCGCGTTCCCATGTATCCGCATGCTGTTGATCGGTGAAGGTGTAGTTGCCTGCGTCGGCGCGGCGAGCGGCAGCCTCCAGTACGGGCAACACCTTTTCACGTTCGCCTGCAGTCAGTGCAGACAAAACGCCGGGCTGCCGAGGCACACTGATGGTCGAGGACGGTCCCAGGTCTGTGTCTGTGCCAGCATCTTGGTGAAGGAGTTTGCGCATGTAGCGTATTTTAATACATTTTTAAATTTTGTCAATTATCGCGATCTCCGCTTACACTTGCCGTTCCCTCACACTCCCCTACCGCGTTACCCCGGCTGTAAGCGACCTGAAGGGAAACTCCAGAACCGGATTGCCCGCTACCCAACGGTACAACAAAGGACTCAGCACTGCGGCAAAGACCAAGTTACCAAGCAGGTGCAAGAGCGTGAAGGGAATTTGGCCGACGAACGCTTCGCCGAAAGGCTGACCATAGAAGATGGGGCCGATCGTGAGCCCGGTGAGTGCATCGAAAGTAATGGTTCCGATTACGGCGTAGAGCATATAACCGCGAACGTCACCGCGATTGCGGCGCAGAAAAACCGTGGCACCCGCCGCAACAACCATGTAGGCACCTGCAGTGACGAGCGTCCACACCCCTACTGCTCCCGTAAGAACGTCGTAAAAAACAATCGATGCACCAGCGAAAAGCGCACCCGGCACTGCTCCGAACTGTTCGGAGAACGGCATGATTGCACCCAGGATCGGCTCTACGTTCGGCAATCTTCCAGGAAAGAGCCGGAAGGCAATGCAGAGCAGCCAACCTAAACAGTACTTCAGCCAGTCGCGACGAATCGAAAAATACAATTAGTAGTGTGATACCGACTAAAATACCACTCTATATTGTATTCAAAAGTTCTCAAGCACTTTCGGTTGCCTCGAATGGAAATCCGTTTCGAACAAATGGGGTTAGGCAGTTGCCCTATTCGCATCAGCGTCGTCCTCTTTGGCGTGCACCCACGTTCCGCGAGCAGTCGTTTTGTTGATCGGCCGAATCGTCCCGAAATCCCCGTTGCCAGTCACAACCGACGGCTTGTTGCGCCTGCCGAGTGAAGGGCCTTCTTTTTCGTCGGCAGTAAAATGCTGGCGTAAAATTGCCTGCAGAAGTTCGCGAGACTGGTTACATGCTCGAATGCCGTCACCTGCTTGCCGTCCGGTTAGAACTCCGTGATCCACGAATGCCGGCAATCTGTGCTTCGCAGCAGACAGCGCTTGCATCCACAGCTGAATGCGCTTGTCCCATGCGCCACTCAGCGAACCCTCGACATCGAATTGAATCCATTCCGTCACATGCGTCGCCCACTGCAACAACACATCGGGACGCGTGGCTAAAAACACCGTCGTCATATCATCCACGGTCTCTGCGCCTGCCAGCTGGTCAACCAGCCTGTTGCACTGATCATCGAAGCTTTCCTCGGCAATTTCCGCAGTGGCAGTCGCGGCAACTTCGGGCTGCAGTGCACCTTCTACTTCGGTGCGCACCACGGCTGAAACGGCGGTTTGCGACTGCTGTACCGCTGCATTCACGGATTCTACCGAAGGTGCGGCGAGCGCCTTCTCCATGGCAACAATGACGGAAATGATTTGCGCCTCATCTTCCTGCAGACGCTCCAGTGCGGGCAAATCCTCGCTAGCTTCCTGCTGCTGCAAGTTCTGCTCCAGCTCGTCGTACCAAGCCGCAAGCTCAGCCCGAGCGTCATTAGTGCTCTCCACACTTGCTTTGGGTGTGTTTATTGACATATTTATATTATATTTTACCATAAACTATTTTCAATGGCCACATCATCGAGCAAAAACTGTCCAGAGCAGACAACTTGAGCCTTTACAACAAGGATTGAGGCTTCTTTTTTCGATTTCACTGAATCTACTCGAACAACGAACCAAATTCCCCGTACCCTTGCTCCTTCAGCTCGGCGACCGGAACAAATCGCAACGCTGCCGAGTTCATGCAATAGCGTAATCCGGTGGGTTTTGGGCCGTCATCGAAGACGTGTCCCAAATGCGAATCGCCACGCTTACTGCGAACCTCCGTACGTTCGTAGCCGAGAAGCTTGTCTGTTTTCTCTACAATGTTCTCGGGAATCAGCGGCTTCCAAAAACTGGGCCAACCCGTACCTGAATCGTATTTTTCCCGCGAGCTGAATAACGGCTCTCCGGAGACGATATCCACATAAATTCCCTCTTCATGATTGTCCGCAAACTCGTTCTGAAACGGTGGCTCGGTGCCTTCGTGCTGCGTGACGTCGTACTGCAACGGAGAGAGTATTCGCTTGAGTGTTGCATCACTTGGCTTTACGAAGGTG
>CAYUVW010000009.1:0-14547 GCA_964448405.1 uncultured Candidatus Peribacteria bacterium | reverse complement strand
CTGCAACGGAGAGAGTATTCGCTTGAGTGTTGCATCACTTGGCTTTACGAAGGTGCGCCAATCGTCGGGTGGCGATGCAACGGGTACGACCGGCGCGGTGGTTGCAATCGAGCTCTGCGAAGAACTTGTTCCGGAAGGAGCCGCCAACGGGGCCGCTTGCGAGCAGGCGACCACCAAGAACAAGAACGGAATGAGTGCAAAGCGCATGCTGTAAGGCTACCGATTTGAGGCATGTTTAGCCATGCCAGCGCCGTACATGCTTGCGTTCTTCGCACACCAAGTGATTCTGCGAACCAAACGGATTGCTGCAGCGGCAATGAAAGCGGAGAATGCGGGCTATGGAATACAACAAGCTCACCGCCGAGGAGGAACATGTCATTGTAGAAAAAGGAACGGAGAGGCCGTATACCGGCGAGTACGACGACTTCTTCCAGAAAGGCACGTACATCTGTCGCCGCTGCAACGCCGAACTCTACCGCTCGGACGACAAATTCAATTCCGGCTGCGGCTGGCCGAGCTTCGACCAAGAGATTCCTGGCGCTGTACAACGGGTGCCAGACGCCGACGGGTCACGTATCGAAATCCAGTGTGCCAACTGCAACGGTCATTTAGGTCATGTATTCGAAGGTGAGAGGCTGACCAAAAAGAACACCCGCCACTGTGTGAACTCGCTTTCCATGCGGTTCGTTCAAGAAAAGAGCTGACGATTATTTTCTGCCGTTTCTCCGGAAATGCTTTACAGTGTGGACATACATGACGGCATGCTATGCCGTCTTCACTCTACGTGCGTTGTGCTTGAACAAACGAGCCAAGCTGCGCCGTGCCGATTCGCAGGCATCGTCCATTTTTCCAGCCAGCATATCTTCCTGCACCAGTCGCAAGTGCAGCCAAAAACTCTGTGTCGGAGCATGGAATGCGCGGTAGCCGGCAGAATGTAGCAACTTCGCCTCGGGCAGAACCAGCAGGACATCGGTATCGCGAGGAGCACGGTCGAACAATACAAACACCGCTTCGCGCACGGTATCCGTAAATGCCACGTGACTCGATTTGCCGCCGACATCCAATCCGGCAAGAGGCTGACGGTCGGCCTCACGCAACGTAAAAAATTCATGATCCACCTTGTGATTGGCGACCAGAAATAACGGCGTACCTTCCGGTACTTCGACGGCAGGCCTCAGGGCATTGGCGTATGCCAAGCATGTTGCTCCATAGTCTTTTGACTCCGCACGCGCATCGAATCGCCTCTCTCGCATGCAGTTGAGTATAGAAAGAATGCAAGTTTCGACGCAGTTTTCCGGCAGCGCTTTACGGTTCACGACATCTGCATGCGAAAAGATTATTGCGGCACACGCAAAAAAAGAGGCGCACTGCGCGCCTCTGATTCGTGGCTAAGGTAAACGCTGATTTACATATCGTCACCTGCGACAAGCGTGTCAGTCAACGTTACGTTCGCGGCATACGTTTGGCACATCGGCGGCATTTCATCGGACTTCTCGGTTGCCAGCCAATCCGTGCACTGGGCGGAGATGATCACGAAACGCGTACCATCTTCGTCGCTGTGGACATAGCCCCACTGCGTGCCGCTTGCTCCGTCGGCGTCGAGCAACAAGTGGTGCTTCCAACCCTTGGCAAGCATGTCTGCATCCAGAGCACCGCGTGCTTTAGCGAAGTATTTATTGTACTGCACGGCGGTAACGACGGCAGTGCTGGTACGAACCTGCATCTTGCCTGCCTCGATGAGGTGATCGGCATCGATGGAAATGGAATCGGCGTTGGTGCCCGCAACCGGAACCGACCAGGAAAGATCGGCCGACCATGCTGCCACAACATCCCAAGCCAAATCACCGCCATGACGAGCTCCGCTGTCCATCATTGCGCTGGCGGCAGAGGAAACCGAAGACGATGAAGATGCGTTCCTCGCAGGAAGTACGGGGTTCGCCGCAGGCTGGCAAGCCGCAAAAAGAATTGCAGAACACAGGGCAATCGGAAGAAGTTTCGTCATGATGAAACAGGGGGAAGAAACAAAAACCGAGTCTATGGTGCCCAGAAGAGGACTCGAACCTCCACATCCGTGAGGATACACGCTCCTGAAGCGTGCGCGTCTACCAATTCCGCCATCTGGGCAAGTCGTTGAATGAGCAGGTCAATCGCGGGCAAAACTGTACTGAAGCGCTCATTCTTTGACAAGCACATCGTCCCGCCTACACTGCGAGAATACGGAAAACGCCCATCGCCGACGGCGACCCAGTGACTACTGCTCCGTCTGGCCATGACGCCCAGCAGACTCCGGCCCCCGCTTTGCACGAACGCACCGGCTGGCTCTCTTCGCGTAAGACACGCATTGCCGGCATCAGCACTGCGGCATTGGCAGCCGTCGTGGGTCTGCTGTACCTGCAGTGGCGCCCAGAACACGGCAGCGAGCAAAAGACCGACGCGGTATTGCATGCATCCCGCGAACAGCCGGTACCGCTGACCATTCCCGAGGTACGCGGCGCGAACTTGCTGAAGATACTGCAACAACGCGAGTTGTCGCTGGGTGTGCATGCGATTGCATTGAAAATCGACAAGCAACACTGCGTGCGCCTGGTCGTACGCGACAAGCAAGGATGTCGGCATGAGTTTCACTTGGCGGACTCCGGAACATTGTCCAAGGCGGTGAATGAAACCGTGTGCAAGCCCGATGGGTGCGGTTTCGGTTTTGTGATTGTGGAAGAAGACGGCGAAGATGTTCTACGGGCATCGGCAGCCGGGTTTATCGCACGCGTGAAAACTACCGATATCGACAATGGACTTGGCATGGTCTTGGAAGACCAGCGCAATCAACGACAGCAGGCATTGCACTCTCGGAGCACGGCAACGGAGCCGGGGGTCTCCAAACTGTCACTCCCCTTCCGCTCCAAAACACCGTTCAGCCTGGAATCCATGAGCGGAACGGAAGACATTGCACTGCAACCGGTCGCACCGGAACCCGCACTGGATTTGGCGAAACACCCCTGATTACGCGCGGCTGCCTTCGAGCATGGCCGATTCGCGCCGACTCATGGACCGCAGTCGTTGAGCGACGTTTGCTTCGGTGATAATGGGCTGATTCGGAAACAATGCATTCAGCGCGTCCACGATTTGCGGCAGCATGGGCAAGCCGGCTTTCTGGTGCCCACGCGGGTACAAGTTGTCCGGCAAGATATGAATAAGCTCGGGCTCGACAAGGTCCCAGTCGATTTCCTGAAGCGGCGCATCTACGCGGCGTGCGAGCGCATCGGACGATTCTGCGGCGTCGGCTTTCGCATGGTGTCGCATCAGTTCGTTCAAGCGCGCTTCGTTTCCGGCAAAGACGGCGCGAGCGGCGGCGGCAATGATGCTGCGCGATAATGCGACATCGCGTTCGACTTGCGCCGGAATAAGCTGCTCGGCGACTTCATCCAACGTCGCACCTGCCTCGAGAAGCTCGCGAATTCTGTCGCCATGCTTGGCGGCAAGTTGGTCGGCGTGGTGCTCGATCGTAAGGCAGATTCTGCCGATGCGATCATGATCAACGCTCTTCCTCCGTGTGTTGGTGTTTGTCATTCAGTATCATTATACAATAATTATTGCGTATTTACTACATTCAGATGCCTATTGGCACTCTTGACGTCATAGTGCTAGCACTCTAAACTTGAGAGTGCTAATCAGTTTTTTCCTACTTATTTCCTCTCGTTTTTTATGGCTAAAGATTCCGTATCCGTTCCACAGCTCGCCGTCACCATCCAGCCGCTCGGCGACCGCGTTCTGATCATGCCGCTCGAGAAAGAGCAGGTATCGGCTTCCGGCATCGTCATTGCCGAGAGTTCATCCAAGGAAAAACCCCAGGAAGGCGTCATTATCGCCATGGGTAAAGGCGGCATTATGAATGACCACGGCGTCATGAGTCCCGACCCAAGCACCATGCTGAAGATCGGCGACAAGGTCCTGTTCGGCCGCTACGCCGGCGACGACCTGAAGCTGAAGACCAAGGACGGCAAAGACGTGGAAGTGAAAGTCCTCCACCTCGACTCCGTGCTGGGCATTGTGAAATAAGCCAACCACTCCCCTTCCCTATTTCTTTTTACCTTACGAACCATGTCTGCAAAACAACTGAGCTTCGGCGACGACGCCCGCCACAAGATCATTAAGGGTATCCGCAAATTGGCTGACGCCGTGCGCGTCACCATGGGTCCCAACGGCCGCAACGCCCTCATCGCCAAAAGCTACGGCGGCCCGACCGTCACCAAAGACGGCGTGACCGTTGCCAAGGAGATTGAGCTTGAGGACGCCTGGGAGAACATGGGCGCCCAGCTGGTGAAGGAAGCCGCAACCAAGACGAATGACGCTGCCGGTGACGGCACCACCACGGCCACCGTGTTGGCCGAAGGCATGATTACCGAAGGACTGAAGTTCCTCACCGCCGGCGCCAACGCCATTGCGATGAAGACCGGCATCATGAAGGCCGTCGAGACCGTGGTCGAAGAGCTGGATAAGCAGAAGAAGAACATCTCCACCAAGGAGGAGTTCGCCGCAGTCGCCACCATTTCGGCCCAGGACGCCAACGTCGGAAACATCATCGCCGATGTCATGGACGAAGTGGGCGCCAACGGTGTGGTTACCGTGGAAGCAGGCCAGACCATGGGCATGGAGAAGGAATACGTGGAAGGCATGCAGTTCGATTCCGGCTACATCTCGGCCTACTTCGTGACCGATCCGGCCCGCATGGAAGCCGTGTTCAACAACGCGCACATCCTGATTACCGACAAGAAAATCTCCAGCATTCAGGAAATCCTGCCGGTGCTCGAGGCACTTGCTCAGAAGGGCAAGAAGGAACTGGTGATCATCGCCGAGAACATTGAAGGCGACGCTCTCCCGACCCTGGTGCTCAACAAGCTGCGCGGAACGTTCTCGGCTGTTGCCGTGAAGGCTCCGGCCTTCGGCGACCGCCGCAAGGAAATGCTGAAGGACATCGCAGTGCTCACCGGCGGCCGTGTGATCTCCGAGGAGGTCGGCCTGAAGCTGGAGAACACCAAGTTGGAAGACCTGGGCCAGGCCGCCAAGGTTGTGATCTCCAAGGACAACACGCTCATTGTGGACGGTGCCGGCGACAAGAAGGAAATCGCCGCCCGCGTGTCCCAGATCAAGAGTGAAATCGAGAACACCAAGAGCGACTTCGACCGCGAGAAGCTGGCCGAGCGCATGGCCAAGATGAGCGGCGGTGTCGCCGTCATCAAGGTCGGCGCAGCCACCGAGGTCGAGCAGAAGGAGTTGCAGCACCGCGTGGAGGACGCCTTGTCCGCCACCCGCGCCGCATCCGAAGAAGGCATTGTTGCCGGAGGCGGAGCAGCACTCATTCACTGTCTGAAGAGCCTGGAGAAGCTGAAGGGCACCAACGACGACGAGCAGATCGGTATCGACATCGTGAAGCGCGCGTTGGCCTACCCAGCCCGCAACATCGCCGGTAACGCCGGTCTGGACGGCTCCGTAATCGTCGAGCAGGTGAAGCAGTCCAAGGACAGCAAGATGGGCTACAACGTCGTCACCCGCAAAATGGAAGACCTGGTCGCAGCCGGAGTCATCGACCCCAAGAAGGTGACCCGCTCCGCGCTCCAGAACGCAGCCTCCGTAGCCGCCATGTTCCTGACCGTGGAAGTCGGCATCGTCGATGCTCCCAAGAAGGAATCCGCCGCACCGGCAATGCCGGGTGGAGGAATGGGAGGCATGGGGGGAATGGGCGATTTCTAATCGCAAAGTAAAAAGAGAGCCTCCGAGTGGGGGCTCTTTTTTGTTCCGCTTTTCCAAAGCCCATCGTTGATGCTGCCGAGGATTCTGCCTCGGAGGACCAGGGAACCTAGCACGGTTCCCTTGGCCCTCCGAACCTCCCTTACCCTCCATGCTTAACCGAATGGACGTTATCGTCTGGCAGCTTCTTATGCGTGAGGAATCAGCTGTTTGTAATGGCCGAGCATTCTGCCGTACTACGGGCCCTGAGACGACGTGAGCGGGAAACAAAGAGTGATTTTTCAGGCCACCAGGAGGGCGCGCGCCACGGAGGGGGCCAGGTGGTCTGCCGCCGAGCCTAAGCGAGGCGTGCGTGGGAGCTGGCGCGCACGCGTTTTTTGGTTCCTTTTTGTCGCTCGGACAAAAAGGGACGGAAGAGTCGAACTACCTGAACACCATCCGCAAACTCAGGCTTTTCCTCTATTTCCGTACAACCTGAGAAAGTTTTGCCAAAACGGTCCTCACCCCTGCCTGCCGGCAGGCAGGCCTAACCCCTCTCCATTGCGATGGAGAGGGGGATTGAAATTGAGGAGCAATGCACGTTGTGCTCCCTTCTCCGCCGCAGTGAAGAAGGGCTGGGGATGAGGAGCATCTTCGGGAGTATTGCTATTTGCGGCGCAGCAGCATATCCACGCTTTTCACGTGCGAGCTCATCCAATCGCCGACCGCGGCATTGAACTGAGCTTCGTCGGCAATACGCGATTCAGGATTCTGAGCCAAGATATTCACGATACTGGCGCGCACCGCACTGTCGCGGGCTGCTTTTGTACGAAGTGCATCGGGCGGTATACGCAACGCTGCGACCACGGCACCCACGTCATCCGCACTGGCACGCGGCGTGTGACCCAACTCCGGCACCGCTCGACCCATGTGACGGCGCGTGCTCGTGACAGCCTCAGCCAGTCCATGTTCCACGTCGAATTTCAACTCGTCCGGCGGCTCGGCAAGCAAGAGTTCGGTCTGCAGCTGGATATGATCACGCAATCGGTTTGCAGTCGAAGCCGGGTCGCCAAGTTCCGCGACGAGAGCGGCATTCTCCGGATGATCCGGGTCTTCGGTTCCGGCCATCAAGCCGATGAGTTTTTCCAGGTTGGAATACGCCATGGCGAGTAACCAGGCTAGTCAGTTCCGACCACCTCGGCAAGACAAGCAAGCGTGCCATTCGGACATCGCGCCATATGTCAGGTTTATCAAGCATTTCAGCATTCATTCATCGGCTATACTCGCTGCATTCCCCTCGTCTCCATGGACATGAAGAACATCCAAGAACAGTGCAATCAGTTTCTGAAGGGCCTCGGTGTACCGGGCTTCATCGTCATCGGTATTGCCGAAGGCAAAGAAAAAGCCAGCACCGTGTACTCGGTGAACGAAATGCCGCCCAAGCTGCTGATTAAGAGTATGACCAATACGCTGAATGACTTGATTCAGCGGATGTAGTGAATTGCGTCCGACCTAAAATACTATTCTCAGTCCGTCCTGGAAGCTGCCAAGGATTCTCTCTCGGAGGACCAGGGGACCTCCGCGGTCCCCTAGGCCCTCCGAACCTCCCTTACCCTCCCTGCGTAACCGAATGGACGTTGTCGTCTGGCTGCTTCTTTTGCGTAACCGCTCAGCTCTTTGAAATGGCCGGGCGTTCTGCCGTACTACGGGCCCTGAGAAGACGTGAGCGGGAAAAATCTCAAAACGAGTTCTCATACCACCAAAGGGGTGGCGTGCGCTGCGCGCGGGGGTCTGCGGTCTGGCCGCCGCAGCGGCCGTGGGCGCTCAGCGCACACGCGCTTTTTGGTTCCTTTTTGTCGCTCGGACAAAAAGGGACGGAAACTACTCAGCGCGTAGATCAAATCGCCGAACGACTGTAGACTCTTCGCATGCCCGGACGCTTCATTGTGATCGAAGGCCCCGACGGGGCCGGAACCACCACCCACAGCAAGTTGCTGGCGGATACCTTGAACAACAACGGACACGATGTACTGCTTACGGCAGAGCCGACCGACCGCATTATCGGCAAGTTCATTCGCGAGCAACTCGCACAGAAAAGCATTCCGTCGGCTGCCGCGCTGCAACTCCTGTTTTGTGCCGACCGTGCCGCGCATATCGACCTGGAAATCCGACCGGCACTCGCCGCTGGAAAGACGGTGATTTGCGACCGTTATGCAATGTCCACACTTGTCTACGGCGAGGCCTTGGGATTGGATCCGAAGTGGCTGAGCAGGATCAACGAGCCGTTCCCAAAACCAGATGTGCTTATTGTGGCGTTGCCGGGAATCGAGACGTGCTTGCAACGACTGGGCAACCGCAGTGAAACCGATGTGTTTGAGAAGGAGCAATTTCAGCGAACGGTGTATTCGCTCTACGAACAGGCCACCAAGTCGAATGCTTCCGCGCATGTCGTGGACACCAGTCTGGCAATTGGAACGGCAACGAAAATGATCGCGGATTTGGCCATGAAACAGGGATAGTACACTTGTCGAATCGCCCTCAGCGGTTACACTGTCGCCACTATGCAAACGCCAACCGCGATTCTGTACAACCCCCAGGATTTTACGGAGCTGCTGAAGCTCGTTCGTGAGAACGGATTGCTGAAGCGCAGCCCCGTGTACTACACCTGGAAAATCATCAGCACGTTCGTGTTCTGGTGCAGCGGATTCGTCATTCTGTACTTCGTGCGAGACAACATTTGGCTGGTGTTGCTGGACGCCGTCTATCTGGCATTCGCCTACGGCCAAATCGGGCTGCTCGGCCACGACGCCGGACATCGGCAAATCTTCGACCGCACCTGGCTGAACGACATGGTGCTCTACCCTGGAACGTTCCTGGTCGGCATGAGCGCAACCAGCTGGATGTTCAAGCACAACAACCACCATGCGCACCCCAACCGCCACGACGAAGATCCGGACTTGGAATACCCCATGATCGCCTTCGACGAGCACCAGGTGCACGAAAAAACCAGCAAGTTGGAACGCTTCGTCATTAAGCGCCAGGCTTGGTTGTTTCCCATTTTGATTCTGCCATTCCCGGCACTGTCGATTAAATTGACCGGCCTGAAGCACATTCTCAGTAACCCGTTCAAACAAGTGTGGTTGGATAGCATTACGTACTTCGGGCACTACCTACTGTATTTCGGTTTGGTCTTCGGCATGTTGTCCTTCTGGCCGGCCATTGCCTTCATTTTGGTGCACCAGATTCTCTTCGGCGTGTACTTGGGCATGATCTTCGCCCCGAACCACAAAGGCATGCCGACGTTCAATGCTGGCGACAAGGTGGATTTCCTGCGTGAGCAGGTGCTTACCTCGCGCAACATGCGCGGCAGCTTGGTCACCGACTTCATCTACGGCGGACTGAATTACCAAATCGAACACCACTTGTTCCCATACATGCCGCGCAACAAGTTCGGCCGTGCGCAGAAAATCGTTCGTGACTTCTGCAAGTCCAAGGGCATTTCGTACCACGAAACAAGCGTGTTCGGCGGCATTCGTGAAATCTTCAGCCACCTGCACCAAATTTCGCTGTACGCCCGCACCGTCTCGTAGAACGCCGTGCGTTCACTCAATCGCTACGCGGAAGTAGATGTACTGCGAACAGCGGCAATCCTGCTGATGATTGCGTATCACGTCGCATTTGATCTCTCGTGGTTTTACGACTGGAACATCGACCCGTTCTCGGGCGGCTGGAAGTTGCTGGCACGCATCACCGCCACGCTCTTCCTGGTACTCGTGGGCGTGAGTGCGGCTCTGCTGCGCAAAGGGATGCTGGCACGAAAAGTTGATGAATACGCCGTTCTGCAGCGTTTTCTGCGGCGCGGACTATGGGTTCTGTCTTGCGGCATGCTGGTATCGCTGGCGACCGTGATCGTCGACCCTTCCACGTTCGTGCGCTTCGGAATTTTGCATCTTATCGGCACCAGCCTGCTCCTGCTTCCATTCTGCCTAAGGCTTGGTGGATGGAATCTGCTGCTGGCCACACCGTTTTTTGCGACCTACGCGTGGACCTCCACTCCGCATGACGTATCGTCGATCTGGCTACCAATCGGACTCTTTCGCGCGGATTTTGCGACCGTCGATTACTTCCCGTTGCTGCCGTGGTTCGGCGCTGTACTCGTCGGCGCGGCGCTGGGGCACTTGCTCTACGTACGACCCACTCCCCTCTCGCGGCCTGAGTCCCCTCTCCGGCGCTTCTTCGACGGACTGCAACTGATGCGCGTTGGCAAACTCCTCGCGCTGCCCGGAAGGCATTCGCTGTTGTTGTACATGGTGCATCAGCCGGTGATTTTGGCCCTGCTGTACATCGTTTTGGGCAGGCCTTCATTGTGATCACGAACGGACGCCTGGGACGCCGGAGAGTCCGGGGATTGCCTGCTTAGAGCTTCCATCTCCGGTTTCCCAGGCGTCTCCGGCGTCCTTTTTGAAAAGATCTTCGCGACATCAGGCTCAGCGCTGTATCATCCCCCCATGCCCGCCACAATCCTCTACGGCAAACCCGTCGCCGAACACATGCTCGAAGCACTGAAGGCCGACGTGAAGAAACTCAACCCCAAGCTCGTGGTGGTGCAAGTCGGTGAAGACCCGGCCAGCTCGAGTTACATCAAGCAGAAGATGAAAAGCTGCGAGGCGGTCGGCATGCGTCATGATCACCTGCACTTGCCCGAGGACATCCAGCTCAAGGATCTGATGAACACCGTGCATTTGCTGAACGGCGACCCGGACGTCACCGGCTTCATCGTGCAGTTGCCGCTGCCCAAACACCTGAACGCATTCGTCCCGGAGATCATCCGTGCAATCGATCCCAAGAAAGACGTAGACGGCTTCGGCGCGTACAACCTGGGCAAAATGTTCCTCTCGACCGAATTCGAACATCTGCCTCCCGCCACGCCTGCCGGCGTCATCGAGATGCTCAAGTTCTACAACATCGAAATCGCCGGCAAGCATGCCGTCGTCATCGGCCGCAGCAACATCGTCGGCAAACCGCTGGCCGTCATGCTGCTGAACCGCAACGCCACCGTGACCGTCTGCCACAGCAAGACCGCCGACATCGGCGCCATTACTCGCCAGGCTGACATTCTCTGCTGTGCGGTGGGCTCACCGAACATGGTGACCAAAGACATGGTGAAGCCGGGCGCCGTCATCATCGACATCGGCGTCAGTCGCGGTAAGGACGGCAAACTGTGCGGCGATGCTGATTTTGCCAATCTGCACGATGTCGCTTCGGCGATTACGCCCGTTCCGGGAGGAGTGGGGCCGCTCACGGTCGCCAGCCTGATTCGTAATTGCGTCACGGCAAAGAAGCGCCAACTGACGTCTCCGGTGAACTAATAGCTCTTCGGCCAAATGCGATACACCGTCGTTTTAATGATGTCGAACGACAAGAGGTAGCACAGGACGATGCCGAGAATGGTCGCAGTCATGTGCAATGGCAACGGCGTGAGTTTCAGTAGCGCAGCAAGCGGCGGGAAATACACAGCCGTAAAGATTGTGACAACCACCGCGCTGGATGCGAGTACAAGGAAATTGGACGGGCGGCTGGACTGGAAGAAGAAACCGCGGCTGCGCACGCTGTAAATGGTGGCGATTTCCGCCAGCGTCGAGAACATGAACCAACCCGTTTGTACCGTTCCGGCAGGCATCTGCTTGAAGAAGTGGAAGTACGTGAGGTCGGCTGCCGAACTGATAAAGCTCAGAAACAGCATGAATCGCAGCAGCGACTTAAATTGCAGGCGCTTCGGGCGACCGACGGCTTTCGGATCGATACTGTCGGTGGCGATGGCAAGGTGCGGGAAGTCCGTAATGAGGTTGGTGACAAGAATCTGGATCGGCAACATCGGCAAGTACGGAATGAACAACGACAATGCCGAAATGGATAAGAAGTTGCCCAGGTTCTCCGTAAGGGTGAGGCGCAGGTATTTGGAAACGTTTTCGAACACCGCACGCCCCTCGTGCACGCCGCCGACAATGACGCCGAGTCCGCGCTGCAACAAAATAATGTCCGAGGAGTTCTTGGCGATGTCGGTGCCATTGCTAACCGAAATGCCGACGTCTGCCAGCTTCAGACTTGGCGCATCGTTCACTCCATCGCCAATGTAGCCCACCACTTCGCCAGCATCCTGCAGGAGTTTGATGACCTCGTATTTCTGAATCGGCAGGAAGCGGCCGAAGACGGTGATGATCTTAATGCGCTCGCGCTTCTCTTCCTGGGACAGCTTCGCCCATTCAAATCCGTTGATCACCTGATCATCACGCTCAATGAGCCGCAGTTGCCGAGCCACCGACGCGCTCACCAATTCGCTGTCACCGGAAATAATCTTCACCGTCACCCCAAGCTTGCGGGCATGATCGAGTGCTTTCCAGGCCGACTGACGCACCGGATCGACAAACGAGATGACTGCCGCAATGCGTGTGCGACTGCCTTCGGCGACGGCGAACGCCAAAATGCGCTGACCCTTGGCCTCGCGATCGGTAATCCATTTCAGGATTTCCGCACGACGACTTTCGTCGGGGAGATCGCCGGTCATGACTTCGTACGCCCCCTGCGTCACCGTAAGGGCACGCGGCAACAGTTTCTGAAAATGCGCACGGTTCTGAGCGTCGCCGTTATGCTGCGCCGCATCCGGCGTAAGCTTCACGATGAAGCTCGCACTGCGTCGAGCGGCATCGAACGGGATGGCGTGCAACAGCGAGACTGCACCCAGCGTATGCGGAGCATCCAATCCTCGCAGCGCCTCCTGGAACGGGTCGACAATCTGTCCATGAATACCGTGCGCAACCGCCAGTACATCGGCAAATGCCGCCTCATCACAAATCAAGCGCTCAGATGCCTTCAGCTGGTTTTCCGTCAGTGTTCCGGTTTTATCCGAACACAGTACGGTCATGGAGCCGAAATCGCGGATAGCCGACAAATTGCGGACAACCACACCCATTTTTGCCAACTTCATTGCACCGGCACTCAACGCAACGGTTGCGATGAGCGGCAATGTCTCGGGCAAAATTCCGATGCTGATTGCCAAGATAAAGATGACGAAATCGATGTTCAGCGCACTGCTCGGGTTCACAGCCAGTTTTACAATGAACAGCAGCAGTGCAACAAAAACAATGATGCCGATGCACATTTCGCTCAACTTACGGATTTCTTTCTCGAAATTGGTCGGACGACCGGTCTCGGCAAGGTTGATGATTTCTCCGAGAGCTGCCTGTTTGCCGATAGCGGTCACAATGCCTTCGCCCATACCACGGGACACCACGGTGCCCATTTCAACCTTCTTGTCTTTCTCCATGGATTTTTCCACCGGTAAACTCTCACCGCTTATCGAGGACTCGTCCATCATGAGGCCTTCGGCAAACTTGAGCTCAATATCGGCCGGCGCAATGGCTCCGGCTGTCAGCTGAATAAGGTCTCCAACGACCACGTCTTCACGCGGAATATCCTGGTAGATGCCGTCGCGTTTTACGGTTGCGGTCGGCTGGACCAAATTGCCGATGTCGTACAGTTTTTGCTCGGCACGAAACTCCTGCATGAAGCCGAGAATGGTGTTCACCAGAATGATGAGCGAAATGACGATTGTTCCGCGAATGTCGCCTACCTCCCAAGAAATAATGGCCGATAACAACAACAGAATGACAATCGCGCTCTTGAATTGGCGCAGAAAAATCTGCAGCGCACTCTTGCGACTGTCGGGAAGCACATTCCGCCCGAAACGCTGCTGCAACTGCTGCGCTTCTGCGGAACTCAGTCCTTTCTCGTGGATTGCGTGAAGGGTCGCCATTTCTTCTTAGTATACCACAAAAACAGCTGACGTTGTGCATCGTTTGCTTGTTTGTAGAATACGGACATGCGCGTGTTACACCGCTGGGGTTCAACGCTGAAGAATGCTTTAATGTTTGCGCTTGCAAGACTGCGCGGCGGCTATGCCATGCACGGCCAAGATAGATGGGTGCTACGAGTATTGAACGGCAAACAAGGCGGCTTCTTTGTCGACCTGGGTGCGTACGATGGAATCACCGGCAGTGACACATTGCTCCTGGAGCGTTCGCACAACTGGAATGGCATATGCATAGAAGCCGATCCTTCGACCTTCACAAAGCTGAAAGCAGCGCGACGTTGCACGTGTGCAGATGCCTGCGTCGACGGCACTGAGCGCGAAACGGATTTCCTGCAGGGCGCAGGTTTATACAACGGCATCGTGGGGTACTTTCCCGCGGGTCACGATGAGCAATTGGCTCACTACATGCAGTTGGATGACGCAAAACCGGTGCCCCGGCATACCCGTACGCTGGAAAGCATTCTGCGCGAACACCATGCTCCACAGGTCATCGATTACCTCAGCCTCGACACCGAAGGGTCTGAAGCGGCGATTCTGGAAACCTTCCCATTCGACGTCTATCGAATCCTCACGATCACCGTGGAACACAATGCGCGGCCGGAATACCGTGAGCGTTTGCGCACGCTGTTGCTGGGAATCGGGTACAAGTTGGATAGAGAAAGCAGTAGGGATGATTTTTTCGTACATGGGTCGTTGACGCGGTAGAAGCTGAGGCTGATGTTGCCAAAAATTTGGCTGGTTTCTTCCTTCCACTTTTTTTAGAAAAAAGTGGAGAAAATCGGCCGCTGGTGAAAGAATTCTGCGGTTCTTGCTCGCTCAGCGGGGCACTGCAAACATGAACCTGCCTGCCGGCAGGCAGGCTCGCCCGCTCGTCCCCACTCGCGGGCTCAAGCAGGCTCTAAGCGAGTGCTCAAGCCACCAGGAGGGCGCGCGCCACGGAGGGGGCCAGGCGGTCT
>CAYUVW010000008.1:47949-59802 GCA_964448405.1 uncultured Candidatus Peribacteria bacterium | reverse complement strand
CACGCGCAGATGTTCGGCGAAGGAGCCGATCAAATAACCGAGTTGATGCTGGTGCATCTGTACGACGCAGAGACCGAATGCTTTTTGAAGAAAATCGTCCGCGAGAACGGGCAGACCATCGAGCGCGATACCACGCCGGATGCCAGCATTGCGCTGTTGTGGCAGTTTGACATTCTGCCGCCGGATGACCCGCGCATTCTGTCGACCATGCGCCGCTTGAAGGAGAAGCTTACGGTGAAAACCGGCATCGGCGGCATTGCGCGCTACACCCACGACGTCTACCAGGCTACCGCACACCCGACCGCCGACGTACCGGGAAATCCGTGGATCATCACCACGCTGTGGCTTGCCCAGCACCAGATTGCGATTGCCAAGGAACTCGATGAGCTGAACGAGCCGCTGAAGACGCTGCAGTGGGCAAAAGAACGCGCTTCGCCGTCCGGCATGTTCGCCGAACAAATGAACCCGTTCACCGGTGCGCCGTTGTCGGTGGCTCCGCTCACATGGAGTCATGCGGTCTACATCGACACGCTGCTGCAGTACACGGCCAAGCGACACGAGATCGTCCGCCGCCGCGAACGTACGTTACGAAGCGAAAACCCAAATGCAAAACCAGCAAATCCCAATATGAATTGAGAGTTTGAGGATTTGGATTTTGAAATTTGAAATTTCTGCCAGACTGATTCTTGCCGTCCTTACGCTCTGATCGGATGTCTTCAGCCTCTATCATCGGCATTGACTTCGGTGGCACCAAGACGGCGCTGGCACGCTACGAGCTGCCCGACATGATTCGTCGAGAGCTGGTGGTCATTCCTACAGATGCCGACAAAGGATTCGAAGACGTACGTCAGCGATTGTTGCAGGAGCTCTTGTTGTTGCGTACGCCGGATACAGTCGCCATTGGCATCGGCGTGCCGGGATTGGTGGATTCCTCCACCGGACTCGTGCTCAAAATGCCGAATGTGCCGGGGGCCGAAGGGCAGAATCTGCGTGCCTTTTTCGCTGAGCACACCGGTTTGCCGGTCAGCGTGGAAAACGACAGTCAGTGCTTTGCCTACGCCGAAGCAGTCGCCGGTGCCGGCAAAGGGGAGCGCATCGTGGTCGGAGTGACGCTCGGTACGGGTGTTGGCGGCGGCATCGTGGTCGACGGGCACCTCTTCCGTGGCGCCCACGGATGCGCCGGAGAGTTCGGTCATATGTTGCTCAAGCCCGGACAGCCGCCGTATCCCACAAGCGACATGCGCGGCGAAGTGGAGCAGTTCCTTTCCGGAACCGCCATGGGCAAGCGTTGCGAGGCGGCCCAAACTCCGCAGGATTACTTAAACGGTGCGGTGTGCGGATTCATGCAACCGCATATCTTCGAGGAAGTCGCCTGGCTGAGCGCCAACCTTGCGCATGCAATCGATCCGTCGGTCATTGTCTTCGGTGGCAGCGCCGGTCGCGCATTGAAGCCGCATTTGCCCAAGGTAGTAGAGCAACTGCAGCGCTGGACGCTGCCCGGCACCCTGCTTCCAAAGCTTACGGTTGGGGTTCTAGACGACGCTGGGGTTCGGGGAGCTGCGTTGCTGGCACGCCAGGATCGGGCGTAGCGGAGTGCATCATCACTGCGGGGCGGCTGCGCTTTCCCATGCGGCGCGTTTTGCTATTGCCGGTCGGCCATGGTTGCCAAATGAGCACGGTAATGAGCATGGCCATGACGGACCAAATTCCCAAGCATGCCAGAAGCATATGCATCGGATTCGGCAGCTCGAAGTGATTTTTTGTCGTCATGGGTGTGATGTGTGGGTTATTTTGTCGGCAAACATTATAAAGGAAATTCAAAAAAAAGCAAGGCTCTACACCCCGGACGACTCCGAAAGTTGTGCAGGTCGAACCCCCACACGGGTGTGCAGGGGCGACTTGGCAGGTTCGGCGGTGAATGGACTTACTTGATCAGGTCGATGAACCAGTACTGCTTGTTGTTTTCGTCCTTGCGGACCGCGCCATCGCTGGCGTCGATCCCGACGTCGAGACACAGATCCAGCACGCCTGGAATCATGGCCTCGACGTCTTGCTGCGTCACGTCCCCGCCGATGCCGAGGATCGCGCGTTCGGAGTTCATCCGGACGGTGTGGATGACGTACCGCGGTACGCCGTCCGTCCACACACGGGCTTCGTCGTTGTTGAACGCGGTGTCGCGCACCTGTTCGCCCCACAGCGGCTTGTAGAGCAGGGTGACGGTGTGTTGGTTCGGCACGCGCTGCTTGCTGGCGTGGATGCGCGTGACGTACCGCAACTCGTAGTTGCGGGGCAGGTCTTTGTTGTCGGGGGCCCAACCGTGGGCCATCAGGTTCACTTCCAGCACGATGCGCTTGCGCGCCTGCAGTTCGCCTTCGCGTCGCGCCTCGACGACGAAGTACGCCAGCACGCACAGTGCGGCACCACACGCCGCGAAACGCAGAAATACGTGACCCCATCCCTTCATAATGCACCGGGTGTTCGAGGAAAGAACTGGTATTGGTAATCCGCCGATCCTGCCAAGGATCGTCCCGAACGCTGCGCTCAGAACCCGCGCACTCTACAAGTATTTGCAATAATAGCAAGTAAGGCGTTTAGCCGAACTTGTTGCGCAGAAAGCCCAGAAAGAACCAGCTCAACAGTGCGCCGCCAATAATGACACCGGTCCACCACATGTACGAGGTCATAGCATTCATAATGGGGTTTTCACCGGTCAACGATGCCTGGAAGGCGTTGTACGTGGAGGGGTATTGGCTATTCACAGCCGGGTCGCCGGCCATCAATTCGCCACGCAGTGCGGTGCTCGACTGCATGAGCGTGAACGCCAGAAATCCGGCGAACGATGTCGCCATGCCTCCGGCAGAGGCCATGGTGATCTTCATCCATTCGGGCATGGGCGCATGCACGGTGTCCGGTGCGGACGTCTTCGGCGATTGCTGGTTGCTTGGAGCGGGAGGGGTGGCGTCTGGCATGGTTAGGGTTTGGAATACTGTGTCGATTGTACGCGAAGTTCGGCGATATCCACCCACGACAGTGCAGTCTCTTCATCGGACCACGTCACGGCGTTGGTCTGACCGCGCTGCCCCATTGGCGAGAGTTCGCTGGTGAGCAGGCTGGCGCCGGGCGAGAGTTCGGTGTTCAAGATATTCGCTTCCAGCAAATAGTTCGCCTGCTGCCCTTGCCCAATGCGGCTTTGAATCATGCTCCCCGCAATCCCGCTGCAGGTGACGGCGAACGTTCCGGTGCTTTGACTTGCCGAGCAAGTAACTCCTACGGCTGGGTTTTCCGGGTTGTACAGGCGGTAGCTGGCCGGATCAATCTGCACGTTCTGGGCGGTGACCGAAATCACCATCGACGACACCAGGACATCGTTGCTGCCGTGGAACGTGTTGTTGTGCGGCGAGGCGTGCATTGTAAAGCCGCCGAATGTCGTCTTGCCCGACGGAATGCCGGTCACCGAACTCTGCAAGAGCGCGTTTTCCACGCCGCTGATTTTTGCCAGCACGACATCGTTCATGGGGCCGTTCAACTGCGACGACGCACCCGGACTACCGGTGCCCACGAAAATTTCCCCGGTGGAGAGCGAGTTGCCGTCGTTCTGCGCTAAGTCTGCCAAGGACGATGTGCCGCGTGCTTCCAGCGCACGGTTGCCATCGGTTGCGGCAGAGAGTGTCAGGCCGAATGTCTGGCCGCTGATTGCGCCCGCCTGTTCATCTTTCATTTTTGCCGCGACCACAACAATGACTTCCTGGTTTGCCGCCAGGCGCAACATGCTGAGCGACATGTTGGCACAGAAGCGCGTGACGCTTACCGTCGAACATTGCGTGGGCGTTGCCTGAGCGAAGGGCTGGGCCGTGCGCGTGTCGATGCTTGCACCGGGCGCAATGCGGAACAACAACAGCGAATCGATGCTGTTCACGCCGCCATCGATGTTCAGTTTTTTCACATCCACATCCTCGCCGTCGGCACGGAAGCGCAAGCGCAGCAGCGGGTCCGAAATGCTGCCGGCCAGCACTTGCTGGCTGCGTACCGGCGTGTTGTCTGCGGTCACGTACACATTGCCGCGTTCCTGCACGGTAATGTCGCGACTGGGCTGTGTTTGCACGCGAATAAAGCACACGCTTACGTCATTCGGGCAGGAATTGTCGGTCTCGATTCCTTGCAAAGCGATGCCATCCGTCGCGCCGGTGGCGCGGATGTAGTCCCGCTCGTCGGTGGCAAACTGCAGCCCAAGCAAAACGGTTCCGAGCGTGGAGCTGATGTCGGCACGCACTTCGAACCGCACCGGAATGCCCTCGTAGGCGCGTATGCCGCCGCCTGCTAGAGTGTCGAAGGTCAGACGATTGCCCTGCGCTTTGCCCTCGGCTTGCAACACTGTTTCGTAGCGACCGTCGCCGTCGCGATCCATGGCCAGTTTGTAGTGTTGGGCATACAACAGAGATCCAACCGACGGCTTGAACACGACCCCGGTGACAATCGCGTCTTGGCGATCCGTCGTGGCGTTGAACCGCAGCAGCGGCACGTCCGTTTTGCCTCTGGCCACGTTGGTCACCGTTCCGGCGGCCTCCGTTTCCACCAGCAGAATGGAGAGTCGCACGGGTTCGGGTACCAGAATGCACAGCTGGCTGCAGCCGTCGCTGTTTTCCAGGTTGCCATCGTCGCACTGCTCGCCGGTTTCCAGTTTGTCGTTGCCGCAGACCGCCGCAGTGGCCGACGAGGAATGCTCGGACAGCGCATCGGCCTCTTCCAGGAGCACTGCCGTCATGGAAGCCATTTCACCGCGCGTGACGATGTGATCCGGCGTGCTGAGCAAGTCCAGCAAGATGTCGCGCTGTCGTGCGGCCACTGTGTAGGGTTCATACCACGGCATGTTCTTTGTTGTAGCGGCCACATCGACGCGGAACGTTCGCATGGCGATTTTCAGGGCTTCGGCCATATTCACGGTTTTCTCCGGCTGAAACGTTCCATCTGGGTAGCCGCCAACAATGCCGAGTTGCCTGCCCAAACACACCGGGCGCGCGTACCACTGCGGTTGGCGCACCAACAGGTCCTCGAAACATTGCAGGTCTTTGGGCGTGGCCATGTCCGGGTAGCGTGCGTCGATCAAGATCTTCAGGAATTCGGCGCGATTGATGACTGCGTCTGGGCGGAACGTGCCGTCGGAGTACCCTTGCACGATTTCGCGCTCCGCAAGCATGCTAATGGCGGCTGCATACCGGTGGCCGGCGACATCCGAAAAGGCCGTCGTGGCAGCCAGCAGTAGGGGAATGGCCGATAGAGTTGCGACGAGTGCACTCGCCTTGGTTGCGCGCATAGAGGTAGAGTATCGAAGTATGAGGATTTTCGCACTCGAGACCGACATCCAAAAGATAAAGGATCGGTTCTTGGCACACGGCGAACGCGAAATTTTTACGGCGACGCCGCACTTGTTTCGTTTCCTCACCGCCATCATCCGCGAGTTCGTTATTACGGTGCTGATTGTTGTCGTTGCGTTCTTCGTCTATTCCACCGGCATGCTGGAAGTCGGGACCGTGGTGTTGGGTGCGGTTTTAGTGTGGTTTGTGCTCGTGTCCTACGGTTTGCTGCAGGCGTATATCGATTGGAAATATGATTTCATTTTCTTGACCACCGATAAGCTCATTATCGTGGATCAAAGCTCGTTGTTCCGTAAATCGCTCACGCCGATCAATTTAGAGAACCTGGGTGACGTGGTGGCCGAAACACAGTGGCTGAATCTGTTCGACTTTGGCATGCTGCATTTCGCATTGAAGGAAGGACAAGGTCCCGAAATCGTGCTCAAGTACATGCCGCATGCCGATAAACTGGTGGCAATGATCTCCCAACAGATCACCCTCTACCAGCGACGCAAAGATTATATCGTTCCCTACCGCGATGTCCGTTAAATCTCCCGCCAACTTCGCCGCCGGTGTTCTGCTGCCGGCTCTCTCGCTCGGCCTTGCGCTGTCTTTGGGAGTGAATGGCATTCTCCTTGCTACGCGCTTCACCGCCGAACCCAAGCCGATTGCCAGCCAGCAGAGCGCACAGCCCGTTCTTGTGGCCACGCCAGACAGCCTGCCCCCGCGCGGATTTGGCGACGTAGGCCAGGGCATGCGCATGTTGGCGCAAAAGCTCGACGGCATGCCGACCGGTGCGTTTCGCTACGTCCTTACCAAAGGAATGCTGCCGTCGTTGCCCGCATCATTCACGTTGTACCGTGACCAGGGCGTCACCGCCGATTCAACGCCGTTCATCGCCATTTTGAATGCCATGAAGGTGCCGTTGAATTTCTCGGATTTGCGCCTGCTGCCGGATGACATCTCCTTTACGACGCCGGACAACGTCTTCTCCATTTTGGTGAACGTGCGCGATCGCACGCTGGAGGTCAGCCGCAACAATCGTTCGCCCGACGACGTCAGCGACACTCCGGTCAACGCGCCGTTGTCCGATGACCGCATGATCGCCATTGCAGAGTCCATGGCGCAGGAGCTCGGCATCGATACCTCTTCACTCGGTACGCCTTCCGTCATCAAGATTTATCGCACCGTGGAAGCCGGAAGTGTTGGCAAAGTGCTGGCGCCTGGCATGGAGGAAGTCCGTTGGCCGTTGCTGTTTTCGGGTTATCCGGTCGTCGACGACGTTGGCCGCCCGGTGTCGGGCATGTCGGTGTTCGTTGCGCATCGCAGTCAGCAGGCAGTGGCATTGAACATGCATATTATTTCCACGGACCTTCTGTCGCATGCGGAATATCCGTCGGCAGATCCGGCGCTGATTGCCGGATTCGCGCTGGAAGGTGGCATGGCTCCCATCGATGGCAATGCCAAAGGAAAGTCCGTCACAACAGTTACGTATGAATCTGCGCAACTGGTATACGTTCTGCCGCAGTATCGGGCCGATCGTCCCACGTACGTCTTTCCCGCCATTGCGTTCTCGTCCGATATCCCGCGCACCTGCAAAGTGAAGCCGTGCACGCCGTGGACGTGGACGACCTACGTTCCGGCATTGGACCCCAAAACATTCGCATGGCTGCCCGGCACCATGTCGTCTTCGTCGGTGGCTCCCGCTTCTTCTGCCGCAGCTTCTTCAGTACCAGCCGTCAGCTCGTCCGCCGACGCAAAGAGCAGCAGCGTTTCTTCGGTGGCACCGGTTGCGTCCTCGGCACCGGCAGTGCAGGCGAGTCCGAATGATGGATTACAGATTCTGCGGTAGGGGATTCTAAATACTTCGAAGCTTCTTCCTTTCCACTTTTTGGCGCAAAAAGTGGAGTAAAAACAGTCGCGCGGTGTTCCGGCTGGCCTGCGCTCCACGCGCCTCACAGCCCTAAAAGTCCGAACTCGCCACGCACTTCGCGAAGTGCGTGGCTCAAACAGGCGGACTTTTTTCACGGGCTGCTTCGGCGGGAGCGCGACGGCACCGGCCCAGGCGCGACACTGCCCCCCGTGCCCAAGCTCCGAAGAAGACGACAATCTCAGGGCGAGAAAACACGCTCTGAGCGAGTACTCAAGTCACCAGGAGGGCGCGCGCCACGGAGGGGGCCAGGCGGTCTGCCGCCGAGCCTAAGCGAGGCGTGCGTGGGAGCTGGCGCGCACGCGTTTTTTGGTTCCTTTTTGGCGCTCGGCCAAAAAGGGACGGAAGAATCGAAAGGAAATTCTTGGCAGCATCAGCCGTCGGTTTTTCTGAGAACATCTGAAAACAGGCACCCGGAGCGGAAGTCCCACTTCGTCAGTGAGAGATCCGGTCCGAGTGCCTGTTAATACTCAATTCACGGGTGAATTGAGCTGCAAGCCGTTGACCAGGCGTCTTGCGCTCCCTACACCTCTTTGCAGCCGTAGCGGCGACTGCTCCGTTTTGTGTTTGTTGTATCCCGATGTGTCGGGAATCGCACCTGCATCTAGGCGTGCAGGGTGCCGTATATTTGTGTTTGAGGTTGTAGGACCCTACATCGTCCAACGAGGGACGTTGAGGGAACTCTTCGGTCGGAGATCGAAGAGCAGGGAGGAAGATGGGTCGCTTGCGAGACGCATCGTCCTCCCCGCCCAACAATCCTGGGTGTAGAGAGGATGTTCCAAAGAACGAATCTCTCCATTGTAAACTATTTTTAACATGAAAGCAAGGGTCCTGATGCCAGAAAACAAGCAATCCGGCGCGGATTTCGCGCTCTTCGCGGCTTGCGCTACCATGCGCCCATGCCCGCACACGGAAAGCTTGTTCTTCTCATTGGACCCAGCGGCGTCGGGAAGAGCGTGATCCTCAAAACACTGAAGGAGCGTCATCGCGACTTACTCTTCCCACGTTCGGCCACCACCCGCAGCCGCCGCGCAGGGGAGGGCGACGAGTTGTACCACTTCGTCACCGATGCCGAATTCGACGCCTGGCTGAAGGACAAGAAGTTTTTGGAATGGGCACAGGTGCACAAAGGCGCCCGCTACGGAACGCTCTTGTCCGAAATCCTGCCGGCAATCGAGCAGGGGAAGATCGTGGTACGCGAGGTCGATGTGCAGGGCTTCAACAGCATCCGGCAGCATGCCGAATTCAACGGCCCGAAAGCGCCCTACCGCCTGCAGACCATCTTCATTCTGCCCGAGAGTGAAGAGCAGCTGGTAAAGCACATCGTGGAGCGCGCACCCATGGCGCCCGATGAACTGGCCCGTCGCATAGAGAGCATGCACGGCGAACTGGAGCACGCCAAATTGACCGATGTGCAGATTGTAAATCGTGAAGGCAAGCTCGAAAGCGCGATTGCCGAGGTGATCAACGCGATCATGGAAGGCTAAGCCTCCTCGTCATCGCTTTCATCGGTGTCATCGTCCTTGTGCAGCAGCTTTTTGCCGATGATCGAGGAAATGGCTCCGCCGATCACAAAGCCAACAATCACACGTTTCATCATCTTGCCGCCGCGCTTCTCCGCCGATTCTTTTTTCTTGAAAGGCCACATGGTGAGAGTATAGCAGGATTGTAGATTTTGATCCTTCTTTTTTACAGGAAATCAAAGAAGGCAAAGGGGTCAAAGATGACAAGGATTCCTTGATTTCCTTGTCTTCACTGTCATCGTTGATTTCTTGGCGTCTTGCCTTCTTTCGTCCGCCACCCGATGCTGTCCGCGTGAAGCAGCCTCTCATCGTCGCCATCCTGAATGTCACCCCCGACTCCTACGTGGACGGCGGGAAGTACGCCGACGTCGGCGCGGTCGTGGCACAGGCCAAGCGGTTCGCCGATGAAGGCGCCGCTCTCATCGAGATCGGCGGGGAATCCACCGGTCCCGGTTCGCCGGACGTGGCATTGGCCGAGGAGTTGGCGCGTGTGGTTCCGGCAGTCGAGGCTGTTCGGAAAGCGCTGCCGAACATGCGCATCGGCGTGGATACCTGGAAATCACAGGTCGCCAGTGCGGCACTGAAGGCAGGTGCGAACCTTATCAACGACATCACCGCCGGGCGCGGCGATCCGGCCATGTTCGCCGTGCTGGCCGCCGCCGGTTGCCCGTGCGTACTGATGTATTCCAAAGACGCAGGTCCGCGTACAACAAAGCATGCCAAGCAGTACGACGACGTCATTGCCACTATCACGGACTTTCTGGATGAGCGTGTTGCTGCGGCGGAGAAAGCGGGGATTGCGAAGAGGAACATCATCGTCGATCCGGGGCTTGGGCATTTCGTTTCCTCCGATTCCAGCTATTCATTCACCATTCTCGACCATCTGTCGGCATTCGCCGCCATTGCTCCGGTACTGGTGAGCCCTTCAAGGAAATCATTCCTGGCCGGACCGCAAAATCTGCCAGTTGCCGATCGCCTGCCAGCCACGCTTGCGGCTTCCGTTACAGCCATGCGAAATGGGGCTTCGTACATCCGGACGCATGATGTGGCTGAAACGAAGAAGGCTTTGGAGAAGGTATAGAAATATCAAATTCAAATTTAAGCTCAAAATTCCATCTGCTTTTTGAACTTTGGATTTGTCATTTTGCAATTTCCGTATTTGAACTTTGAACTTCTTTAGCTGAATGCATTTGCCACGAAAATCACCAGCACGTAGCTGAGGAGAATAATGATCAATCCCGCGATGACCCGATAGACGAGCCCCTTCGCCTGATTGAATACTTCTTCGTTGCCGAAGTTCGTTACCATGCGGAAGCCGGCATAGATCAGTATCGCGAGGGCAATCGTGGTAATGATGCCCAAAATAATCAGTACTTTTTCCAGAATCAGTCCGATGAGCGGGTCGGGGATGCCCTGGAAGACCGTATCGCGAATAAGAATCGATGCCGCCATGATAATCAGGCCGATCACGGCGTTAATCAGCGCATTACGAACGCCGCCGTATGCCGCTTCATCGCCGCCAAAACTGCCCACGGCGCGTACTGCCGAGACCACGATCATCAAAATGGAAAACACTCCGCCCATGGTGCACAGCCATCCGACAATGCCGTAGGCTTCTTCATTCAGGTCTCCGCCGACGTTTTGCACTACCAAGCCCGGCGCTTGATACATGTACGAGAGCAATGTGGGGCCGAGCATGATGATCATGCCGCCGATGACCACCGCCATAACCGTGTTGCGGCCCTTGGAAAGGCCTTCGTCACGGCTCGTGGTCAACATAGTCAAACCTGCGATGACCACAACAAGAATGCCAACCGATACCCACAGCGGAGCCACGGAGTTGGTAATGCTGATGAGAATATCGCGAATGGTTGCCCCGTCTGCATGCACGACGCCGGGCGTCATGAGCAGCGTGGCCGCAATCGCCAAGCGCGGAAGAGCCTTGCCAAGCTGCGTGCCGATGGAAGAAATGGTGCGACGCATTTAGACGAAGGTGATGATGACTGTGTACGACACCAGAACGAATGCCAGTACGGTGAGTGTGCCGATCACGACTTTCTTGGCGCGATCTTTCAAGGATTCATCGATCGAAATCACCAAGAAGACACCGGCGGTGATGAGTGCGACCACGCACAGGGTGCCCATGATGGTGAGCAAGAAGAGGATCAAGCCCTTCATTTCTTCCACCAGCAATCCTGCGTCGTTGTCCGCGACCGCGTGCACAATGGCAAAGGCGAGCAACGAAATTGCCACGCCGATGCAATGCATGATGAGCAGCTTGATGATGCGCGTGCGTTCGCTGGCATCGCCCTGCGATGCAATCATGCGAAGGCCGTCGATGGTCACCATGAGCACCATGACGCCGCTCATGACCGTGAGAATGAAGCTGGTGACGCTGTTAATGCCATCGTTCAACACGCTGGGGTCGGCTCCGGCGGATTGTGCGTAAAATGCATTCACGAATGCCTGAGAGATCGCAATAATCATGAATCCAGCGGCCGCATAAATGAACGAATTTTGCGCATTGGTGAATGCCTCCTCCTTGTAGGCTTCCAAAATCATGCGGAAGCCGAAATAGAAGACGCAGACGACTGCCACACCCTCGAAAATCACCATGCCGTTGCTGATGATGTGCAGATCAATAAACGCTGCCAACGCTTGTGCACCGGCACCTGCAAAACCCGCCTCCGGGACAATCAACAGGATCGCCAGGGACAACAATGCCGCAAAACGTCGACTGAGAGCCATAAATCTCTCTAGTATAGCACAAAAATACTTGCCAAACAACTTGCTGCATTGTCAAAACTGAGTACGATTGGTCCATGCAATTCCCTCCTTCCTCGGCTTCAAGAAGCCAACCAATCGTCGTCGGTTCCTCCACGCTTTCCAGTGTCTACGCTTTGGTCGCCTTGGCCATGGCCTTCACCGCCGCAGGCGTGTTTGCAGGAGCGACGTTTGCACTACCCATTTTGGCCACCGGCTTCGTCTACCTGTTCATTCTTGCGGAATTCGTCATCGTGCTCAGTGCCCGTCTCTGGATGCGCTCCTC
>CAYUVW010000008.1:0-47849 GCA_964448405.1 uncultured Candidatus Peribacteria bacterium | reverse complement strand
TCATTCTTGCGGAATTCGTCATCGTGCTCAGTGCCCGTCTCTGGATGCGCTCCTCACCGCTCAACTACATCCTTTTCTTTGCCTTTCCGTTCTTGTCTGGCCTTACGGCCACGCCGCTCCTTATGAGCGTTGCGGTCGGCTATGCCAACGGTTACGCAATCCTGGCCAATGCCGCAGTCGCAACGGTACTGATGAGTGCGGCAGCCGCAGTGGTCGGACGCACGACCTCGTTGAATTTGTCGGCCATGAGCGGTTTTCTGTTCACCGGACTCATTGGGCTGATCGGCGCCGGATTACTGCAGTTGTTCGTGCCGTCGTTGCGCACGGGTGGCTTTGAAATCGGCGTGTCGGCCATTGGCGTCGTTGTGTTCGCCGGGTTCATGGCATACGACATCCAGCGCATTCAGCAGCGTGCCGGAATGGGTGAGTCACCGTTCTTGCTGGCACTCTCCCTGTATTTGGATATCTTCAATTTGTTCATGTACATCCTGCGGTTCATGCTTGCCACGAGTGGCGGCCGAAGGCAGTGGTAAGACGAGGATTCCAAGGAGTCCAACGAAACCAAAGAGTCCGAGGAAGGCGGTTTTGCCTTGGGCTTGTTGGAATCCTTGGTTCCGTTGGACTTCTTCTTCAGATTGGCCCTTTACAGCCGCCAGTCTCGTCGGTACAGTAGCGCAGCCCTATGGCAAAACGACCTACACCCAGTAAGCGGCTCAGTAAGGACCGAGGACGAACTCGGCACAGCGTGTACCTCAAGAAAGAGGTCAAGCGTCTGACCAACTTTGCTTCGTCTCCGTTCGCTGCTCCGGCCGCCGGTCGCTCCAAGAGCAAGAAGGCTTTGGACAAGATCACGCGTGTGAAGGCCTAACCACGGATTCCATGATTCCTAAAAATAGCTCCAGCAGGAGCTATTTTTGATTCCCAGATTCTTTTTTTCGGGAATCGCGGAATCCGGGGGTCTGGGAATCCGTTACTCGTCTTTGTTTCCACGTGTCTTCTTGCTACCCTGGCTTCATGGCCAGCCGCCGACACCTCTCCCGTATCGCCGTCATGCAGACGGTTTTCGAAATGCAGATGCGTGAAATCGAGCCCGAAAAGGCGCTCGCACACAACATTGTCCAGCATGGTGGCGACGATGCCGTGGATCCCAAGTTTTGCGCCAGTTTGCTGAAGGGGATTTTGGAGCATGGCACTGCCATTAATGAAGCAATTCAGAAGCATGCTCCGCAGTGGCCGCTGGAGCGCATGGACACCATTACACGCTGCATCCTGATGATCGGCGGTTACGAGCTGCTATTCGCTGCAGACGCACCACCGGCCGTGGTCATGAACGAAGCAATCGAAGTTGCCAAGGAGTTTGGCACAGAAGAGGGTGCCAAGTTCGTGAACGGCGTGCTGAACGCAGTCGCCCATGGCAGCGGAAAAATTCCTGCGAAATAAGCTCATGACCAATCCCTCCTCACTCGTCGGCTTGGAAAAGGCCACCGGAGTGCATTTCCGCGATAAGAACTTGCTCTGTCAGGCGTTGACGCATCGTTCCGCCGTGAACGACAGCGGCCGCATGGGGCACAATGAACGCCTGGAGTTCTTGGGCGATGCCGTATTGCAGTTGGCCACGACCGAGCACTTGTTTCATTCCAGCGACAAGGCCGAAGGCGAAATGACCAGTTGGCGCTCCGCGTTGGTGCAAGGCGACCACTTGTACGAAGTTGCACGCGAACTGAAGCTTGGGGACTACCTGTACATGAGCCGCGGCGAAGACTTAAGCGACGGCAGGAATAAGCCTTCCACGCTGGCAAACGCGCTGGAAGCATTCATCGGTGCCGTGTATTTGGACCAGGGATTCGATGTCACACGCGAGTTCATTGAGCGATTCATTCTCGTGCGACTCAAGAACTTGATTGCCAAAGGAAAGCATCGGGACGAAAAGAGTCTGCTGCAGGAAATCGCCCAGGAAAAAACCGGCATTACGCCCACGTATAAAACGGTGGACGAAAAAGGACCGGATCACCAGAAGGAGTTCACATGCGCGGTGTCTATTGGCGAGGAGGTCGTAGCTCACGGTATTGGTGCGACCAAACAAAAAGCGGAGCAGGCCGCGGCCGCGGCTGCGCTGAAGGCAAAGGGCTGGAAATAAGACGAGTGATTCCAGGGCTCCATGGACTGCTTGGAGTCCAAGGAATCTTCAGCGTTCTTCCTTAAATTGAATAAAAAATTTGTTCATTATAAATACTATTCATAAGCCATTTATAGAGAACACAAAATTTGATCAATATATCCCGCAGCCGGCACGCGGCGTCCCGGTTTCGGCCCGCTTGCGGGCCGCCTGCTCGGTATCGGCGTCAGTGCCTATTTGTTCTTCTCGCGCTCCAGTAAATCCGCTGCCGTAATCATGATTTCATCTCCGCGTTTCACGACGTGTTTCAGCATGTAATCGGCGATGTAGTTTTCAATCACGTCGGTAATCGTACGGCGCAGTTGCCGGGCGCCGAATTCCACGCTGTATCCGCGCTTTGCAAGCACGTCCACGACATCGTGTTCCACGATAATGCGGATGCCGCGCTTCTGGTCCATTTCTCGAACGATGTGGTCGAGCATCAAGATGGTCAGGCGCGCAACGTGTTGTTCGCTCAACGGGAAGTACACCAGCACGTCGTCGAAGCGGTTGAGGAATTCCGGCGAGAACAACTTGTCCTTCAGCACGTTGTCGATCAGCAGCTGCTTGAATGCGGCATGATCTACGTTCGGGTTCGCCTTGAGTGCGTCGCGGATGTACAAGCCACCGGCGTTGCTGGTGGCAATGATGATCGTATTGCGGAAGTCGGTCTTCAGGCCGCGTGCGTCAATCAAATAACCTTCGTCCAGAATCTGCAGAAACAGGTTCAGCACGTGTGGATGCGCCTTCTCGATTTCATCCAACAAAATGAGTGAGAACGGTCGGTCCTGAATGCGTTGCACCAGGAAGCTTTCGTGAAAGACGCCGTTCGTGTCGGTGGTGCCGGTAATACCGTTCACCGATTGCTCAGTGGAATACTCGTTCAAATCAATGCGCGTAAAGCTGTCGTGAGAGCCGAAATAGTGCTCGGCCAGCGTTTTGGCAGTTTCGGTCTTTCCTACACCGGTGGAGCCCAGAAATAGAAAGGTGCCAAGCGGACGATTTCCCGTCGCAATGTCCAACCGGGCGCGCTTGAGCGCATTGACGAGTGAGCGAATGGCCTCGTCTTGGCCGACGACATTCCGAATGAGCGTGGCTGCCAACGTGAGGAGTTTATTGCGCTCGCCGTCGGACATTTCGGTCACGTCGATGTGCGCCTTCAGCGATACGCCGCTGCGAATGTGCTTTTCGCTCACGTACGACGCCTTCTCCTGCGAGGCGACCAAAATCGCTTCATCCATGACGTCCACGGCCTTGCCGGGGAATCCGCCGCGGCCGATATAGCGTCGCGACAATACCGGAATCGACTGCAGCGCTTTGTAGGTCATGCGAACCTTCTTGCGGTGTTCCAGGCTGAAGTAGTGCGACATCAGTACGTCCATGACTTCGGGCTCAGAGGCATCGTCCAAATACACCTTTTCCAGCAGCGCATCGATCATGCCTTCGCGCTTCAGCGTCGAGTGATACTCTTCCACGTCGGCAATGCCGATAAGGTTAATGCGCGGATGCTGCAGGAATTTCAGCAGCACTTGCTTCAATCTGGCGTCGGCGGCTTTCATCAACATGGCGATGTCTTCGGCCACCAGAATGAACTTCCCTGAGTTTTCGGCTTTGCTCAAGGCACGCAGTAGCAGTGCATCGCTCCGGTCGGAGCCGGAAAGCAATTCCGCACTGCGCAGCTTCAGCACGCGCGTATACGGCAAGCTGTGGTCGATTTCATACATGCGCAATGCGCGCGTGAAGTTTTCGATCATGGTGCGTTTGCCAACGCCGTTCTTGCCAATGATCAGCACGTTGCGGTGGCCTGCTCCCGCCAATAATCGCAGCATTTCATCCAGCTTGTCGTGGTGAATCACCGCATCGCGTCGCTTGGAGAGAATGCTCTCGCCGATGTCGATGGTCAGACGATCGAGCTCATTGGTGTAGCCCATGACCCACGAGCGTCCGAACGACCCCAAAATGCGCACCAGTGCGTCGGGACCGATGGGATTTTCGTAGCGGCGGCTGTACCAGTGGAAGACTTCGCATTGCATGATTTTGCCCAAATCCTGGAACGACAAGTCGGCTTTATCCAGCAACGTATGCAGTGCGGTGCTGTGCTCGAAGAACGCGTACAGAACGGCGGTAGAGTCCAGAACCGTGGTCTTCAGTTCTTTGCAGGCGTCCAGGCCCCACTGCAGACACTCTTGAAAATCATGTGTCTCGCCGCCGGCCAAATAGTGCTTTAGCACCATGTCGCGGTCGATGCCGATTTGCCCCAAAATGAAGAGCGAGCGCGAACTGGCAGTCGATGCCTTCAGCAAGGCGAGCGCATCGATGCTGCGGTACGCACTCAAATGGCGCACCATGTTCCACGACAACAATTCGGCGATGTTCTGCGTCTCGAGCAACGGGTGGTCCTGATTTACCAACAGCTTCTCTTTGCTGAACAAGTGTATGACCAGCAACGCGAACAACAACAGCGATCCGCCGACCAGGATCGGCGTTTCCCACTCGTGCACCAGCAAGACCTCTACGAACGGTAGCAACAGGAAGATGTACAGTAAGCCGCTGATGGGGCTCAGCGTCAGCTTGCGGAGCTGTACTCCTGCGAATGCGTCGGTTGCCGGCAAGTAAAAACTGCGAGCGTTCACGTGAAGAGGAACAGGACACGAAGCAGATACAGCACGCCTAAGATCATGAGGAACGGGTACAGCATCCATACCGCCAGCCAGAGCAGGAAGAGCGCCAGACAGCACACATGGACCACAATGCCGATTGCCATCATGACGATGCGTACGGTGCATCCGATCATGCGCGAGATCATGTTCATCACCAGTGCCTGGAATATGGCATTCAGATCAAAATGATTCTTCGGGTACGGGTCCAATACGTTTTTCCAGGGCGATAACAGCGTACGAAGCAGGAACGGAAGCGAAAAAATATCCCAGAATGCTTTTGCATAGGCGAAATAGGCACCGACGATCCGTACCGGCATTTCGCGGAAGTACCACGGCAGGAAGACGCCGAAGGCGATTCGCAGAACCCGCTGATGGGGGATCAATTGCATGGGTTTGGGTATCTCATGATTATAGCAGAAAGAAGCCATTTTTGGAAGATCCTGCTCCCGCCTGCGGCTCCGGTGGCCGCTTCCTACAAAAAAACGACGGGGGATACCCGTCGTTTTGGTCTAAGGAATGCAGAGAATTAACCCATGCGGATCTCGATGTCCACACCCGACGGCAAGCTCAGGTTCTGGAGCGCGTCGACCGTCTTGAACGTTGTCTCGGACAAGTCGATCAGGCGGCGGTGGATGCGCATTTCGAACTGATCGCGGGCGTCCTTGTGGACGAACGTCGAGCGGTTCACGGTGAACTTGCGCAGCTTGGTCGGCAGCGGGGTCGGACCGCGTACAACGGCGCCCGTGCGGACGGCCGTGTCGACGATTTTCATGGAAGCCTCGTCGATGACGGTGTAGTCGAAACCGCTGAGGCGGATGCGAATGCCCTTCATCTTGGCTGCGGCTGCTGCCTTTGCTTCAGCCTTGGTTTCCGGTGATTTCATGGGGGAGACCATGACTTTCTCCTGCGAAGCCTCGGCGGACGGGGCTTTCTTGGCCGGAGCCTTCTTGGCTGCGGGAGCGGCTTTCGGCTTGGCCGGAGCCTTCTTCTTGGTGTCGTCGGACGACTTCTTGGATGCAGGGGTCATGGGGGTGGTGGAGAAAGAGCGAGGGGAATCTAGGGCCGAAGCGGCGACACGGTGTCGCCGCTTCGGGTGAATACCTTATTTGATAACCTTCGTGACGACACCGGAGCCGACGGTGCGACCACCTTCGCGGATAGCGAAGCGGGTACCGAGCTCGATGGCGACCGGAGCGCCGAGCGTGACGACGAACTTCAAGTTGTCACCCGGCATGACCATTTCGACTCCGTCCGGCAACACCACGGAACCCGTGACGTCGGTCGTGCGGATGTAGAACTGGGGCTTGTAACCCTTGAAGAACGGAGTGTGGCGACCGCCTTCCTCCTTCGTCAGGATATACACTTCGGCCTCGAATTCAGTGTGAGGCTTGATCGATCCTGGCTTGGCCAGAACCTGACCGCGCTCAATGTCCTCGCGCTCAATACCGCGGAGGAGCAGACCGACGTTGTCGCCGGCCATACCGCTGTCCAACAGCTTGTGGAACATTTCCACGCCGGTGCAGACGGTCTTCTTCGTTTCGCGGATACCGACGATTTCGATTTCGTCGTTGACGTTCACCTTACCCTGCTCGATACGGCCGGTGGCGACGGTGCCGCGACCCTTGATCGAGAACACGTCCTCGACGGACATGAGGAAAGGCTTGTCGGTCTCGCGCTTCGGATCCGGAACGTAGGTGTCCAGGGTCGTGAGCAGCTCCTTGAGTTTTGCAACGTTGTCAGCATCACCTTCCACGGCCTTCAGAGCGGAACCCTTGATGATCGGGGTCTTGTCGCCTGGGTAACCGTACTTGGTGAGCAGTTCGCGGATTTCCATTTCGACGAGGTCCAAGAGCTCAGGGTCCTTGACCATGTCGACCTTGTTCATGAAGACGACGATGTACGGCACGTTCACCTGGCGAGCGAGCAGGATGTGCTCACGCGTCTGGGGCATCGGACCGTCGGCAGCGGAGACCACGAGGATGGCGGCGTCCATCTGGGCGGCGCCGGTGATCATGTTCTTCACGTAGTCGGCGTGACCAGGACAGTCGACGTGTGCGTAGTGGCGCTTCTCGGACTCGTACTCCAAGTGAGCGGTGTTGATGGTGATACCGCGTGCCTTCTCTTCCGGAGCGTTATCGATCATGTCATAGCTCTTCTTCTCATCCGGGGGAGAGAAGTTGATCGACAGAGCTGCGCTGAGAGTGGTCTTACCGTGGTCGACGTGACCGATGGTGCCCACGTTCAAGTGCGGCTTGCTGCGGTCAAATTTTTTCTGCTCGGCCATAATGAGAAGGGGAAAAGTAGTGGTAGGTAAAAGCTTTAAGGAAACCTATTCTTTGCGAAGCATCGTACAGGTCAAAGCCGAGAAAGTGTAGGGAAAGCGGGTAGGGGACGTCAACAGCTTTCACGAAGGATTCCGAAGAGTCCGAAGAAACCAAAGAGTCCAAGGAACTTTCGCTCCTTGGACTCGTCGGAATCATTGGTTTCTTCGGCTTCCTGCTTACTTTGCCGTCTCTTCTACACGGCGTTCGCGGATGACGTTCACGCGGATGACACCGGGGTAGGTAAGTTCAGATTCGATTTTCTTGGCAATGTCCTTGGCCAGCTTCTGTTGCTGGAGGTCGTCGATTTTACCTGCGTCCACGAACACGCGGATCTCTCGACCGGCCGAGATGGCGTAGGCCTTGGAGATACCCTCGAAGCTCTTAGCGGTGTTCTCCAGATCGGTCAGACGCTTGACGTACGCTTCCATGGATTCGCGGCGTGCACCCGGACGAGCGCCCGAAATAGCATCGACGGCGGCCACGATGAATGCCTCGGCGGACTCGATGGGGATATCTTCGTGATGGGCCGCCACACAGTGGACGACCTCGGGGCGGACCTTGAAGCGCTTGCAGATTTCCACGCCGATCTCGACGTGTGTGCCGGCGACTTCGTGGTCGAGCGCCTTGCCGATGTCATGCAACAGACAGCCTTCCACGACAATGGAAGCGTCGGCGCCGATCTCCTCGGCGATCATGCGGCCCAAGTTTGCGGCTTCGACCGAGTGCTTCAGGATGTTCTGTCCGTAGCTGGTGCGGAAGCGCAAGCGTCCGATGATCTTCAGCAGGTCCTGCGGATAACCGGAGATTCCGAGTTCCTCCACGGCGCGCTTGCCGAATTCGAGCATCATCTTGCCTACATCGTCTTTTACCTTATTGACGACTTCTTCAATGCGAGCGGGCTGGATACGTCCGTCCTCCACCAGCTTCTCCAGTGCGAGCTTGGCGACGTAGCGGCGGACCAGGTCGTACCCGGAAATGACGACTGCGCCTGGCGTGTCGTCGATAATCACGTCGATACCGGTCGAGGACTCGAAGGCGATGATGTTGCGGCCTTCCTTGCCGATGATGCGTCCTTTCACGTCGTCGCTCGGGAGCTGCACGACAGTCGTCGTAGACTCGGTGGCGACTTCGGAGGCGTAGCGCTGGATTGCCTCGGCCAACACTGCGCGGGCCGTGGTTTCGGTTTCTTCTTCCAGCTTCTTCTTCAGTTCTTTTACCTGACCGGCGAAGTACGGAGCGAATTCTTTCTCCAGTTCGGCCCACAGCTGCTTCTTGGCTTCCTCGGTGGACAGGTTGGAGACCTTCTCCAGAGCTTCGCGGTGCTTCTGAGCTGATACACGCAGCTCCTCCTGCATGCCGCGGACTTCTTCTTCGCGGGTGTCCAGGCGTTTGCGCTGCGTCTCTAATTCGACGACTTTGCGGTCGAGGCCTTTCTCTTTCTCTTCGACGCGGGCTTCGTCTTTCTGGAGCTTCAGTTCCATCTGCTGCGCTTCTATGCGGGCAGCCGAAACGATCTCCTTGGCCTGGGCCTTGGCCTCGGCTTCGTTGGTCTTGAGCGCACTGCGCTGCTCAATGACTTTCACGTTCATGTCGTTCAACTCCTTCTCTTTCTTGTCGATCTCGGCCTGCAGTTTGGCTCCGATCTTTTTGCCCGAGCTGAACCAGAACCATCCGCAGAGCAAACCGAGGAGGACTCCGGCGACCAGGGCGCCAAAGACGATGGGGTAATCCATGGATAAATGGGGAAAGCAGTGTGCTTCCCGCTTTCAGCGAGCGACTCGGTGGTGCCTAGTTCCCTTTCATACGACGAGAGACCCCATCGCTATGGATGGCGTCAGCTGGCGGTTGATGCGGGGCAAGGCAGGTGTCATGGGAGTCGGGTTTCAGATTGGCTTCTGAGTTCGCTGAAAAGGGAAGTGATACTCCTATTGTAGATCATGTTCAGAGTGGCGGCCAGAGGGCGGCAGGCGTCTGGCAAAGCCAAAACATTGGATGAAGCCGAAAACAGACATTGCAAAAAATTGCACTTTCTTCGATGAAAACATTTTGACAAGTTTTTTAAACAATCGTGAAATGATCATTTTTGCAGGAAATCCCAGCATGGATCTTACCACCCTCGGAACCCGCCCGGCGCCGGATACCAGCCGAAAGCTTGGTCTGACCTCGGCCGTTGCCCCGCCGGGGTGTGGGGCTGGCCGCTGGCGGCTGGTTTCATAGTGGGTATGAAACACCATTGTTACGCCGCCCTTGGCATTCTTCTCTTTCTCGTCCCACTGGGCGTGCACGCCCAGGCAGTCATCAGCGAAGTGCTCTGGATGGGCAGTGACCAAAGTATCTCCGACGAGTGGTTGGAGCTCGCCCGTGTGCCCTGTGCGTCCGCGGCCGATTGCGCGCCGGTGGATTTGAGTGGCTGGAGCATTGCATCACTGAATTCCGCCGGCGTGGAAGTGACGATCGTCACGCTTCCCGTCGGCACCATGCTCACCATCGAGCAGCCGCTGGTCGTTGCCCGTACAGCCGCCGCCACGTCACGGCTGGAACAAGAGCCAGGCCTTGTCGCCTCGATTCTCTCGCTTCCGAATACCAAACTTCTACTGAAGCTCGTGAACGCTGCCGGGACGATAGTGGATGAAGTCGACGACGGTGTCGGCGCGCCGTTCGCCGGCGCCAACCCCTCGGGCGGCACCAAGGCCAGCATGGAGCGTATCGATTTGGCCGTGGCCGGTACGGTGAAAGAGAACTGGCGCACGGCAATGGAAAGTCGTGGCTTCGATGCTGGTGCAGCCATGCTTGGCACGCCGGGTTGGTTCGCATACCCGGATTTGCCGGAGAATCCGCCACCGTCCGACCCGCCGCCGGAGAGCGGTAGTGGCTCCACTGTTCCGCCTGATGAAGACGAAGAGACATCGTCGGGTTCCGGCGGAACGACGGAGGACTCAGCACCCAGTCCACCACCCGCTCATGTGCTTCTGAATGCCGTGCTGCCGAATCCAACAGGGAAAGACGAGCTGGGCGAGTGGATCGAACTGAAGAACCTGTCCGGTGTGCCTGCGCTACTGAACGGCTGGGTTCTGGTCGGGGAGGGGGGTTCGACCAAGACGTTCCCGCTCGACGGGAGAGTCATCGATGCGTCATCCACGTTGCGACTCACGTTTGCCGAGACCCAACTGTCGCTTACGAATAGCAAGTTCCGCGTGACGATGTTGAATGACAGAGGCGCAGAGGTTTCTTCGGTGAACTGGGAGAATGCGGCCGAACAACGGGTGTATCGGCCGAATCTGTACAGCGACCTCACGTTGCACGGCACGGTGAGTCGGGTGATTGACGGTGACACGCTGGAGGTTGTGTTTGATCAAGAGCCCACGCCCGACGGCAGGAGCGTGGCGATTGTTCGGCTGATTGGTATCGACGCACCCGAATCGGTACATCCAACCAAGAAACCGGAGCCATATGGAATCGAGTCATCGAATTTGCTTCGATGGCTTCTGGAAAAGAAAAAAGTTGAACTACAATTTGATACAATCAATTGGGACGTCTACGACCGGATGCTCGCCTACGTCACGGTAGACGAACAGGTGTTGGCACAGGAGCGGCTGCTTTCGACCGGTTTGGCGAAGGTGTATCCGGACTATGCGTTTACACGCCGAGGTTTGTTTGATGCGTATGAATTGCAGGCAAAAGTGCTGCATGTCGGCATGTGGGGCGTGCCGGCGTCGACGCCGGAATACAAAGCACCTGCTGCGTTCACTGTTTCCACGGCTGTGGTAGACGACACGATTGTCCTGGCCGTACCGTCCGATGCAATCCCGGCTGCCGGACCCACTGTCTTTTCCGCGGCGTGGTCGGACGTGCGTATTTCGGAGGTATATGCCCATGTTCGCAAGAACGATGCTTCGCCGCTCTTGGCTACCGAGTGGATTGAAGTGTGGAATGCGAGTCACGCGCCGCTGAACTTGAAGGGTTGGAAGATCCGCATCGGCGAAGGGGAGGGTGCCAAGAGCGTTGCCGTCGGTTTTGCACAGACCGTGGGTGCCAACGCTCTGGTAGTGCTTTCGGGATCGGGCGAGACATTCAAATTGCGCGATTCGGGCAATGCTATCGCGCTGGTGGCACCCGACGGTACGGTCACGTCTACGACTGCGTATCCGGCACTGAAAGTCGGGCAGTCGTGGGTTGTCGACGATGCGTGCGTTGCAAGCGAACCGACACCGGGACTGGAGAATCGTTGTGCGACCCAGGCGGCCTCGGAGAACGTTGCATCCGTTGCGGCGAAAGTTTCCAAGGCCATGACGACATCATCGTCGCCAAAGCCGAAAAAATCTTCCGTCAAAAAAACGCCTTCCCCCGAATTTGTATTGGCGCAACAGAGCTTGAGCGCCTTACAGTCGCGAACAGATGCATCTCTGTCGCTTGGTGATTCCGGCAGCGCTGCTGGGTTTTGGCAGGCGTTTACTTTTTTCTTGGCTGCCGTGTCGCTGTGTCAGGGTGTTCTGGTGGCGCTGGTCGCGTGGAAGTCGGGGTTGCTGTCGGGTGGAAGGAAGATTGCATTGCAGCATTCGTGATGCAGCGGCATGGCGTTCAGCACGGCACGTTTCATGTTGTTACTCGAGCCGCACATGGTGAGTGGTGTACGTTGCCCAACGCGCCCGAAATAATCATCGATAATGTATGCATGACCAGAAACATGCACGGTGCCCGTGTGCATGCGTTCTGTTTTTTGCCGGATCATATGCATATCGTCGTTGTTCCTGGAGAGAAAGGGCTGAGCCGGTTCCTGCAGTCACTTAAATCGAATGCCATAAAAGATATCCTCTCGCGGCGCGACGCGGCGTTGCGCTTACGGAAAATGGGAGACCTCGTATCGCCTGGCAAAAAAGTTTTTACGACGAGCGTATCCATGATTCGCGCCAACGGTCGGCCGTGCTGGACTACGTTCAGGGCAACGCCATGAAACACGGATATGCCAATGAACCCGCCGCATGGCCTTGGACATCGCTTCATTTCGCAACACGTATCGATCTGCGGGAGGATTGGTATTCCTAGGCATCGGGTGCGTCGCCCTGTTTCAATGCATTGCGGATGGCGTTGGCTTGGTCATCGTCCTTCTTGCGCTTGAAGCCCTCGATTGCGCGACCGCAGTTGCGTTCTTCGGCGGCACAGTTCTCGTGACAATCGGAAATAATGCCTTTCACGGATTCGTCGTGCTCATCCAGCAGCAGTTGGCCGCGCTCCATACTTTCGCGCTCGGCGATGCGCATCTGCTGTTGCTGGCTTACGATCAGACGCTTGGCATTGGCGGTGAGCGTCTTCAATAATTCGGCTTCGTGCTTGAAGAGCGCCAGTAATGCGCGCTGCGTGGTGGCCGGCAAGCCTTCCGTCTCCAACTTGCGGATCCATTCCTCTTTTTCTTCGTCGGTGATGCTGCGCGCCTTGCCGATCATGTCGACCAAGAGGTCGAACATTGTCGTTTCTTCGGTGGCTGATTGCGGAGTTTGTGTCATGGGAATGCGGGGAGAGGTGAAGCGTTACGCAGCTTTCTTCTTTTTGCCTGCACGGGCTTTTTCTTTGCCGGTGAGGTGAATCATCGTCAGGTCGTCGCCGTTCTTGAGTGCGTGTGTGGCGAGATCGATATGTACAAACGACGGACCGACTTGCATGGTCAACTTCTTGGCATCCGGGTCCAGCACTGCATCGTAGCCCTGGTCACTCATGAGGTGGATGATGCGCTTTTCACCACCATCGTCATCGACCTTTTTTGTTTCCTGTCCGGTGATCGTGAGCTTGCGAGCTTGGCCTGCGCCTCCGTGCACCATAATCGATTTGCCCGGCTGGATGGTGAACAGGTGCTCCATCTGGTCGGCGATCGGCATCTTCTGGGTATCGATCGCTTTACCCATGAGTGTGGTGTAGAACTGAGACAGATTCTTGTTGTGTTCGGTAACGCCGCGCTGCATGAATCCCGGTCTTGGAATGAGAACGGATTTCAAGCGTAACGATTTGGCAATCTCCACCAGGACATCGCGTTGGTCGGCAGTCAGGTTGCCCTCTTTTTCTTGATCCTTAATGAAGTCAATCAGGTCACTGTCTTTGCGACCCTTGTGTCCGACGTTGTCCAAGATCATGCGCTCGATTCCCGGAACGCCCGGAGCTGCCTTTTGCAGCAGTTGGTACAGCGTAGTGTGTTTCTCGGCTATCTTCTTCGACTCCTTCTTATTGCGCTCCTGAATCACCGCGCGCTCGGTGACCGTTTTGATTTTGGAGATCTTGTCTTTGGTGACCTTCAATTTCTTCAGCGCAACCGGGTCCAGGTCTTTTTCTTTCAAATTTTCCAATAACTTTATGGCGGTGGCATAGCCGGCGCCTTCTTCGGCATACTCATTGATTTCTTCCTGCAAATCGGCCACGACCTGTTCGCAGACTTTCACTTTGTGCTCCAGCACAACCAGCGAACTTGCATCTTCTGTAGCGGTATCCACGATTGCAGAGTCCGCTGCGTTTTCCAGCGAACGGATTGTGGAGGCCGCTTCCTTGGAGCGCTGTACGGCGAGTGCGTTCAATTCGGCGTCCAGGTTGTAATCGTTCGTGTAATTGAACCTGCGTCCGATCCAACTCGAGCGATTGGCCTCCTTTGCGCGCTTGGAAGCTTCGTATTTGTCGGTCGAGAATTTCTTTTGGATTTCCTTCAACGGATTCCCCGCGTCCTTGCCCTTGCCGGATAGCACCTTTTCATTCTCCGCTTCGACTTTGTCCTTTTTGTCTCCTTTGTCTTCTGGCGAAGACGGAATGGCGACGGTTGGTGGCGTTCGTATCAGACTGAGCAAGCGCTGCTCGGCAGACAGAGGTATATCGGAACAACGAAGCATAAGTGTTTTGGTATTATCCGTATTATAACATAATTTACTATTTAACGCAAATATTGCCCTCAGGAAAAACAGGATGCAAGAAAATGGCCTGATTCTGGAAAGGAGCTTTGTTGTAAGCCAAAAGAACGAGTCAACAATCTTTGACATTTTTCTTAAAATTTGGTATAATACTAGGTAGCCAGTTCACACCGCGTGAATACTGCTCTTTCTCAACAGAGAGTCACTGTCGTCCCTGTAAGGGGATGGTGGTGTGGCTATGCCACGACAACGCGCTAACGTCGAAGGAGACAACATGCGCAGTTCCCTGATGGTCGCCCTGCTCGCGACCCTAATCCTGAGCACGACCGCTGGCCGCGTCAGCGCCAGCAGCCCCGCCACCCCCGCGATGACGATGACCCCGACCACCCTGTTCGCGACGGCTCCGCTGTTCGCCGACTGGAGCGTCACCGACGGCCTGAAGAAGTTCGTGGACGGCGTGGCTGCCCAGCCCGTCCTGTTCCTCGTCCTTCTCGTCGGTATCGTCGCGACCATCCTGTGGAGTCGCAACGAGAACAACGCCAGCGGCACCTTGGGCCGGTCGCCGTGGGTCATCCTCGTCATCGGGATCATCATCGGAGTCATGCTGTGCAAGGCATTCCAAGGTGACCTCGGTGGCCCGGGTGCCCCTCCGGGTGCGGCCGATGAGGCTCAGACGTACGTCGAATTCGATGCGAGCAAGAACAAGATTAAGCTCAAGTCGTCTCCGACGGTTCCGTCCGGGTACCGCATCGTCGTCGCACAGGATGACAAGGGCAAGGGTCGTCAGTTCGTCACCGCAGGTGAGTCCGACACGGGTGCCGGTGAGGTGTGGGTCTATCTGGATCCCATCGCTCCGAGCGCAACCGTGACGGCCAAGGGGCTGAAGAAGCTCCGCTGACAATCGACTCTCGTCGGGAAGGGTAGTTCGCGCACAGGCGAACTGGTAACCGGGGCCAGGGGCGTACACAACGTCCCTGGCTCCAACCCTGAAGAAAGTGACTTTCGCACACGAAAAACTTGATTTTGGAAGTAAATTAATATAATATAATCATAATATGTCAACTGCACCAACTCCTGGCCCAAAGAAAATTGATGTAGGCACTGAAAAGGCCATTTTCAAAGTGCTGGTCGAGCAGGGCAAGAAGCATGTGACGACACTGACGGCGTGGCGACAGGATCTTGAGGATTTCCTGAACACCGGTGACATTGGTGCAGCAGCTACGGCGAATGCCGAATTGCAGACCAATGCGGCACCCGACATGCAGCGGCTTTCGGAGATCGCAGGTCATTTGGAGCTTGTGAACAACTGGATTGAGGCGAATGCTAGAAATTTTGCCGCGGACTGGAATAACGAAATGACTACCGGCGGTCCGTCCGCCGCCGATGTCATGACGGAGTTTCATGCGCAGCTTCGAGAGGCGATTGGGATTATTGCCGCTCGGGCGTGCTGGGGAATCGCACGTGACAGCCAGCCTTCCGTTGCCTCGCGTTTGCGCTCTTTACTCGGCACCGCAACACAGCTGCGCGGGCTTCCGCTTGGCAATGCCGGAACGTCGCGGCAAGTTCTTCAGACCGTCCATTCGGCAATTGGCGAAGCAACACTTGCAATGGAGCAAGAGGCGAATCGAAGGCCTGCATCGGTATCGGCAAGCGCCGCTGGTCGTACGGTGAAAGGTGCGACTGCTGAACGCTATTTGGAGTATCGCTCGAATCTGGGAAGGGCACTGACGTTGGTTGGCCGGCACGAATTTTGGGATCGCGCTGACCTGAGCATCGAGTCTCCCACCGTGGGGTCCTTGGCACGCCAGTTGGCAGCGGATTTGGATACTCGCATCGTATTGGTTCCCGGTGGCGGAGCGAATGAAATTCAGGTGACTGACCCCAATGCGATTCTCGTTGCCCTGAAGCGCCTGATTGAACGCATGGAGCGCGAGTGTGAAATGCGTTACCCCGACGGCGTGGAAATGCAGCGCGGCACCTCTGCAGAGAAGCAGCACCGAAATAATATTTTTTGGTGGCGTACAAAAGTCTATGGAAGCATCGCTACATTGCTTGCCCTGACGGGTGGTGCCTACATGCTCTCGGGCAAAAGCGAAACGAAGCAGACCGACACCAAGCCTGGCCCTCCGCCTGCACTCGTGACTCCCGCAGTGCGGACTCCAACGACTCTTGCCACTGCGCCCGCTCCCGCCCTGACAGAATTTCCTGTTGCCGAAGGTTGCACCGTAGAGCGTAAGGGTGCAGATCTTATTTTTGTTGTCCCGGCAGGCCGCAATGCCGCTAATGTCTTCGTCTCCACTGGAGGAGGCGCCAAAGTGCAAATTGGTACCAATCTTCGCGAGGGTTCCCACAAACTCACGTTGCCGTTGGCCATGCAGGGTGGTGCAGTCGATATGCATGCGCAGGTGTACAACGGAACCGATTGGGTGCGTGCTCCGGACATCAATTTGCCATAGTTTGAAGATAGGATTCTGGTGAACGATATTTCCTATGGCTTCCGTTTGCGAAGCTTGCTTTTTCCGCAAGCAGAAGCGGTTTTCGTAAATCTAAAATCAAGGCCTAAAAATTGACAATTAACACATTTCTTCTATAATGTAAAGTAAGGCTGATCTCTTACACCACCGACCAAACCCAGCGCTCAGTTGGTACTGAGCGCTGAAAACGGTAAAACAAGTGTGTAAAGACAGTCCCAGCCCAAAACCCGTATCGAAACCGAACTCTGACTCAAGGACCTACGACCATGGCTACGAATCCCGAAGAACGCGACGAACTGCCGCTCCCGACCCTCCGCACCGACGACCGCGCCGAACCCGAAGCCCGCCGCACGGCCCCGAAGAAGACCCTCAAGCAGAAGTACGACGAGAACGAGACCACCATCACCGCCCTCGTGTACGCGATGATGCTCGTGGTGATCGGCCTGATGCTCTGGAACAACCAGTACCTGATGGGCGGCTTCACCGCCGTCGGTCTCGTGCTGGTGTACCTGATCGTCAAGGTGGATTCCACGTGGTGGGGTGGGTGGGGCAAGGCGTTCGAGCAGTTCGGCGCGGTGCTCCTCCTCCTGCTGGGTGTCGTGATGGGGCTGCTGATCGCCGCGCAGAAGGAAAGCGAGAAGGCCAAGGCGGTCGGCGAAGTGACGACGCAGGTCGAGGCGCTGAAGGGGCAGGTGCCCGCGCCCGATCAGGAAGTGGTGAAGAAGGGGACCGTCGAGGATCTGCAGAAGCGGCTGTTGGCCGCGGACGCTGCCTTGAAGGGTGCCCCCGCCACCCCGACGACCGGTTCCGACCTGAAGCTGACCCCCGCCATCATGGCCCAGATCCAGCGCCCCGACGCGAAGAAGTTGATCCTGCCGAAGCAGAACGGGGCCAACTGGGTGCTAACGGCCAAGCGGGGCCAGCCCGGTGGCATGCTGGTTCCGCCCGGTACGGCGGGTATCGTGATCGAGGAGAAGGGGATGGAGGTGCACGTCACCTCCACGACCGACATCGAGAACACGAACCTGTTGTACCTGACGGACGGCAAGCGCGCTGGGAACTCCGAGTTGCTCCCCCCCGTGAAGTGAAAGGCCAGTAGCGGGGAAGCAACGACACACTGAAGACCGTGAGGTCGATGGTAAGGGGCTAGCCCTTTATGAGCCGGAAGATTACTCTTCCGGCTCTGTGTTATGCCAAAAAATCGATGCTGAAGAATCTGCGATAAAATTGACTTTTTGATGATCTATTCTATAATGACATTGGCTCCTTCTCATCATTGAAGATGCATCTCCCGCAAGGGAGGTGAAGATCAGACAAGATCCGTTTCCCGCAAGGGCAACGAGAAGACGAGCGCGCTCAGACCTATCCACAGTTCCACGTACCGAGGAGAACCGCGATGAAGACGAACCTGATGGGCCTGTTGCTGGCGAGCTTGTTGCTCGCCACCACGGCCTCCGCGCAACCCCCCAGCGGTCTGCCGACCGCACCCGCCCCCAGCGACCCCGCCCCCGCTGCCACCGCCAAGACCACCGACATCATGCTCCTGCTGGCCGACACTCACTTCTACAAGCAGGACGCGAAGAAGAAGGCCGGTTTCGATGTCAACCTGACCAAGGCCCCGTACGAGTGGCAGGTGGCCGTCGATGAAAAGGTGCAGGGGAAGGCATGGCTGGAGGAAGTCCGCACCAAATGCGAGGACGAAGCGAACCGTCCCTCCGCACGCGGAATCAAGATCACCAAGCTGACGCACCTGCGATTCACCCTGTCCGAGTCGGGTGATCGCTTCGAATCGGTGCTGGTGTACCTCGAGGGGACGAAGCCGAAGACGGGCGGCATGCCGATGGACACCGAACCGCTGGTGCCGGCGGCCAGCACCGACTCGGCCTCTGTGACCCTGACACTGTCGGAAGTGACGTGGACCCCCGCGTTCAGCAATGAGAAAGCCAAGGAGTGGCGCACCGCGCTCCACACCAAGCTGGGTCGCCCCGACGACGGGACGACGTGGCGGCACTCGCTGGCCGTGGTGGAGTCCAAGATCGTCATCCGACCGAAGCCGAAGGACTGATACTTCTGGCGCGCAACCACAACGCTGCTCCATGGATGGAGCAGCAAAAACCCGGGTCCACGGAAGGGGCTACCCGGGTTTTTAGCGTGCATGAACAACGTTATTCACTCACTCGCGTTTCATCAAATCGGAGGTGGTGGAGGCACGAAGCGGAACGGATCGCGCTGGTCCCGGCTGCCAATGCCATTGGCGGCATTTTCGCGTGCCACATCATTCAGTCCGCCGCCGCCCGGATTACGCCAGCGCGTGTAGGCATTGTGAATGTCCTGCGCGCTGCGGCCGTTTAAGTCGGCGACGGACGATTCGGCGATAAGCTTGCGATCGGTGAATGTGCTGGCTGCGCCCGACGGCGACTTCTGACTGTATTCGATCATGGCGCTGTTCGTCGGATTCACACGATACGTTACCGAGTTGAACGGCAATGCGTCTGAAGCGGTATTCAGTGTGGCGACCAAGGCTGTGGGTGCGGGTAATTCTACAGGCGCAGGAGCTATAGGTAGGCCCGTACCTGGAGCAGGTGCTAGCGGCAATCCTCCAGCACCGGGTGGCAGACCTGGCAGTGCGCCTGGCGGCAAGCCTGGAATGGGCGGCAATCCCGGTACACCGCCAACAGCAGGTGGAAGGCCCGGTGTACCACCAACGGCAGGCGGCAACCCCGGTGTGCCACCAACAGCAGGTGGAAGGCCCGGTGTACCGCCAACGGGCGGTAGCCCCGGAATAGGCGGCAGTCCCGGTGTACCACCAACGGCAGGCGGCAATCCCGGTGTGCTACCAACGGGCGGCAGTCCCGGTACCGTGGTTGTACCGCCAGGCAGTCCGGGCGTCGTTACCGTTCCTCCGCTTGTCGATCCTGTTTCGGTTACCGGCGTACCTCCGCCAATCCTTCCTTCGCTCACCGTATCCACCGGAACGTTCGCGCCAAGCAAGACCAAAATATTCGTGAGTTGGTTCAGCTGAGGAGCGTACTGGTTTTCCAGTCCGGTCAGTTCATTTCCGCCGCCCTCCAAGAAGGAGATGATTTCGTTGTTTCCCGCCGTCGACAACGTTGCGCGCAGCGGCAACAAGCGTGGCGCCGTGCGCTGCAAGAACGCGAGCATGGGTCCGCTTACCGTGAGCGTGGCACCGGACGTATTGGTTCCGTGGCGGGTATAGAATTCGCTCAAGCGCTTCTCTACCGAACCGATGGCAGTCGCCATTTCATTGTTGCGCTGTGCTTCCATACGCGTGCGCATGGTTTCGGTCTTGGCACGAATGGCGTCGCGGATATCCGGACGCATGCGTCCGGGGACGATCATCAGCGTGAAGTTGAGCGCCAGCTCCTGCGCGTAGTTCACGGCGTTGCGGCGCTCCGTGGCATCGGCGTAGTTCAGCGTGTCCACGTTCAGCGCGTTGCCGAAGGTGGTTTCCAAATCTTCCACGCGATGCCAGGCACCCGTTTCACCGTCGTCGGGCTCGCCGACGATTTCGTTGAACATGCGGTCCCAGTCGGCGGCGATGTTCGCCTGTTCGTTATCCGAAATCACACGCTCGCCGCGCGACTGTGCACGCGCCAATCCTTCGGGGCCTTCCACGACCAACATGCGGCGTACCAGCGAGTTGGCCATGCGCTGGCTTACATATTGCTCGGTGCGAGCAAGACGTTCGGCGTAGCGCGGGTGGCGCAACGCGGTCAGCATGGTTTCGCGTGCTTTGGACCTGCCTTCGGTCGGGTTGCCCGGACTGAATCGCTCGAACAAGCCGGGGTCGCTGGTCGACAGGCGATCCAGCGTCTGTTCCACCATGCGATCGATATTGCGGCGCTCGGACATCTGGCGCTGATAATTCGTAATGCGGGAACGCAGTGCGGTGAAGCGGTTACCGTCCATACTGCGCAGCGGTCCGCCGCCAATGAGTCCGAAGAACGGACGATTCAAGAGTGCGTCGACGTGGTTGAACGTGGAGATATTATGGAAGCTTCCCGGCACGCCCACCGGACCTTGGTTCAAGAAGCGCGTCACGGTGTTGAACACGGCCATGACCGTGGAGGAGTTCGGTCCGGTCATGGACAGAATCATGTCCGGTGTGAGCGGCTCGTTGCTGCGTGCAGAGGCGACAAGCACGGCGTATTTAATCTTCTCCACCGTCATGAGCACCTGCGGCAACGACTCGCGGCCGCGCGAACCTTCGTTCAGAAGGTCATCGAATTTGCGCTTCAGCGCCAGCTTTGCGTCGCCGGAAATAATGCGTGCATTCTCGCAGTTGTCGATGAACTCGCTGTAGTCCAATTCGATTTCGCTGCCGCGCTGCAACAGCGCATCGCGACTGCCGCCATCGAAACGCGTTTGGCGCAATTGTCGATACAGCCCGAATTCCTCGCGACGGTCCGGAGTCTCCGGGTCCGGATTCAGCGTGGACGTTTCCTGCGGACGGCGTCGGCGGCTCGGTTCGGCCGGAGCGAGCGTGGTAATAATGTCGGCGAACGTGCGGTTCGGGTGGCGCAGTTTTGCAATGCGCTGGCCCTGAATGACCATGCGGTTGTACTTCTCTTTCAAGTGCATCGGCAAATCGTCGAACGAGTTCAGGCTCACCATTTCTTCGTCGATTTCGCGCACGGTGGCGGCGTTTTCGGTTTCCTTTCCTGCGATGAGGTAGAACGAGTGTGCAACGGCCTTGCCGATGGCCTCGCGGTGGGTCATTTGGTATTCGAACATGGCTTCCTTCTCCGAGCGCGACAGACCCAAGCGCGTGGCCTGGTCGTTCAGCTCACGATACAAACGGCGTGCGCCGGGACTACCGCCGCCGGCTTCCACGTCGCGGAAACTGTCTCCGCTGCCGCGTGTAGACGTGCCGTCAATCGACAGTGCTCCGCCCAATGCGACGCCTCCGGAAATGGGTACGAATGCATCGGCGATGGTTCCCAAATTCACCTGTGCCAACGACGCCATGCCGGCAGCTGCCGGACCGACGTCCAAGCGGTGCTGGTCCAAGAAGCGCGACATGGTGGCCAGGCGGTCACGCTCCTGTCGCGGTCCGACAAGACCCACGTACTGAGCGGCGTCACGGACCCGGCTACCCGCAAAGCTGGTGGCCGTTTTAAACTTGTTGCCCATGTTGTCGATGGCATTCTCGTTGCCGTTCACGAAGCGGTCGTATGCCCACCAGCCCACAAGTCCGATGCTGGCGGCGCGTACGTAGCCGTTCTCGCTGCGCATGCCTTTCCACAGCAAGAAGGCTCCCACGCCCATCACCAAATACTGCAGGCGCGGGTCGGCGTCGCGGAAGTTCTCCATGACGGAGCTGGTGCGACTGCGGTACTCGCGTTCGTCCACGCTGCCGAACATCCGGCCGAACTGCTGGCGCTGTTCCAGCATGGTCAGGTCGGTGTCGGTACCCCTCCTTCTATAGATGTCGTACATTTCGGTCAGCGATTGCTGATCCACGTTGCCCAAACGGATGGCTGCCACAAGCTCCGGCGGAGCCAATGGGTCACCCAGGATATTGTCCGGACTGGTGGCATCGATTTCATTCAACGCAGGGCGATGGCTCTGCATGTAGCGTCGATACAATCCGAAGATCTGCGAGTTGCGGTCCGGAGCGTCCTCGCGGCTGTCGATGCTCGCGCGGGCGATTTCGCTGGCCAGCGGATCTGCGTCCGTCGGCAAGTTGGAGCCTGCGATCAAGCTGAGGACACGCTGCAACGTTGCCACACGGCCTTGACCGGTGCTGCGCAACTCTTCCACGTCTTCGGCGGTGAGCGGAGTGCCGAACAAGTCGGGGTGCTGTGCGCGAACATCCGGCGGAACCCGGCGTTCGAGCATGGCCATGAATTGGTCCAGTTGCTGAGGATTGTTGAACGCATCCGGACGCAGGAAGCGAGCTACCTGCGCTTGGTCATCCAGTTGGCGCTTGGTGCGGCCGATTTCCGGACGCAACACGCGGTCGGTTTGCCCCTTGATGAATCCCTCGGCACGGTCCGTCAGCCGGTTGATGGGCGAACGATCCGGATCGAACGGCGTGACCTGGCCCAGCAACCGCGATTCGCGGGTGGTGGGGGAGTGGCCGATGCTCATAAAGGAGGGGATCACTATAAAGGAGGATTAGTGTGCGGCTGCGCCTTCGGCAGATTTCTTGACGCCGAATGGAGCCGGGACGAAGTCGGTGAAGTGTTTTCCTTTCAATCCCTTGCGGGCGACATGGCCGCCGAGCGCCCCCCAAATCAGCGACGCTCCACCGGTGAGCGGAGCCAGAATGGTGGCTCCTGCGAGTGCGCCGAGCCCGAAGCGGGCAATGTCGCCGCGCTTTTCGACCGCTGCTTGTCCGGCTCCAAACACACTCTTTACGCCGCTCCAGCCTTTGCCGGCAACCCATGAACCGCCCTTCCATGCTGCCTTGGCCGGCACGGTCAGGAAGCTGTTCAGAATGGGGCCGAGGACCGGGATTTTTCCGATGAGCGGGATGGTCGTGGGTTCCACACCGATTTTTTTACCGAGCCAGTTCACCGCCCTGCTGCCGGCGTACGCTCCGCCGACGACGGCGGCACCCAGGCCGACCGGGGCCATCCAGGCAGGAAGCCCGGCAAGTGCAGCGGTATTGGCGCCCGCACCCGTGGTCACGCCCAGTTTGGCGGCAAACGTGTTGAGCGGATTCCAAATGCCGTTGGTCACGATGTTGCCGACACCTTTGTGCCAGCCAATATCCCAGGCGCCTTTCCAGAAATTCATGAAACCGCTGATACCGCGCGTGTACCACGGCAAGGTCGATGCGCCGGCAACTGCCTGGCTGGTGCCCGCGATCAGCGATCCGGCAGTCAGCAATCCGCCGGCGACCAAGCCGGTCTTCGCAATCTGGCGGGCGGTGTAGACCGATTCGTCCGCAGTGGCGATGGACGGTGCGACTTGCGGGCCACCAGCCGGAGCAGCCGGAGTTGCGGCAGGAGCAGGAGCATCGGGCTTTTTGAATTTTGCTTTGATTGCATCCAGATCTTCGATTTTGTATTTATCGGCACCTGCGGTGAATTCACCGCCGAGTGCGGCAAGGATCTTGTCATGCACATCAGCACGAATGGCCTCAACCGCCACGATCTCGGAGGGCTTGTCCAGAACTTTTTCCTTGAACTTCTTCAGGTCTGCAGCTGCATCAGCAGCGGCAGTTTCCTTCAGCAGTTTCGCGTCCGTCTCGGGCTTGCCCATCATCGAGAGCAGTTTTTTCTTCGTGCCATCGGCTACTGCGGTTTCATTCAGCTTCTTCGCAATTGCCGGAGCAAGCTCCGGAGGATTATCCGTCAGTGCCTCAAGTTTAATCTTTTTGTCGGCCATGAATTCTTTGTTTGAGTTTTAGTGTGAAGTAATCACCTTATAATAGCAGAAAACGTTATTCCTTGCAATCGGACGTCTGGATACGGTTTTTCAGGCCTCTGGAGCATCTTTGTCACAAGAGTAGTGTTGATTGCCTGCTGTGTTCGTAGCTGCGGCGTTGCGTTGCAGGTTGTGGCCGCCAGATCTCGCCGGGATGCAACGTCCCGACTGCACTGAGGATTTGCATGCATAGACGCGTTGCCAAATGTCGCCCGGAAACCCTGCGATGAACCGCAGTTTTCATCGCGACTGACACGTCGGATTTTTTGAAGAATATTTTCAAACGGCGGAGAATTTTTTTCACAGTGGCGTTTTCACGATCGCTATCCTGCCCCGGCTCTTGTGAGAAAACGTGAAATTTGGTATACTAGGGGCAAGTAGAACAAAAACTCATATCCATTCATTTATCACTGATGCCGACGAACGTGGCTCCAGATGAGGCAGAAACCAAGTTGCTCGCCGAGCAGCTGTACGACCTGATCATGGCGGACATCGAGCCGGACCTCCTGCTCGCGAACATTCCGACGCTGGATCAGAAGTACACCGGCGAGACCCCCGAAGAGCACGCCGCCCGCATGAAGCGGTACGAAGCTTCGTACAAGAAATTCGACGCCGAATTTTCCAAGTTCATGACCGAGGTGAACGAGAAGGTGAAGACCACCAAGCGCACTACGCTCAAGGAGGCAGAGGAGCAGGCTAAAAATCAGGAAGAGAATAAGTTGAATTCTCTCGAGTCGGCATTCAGCTGATTCTTTTATTTCACAAACAGACATACACATTTTCCCCTTCTCCAGTATGGAACATCTTTCCACTTCATTCTTCCGCTCTTTCTCAGTCGGGAGCTTCAAGGAGCACCGAATGGTGTCCGTGAACGTTCCTACGGAGATTCGCACGACCACGGACGTTCAGCAGGCTATCGATGCGCACACCGAGGCCTTGAGCAACAGCAACGACACTCAGGCTGCTGCTGCCCGCCGCGTGCTCGTCGTCCAGAGGGCACTGGCTCCGGTCGCTCTGCATGGAGAGATCGACGCCGCAATCACTCGCATGGATCGTAACGCTCGCATTAAAGACCTTGTATCCAGCGAGCCGAACCGCCTGTCTGGTGAGCGCGGTCAAATTGCTGCAAAATTGAATGATACCGCCCCAGGTCAGCGCGAAGCAGGTATGACTCAGGCACTTGCACAATTGACCGAGGCTCGCACCAAGCTTTCCGAGTTGGGGGACAACGCCCGCCCGGATTCGCTGACGCCGTCCCGCATGGATCTCACCACGCTCTACCGCGATCAGATCAAGGCCATCCAAGATATGGCTACGACCGGTAAGCTGAAGACCGTTGGCACCACAGAGGTGACCATTAACCCGGTTCTGACTCCGACCGAGAAGGACAAGCTGACCAAGCCGTTCTCCATGGAAAACGGCAAGACCGACGCATCCAAGCTCAACCTTGGACGCGGTTATGTCCAGGCTGAGGGTGCCGTGGTCGAAGGTCCGGCTGCCAACAATGAATTCCGTTTGAACACCGCTCCGGTCAACTCGACCTTCAAGTTGGTTGCCGGCAAGTGGCAGGTTGCCCGCGTCGCAATCGGCGCCGATGCCGCCAATGCCGCCTTGGGATATGTAGATCCTTTGGCCGCCGCCGCGAAATACGATGTGACCAAAGCTCCGTTTGATACGGATGCCGCTGCAAAGACTAAGGCAGAGACGCACAACCGCATGGTCGACAACCTCATCGCCTTGAACCTGGGTTCAGCGGCCGTTGATGTTGCCGCAGGTCCGCTGGGCGACATGATTGGTCGTGCCAACACCGCCGAGGCCACTCGTGCCGGTGCCGATCTGACCGCTCTCGACACCGCTCAGTCCACGTTCTTCGCCACTGACTTCAATGCCGGTGTCACCCGCCTGAACGGTGCTGTTACTCCGGAGGCCAAGACACGCGCCCTGGACAACACGACCGCTCCGGATCTTGGACTTCGCGTTTTGGTCCAGAACCGACGCGATGCTTTGTGGGAAAAGCTGAAGACTATCTCCGACGCTCCGAATCGCCCTTCCAATTACGTTGAGCAGGTTACGAAGATTCAGGACCAGCTCCGCGAAGTAGGCACCCGTCTGCGTGCTGAGGAAGTTCGTGTCGGCGTGGCTCCGCCAGCAGCTCCAGTCACTCCTCCGGCAAGCGTGGACTCTCTCCCGGTTGCCGAGCGCGCTCCTGTGGAAGCATTCAACAACTTCTTGCGCGACAACGCCGTCGTCAACGCCCTCACGGACGTCGAGGCGACTCGCAAGCCGGCAGTCGACGCCATCGTCGCCCAGTTGCCGACCCTCACGACCGACGGTCAGCGCAAGCTCGGCCGCGCTGCTGTCGAGGCCAAGATGACTGCCAAGGGATACACCGTTACCGCACTCGAATTCTCTCCGGCTCGCCTGGAGATCCGCCGCACCGCCGAGGCCGCTCCGGTTACTCCGGAGATTACGACCTTCTTGGGTACCGAGACCGAGCGCAACACGTTGCGTGACGCTCTCCGCACCAACGTTGCCACTCCCGATGCTGCACCCGTTCGCACTGCCATTACCGCGTTCCAGGGTCGCCTTGCCGCTGTTCCGGAAGGTCAGCGCGCTGCCGCAGTCGCTCGTCTGAACGAAACCGTTCGCGTTCCGGCTACCGCCACCACCGACGGACTGGAAATCGCTATCAATGGTACCAACTTGGAGGCTCGCCGCATCAACCGTGCCGGCACCACGCCGCCTCCGGCCGCTGAGCGCAAGGAGCGCAACGAGCGCATGAGCGAGTTCATGAAGATTCTCATCGAACTTATCCGCGCCCTGCTCCAGATCGAACAGCAGCGCACGGCTGTCATGGCCCGCGGTGTCGAAGCACAGATGAAACTTGCAGCACAGATCGAGGCTCAGATGAAGGCCTTGCCGCCTGCAGGTCGCCGCGATGCTACCCAGGAGCAGCAGTTCAACAAGATGCGTAACGATTTGAACCGCGTTCAGGGTGAACTCGCAACGTTCCGCAAGCAGCGTGAAGAGAGCATTGCCAAGGCAAATGCCGCCATCGCCCGCCGGCCGAATAACACGCTGGTCGTGGAAGCAGACGCCGATATCCGCCGCCCGGTCCGCGTGTGCGTACGCCGCGGTGTGAACCTTACCGACCCGGGTGTCTCTGCTCGCGTCAGCGCCGACATTAACTTCGTCCGCGCAGACAGTGGATTGCCGCTGGTTGCCACCACGTCTCCGAGCGCAGCTGCTCCGACTCGCGTTGTTCCGACCACGGCCTTCTACGTCGGTTCCGTGCATATCGACAACCGCGCTACGACCACCGCTACCATCACCAACAGCCCAGGTGCCCGCATCGATGCCAGCTCTACCGCTCGCACCGATGTCGCTCCTCCGGCTCCTCGTGTGACTCCGCTCGTCCGCCGCCCCGACGCTCCGCCGCCGCCTCCACGCGTTACGGGAACGGGTACTCCCGCCCCAGGAAGTCTGAACGGCTAACAGCGGTCGTCACCCAACAAAGATCTTTCTAGAGAAGTATGGAAGGGACCGACCGAGTGCAAACTCGACGGTCCCTTTCTCTTCTCCCTTCGAAACACACACCTCACACAAAAACTTCCATGCCGTCGAACGGACCAGATGCAGCCGGCCACAACTACGAAATTCGGATTCCGAATGATTTCGAGCCGATCAGTCCCGATGTGACCGATCCGCGTGAAGTTGCCCGCTTGCAGTCGTTGCGCATGCAGCGCTACTTGCAGTCCGAGCGCGGCGGAGAAGTGCGCGGCAGTTGGCAGCCCACCGATTGCACTCGCGATCATGCCTGTAGCACCGGTGTCATCTACGGCACCACCTACGATTTGCAGGTGCCGGCATCCGGCGATGCCATTGTGCAGAAACTGGAAGGCACACGTTGGGTACGCGTGAATTTTCCGACTGCCGACCGCGTTGCAAACTTCGGTTTGCAGATGAAAATCCAAGAGCTGCGCAAAACCATTGTCAATCGTCGTCCGGGTGGCACTGGCTCCACTCCAGACCGTCCGACTACCGAGCCGGTATCCGCAGAGACAGTCAGGCGCCAACAAGACGTTGTCGCTGTTCCCGGTGGCAGGAGCCGCTTGGTCGAAGTTGGAGAGACGTGGTACGACGTGGTCGCCAATTTCAATGGAACCAATGAATTCTATGCCAATCGCGGCGGCAGCACCTACGAGCGTGTAACGCCTACCGGCGGCACACTCAAGGCGCTGCAGACCGTTATTTCCGCGTTGCGCGCCCGACCGGAATTCCGTTCCGGCACCACCCCCACTCCAGACCGTCCGACTACCGAGCCGGTATCCGCAGAGACAGTCAGGCGCCAACAAGACGTTGTCGCTGTTCCCGGTGGCAGGAGCCGCTTGGTCGAAGTTGGAGAGACGTGGTACGACGTGGTCGCCAATTTCAATGGAACCAATGAATTCTATGCCAATCGCGGCGGCAGCACCTACGAGCGTGTAACGCCTACCGGCGGCACACTCAAGGCGCTGCAGACCGTTATTTCCGCGTTGCGCGCCCGACCGGAATTCCGTTCCGGCACCACCCCCACTCCAGACCGTCCGACTACTACGCCCGTCCGCCCTGCTCCTACCCCGGAGGTTGGACCGGTAACAGGAGCCAATCCGCGTGAGCGCGCCGTGAATACGGTGCTGCGTCTCTCGTTTGGCGAGGGGATTGGCTTTCGGCCCGACCGCGGCGCTATCGACCGTCATATTGCACACAATCACATCGAGGATCCGGCGAACTACGCCCGTCACATCACGGCCGCAGCCGAGAATTTGCGTGCCGCAATCGGTACGCGCGCCGGAGCTCGTGGAACCGTCAGTGTGGATGGTCCGCGTTTGATTTTCACGAGTCAGGCCGGAGACGTACGCTTGGTCGCCAATGCGCAGTTCGTGCTGCGCGACGTCAATCCGACTGCCGCCCGTTCGTACAGCTATGTCATCGACCAGGGTCCATCCGCGGGTACCGAAGTTCGCTACTCGCCGAACGGTCCGACGTCGTTGAATGCCGCTCAACAGCGTCAGGTTGCCAATTACGACGTGTACGAAATCGCCGCACCGGGTGGTCGCACCATGCTGCAAATGTACGGCCGCGACGGCAGCTTGCGACAGACATTGCTCGGCAGTATTTCCGGCGGAGGCTTCTCGCCGAGCGAAGTTCGTTCCTACAGCGGCCAGGGAGATGTTCGCAACCCGCGTCCGAGCGTTATTCGAGCACTGAATGCGACAACGGTTCGTTTGCCATCGCGCGACGGCGCTGCTTCAACAACCGATTACAATCTGCAGCGCGGAACGCACTACATCCCGGAAACCGGACAGCCGGTCCGTTCGTATGCAGAGGCCACCGATCCGACCGGCCGCCGTCAGGCGCAACGCACCGAATATCGTAACTTGCTCGCCAGCGGTCGCACGCGCGAAGCTGCCGATCTGAAGTCCAGACTGGATGCCGACCTGAATGCGAACCTCAACAGCATCCAGGGTTGGATGCGCGACCTGGTAACGGCATGCCGCGGTAACCCGAAGACTATGACCGAAGCCGTTACCGGTATCATGACGTTTGCCGCTCACATCCCCGGCGAGTGGCCTGGTACCGTCTCCGGTCGTGACCGTCCTGGTCAACGCGGAATCGATCTGCAAAGCCCCGAGCTGACGGTGTTTCTCGGCGGCGGTCATTGCAGAGATTTTGCCTACCTGTTGCAGCACTTAAACAACATGGCGCAGGCGCAGTATCCGAATTTGCGCGGCGGCGCCACGCTGGTAGCTGCATCGCACGACACCCACGCCTCGGCATACTTTATTCAAGAGGTGCCCAAGGCTGGCGGCGGAACCGGATACAAGCTGTGCAAGATGCACACCATCGGGTACGAAGAAGGTCCGGTCGTGGACACTCCAGAGCAGGCTGCGCGTCAGATTTGGGAGCGCGAGAGAAGCGGATATCCCACTGCATTCGATCACGCCCGTTCGCAGTACCGCGGCGTTCCTTCGGGTGACGGCGTGGTCATGTTCGACCCGCCGGCAAGTCCTACCGCCAACGAAGCCACGTTCGGCTATACCGATTTCTCGGCGGCAGCCCGGTACATGTTGCGGCCGATGCAACGCTGAGGAGGTCGCATACCACAGCTGAATTCCGTAGGTTCATTGCTTCCGGAAAAGCGCGTTTTCTGGTATACTGAAGAGGAATACTTATACACACCTTTCTCATGAATGCTTCTGTGTTCCGCGACAAAATCAGCCATGCCGGGTACTTGCCGAGCGCGCTTGTCCACTACTTGGTGTCCGTTGCCGACACGCTCGAGCCCGAGGCTCGTGAGCGCATTGCCGGAAAGATCAACGTCGGTGCCGACAAGTTGATGGCCGTTGCAACGAAGGCCGCCGAGCAGCTGACGTCTCTGGAGAAGAAGGCCAAGAAGAAGAAATAAAAAATTCAAAATTCCAATTGCAAAGAAGAGCATTCAAAAACGATTGAAGATTGACTATCCGCGATCCCAATACCCACATCGATCATGAACACGCATTTCTCCGAACACCGCATGCTTGCACAGCGCGCTCCCGAATCGGGACGCCGTGTCGAATTGCCCGGTGCCAATGAATTGCAGGATGTTCTTTCTGGTTTGCAGAAGACCGCCAACGATTTCCTGCGCAGCGCGCTCACTCCCGAAAACCGCACCAAGATCAACGCCATTGTGGAAGGATTCAGCAAGGAATTCAGTCAGATCACCAATCAGGTCATGTCCGAGATCCGTCGCGATCTTCCCAAGCTTGGTGAGTACTTCCGTTTGGGCGGCCGAAGCGGAACTGAGGCCGGTCGCTACACCTTCGAGAACCACATGGGTCGTTTGCAACGACTGCTCGGCAACGGCGAACGCCGCGAATACACGCTGCCCGCCGACGAGAGCGCCAGCGTCTCGTACGAAGACGACGATGGCACTGTGGATGTGCTGGACTTGGAAGGTTCAGATGAAGAGTCTTTCACTCCGCCTTCCACGACGTTCGTCATCGATGCCGCCGGTATGCAGCGGCTTTTGAGTGAGAACCTTGCACAAGATCAGCGTTTGAGTGCCGAACGCACGCGCGTGCTGACGGATTCGGCTTCCAAGTTGGAGGCCCTGCGCGCGAGCATTGGGCGTACTGCTCCTGCCACAACCACAGTCACTCCAGCTGCCGCTCCCGCCGCCGATACCGGTCGCACCAATTTGCAGCCGCTGCCCGGCGAAAGCCGCGAACAGCAACGCACGCGTTTGGAGGCTGCACTTGCCACTGCTCGAACCGCGTTCGATGCACAGAAGGCCGTCGTCGACCGCTTGGTCGCCGCCGGTTCTGCAACTCCGGCTGAAACGCTCAGAGCCGAGCGTCAAAAGCTCGTCAAGCTTGAGCAAGACGTCATCGGTTTCGAAGGACAAATTACGGCTCTCCGCGGAGAGCGCGTGAGCGATACGCCGCAGCCGATCTAGTAGGGCAACATATTGCATATGGAAAATGCCTCCTGCGAACAGGGGGCTTTTTTGTGTCGGGATTTTCGTATCTTCGAAGCGGCGATTCCATAATCGCCGCACCTGCATTATTCGTCGCGAATATGGATTCACGACTACATGGGTGATTGTTTTTTTCCACAATAAAACTGTGGGAGAGCACCACAGCCTTCGTATTTTAGGTCGAGTCAACGTGTATGTCCGTGATCCCTTCCTCCGCATACGTGCGGTTGTCCGTCATCAGGCGGCCGTGGCGTAGCGGTGGTTGTGGTGGTGCCACTCCCGCTTCGTCGGCTGCGTGATGACGGGGTTGGTGGTGATGTAGATCGGGTAGTTGTACTGCGGCAGGTTGTACATCGGCAGCGTCGCGGAGGCGTAGTACTTCTCGGTGCTGTGCTTCGGAACGAGCGCGCCGACCCACAGGGGGTCGTACACGAACGTCCGTCCGCACTTGCACCGGTAGTACCAGCACCCCGTGGTGCGGCTGTAGTACGTATCCCCGCAGAGACGGTAGTAGCGCAGTTCGGTGTTCACGTAGTACGTGCTGCTGTAGGTGTAGCCGGGGACGATATCGTACGTGGTTTCGACGAGGTTCCACCGACGGCCGATCGAGTCACTGAAGTACTCGGTCTTGGTCTTGGTGTTGCCCCAGCCGGACACGTAGATGTCGTACGACGACCACTTGGCGTAGTTGGTGCGCACGTAGTCGTAGTCGTAGGCGCGGTACGAGTACACCGTCTGCGCGTTGGCCTTCGGCATGAAGGTCGGGGTCGTGAGGGCGGCCAAGCCCAGCACGATCGCCATGGTGATGCGGTTCATTTTCTGTCGGATCCTTTTCTGTGAGTTCACCTGGGCAACCGCCCAGGTTTTCGGTTGTGATTGCTCCCCCAACACACCCTGCTTCATGTAGTTCCACTGACTCTCCCGCTTGCGCGGCAGTGGAATGCACATGACGCGTGGCGCGGTGAGGGCCCTGGTGAGGCGAATCGTTTGTTCCGGGCTTTTGGAAGGCCCGACGCATCGATTCCCTCGGACAAAACAGGGTGGTTGGAGGACTTGCCCAAGCCAAAAGGCCGGGGCGGATGGTGTCAAAGAACGCGAACTTGCCTAGAGTACCATAAACTTGTCATAAGTCAACAATACTAGACATCCGTAAACAGCTCTTCTGCAAGCCCGAAACTGACCCTGGTTTCCGCAAAGAGGGGTTTTCTGCTATACTGATCAGATTCTTCTCACATCCACACCTATGTCCGCAGCAGCATTCCGTAAAAAACTCGACGGCATGACGTTCATGCCTGCCGCGTTTATTCAGTACCTCCAGGCCGGTGCCGACGACATGACGGCCAAGGCCCGCGAGCAGGTTCTGGCGAAGTTCGATCGTGCCGGAACATTGGCCAACGCCGCACTGAAGAAGTGCAGCAAGAAGGTCGCCGACATCCGCAATGCCGCCTAACTGATTTTGCTTTTCCTCACTCCCATGAAGCACTTCCACTACACCGTTGCCGAGAGTCGCCTGCTCAATCAGCGGGTGGATGCTCCGCGCGGGAACGCTGAGTCAGAGGACTCCATCGAGGGATACTCCAGCGAACTTCGTCGTCTTACCGAGGATCTGCGCAAGATGTATGCCGATAACAGCCTTGGTGCCGATGCACGCGAAGAGGTGCGCGACACGGTGCTGGATACCGAACAAGAACTTGGCGGCATTCGCAGCGACTTGTTCGAGAGTCTCCGCAAACTGGTTCCCAGTCTGGGCAGCTACGTCAGCTTGGGTGGAGATTTTCCATCTGCCAACGCAGGACTCAGCTGGCAGGCCGACACCGGACGCCTGTCGTTCGATGCATCGACGTACCCGGACTACACCGGTGGCGACTACGAGAACGGCCATGGATATTCCTTAGATGACCCCGGAACCGACGGCGCATTCAGCGCATTGGTGGGTACGCCGGGTTCTGTGAACTTGGTCAGCTTGTTCGGTCCGCATGGAATCGATCCGTTGCCGTATGCCGAAACCGAAGAACCCTTCTACGTTGCTCCGAGCGGCTTGTATCCAAGTCCGTTGGCCATGATGCGCGACGACTACGGTACCGACTACCGCCGTGTGCGCGCTGCAACCACGAGCAGCTTGGATGCACTGCGTCGCAACATGCCGCGTCCGTACGGCACTCCCGGTCGCGACGGTTTTCCGCCCGCACCGCCGGCAGAGGATGACGACAACGAAGATGCTCGCACCGAAACGCCCGCCCGTACCGGCACCCCTGGCCGCGACGGATTCCCTCCGGCACCTCCGCGTGTCGAAGGCACTCGCGCTACTCCCACACGTACCGATACTCCTGCTCGTACTCCGCGCAGGCCAGTGACTCCGCCGCGTACCGAGCGCGTTCGTCCGACGACGCCTCGATCGGAGTCATCTCCCACTGCCCGTTTGGAGAAAGAGATGGCCGAAACGCGTCGTGAATACGACACTGCTCGCCGCGAAGTGGCCGAAGCACGCAGATTACCCCCAGGTGCCGATCGTACCGCACGGCTCAACCGTCTTGCCGAACGCATGGAGGGTATGGTGGCTCGTATCGAGCGATTGGAGAATGATATTCGCACCTTGCGCGGCAGCATCTAGATTTTAGGACACACGAATGCCCGCCGTCCTTTTTCAAGGGACGACGGGCGGTTCGCTGTGGGGGGAAGAATCGGGACAGGTTCAGGAATCAGTTAGGGGTTTTGAGGGTTACTTGGTCACGAGGACCCACGTGTCCGTCACGAAGAGGTAGAGCTTGCCGTCGTCGGTGCTGTAGGTGTACGTCTCACGGACGAGATCGGTCTTCCGGACGTAGATGTACATCGGAGGATCGATTTTGTAGGTGACTTTGTACGCCTTCAGCGTCAGCGGGGGGCGCTTCTCGAGCGTGGTGATGCGGGACTCGGTCTTCTCAACTCGGGTAGTCAGGTCGCTGGTCTTCTTGTCGGTCTTGGTCTTGTCCGCCTTCAGGCTGGCCACGTCCTTCTTGAGCGTCGCCACGTCGCCCTCGACGGCGGCCAGTCGCTTGTCGAGCTTGTCGAGTGCCGCTTCGACGCGGACGAGTGGGTCTTCCGGCGGGGGCGGGGGCAGCTTCGCCGTTTTGTCTTTCTTGGCGGGGGCCTGCGCGTACGCCGTGTTGTTGTTGGTCGCGATGCCGAAGCACGCGATGAGGAGCAGCATGATCAGGCTCATGCGGGCCATCTTGGTCGGGGTCATTGGTCAGATCCTTTTCGCTTGGTGGTGCATAGTCGGTAAACCGCGTGTGTGCACCGGTGGCACACGCGGTCAGATCAAGAGAATCTTTGTCGTACTGTGTCCCCCACAGCATTCCTACCCGCGACAATCGTCACTGGCAGGAAAATACGGGGGACACGACTGCCAATGCTGTAAATGAGCTCTTCAGGGTTACCGAATAATAAAACAATTATAGTATTTTGTCAATACCTGGAATTTGGCTCAAAATAAGCATATTTAAGGGGCTTGTCGAGAAAATGGTAATTATCCCTCTCAAAAAGAGGGGGGAGGGCAGCAGACTTTCAGGCTGCGGAATAAAACGTTCGATGAACAGTTGGAACACCTGTCCCCCTGCTGTACACTCTCGCCCGATGGCATCACTTATTCTCGCAGACGGCACGGTATTCCGTGGCCAGTCTTTTGGCGCAAATGTCGATACCGACGGCGAAGTCGTCTTCAATACCGGCATGGTCGGCTACCCCGAATCCATGACCGACCCCAGTTACCGCGGCCAGATTCTTACCTTCACCTATCCCATTATCGGAAACTACGGTGTTCCGAGTGAAGAGAAGAACGCGTGGGGCTTTTCCAAGAACTACGAAAGCGAGAACATCCACGTCCGCGCGCTTATCGTCTCTCAGGAGAGTCGCGAATACAGCCATTTCACCGCCGTCAGCTCATTGCATAACTGGATGCAGCACCACGGTATTCCGGGTATTTCGGGTATCGATACGCGTGCGCTTACAAAAAAGCTGCGCGAGACCGGCGTCATGCTCGGCCGCATCGTCCAGGACGACTCCAAAACCGATCCCGGTGTCATCGCCGACCCGAACTTGGACAATCTGGTAGCCGAAGTCAGCTGCAAAGGCGTGGAAACCTACGAGCCGGAGACCGGTAATCCGGTGGCGACCATTGTGGCGTTCGACTGCGGCATGAAGCGCAATATTATCCGTAGCTGGCTCAAGCGCGGCGTACGCGTGCATCGCGTGCCGTGGAATTACGACATCACCAAGCGCGATTTGCAGTTCGACGGTGTATTCGTCAGTAACGGTCCCGGCGACCCGAAGGTCTGCAAGGAAACCATCGCTCAAATGAAATGGGCCGTGGAGCAGGGGATTCCCACGTTCGGCATTTGTCTGGGGAACCAGCTGCTGGCGCTCGCACTGGGTGGCGATACCTACAAGCTGAAGTACGGTCACCGCGGCTGTAATCAGCCGTGTCTAGAATGGAAGGACGGCAAGCCCACCGATCATTGCATCATCACCTCGCAGAACCACGGTTTCGTCGTCGACGAGACCAAGCTGCCCAAGGGTTGGAATGTCTGGTGGACGAACGCCAACGACGCCACGGTCGAGGGCATCCGCCACGAATCCGGCAAATACTTCTCGGTCCAGTTCCACCCCGAGGCCACACCGGGTCCCGAGGACGCCAATTATTTGTTTGATGAGTTCTTGAAGGTTCTGAAGAAATAGGGGTTTGCGGGAGTCCAAAGAAGCCAAGAAGTCCAAGGAACTTGTGCTATTCTTTTTACGGAGATCGCGACGGTCTTCGAAGAGCAGGGGATCGTTGGACTCTTTGTACTCTTTGAAATCCTTGGACTCCTTCCCTTATGGCTGTCCCCACCTTCACCATCACCTGCACCGAGAAGACGCTGGTTGCGCCCGGTGTGTACCAGATCCGCTTTACCAAGCCGGAGGGCTTTTCGTTCAAGGCCGGACAGTTCGTGTTATTCGACGTGCCGCTGGTCGCCGATCCGACCAATATTCAACAGCGTGCCTATTCCGTGGCATCCACACCTGCCGAGCCAGATTTGCTGTTCAGTATCAAATTGGTCGACGGCGGTCGCGCCAGCATGTGGATTGAACAAGTGCTCAGGCTTGGCACGACGGTGCCGATGAAAGGACCGTTCGGCGTGTTCGTGTTGCAGCCTGAAAAGACGCCCAAGAACTACGCATTCATTTGCACCGGCGCCGGTGTCGCCCCGTTCCGCGGGCAAATCAAGCATGCACTGGAGGCGGGCGAGAAGCGTAAAATGGATCTGCTGTTCGGCGCGCGCAACAAAGCCGACCTGTTCTGGGTCGAGGAATTTAGCGCGCTTGCCAAGCGGTATCCGAACTTCGCGTTGCATACGTCACTCACGTCCGGCGAGGCGGATTGGAGCGGTCACCGTGGACGCGTGCAGGTTGTGGCACCGCAGATTATCGGCGATCAGATGCCGAATACGTGCGTCTACATTTGCGGAGCTCCTGAAATGGTCAAAGACGTGAAGGCGCACTGCTTGGAGTGGGGGATTCCCAAAGCAGATGTGCATGCGGAGGGGTACATGTAAAAAGCGACTCTGACGACTCCATGACTCCGGCGACTCCTACAAAGGGAGTTTCATTTTGCCGGTCTCAATCATCTGCAGCACCTTCGGAAACCATTCTTTTTCCAGTGCCTGCACGCGGACCTTCAGCGTTTCGACGGTGTCGTCTTTTAGTACCGGACATTCTTTTTGCAACAACGTCGGTCCGGTATCCACGCCTTCGTCAATAAGGTGAATGGTCATACCGGAAACCGTGTCGCCGGCGGCCAGCACCAAATCATGCGCATGATCCCCGGGGTGTTTGGGCAGCAACGCCGGATGCACGTTGAGTATGCGGTTGCGCCACTGCGAAACAAACCACGGTCGCAAAATGTACATCCAACCCATACAGGCAACGATTGTTTTCTCATCGGCGCCAAGCTTCCGAATGGCGGCATCCACGCGTTTGTCGAATTCTTCACGCGGTTCACCCTTAATGCGCTGCACAATCTGCACCGGAACACCGGCTGCCTTGGCGGTGGCTACGCAGGTGCGGTCTGGTTTGTCGGCAACCAATCCCAAGCACGTCGCCTTCAAGCTGCCGTCGTGTATGCGCTCCAATGTGGAGGCAAAGACGGTGCCGCGGGAGGAGCACAGGACGACGAACTGCATGCGACGATCTTAGCGGGACTTCCAGAGGATGTCGCGGAACAGATCTTCTTCCGGCTCAATGCCTTCCACCCAGCCGCAGAAGTCCGAAGCCGGCAGTCCATGGCCGCGCACCACGGCGGCGGGGGTCTGCTGGCCGGTATTGCCCATCACATAGTTGGCTGCAATACAGAGCTGGTCTGCCACCGCCTCACGCGTCATGCGGAATGTTTTGCCGAATAAGTCGGATGTGCCCATGTGGTTCACCAGCGGATCAATCCCGCAGGCGGTCAGTGCGAACGCAATCACGCCCAGGCGGGCGGGCATACAGCAGGAATCTCCAATAATCACCGCTACGCGCTTGCCGCTTTTCTTCCCGATTTCGGCGGCCAACTTCTTCGTGGAGGCCACCGGGTCCAGCGGCCAGCCGATGGCGAATCCTTTGATGACGTTCGACAAATCCAACCCGGCATTGGCCGACAAAAGTGCGCCGGTCGTAAAGCCGTCCGGCTTCAGGTACGTGAACATGGCATGCGGGCAGCTGCCGCCCACCCAGCCGTGCATTCGCTTTGTTTCATGCAAAACCGCTTGGCGGAACTCCGGTGTCTGGCCGCACTTCTTACTCCACTCGACGGCTTCGGCGGTGGGTTTGATCTTCGACAAGTCGATCGCCGCACCTTCGCAGGTTGCCACTGCCTTGGAAGACACCACCAGTACGTCTCCGTCGCGGAGCACGTCGGAAGCCGTAAGGACCGAAGCGAGGTCGTCGCCCGTTTTCAGGATCGGTGTTCGGATCGGCAAGATTTCCATGAGTAGTTGGATCATACGCTGAAATCATTCCCTCTCGCAGCCGGGACGCCGCGTCCCGGCCTGCGACACCATGTCGCAGTTGCCGCAATTATTCGTCAGCAATCCACAGCTTCACCTGTGCGGCGTTCTGGAACAACAGCGTGCGTTGGTTTTTTGCAGAGGTTTCCACGTCCACGCTTGTCACGCGAATGGACGCAGTCTGCCCGGACGGACTGTGGTAGGTGATGACATCCGGCACGCTGGTCGTGCGCAGCGTCATGCCCATTTTTGGCGGCAGCATCCAGCGGATGTAGCCGAATTCGGGGTCCTCTTCGGTAATCAGCCAAATCGAACCGCCGCGGACCTCGGTGCGCTCCCACCCTTCCGGCAGACTGATTTTCAGCGGGGCATTCGACGTATTGTTCACTTCAATAAGCCCTGCCGTTCCTTTGCGTGCCACCAGCATGCCCAGGTCGACTGGACCGTCGTGCTCCAGCCCAATGTCGATCGATACTTCCGGGGCTGCTTTCTCCGCGTTGCCGAGTGCGGCAGAGAACACGTTACGATCAATCATGCCAAGCAGCGCAAGAACCATCATCGCCGACACGGCAATGGCAATCTGCGTACCCAAGTTCCAACTTGTCACACGTTCTACCATGCGGCTTGCCGACGTACGGCGGGCGATAGATTTCTTCTTTGTGCGACGGCGGACGGTGCGTGGTGACATTGGCGTGTATCCTACCGAAGCCGCGGCGTCTCGCGCGTTTTTCCTGTTGCGAGTAGCGTGGTTGAGTATGAAATGAGTGAAACCATAGGTTGCGTCAACGCAGGCCGAAATCGTTGTCGTCTCCTGCTTGGTGACGGTATTTGTCACGTCTTTTTTCGTGATTTTCTTCACCTCCTCTGTTATACTGAGCAGGTTATGGATTTCAACCCGCACTCTCTCCACCAAATTCTTCTGCGCATTCGCGATCAGATGCGTTGCCCGCAGTGCGGTACCCGCGTGCAGGTCGATTTTCCGTCCATTAAAATCGCCGGTGACGATTTCATGCTGCTGCAGCTGAAGTGTGAAAGCTGCGCCGCATTCATCGTGCTGCACGTGAACCTGACGGAGAAGAACAAAATCGCCGAGAACGTCATTGTGGACGACGGACGCAAAAACGCTTCGTCGCAACTCACGTTGGATGAATCCGAAATGACGACGCTCCAGAACGCACTCACGGCCTACGACGGTTCGTTCGAGAAGATGTTCAAAGAACTGCCGCCACCTGCCGATGCCGCCCCTTCAGCCACCAAGCTGCTTGGCGGCGACGGACCGAGCATGATTGCGTAAGAAAGGAGTCCAAAGAAGCCAAGGATTCCAGCGAGCCCAAGGAACACTGGGTCATTTTTTGTAGTTCCTTGAATTCTTTGGTTTCCTTGGACTCATGGGAATCCTCTAAAAATCGCCTTGCGCAGCCGAAATTCCCCGATATACTGACGTCACATTCTTCGGAGCACCCCTTGTGATTCAGACGATCACCCCAGGGGCGCTGCGATGCTTCGTATGTAATTTTCCGCGGCAGGAAGCCGCGAATCCATCTCCTTCCTCACCCGTCGTATGGCGTTCACGCCCCGCACTTCCGATTCCTTCGATGCCGTCGCGCTCAGCGTCGCCAGCCCCGAAGACGTTATCACCTGGTCCCGCGGTGAAGTCACCAAGCCGGAGACCGTGAACTACCGCACCCAGCGTGCTGAACCGGACGGACTCTTCTGTGAGCGTATCTTCGGTCCCACCAAGAACTTCCAGTGTTTCTGCGGCAAGTACAAAGGTATCCGCTACAGCGGCGTCATCTGCGAGAAGTGCGGCGTGGAAGTCACCCGCTCCATCGTTCGTCGCGAGCGCATGGGTCACATCAACCTGGCTGTTCCCGTTACGCACATCTGGTTCCTTCGCAGCTCGCCGTCCCGCATCGGCTTGCTCTTGGACCTCTCCATTAAGACGCTCGAACAGATCGTCTACTTCTCGGCATACATCGTCGTGAACGTGGAAGAGGGTGGCAAAGCTCAGGCTGAAAAAGAACTGTCTTCGGAAATCGATGCCCGCCGCGGCCAGGTGAAGCGCGAGCACGAAGAGGCACTCGCCACGCTGAAGTCCGGCGATGCCACGCGTGACCAGCTCGACGCACTCGAGAAGTCGACCGCCGAGAAGCTCGATACGCTGAAGGGCAACCACAAGGTCGCCCTCGAAGACCTGAAGAACCTGCGCGTCGGCGCCGTGCTCTCCGAGCTGAAGTTCCGCGAAATGAACATGAAGTTCGGTCACCTGTTCCGTGCCGGCACCGGTGCCGAGTCGCTCCGCGAGATCATCACCGCCATCAACTACGACAAGCTCATCGAAGAACTCGGCAACGAGCGCTTGCAGAGCAGCGGCCAGCGCCTGAAGAAGGTCATGAAGCGCTTGAAGCTCGTCCAGTCCTTGAACCAGGCCAACATCAAGCCCGAGTGGATGGTGCTCACCCGCATCCCGGTCATCCCGCCCGACTTGCGCCCCATGGTGCAGCTCGACGGTGGCCGTTTCGCCGCATCCGACTTGAACGACCTCTACCGCCGCGTCATCAACCGCAACAACCGTCTCAAGAAGCTCATGAGCATCGGTGCTCCGGAAGTCATCTGCCGCAACGAGAAGCGCATGCTGCAGGAATCCGTCGACACGCTGCTCAACAACTCCGCACGCGCAGGCAAAGCGTTGTTCACCGCCGGTGACCGCCGCAAGCTCCGCTCGCTGTCCGACATGTTGAAGGGTAAGCAGGGACGCTTCCGCCAGAACCTGCTTGGTAAGCGCGTCGACTACTCCGGACGCTCCGTCATCGTGGTCGGTCCGCACTTGAACATCGACGAATGCGGTCTCCCGAAAGAAATGGCCATGAAGCTGTTCAAGCCGTTCGTCATCGGTCGCCTCATCCGCGACGAGTTGGCTCACAACGTGAAGTCCGCCGAGCGCATGGTGTTCGACGGCTCCAAGAAGGTGTGGGACATTTTGGAAGAAGTCATCCAGGACAAATACGTGCTCTTGAACCGCGCTCCCACGCTGCACCGCCTTGGTATTCAGGCGTTCCGCCCGCGTCTCGTAGAAGGTTTGGCAATCCAGTTGCACCCGCTCGTCTGTACGGCCTTCAACGCCGACTTCGACGGTGACCAGATGGCAGTCCACGTGCCGCTCTCCGAGCAGGCACAGAAGGAAGCCCGCGAACTCATGTCCGCCGGCCGCAACGTGCTCAAGCCGTCCGCCGGTGAACCGATCATCACTCCGGTGCAGGACATGGTGCTCGGTTGCTACTTCCTCACGCGCACCCACAAGGGTCGCAAGGGAGAGGGCATGGTCTTCGGATCTCCAGAGGAAGCCATTCTTGCCTACGAGCACCGCTATGTAGACCTGCAAGCCGAAGTCCAGGTCCGCGTACCCAAAGAGGGCCAGAAGGCCGTGGAAGGCGAGCCGGTCGAAACCGAGATGATCACGACGTCGGTCGGACGCCTGATGTTCCAGGAAATCCTCCCGGTCGAACTCGGACGCATCAACGCCACCCTCAAGAAGGACGCCCTGTCCAAGATGATTGCCAAAGCCCTTGAGCTGTGCGGAACGGAGCGCACCTCCAAGTTGGCCAACGACATCAAGAACATCGGTTTCCGTTACGCCACCATCTCAGGTATTTCCATCGCTTCGTCGGACATCCGCGTTCCGGAAGAGAAGAAGGAATTCCTGGAGGCCGCTAACGAAAAAGTGAAGAAGATCAACAACCAGTACTGGAAGGGTTGGATCACCGCCGACGAGCGTTACCAGCATGCCATTCGTATCTGGAGCAAGGTGAAGGGTGAAATCGCCACCGTCATGATCAAGGCGTTCACCGGCGACGATATGAACAGCATCACGTACATGATCGACTCCGGAGCTCGTGGTAACTGGGGTCAAATCACCCAGCTGGCCGGTATGAAGGGATTGGTCGCCAACCCGTCCGGACGCACCATCGAATTGCCGATCCAATCAAACCTGAAGGAAGGTTTCACCATCTTGGAATACTTCATCGCCACGCACGGAGGACGCAAGGGTAAGTCCGACACCGCTCTCAAGACCGCTGAAGCCGGTTACCTCACACGTCGCCTTGTCGACGCCGTGCAGGACATGGTCATTAAGGAAGATGACTGCAAGTGCACCATCGGCCACATGATCACCCGCGCCGATTCCGAGCGCATTGGTGAGAAATTCGAGAACCGCGTCTTCGGCCGCACGCTCAACATCGACGTGGTCGTGGGCAAGGAGACCATCGCCAAGCGCAACCAGGAGATCGACGCCGATCTCATCGCCGTGCTGGCCAAGCACAAGGTCGACGCAGTGGAAGTACGCTCCGTTATGACCTGCGATACCGACGGCGGTATCTGTGTGAAGTGCTACGGCCGTGACCTCTCCGACAACAAGACCGTCAAGCCGGGAACGCCGGTCGGCATTATCGCCGCCCAGTCCATCGGTGAACCGGGAACCCAGCTCACCATGCGTACCTTCCACATGGGAGGTGTCGCCGAAGGCTCCGACATCACGCAGGGTCTTACCCGCGTCGAGGAAATTTTGGAGGCCCGCCCGCCGCGCACGCCGGCCACGCTGTCCGACATTGCCGGACGCTGCCACGTTACGCACAAAGGAGGTCAGACCACCATCAATGTCATCGGCGAGGAATTGGGCCAGGACATCTACCTCGTTCCGGCCGGCTACCAGGTCATGGTGAAGAAGGGCGAGGACGTGAAGGAGCGCACCATCATCGCGAAGGCCGTTTCCGACAAGTCCACGCTCAAGGCTCTCATCTCGGGCAAAGTCTCCGAGATCAAAGAGGACCGCATCGTCATCAAGCACACCGAGATCCAGGAGCGCACGTACGAGTTCACGCAGCGCGAAATGATCTTGGTGAAGAACGGCGAGGACGTGAAGCCGGGTCAGGCTCTGAACGCCGGACACTACAACCTGCAGGAACTTTTGGAGAAGCAGGGTTCGTACGCCGTGCAGAAGTACATCGTTCACGAGGTACAGCACATCTACGCTTCGCAGGGTCAGACCATTAACGACAAGCACTTGGAAATCATCGCCCGCAAGATGTTCAGCAAGGTCCGCATCCTCGACGGAGGCGACACCGAACTGCTCTCGGGTGAGGTTGTGGACATCGCCGACGTCCGCCGCGCCAATGCCGCCCTGCTGAAGGGCAAGGGCAAGAAGGACAAGAAAGAAACCACCTTCGAGCAGCTGCTGCTCGGTCTGACGCGCGTGTCGCTCGCCACCGAATCGTGGCTGGCAGGTGCATCGTTCCAGGAAACCATCCGCGTACTCGTGGAAGCCGCTACCACCGGAAAAGTCGACTACCTGAAGGGCCTGAAAGAGAACGTCATCATCGGTCGCCTCATCCCGGCCGGAGAAACCTATCGCAAGCGCTTCGCCGAAGATGCAGCCGCAGCCGCCGAGGCCGCCGCCAAAAAGAAGTAGTCCGGTTCTCCCTTTACTCCCGCTTACTCACCCTCTACCATTACAGCCCCGTATGCCTACCGTTAATCAGCTCATCCGTCGCCCGCGCCGTTCCATGAAGCGCAGGACCAAGGCCCCGAACCTCCAGTACACCTGGAACTCCCTCAAAATGGTGCGCGTCAAGCTGCGCCATGGAGCACCCGTGAAGCGCGGTGTGTGTCTGAAGGTTACAACCATGACACCGAAGAAGCCGAACTCGGCTCTCCGCAAAATCGCCCGTGTGCGCCTGACGAACGGCGAAGAGATCACCGCCTACATCATGGGCGAGGGTCACAACCTCCAAGAACACTCCGTCGTGCTCGTCCGCGGTGGCCGCGTGAAAGACTTGCCGGGTGTTCGTTACCACATCGTCCGCGGTGTGCTCGACTGCGAAGGCGTCCGCGACCGCAAGCAAGGTCGCTCGCTCTACGGAGCCAAGCGCCCCAAGGCTGCCAAGTAATTTCCTCCTCTGATTTCCCTTTTCTGAAAGTATGGCTACACGTCCCAAAGCATTTATCCCCGCGGGTTCCGATCCGCTCGTTGAGAAGTTCATCAACTGTCTCATGAAGCAGGGCAAGAAATCCATTGCACGCGGCATCTTCGCCGACGCCTTGGCCGTCATTAAGACGCGCACCAAGGAAGAGCCGATGGACGTTTTCGCCAAGGCTCTCTTGAACGCAACGCCGCTCGTCGAGGTTCGCCCCAAGCGCATCGCCGGAGCCGTGTACCAGGTGCCGACCGAAGTCACCGCCAAGCGCCAGCAGTCGCTCTCGATCCGCTGGATCTTGGGTGCAGCCCGCGACCGCAAGGGTGTCCCGATGGCCCAGAAGTTGGCCATGGAGCTCTTGGACGCAGCCGCTGAGCAGGGTTCCGCGATCAAGAAGAAGGAAGACGTGTTCAAGATGGCACAGGCCAACAAGGCCTTCGCCCACTTGTCCAAGATGTAGATCAAACCTGTGTATTGCAGACATAAGGAGCCCGAAAGGGCTCTTTTGACATATTAGAAAAATATTGTTTGATATTGACGAAAGGTGAAAATCGCGTATACTCCCGCGGTACCTTTTCTTTTTCACTCCTATGCGTACGTTCCTTTCACTGGCGTCGTCCTGCGTCGCCGTGTTTACGGTCTTGGTCGGCTTTGCGCCTGCCGCTTCGGCGCAAGTCGCTCCTCCGCAGGTGAGGCTTTCCAGCGTTGTGATCGTTGGCACCGATACGGTGACCGTGAATTATTCCAAGAACTTCGGAACGTGTGCGCATCTGAAGCTTGCTTCCAACAACCAACTCGTTCATACCCAGAACTTGTTCTGCGCAAACACAGGGCCGGTCGTCAGCTTGAAGACTCAATTCACATCCGCACTCCAATCCGGCGCTCGCGTGAAGTTGTGCCATGGCAATAACGGAAACATTTGCAGCGCGGTTGTTACCGTGCAGGCGCAGCCTGCGGCAGTCACGCTTACCAGCGTCATCATCGACCGTGATACGGTGAAGGTGCAGTACTCGAAAAACTTCGCAACATGCGCAGTATTGAAATTGAGCAATGGTCAGCCCCTGCACACACTCAACCTGTTCTGCGCCCAGGGTGGCACATTGACGCTGCCGAAATCGTATTTCAACGCCTCGCTCGTCGGTGGCGCTCAAGTAAAGATGTGCCATGCAGTGAATCCGGTCTGCAGTTCCTTGGTGACTGTTCAGGGTGGCGTTGCCGATCAGGTTACCCTGTCGGACGTGGTGATAAACGGAAGTAATGTCACGGTGAATTACACCAAGAACTTCGCCACGTGTGCACACCTCATGTTGTCGGCGAACAATCAGTTGCTGCATGTCCAAAACTTGTTCTGCGCTAACAGCGGTCCTGTTACCCAGCCGCGCACCCAGTTCACCAATGCGCTGGTTGCCGGCGCCAAAGTGAAGTTGTGCCACGGAAACAATTACGGCGTTTGCAGCGCAGTCGTCACTGTTACCGAGCAGTCGTCACCGGTCGAGAACGAACTCACCGTGACGGTGAAGTCGCTCGCATCGACCGATGTGGCCGTGAAGAATGAGAAGAACATCAATCTGCTGCGCTTTGAAGCCCGCAGCACGAATGAAGAGGTGCTTGTCACAAGCTTCGTGTTCGATGCTCAGGCCGGGAATCTTCTGAACGCCCAGAACTACAAACTGTGGGTCGATACGAATGCCGATGGCACCGTCGACACCATTCTGCAGGGTGGAGTGGTCGCCCAGTCCGGCAAAGTGACGTTTGCACAGCTCCTCGGCGGAGGATACGTCGTTCCGTCCGGTGGCACCGTACTGTTCGAGGTCCATGCCGACGTAGCTGCCTCACTTTCCACGCCTGCTTCCGTGCAGCTGAAATTCGCAACAGCGCAGGTTGACTACGTGAAAGCAGAGCGCGTGACGAACGGCGATGATTTTGTGGGCATCAAGACCGACGGTGTCTGCGCAACAACCTGCACCATTACGGTCAACACCGTACCGTCTACCTCGTGGAACTTCGTCAGCCAGGGCGACCTGTTCATCACGAAGTCTGCGACTCCGCAGCGCAACTTGCAGCTGCTAGGTGGCGCATTGGGTGACTCCATCCTGAATCTCAACTTCCGCGCTCAGAACGAGCCGGTGGACGTGACGTTCCTCACCATCGTCACCGGTGGCGATGTATCCATGTCCGTCGATCGTTACGAATTCTACAAAACCGGCGAGTCCATTCCGTTTGCCAGCGCCACGCGTGCCGGTTGCGGTAGCGGCAGCCAGGGCAACAACGTCTTCTGTGTGAGCATGCAGAGTCGCCAGCTGGTGGTACCGGACGGCCAAACTGTAAGCGTGTTCGTCAAACCCCGCATCCGTACCGATGTCGATGGAGCCGTTAGCGGCCACGTCGTTGATCCGCAGATTCTCGATCTTACCGGCGTCGATGACGTTACCGCACGCGGCGATGCATCCTCGAACAATCTGCTCACGAACGACAACGACGCTTTAGCCGAAGGTGAGGTCTTCCTAGGAGTCTCTTCTCCAGCTGCCAACGCACCGATCATTGGCAAAGTGAACTCGGTGGTTCTTGCCAAGATTTCGAACATCTCCAATGCCAACCCGGATGCCAACGGCACGTCCGTCCCGACCGGTATCGGCCGCGGCTTCGCACAGTTCAAGTTTTCGACCCTCGCGAATGCCAACTCCAAGAACGGTTTGAACAAGTTCGCTCTGTCTGGTGTCATCTTGAACGTCAACGCCACCAACGTGGCCATGGATGCAGCCGCATTCAAGTTCTATAACAAGGCCGATTCGACGACGAAGGTCGTCTGCAAGCCAATCAATGCCGTCGGTACGGTATTGACCGGGACCGTTACCGGCACATTCTTCGTGTCGTGCACCGGGCTTCAGTTCTCGGCTCTGAACGCCGACGTCACTTCGGGCAGCGATGAAACGTTCGTTCTGGAGGGCGCCATTACCAATTCCAGAATCAGCAGCACGTCGTCCTCTGTCCTGCAGGGCTCGCTCCAGAACTTTACCGATCAGGCTGCCACGAGTTTCTCGCCGGCAACCAGCCACGTGCAGTGGGTTGATAAAGACGCCGCCTTCCCGCTCCAGAACTTCCGTTGGATCGATTTCACGGAGACGGTTGTGAACTCGACTGCGTACCAGGACTAATTCCGAATTCATTGATGCAAAGACGCCCCGCAAGGGGCGTTTTTGTTGAAGAGCGGCGGGTTGATGCCGCCAAGCATTTCCTTCGGATTCCTCCGTCCCTTTTTGTCCGAGCGACAAAAAGGAACCAAAAAACGCGTGCGCGCCAGCTCCCACGCACGCCTTGCTTGTGCAAGGCGGCAGACCACCTGGCCCCCTCCGTGGCGCGCGCCCGCCTGGTGGCTTGAGTTGGCAGCTCAGAGCCTGTTTCTTGCAACATACTTTTCGTTCTCGTCTGGTTGTTGGACACGGGATGGAGTGTCGCGCATCGGGCCGGTGCCGTCGCGCTCCC
>CAYUVW010000007.1:0-62408 GCA_964448405.1 uncultured Candidatus Peribacteria bacterium | reverse complement strand
TGTTCGTTGGCGGCGGCAGATACTCTGGAGAGCAGCAGATGGTGTGCCTGAGGGTTGTTCACGCAAATCATGCTGCGTCCCGTGCTGTACGGAAGCAGCTTTCCGTGCGGATCTCGGCAGAATACATCCTGCCCGGCAAAATCTTCCGTCACCACGTTCGGACCCTGCACATAGGCATGCGTGCGAATGCCACGCTGACGGAAATGCTTCAGACGTTGGAGCAAATATTTGCGATGCGAGAGTTCGCGTTCGTCGGAAAATCCCCACGAATACGTCACCCACATGTCGGTCACTCCCAGCTGTTTGGCTTTGTCTAAATATGCGGGCTCGTACATCTGCAGAAAGCTTTGTTCATCGATGTCCGTTCCCCAGCCGCGATATTTCGTTTTCAGCATATCCACCGTGCCTGGTCCGCCCCAGGCATACAGACCCAAACGCTGTTCGCTTGCGGTGTTCATGCTGTTTGCTGCGCCAGCACCGAACGAGAGGATTCAGCCGTCGATGCGAATGCGGGTTGCAGGAGCTTTCTCTCCTCGCCGGTCATGTGCGAAAGAACCCATGCCGCCAAATCGGCTCCTTCCGGCTGCCGCCCGAGCCCAATGCGCAGGCGCGGAAAATGTTCGCCGAAGACTTCCACAATCGACTTTAGTCCGTTGTGCGTTCCCGGTCCTCCGGTCATGCGGAAGCGGTGGGTTCCCAGCGGCAAATCGATGTCGTCGCAACATACCAACAGCTGCGTAGCGGGATTCAGTTTATAGAAATCTACGATTTTCTTGATCGCCTGTCCCGACAGGTTCATGTACGTAGTCGGCTTTGCCAACACTATGGACTTTCCATCCAGCTCAGCATTGGCAATGAAGCACTGAAACTTTTGTTTATCGGCCCACTCCCCTGCCTTCAACTCTTTGGCGAGATGCTCGACTGCCAAAAAACCGACATTGTGGCGCGTGTTTTCATATGTCTTCCCGATGTTGCCGAGGCCGATGACGACGAGGGCGGGTTTCATTGATTGGATTCTAGCGGATGGAAGGCGGCAGAGAAGCTTTAGAGTTTTGCCCCCAAGTCCTTCAGTGCTCCCTTGAACGCATCCATCGCGCGCTTCACTTCTTCCGGAGACGGCGTGCGCTGCAATTCGTGAGCCAATGTGTTGCGTAACTTATGCGCAGACCACACCTCGTTCAGGTTCCGGAAACGCGGTCCGGCTTGTTTCAGCTTATCTCCAAGCGATCCGCTGAAGCCGAGCAACTTCAGCGCATGGTCCAGCACCTTGTCGGCCTCGAGGATTTTGAGTGTGGGGCTTTGTTGCTGTCGTGCGTGTTCCCATCCTCGAAGAATACTTGCTGCAGCCGCGCCTTTCAGTGTGCGCTGACGTGCCAGGAGCATTGTGAAAACAATGCCCAGCACAACGGCAACGACTGCGGTGGCGACGGCAATCCACATCATTTTTTCTTTTTGGCGGGAGCAGGTGCGGGTGGCGTTGTTTTTCCGGCGAACGATTGCTGTTGAATGGATCCGGCGACGAATTCAGCCAGAATATTCTGTACCGTCGTGGCATCTTTTAAATTTTTCTTGTGCATATAGGCTTCCAATGCCTCCAGAATCGCAGTTTCAATGATCCTGGGTTTGTAGACTTTTTCCAGGGAGACTTCGCCGCCGGTGGAAATCTTCTCTACCGTAATGGTGCCGTAGCGAAACAACGTTGCTGTCACACCTTTTATTTCATAGCTCACGGATTGAATGTCGCTGTACAGCGTGCGAGACGCCTGTCTATGAAACCAACCGTGCCATGCCAAATCGATGACGCCTTTGTTGGTGATCAGCCAAACATCCAAATAGTAGTCCATGAAGTTTCGCGCCCACCAAACAACCGTGGCAAAGAATCCAATCAATGCTCCGTACAGCACGTACTTGTCCGGCAAATACACGCTGACTGCCGCTAGTACTACGAATGTCACCGTGGGCCAAAACAAACGCTCAACCGCGAAAAACCAGTGCTTATGCACGATGCGTCGCATCACCTCTTCGTCTTCCAGGTGGCCGGTGAAGAAAAAACGATTGAGGCGATTCACTGACGTTCAGTGTACTCCAACGCCGTCGTCTGCTGAAGCCGCGGTGCAAGATGACTTTCCCCGCCTTTGTCTTCTGACCGGCTTCGCATTCTGCTATACTGTGTTGGTATGACATCCACGCGACCACGAGGCATCCTCTTCCACTTGTTCGATGTTATTTTGAACATCGTCATTATTGTTGCGATCGTGGCGGTCATTCGCACGTTTATCGTGTCACCGTTTCAAATCGAGGGAAATTCCATGGTCGACACTCTGGAGCACAAGGAATACATCGTCATCAATAAGTTTCGGTACTTGTTCGGTTCTCCGCAGCGCGGCGATATCGTTGTCTTTCGCCCAGTCACCGATCCAGATAAGTATTACGTGAAGCGTGTCATCGGCTTGCCGGGAGATACTGTTGTCGTGCGCAACGGGTATGTGTTCTTGCGCGAGAAGGACAAAGGTGACGTGAAGTTGAATGAGTCCTACCTCAGCACCGCCAGTAATGGCAGCACGTTTAAGTATCCCGTGAACGGTGGCGATACCGCCGAAGAAGTCTTCACGGTTCCGTCTGGGCAATACTTTGTATTGGGCGACAACCGTCAGGGTAGCTTGGACTCGCGCAGTTTCGCGCATGTCGGTTCAAGCGCAACCTCGTACGTTCCAGAAGACAACATTAAGGGCAGCGTTTGGTTCGTCGCTTTGCCTATCACCAAAATCCACGCGTTCGAGGCGCCGAAGTACAATTTGTAGGATTCCGAGGAGTCCGAAGAAACCCAGGAGTCCAAGGATGGCAACCGTTCGTGGTACTCGTCGGAACCAGTGGCTTCCTCGGTCTCCCAATCCCCTATGCTCTTGCAGCAAACGGCGGTTTGCGTGTACTATTGTCACTACCGGCGCCCCTTTTTAGCGTATGTCCGGTTTCCGACCTAGACCCATGAACGCCATCGTCAATTACATCCAGGGTAGCATCGAGGAATTGCACCACGTTACGTGGCCCACGCAGCAACAGGCTATGAAGCTGACCGGCATTACGGTTGTCTTCATTATCGTCAGCGCATCCTTCTTCGGTATCGTTGACGGTCTGTTCTCTGAAATCGTCAGACTTACGATTCGTTAACTTCATCCAATCTTCTCACCATGGCCAAGCAGGATCCTTCAGCAGGTCGTAACTGGTACGTTATTCATACGTATTCCGGCTACGAGGACAGTGTGAAGAAATCATTGGAGCAGCGCGCCGAAACGCTCGGCATGAAGGATTACATCTTCACCGTGGTCGTCCCCAAGGAGAAGCAAATTGTCTTTAAGAAAGGTGAGCCGACCGAAGAAGAGCGCAAGTTGTTCCCAGGGTACGTGTTGGTGGACATGATCGTCACCGATGACAGCTGGTACATGGTCCGCAACACACCGAACGTGACGGGTTTCGTCGGATCGGGAAACATTCCGGTGCCAGTGACCCCCGAAGAATTCGGCGTCATTGAGCGTCGCGTCGGCGAGCAGGGTGCAAAGTTCAAGAGCGACTTCCAGATTGGCGACCTTGTGGTCATTATCGACGGTCCGTTCAAGAACTACGAAGGCACCGTGGATGCCGTGGACGTCGACAAGGGCAAGCTTACCGTGCTGGTTCTCATCTTCGATCGCGACACTCCGGTGGAACTGGATTTCACACAGGTACGAAAGAAGTAGCCCGGCTACCTTTTTTCGTTTTTGCAATGCATGTTCGTAAGAACGGATTCGTTCGGACGTCTTCTTCTTTAACGACGATTGTGTATGACTCTGATAGACTCTGTTCCACGCGAGAAGTTTTTGCTTCCTTCCTACCATTCTCCCATGCGTACGTTCATCGGTACTTTGGCTCTCTTGGCCGTTCTTGTTCCATCCAGCGCGCTTGCACTCGAGGGAATCGGTCCGCGTGTCAGCGTTACCGGAACGGTTGAAGAGGTGCACATTACGGACAAGCAGAAGTTTGCCGAGGAAGGCGGCGAGTTTATCGTTCGTGCCACCAATGGCCAGAAAGTGACGGTGGTACTCGGTACGGAGGCCGACTATGAAATCATTTCCGAAGGCCGCTTGAGCCGACGTTCGTTGCTTCCGAGCGACGTAAAGGTGGGTATGCAGGTGCGTATTCGCGGATGGCGCGTCAGTTCCGACACCCTGAATGCGTCACTGTTCATCGTGACGAATATCGAGCTGAATCCCCTGCTCAGCGCCAGTGGCATTCTTCAGTCCATCGGCGAGAACGACATCACTATTTTATTGGGCAGTGGTGAATCGAAGACGTTCCAGGTGACCAACGATACGCAGGTCCAGGTGAACTACGATCTCCCCGGACGCGATGCCTTGAACCTTACCGGCAAACAGGTCTTGCTGACGCTGAATCCCAACAATACAACGCAGGTGCGCATTGTACGCATCACTGGAAAAGTCCAGGCTACGAATACGACCAAGCCGAGCACGGTGGAGTTGAAGCGCCGCTAAGCGGTGGATTTGGCGGAAACCACTGAAGCCAAAGAGTCCGAGGAAACTCGGACTTTTTTTGTCTCTGTCGCTTTCATCGGAGTCCTGGGATTCTTCGATGTCTTCCTTATGGTTCGATGAGGACGCCAGTCGGCTCCATGTCTGCGTTTGTCAGTGTCTTGCGCATGAGACGAGCAAGCATTGTTCCCAAGAACAGTGCCTGGCCGATTTGCGAAACTATGTATGCCACTGCCAATGCGTACAGACCGAGTTTGCCCAGCAACAAGTACCCGGTGATGACAGCGACCGTGCAACTGACAACGCTGGAAACAGCAGGCCACAATGTATTTTTGAGCGAGTAAAAAGCACGTAACAAAATGTGGTTGGTGCTCTCGAACGGAACAGCGACGCTGTAGATGAGCAGTGCGGTCGTAAACAGTCGTGCAGTCTCGCCTTCCAGGTGCAGAAGCCAGACTGCGATAGGCGCACAGAATGCGAGAACGACGGCACCCGGAATCGCAATAGTCAGATTGAACCACATACCGGTAACGATGTTGGCTTTGAAGCGCTTGAAATTGCCGGTCGCGGCGGATTGGCTGAGCAGCGAGAAAGCGGATTGTGCGATGGCGATGCCGACGATTCCGGGAATCACGGATTCAAAATTACTGGCGAATTGATTCACGGCAACCATGTTGTTGCCAAGTCCGGAGCCCAATCTGTCCAGCAACAGCAATTGCAACTGCAGTGCCCCGAGCGCACCCATGCGGGGAATAATCAGCCAGCCCATCTGCTTCCACTCCGGATGCACGATGCCTCGTGGCACGCGAAAGCGGAATCCGACACGAAATACGCCGATCAAACGGATGACGACGTATGCAACCGTGCCGATAAGCGTGCCGTAGATCGGTCCCATAGGGCCGACATACGGTGTCAGTAGATAGGTTCCGCCAATGGTGCCCAACGACCAGATGATTGGCGTCAGCCCGTAGACCCAGTACTTCTGCACCGTAATGAGGTATTGCCCGATTGCATTGCCGAATACGAACAAGAAGTTGGTCAGCAGCGCTATGCGCCCAAATGTAATGTACAACTCCAGGCTCTCGCCGGTGAACTTGGTCATGGACGGCGCGATGACCGGAAAGAAGATGGCCATGGTCAAGGCGACCAATCCAAATCCGGCGCCGAACAGTATCAACGTGCTGGTTGTTACGGCGTTCATTTCCTCAGTTCGCTTATGCGCAAGGTGCGCGGCGAGAAACGGCACCAGAATCACGCTCAGGCTGGACATGACGAACACCTGGAACAACAGGTCACTTGGGCGAAAGGCGGCAATGTACACCGATGCAATGCCAAGCGGATCCTTTCCCAGCGGAAACGTTAGCGAGAAGGCTTGGTCGCGCAAAAATCCGCAGACCGAAGCCGCCAACTGAGTGCCGGCAAGAACGGCCGCACCGCCGGCGATACGGCGTTGCGAGCGAAGCGAGGAGAGGATGCGTTTCATGGAATGGAGCATACCAAACCTTCATTAAATGGCGAAGGCATGCTATAATACGAAGATTGGCACAATTGCACACCAACACTCTCTCCTGGCTACCCGCGATTACCTTCGGTGCGCATGATCGTGCGGGTTCCAGGGCGACCACTCAAAGCCTTGTACTTACGATTGCAATTGCTTGCGGCATTGTGTGTTGTCATGTTCTGTTCGCCTTGTATTTTTCAGTCGGGCTAACGCCGCTTGGCAAATATCGACGTCTTGCGCTGGTTTCGGATTCCAACTGGTACGCGAGCGTGGTCGATCGAGGATATGTCATCGCGAAGCCGGCCAATTCAGGCTTGCCCGATGCCGTGAATGTGAGCTTCTTTCCAGGGTATCCGTTGTCCGCGTTGGCTGTGAAAAAGATGACGGGATTGCAAACCAGTCTTTCGCTGGCGATTGCCGCACAGTTGGCTTCAGTCGGTTTCTGGACGTACTTCTTGCTGCTCTGCAGGCGCTGGAATATTTCTTCGTTGGCAACAGCGTCTGCCGCATGTGCAGTATTGGCATTCCCAACCGCTTTTTATTTTTCCTCCGGGTACACGGAGTCGTTGTTTTGCATGTCCCTGCTCGGGCTCCTGTACTGGAGTGAAGACGATAGAAAGTATGCGTGGATTGCGGCTGCCGCACACGGCTTTCTGCTCAGCGGAACGCGCATTGTTGGCGCCGCACTCTGCATTGTTCCTTTGTTGTATTCGTTGTTGCGACGCGGACGACGCGGCCTGCGCGACCCGAAACTTTGGATTGCCGTTGTCGCGACAACTGCGGGGACGTTTGCATACTTGGCCTACATGCAGTTCCGGTTCGGGAACTGGCATTTGCCTTTCCTTGCTGCAGCTTCACCGGGTTGGGAAGGCCGGCCGAACTACTGGGGGGTGTTTGATCCGAAGGTGTATGCCTTGTTTGTTCCGAAAATGGTCCATGGTCTGCCGTACTGGAATGACCTCAGTCGTTTGGCGTATCCGGTTTTTGCAGCGGCAATACTTTGCGTCGCCATTGCAGATGGCATCCGTTCACGCTTCTCCGACGCCGATTTCCGAGCCAGAGCCGTGCTCTATGTCTGTTCCGCGGTACTGTGGTTCGTGTATTTGGGTGCACGCTATTACAACTCGATGGGTGCTATTCGTTACATGCTGCCGGTTTTCGTGCTGTTGGTTCTTGCCGTGACGAGACGACTCTCGCACTGTCGCTCGAAGCGACTTCAGTGCGTGCTGGAAGTGTTGCTGCCGTTGATTGCAGTAGTGGGCTTTGCCGTACAAGCCGGATACATTCGTTTGTTTGCAAGCGGAGAGTTCATTGCCTGAAGCGCATCGGCGGTTTTCATCGTGACGATTCCGGAGAGAGCAATTACAATCCGCTCACTCCCCTCTTATGCAGTCACCCACCCTGCCGTTTGCCGACATGACCGACGATCAGGTTCGCGTGGCTCTTGCAAAACACAAAATCGGTCTGACGGTTGAAGAGGCACGCAAGGTTCAAGAAATGCTGAAGCGTCCTCCTACGGTCACCGAGGCGACTATTTGGGGCATTCAAGGAAGCGAGCACTGCAGCTACAAGTCGAGTCGGCGCTTTCTGAAGCAGTTTCCTACGACCGGCAAGCACGTCATTCTCGGCCCCAAAGAAGATAGCGGCGTGATTGCCATTACGAATGGCCCCAAGAACAAGCGTTGGGGTCTGGTCGTAAGCCACGAGTCGCACAATCACCCGTCGCAAGTCGTGCCGTACGAAGGTGCCGCAACAGGCGTCGGCGGTTGCGTACGCGACGTGCTCTGCATGGGCGCGCGTGTCATCGGTTCCATGGACTCTTTGCGTCTTGGAGACCTGAAAGACGGCGAAACACGATCCATCAGCAAGGAGGTTATTCGCGGAGTGGCAGGGTACGGCAATGCACTCGGCATTCCGAACCTGGGTGGCGATACCGTCTTCGATACGTCGTACAATTTAAGCTGTCTCGTCAACGTCGTCAGTCTTGGTCTTCTGCGTGAAGACGAGCTCATCCACAGCTATGTTCCCGCCGAGGCCGGTAAAGTGGGCTATGACATCATCATCGTCGGCAAAGCGACGGACAAAAGCGGATTCGGCGGTGCGGCGTTTGCCAGTATCGTCATGGAAGGTGAGGATGCAGAAAAAAACTCGGGGGCCGTGCAAGAGCCAAACCCGTTCTTGGAACGTCATTTGTTGCAGTCCACCTATGACTTGTTCGATTGGCTGGTGAAAGAACAGAAGCTCGACAAAGTCAGCTTCAAAGATTTGGGTGCCGGCGGCAACGTCTGCGCATCCGTGGAGCAAGTTGCACCGGTGAACATGGGCGCAGTCGTGGATTTGAATAAGATTCACGTTGCATTGCCGAATTTGCCGCCTGAAATCATTGCCTGCGCGGAAACACAGGAGCGTTTTTGTTGGGTGTGCCATCCGTCGTTGACCGAGCACATCCTGAAGCATTATAACGAAACATGGGATTTGCCGAATGTGGCAGAAGGCGCACGCGCAAGCGTCGTCGGCAAAGTGCAGGAAGACCCGACGTACACGTTGATGCACAACGGCGCCGTCGTTTGCAGTGCTTTGGCAACAGACATTACGTCGGGCTTGCAATATGTTCGGCCGACCAAAAACCCCGAGCGTACGTTTGTGGAACCGACGTTGTCGTGCAGCGGCGACCGCGTGAAGACCGGCAAGAAGGCATTCAGCATCCAGGAGGTATTCCTCACCATGCTCAGCCACCCCACGCACGCCAGCAAGTCGCGCGTGTTCCGTCATTACGACAAGAACATCATCGGCAATACGGTCATTGAGCCAGGCGAAGCGGATGCCAGTGTCATCATGCCGCTTGTGGACCTGCAAAGTTACGTGCTGACCGGAACGCATCCCGGCTGGACCGAGGATTTGGCAAAGAACGATGCATTCGTCGGCGTTGCCTTGGCTTCGGGTGGCAACGGCCGTTACGGTCGCATTTCTCCATACTTGCAGGGAGTGAATGCAGTGGTCGAAAATATGCGCAACGTTGCCGCAGTCGGCGCCTTACCGCGCTGCATTACGGATTGTTTGAACTACGGCAACCCCGAAGTCCCGGAGCAACTGTGGGCACTCGAGCAGGGCGTGGCCGGCATCAGCGATGCACTCAAGGGTGTTGCGATCGGCGGAGAGGCGGTGCCGGTGATCAGCGGCAACGTCAGTTTATACAATGCTACGAAAGAGGGGCCGATTGATCCGACTGCAGTCGTGTGTTGCGTCGGCGTCATGCCGGATGCACGCAAGTCCGTCACGATGCAACTGAAGTCTGCCGGTTCGCAGTTGCTGTTACTTGGGGATCGTAAGGATGAATGTGGAGGCTCCGCGTATTATCAAATTCTGGAGCAGCTTTCCGGGGCCGAGCACAATGCTTTGCTGGGAGCGAATGTTCCCGTGCCGGAGTTCGCCGAAGTACAGAAGCACATTGAGTTCGTTACCGATGCGATCGCCGCAGGGCTCTTGCGTTCGTGCCACGACGTTAGCGATGGCGGCCTACTGCTTTCGTTGTTTGAAATGACCCTTCCGCAGCGCAAGGTTGGCGGCGATATCGGCGTCACAATCGATTGCTCGGCATTGTCCCCTGCTTTGCGCAGCGACACGCTGCTGTTTTCCGAAACAGGCGGCTTCGTACTAGAGGTGGATGTTGCGAAGCGTTCAAAGCTCGATGCGTTGGCCGCAAAGCATGGCTGCAGTCTCTTGTCTATTGGCGAAACAACAGCCGCTTCTCGCATTGTCGTGGAGCGCAATGGAACCTCGTTGATCGATGCGGACCTTCATTCATTGCGACTTCGCTGGAGCACGGCGTTGCCCGAAGCTCTTGACGGACGTTAATGTCTTAATGTGTCCTGCTGTTACCAGGGACTGTGTCCAGAACGTTTGCTGTACAGCCATAAGCGGCTTGTTTACCATATTGTTCTATGCGCAACAACTTCGTTCTTCTTTCGGCTGTTCTTGCCGTAGGCACACTCGCGTGTCTGCCGGTTACGACACATGCCGCCATCCAAGGCGTCGTTACCATCGACCAGCTCACTCCGGACAAACCCGGTACGTGGACGTTGCTTGCCGCCGACGGCACCACACGCTCTAGCACCGATGCCAACGTCGATCCAAAGAGCTACTCGTACACGGTTTCCGAGGTTGGTCAGATGGTCCTGAGTGTCACAGTTCCCGAAGGAATGTCGAGCAAGATCAGCATTTACCGCAACGGCGAACTCACAAAAACTATCAATACGCAGCAAATCGAATTCGAACTGTTTCCGAACGACAAATACCGTTTTCTGATCCAGTACGCCTACACGAAGCTCGGTTCGCTTGGCATTACCAGCGATCCGTCGGGTTTGGTGTTTCGCGTCACCGGCCCCAAGCGTCTGACGGGAAAGACTCCCAAGACCTTCACCAACCTTCCGGCCGGACGCTACACGATTTACTTCGATCGCGTCGGCAGCAAGTGCGTGAAACCCGCTCCCCAAACCGTCGCTTTGACTCCCGAAACGCGCACCACTCGCCTCATCACCATCCCCTGCAATGTCGAGGCTGCCGAGGAAGAGGCTGTGCGCACCGGTCCGAACCGGCGCGCGTTGCGCGAGCAGGTTGAAGCCCGCGAATCAAAGCCCCGCGGCGAACGCAAATAGCCCAAATCTTCACCCGTAATTCAAAGGAGTCGAAAGGCTACTTTTTTAGTTTCCTGCAGCCAAAGCTGCGGCCAACTTGGTACTGTCTCCTGCTCCGAGTACAACGATGACATCATTACGTTGTAGAACAGTGTCATTCAGCAGGTGCTCGGCATGTTCGAGTGTGGGTGCGTGCAAACATTCAACCATGCTTTTCTTCGCGATTGCCACCGCCAGCTTGGATACGTCAGCAAGCTCGGCGTCTTTGTCCGGTCGGGCATCGTACACCGGCGTTACGACAACGAGGTCGGCATCGTGAAATGAATCGGTGAATTCATTCCAAAGGGCCAATGTGCGGTTGTTGGTATGCGGTTGGAACACCGCCACAATACGTTTGTCGGGGTAGGCTTCCTTTGCACCTTGAAGTGTTGCGCGGATTTCCACCGGATGGTGTCCGTAATCATCGATAACGAGTGCGCCGCATGCGGCATTCCCCTTTACTTCCATACGGCGCCAAGAGCCGGCGTATTGCGAGACAATTTCCTGTGATTTCTTTGCGTTCAAACCAAGGTGTTCGGCCAAAGCCAAGACGAGCTGTGCATTTTTACGCATGTGCAGACCGGGGGTTTTCAGCGTAAGTAGCGGCTGTGCATCGGCATCGATCATTGTTTTACCGGCACGTTCCACAATATGCTTCACTTGGGCATCGTTGCCGTGAGCAATGACGATTCCGTCTTTTGGCAAACGCTTGAGAAAATCGACGAATGCCTGTTCGTAGTCGGGCAAGTCTTTGAACGCGTCGTAATGATCTCCGTCGGCATTGGTAAGAAGGACAATCTTTGGCGACAGATAGTGGAACGACTTGCGATACTCACAAGCTTCCACCGCCCACAGGTCGCCCTTTGCCTTACGCCAGTTGCGGCCGTCGAGTTCACGCAGCTTGGTGCCGACAACCACATTGGGGTCGAGCCCAGATTCCATCAGCAGGCGGGCTGTCATGGCGGTAGTCGAAGATTTTCCGTGCGTACCGCACATCGCAATCAAGCGTTTTCCTTCGGTCATTTCTCCAAGTCCGGCAAAATACGAAATTTGCCGTACTCCCCTTTCTTTCGCCAAGACACGTTCCGGTGCACTAGGCGGAATGGCTTCCGAATACACCAGAAGATCACAGTGTTCGGGTAATGCGCTGCCATCTTGCTTGAGCGTAACGGAGATCCCCTGGGAGCGAAGGTCTGCAATCAGCGCAGAGTCGTTTTTATCGCTGCCAGAAACATCGTGACCTGCGGCATGCATGTGTGATGCATATGCAGAAAGCCCGATTCCGCCGATTCCGCTACAGAAAATCCTCATGACGCGATGCTATACTGAAGGCCTCATGCCGTACAAGGATGCCGCGCCATTTCCGAAGCAGATGACCATTGTCATCGGTTTGGCGGTGGTGGGATTGATGGCGTTCGGATTGGCGCTGTCGTACTACAAAAACATTTTGTTTGATCAACAGTTGCTTTCCATGCAAGTCCGCAATGCAAAGCTGAAGGCCGAAATTACGGATGGGTATCAGCACTTCGAGTATCTGAAGTCGGATCAGTACAAAGACAAGTACGCCAAAGAAAGCTTGGGCCTACTCAATCCTGGCGAGAAAGTGCTTATCTTTACGCAAAAGCCGCAGCAACTGGAAGTGTCATCCGTCACAGAGTTAACAGAAGAAGACAAGGAGGCGATTTACGAAGAGAACCTACGCAATATCCGCGTCCTCGATCACTGGCGATTGTACTTCTTCAATCGTGACAAGATCGATGATCTGAAGAAGCCGCTGTAGCGTTTGCATTTTCGCCTTCTCTGCACGATACTGCCTTGGCTCGACGCGGGGTGGAGCAGCTGGTAGCTCGCCAGGCTCATAACCTGGAGGTCACAGGTTCGAATCCTGTCCCCGCAACCAATTTCGAAACGTCAGTAACGTTCAGATCCTGCATCCGGACGTTTTTGCCGTAGTCTGAAGTCGTCGAAAATTTCCCTTGTGCGCAGAAAGACACATCGGTAAACTGGTTTCACTATGGCAACCAAAAAGGCCGGTGGCTCAACAAGTAACGGCAGAGATAGTTGGTCAAAGCGCCGAGGCGTGAAGCGCTTCGCTGGCGAAACGGTGAATGCAGGAGAGGTTCTCATTCGTCAGAAAGGTTTTTGGTACCGCCCAGGTACGAACGTGTACGTCGCCAAGGACTGGACGATCCATGCATCTGTTGCTGGAAAGGTTGTCTTCAAGAAGATCAAGGTACTGAAATTCAACCGCCGCCGCGAAATGGCTACGGTCATTGGTGTCGAGGCAACTGCTTAGTGAGTATGACGGGTACGTTCGTTTTTGCGTACGCGAAGAAATTCCTTCGATTCTCCCTTCATGTACTCAAGAGACTGTGGTCGGCTGTTTTTGAAAAGGACGCGATACTGAAAGTGTAGTACCATAAGCCCCAAGGGCCAGTAGCTCAGTTGGTCAGAGCTCAGGACTTATACACCTGCGGTCGGTGGTTCAACTCCACCCTGGCCCACCATAGGACTTCGTTTCAACGGAACTTCGCAAAAATGGCGCCTGTGTCAGCTTTGCATTACACTGCAATGCTATGGCGGTTCGCTCCGGACTTATCGATCCCTTTGACTCTGTCGACGAGCTGCAGTCGCTCGTCGGAAAATGCGAACCAGTCAGTAGATTCGAAGCCGACGACTTGGTTCCAAAGGTCCAAAAATTACTTTCCATTGGCATCGATCGCAATGCGCTTAGTATTGAACGGCTCAATGTTTGCGTTCGGGTCATTGAGAAAGACAGGCAAAAGATTCAGGACGAGGTGCAACGTCTTGGTCTTTCGGATGGAATTCAGCTTATTTTTGCGTAGTCATTAGCCGTGCCGGGTACTGCAACGAAAATGCTGGTGAACCGGTTTGAATAAGGGCTGCTCGCTGTTTGTCGTATATCCAAAGCTGAATCGGGTACTGCAGCGCAGCAGTGGGCAACCTGCGTGTATCGAGATCCAAGCGCCAAGCGGCATCTCGGCGGCAGCCTGAGAAAATTTCTGTATCCGGTCGTGCAAAGGCCGTGTGCGTATAGGCAACCAACTCATGCTCAGGGCCGGCGGTAAATACAACGTCACGCGCGGCGCAGCCATTGTGCAGGGCCCAACCTGTGACTTCAACGGTCGTACCACTCCCCTGCCTCAGCCAATCGACCCACCCACCATCGCCGTCTGCCGGTGCTACGACTTGCACGTTGCTCGGCAGCAAAAACGACGTGAGCATGCCGAGGCGTTCCATTGTGGCTGTTTGATTGCGCACAAATTCCCCGTTCCCGAAGAATGACCTACCGAGACAGGCATTCGACGCAATTGCCGACGTTTGCATGCACGCATGGCTTATACTTAATGCCGCAGCCCTCTCCTGAAGGCGTTGGATTCCGTACAATGTTAACGGGATTTGCATCAGTACAACCACAGAACACGTCGCACAGAACACTTGTAATCGACGTCGAGTTTCGGCGCCGATTGCGAGTAAGGCCAGTACGGCAATAATCGCTGGGCAAAGAAGGGAGGTATAACGCGAACTCATTGCAGAATCTACCCCATACGAAGACCGGCCTATGACAATGAGTACTGCGGTGAAGATGCAAAAGGCGTAGATGGAGACCCAGGGAACGAGTTTATAGCCATGTTTCCGGTACTGAGTGCAAACAAACGAGAATGAAAGGAAGATGAGCGCTCCAATCAGCAAAGCTGCGGGCATAGCAATGGGCCCGAACGCAGCTACAGGTGCTCCGAGAAGTGCAAAGAAATAGACAATGATACGTATCGGATCACTTGTCTCCATGGCTATTCCCCGAGAAGAAGCCACGGTCTGAAGGTGGAAGAAATAGGGTAAAAACGACAAAATTGTCAGGAGCAGCCACAATACGATGTGTGTAACTTTGCGTCGTTCGCTTAATGAAATCGAGGGTCGTGCAAGCAGCGGAGCACAGATGATCCATGTCATGCAGCCATTCGAGATTGAAAACGACGCAGTGATACAAAGCAGTGCGGCGAGCACAATGACTCCCGTAGTGTGTTTTCGCTCACAAAGCAGCCAAATGACACCCAGTGAGCACGCCGTTGTCATCGTGAACGAGAACGTGCTTGTGGACCATGTTTCCCACTGCGATAGAGAAAACAACATTGCTCCACTGGTGAGCACGAGTAGCTGGCGCACCCATGCTGGACGATGCGAAAGGGTGGAGCGCGTAATTGCGGCAACAATCGCAAGTGATACCAATGAAAATACTGGACCGAGTAAGTTCAAGAAAAGTATCCCCCGCTCCGACAAGGGAACGATTCTCAGTAGCGAGCTCAGTCCATAAATAAGAAGTATGGGGATAATGATCAAATGCTCGACAATGCGCAGCATGAGTGCACTGGCATCGAAAATGCCGTGTTGTAGAAAGCGTTCATAAACGGTTACCAGATAGAACGTTTCTGCCAATGGCATTCGTACTGAGTATTGTACGATGATCACCGTGACCGCGAAAAACATGGCCATGCAGGCCAACCAAACACATTTCCAGCCGTTGCGTTCGCTCCGGAGAAATTTCATATGTGCGTTTGTCGGAAAAGACGCTTCCACTCGTGGACAAGCATGCTGTTTTTGAGCAGCGGTAGTGCAAGCAGTACGCGGATATGCGGCCGAAGTTTGTCTTCCGAGGCATATCTGCGCAATTGGGCCAGAAGGGCATGTTTTGCCTGCATGTCGTTGTGAATGATGTAATCACGATACTTCCAATTCCACCATGTACGGCTGTCGCCGATGTGAAATGTGAGATGTGCATCGGTGATATCGCAAAACTTCCTCGCAGCGGCAATCATGCTGCACACGAGTGGCAGGTCAACGTGTCCGCATCCCAGACAGACATCACCAAGAATGAACGATGTATACGCGTCCCTGCGGAACACAAAACAATCGTAGCCCGGGTGCGGCTTCCCGAGCTCTGCATACATTGCGGGAATTTGCTCGGTACTGGAGTAGTGATTTGGCAACGTGCGTCGATTGATTGTGAATGCGTCGTAGCCACTGACAATCAATCGTGCGACTTCGGTATAGAAATGCGGCTGCAGGCCGATGTCCACGTTTGTATAGATGAAATACTCGGCCTGCGATGCATCGTACAAACGCTCCAAAACATCGCGAAAAACAGGTAACGGCCGTGGGATGCGGAATGTCCCGATGTCGCACGCAGATCGCCGTAATGGAGTGGTTGCCTGAAAATCACTGGGAATCACCGATTGCTCATCGGGAAAGCCCGTCGCCCAGTGTTCCACCTCTACAACGTCTTTTGCGGCTGCCTTGGCGCGACGCATTGTCTCGAACGTTATGGGCTGCGCAATCGCATGTTCCGAACCAGGTTTGGCAGCCATGGGTTTGACGATATGTGCAATCCGGAGCATGTACTTGCGACGATGTCACACCTGCTTCCGTGGTTCAAGTCGGTTTACTGGCCTATACTCTGCGTATGGACATTGTCAGACGCATGCTCTGGAAAACGTTGCCCGGAATTCTTTCATGGTGGGGGCGCTGCCACATGCGACTGTTTGGCTGCACAGTCGATGGATCGGCACGCATTTACGGGTCACCGATTCTTTGGCGCAACAGAGGAAGTGTGGCAATCGGCAAGCGAGTTGAGCTGCATTCCATTCGTGCAATGGCCATGATCGGCCAGGAGTTCCCCGCCTGTTTTTTTGCAACGGCTCAGGGCGGGAGCATTGTCATTGATGACGACGCGATCGTGGTCGCTTCTGCATTGTTCGCACAACAAGAGATCCGCATCGGCAAACGCGTAATGATTGCAGCCGGCTGCAGAATCCTCGACAGCAACATGCATCCGGTCGATGCGGTCCCGCATCGCTTTCTGTCCAATACCGAAGCTTCTCCGGTGATTCTGGAAGACGATGTTTGGCTGTGTAACGAAGTGACGGTATGCCCCGGAGTGCGCATTGGCAAGGGCAGCGTCATTGGTGCAAAAAGCGTGGTAACAAGCAGTATTCCGCCCATGGTCATGGCGGCCGGGATTCCTGCCGTCGTCATGCGTCCACTGCTTATGCAGTAATTCCTACGTCGGCCGATCGTTTTGCCAAAAGCTCGCTGAAGATGTCATCCAATCCTCGCTCAACGCGCCAGCTCGGGTAGTCTGCTCGAAAACGACGGGTGTCGGAGATGTAACACAAGTGGTCGCCTTGCCGGTGCTGCTCCAGCAGTTCGGTTTGCGGCTCGTTGCCGAACAACAGCGCGAATCGCTCCAGTGCCTCCAGTACCGAAATGCTGTTTTTTCTTCCGCCGCCGAGGTTGTAGACAGCGGCGATTTTCGGGTTACAGAAAAATGCGTACGCAGCGGCACAGACATCGTATGCATGCAAATTGTCGCGGACCTGTTTTCCGCCGTATCCGAATATTCTGTACGTGCGGCCTTCACTTATTGCTTTTGACATGTATGCAAGAAATCCGTGCTGCTCGGCACCGGCCTGCGCGCCGCCCGTCAAGCAGCCGCAGCGGAAGCACACGGTTGGCATGCCGAAATTGCGACCGTATTCCTGTACAAGGATATCGGCGGACAGCTTGGATGCACCCATAAGCGTGTGGTGAGCGTTATCGATGGGGCAAGATTCATCAATGCCTTCCAATGTTGCGTCAGCGTAGTCATAGCGCAGAGGAAATTCTTGCAGTGGGATTCGGTTGGGTGCGTCTCCATACACTTTGTTTGTACTCAGAAAAACAAACGGCGCCATTGGACAATGCTTTCGAGCCGCCTCCAGCAAATTCAGCGTGCCCACTGCGTTAATGTCGAAATCGACGAAAGGCATTTCCTTGGCTAAATCGTGCGACGGTTGGGCGGCTGCATGAATAATGAGTGCCGGCTTCACCTTCTGGACAATCGCTTCCATGACGGGCCTATTGCGAATGTCGGCCGGAACATGTTGAAAGTTGTGTGCTGTTGCCTCAAGACGTCTCAGTGTTGATGTTGTATCGCCGTCAGTCCCGAAAAACTCGCTCCGCATGTTGTTATCAATTCCAACCGTTTCCCAGCCAAGCTGGTCGAAAAACAAAACCATGCTCGAGCCGATGAGTCCGCTGCTTCCGGTGATAAGAACGCGACGGCTCATTGTTTCGCAGTGTAGCAAAGCTTGCGAAAATCACGCACGGAGAAACAATGCGTCCCGTTGCATCACTTGGCCGGTGAACATGTGCCGAATGTTCCCGAAGTCGCCGACGTGTTGAAATCCGTTTTGCTCAAGCAGCGAGGTCAATTCCGGTTCCAGGACCTGTTTTTCGTACAGCGCATTCAGTGTCGTCTCAAGAAGAATCGCTTGGACGTTGCGCAACGTCGCCGTTGCCCCGGCAAGAACCTTGTCTTCGAAGCCTTGAACATCGATTTTCAGCAAAACCCCTTGCTGCAGCGAATGACCCTGCAAGACGTCATCCATTCTGCGGACGGACACGCGTTGTTTTCTCGTCCAAAACGTTTGCGGAAATGCGCGGGTGTGCAGCGGCAGCATCGGCAATAAGGACGAGGATGGGGTAAAGGCATTGCAGTACATGGTTGCCGTTTCATTTGTGCTGCCCAGTGCCACGGGAAAAATGTCGCACTTGCCAATCTCGGATTGCATGCGGGTAAGCGGAGCCTGGCACGCTTGCAGAGGCTCAAAGCAAAGTATGTGCACGTTCGGCAGCACGGTCCTGACAGCCCGTGCGAACTCTCCGGCGTGCGCACCGACGTCGATGACGGTATGCAGTGGCATGCCGATGCGTTTTACGATGATCGAAAGCACGTCAGAATCCCATGTTCCAGAAATGGCGACGGGTGCGTTTAAAAATATGTTCCGCAGCGTGCCCCATGCTTTGACTGCGCCGTTTTTCATTGACCGTACTCTACTCCAATAGTGCCTGCAGTGCTTCCGGCAACTGGTAACAGCCGTTGGCGCCGCTCAGATGCCCGCCGCCTTTCACGATGATCTTCTTCGTGCGGAAAACTGTGTCCAGTCGCCCGAATTTGTCGTTGGAAATATACGGATCGGCGTCTGAATGAATGCTGTAAATGGTTGCGGCGCGGTCGTTGATTTCTTCGTCATTGAACGGTGCATGTACGAACTCCGCGATGTCCGGAATGCCCAAATCTTCCATGAAGCCGGCCACCAGCACCACGTTTCCTGTATGACTACCTTCGGGCAACGACTCAATGTAGCGCAAGATGGCAGCGCAGCCGAGGCTGTGACCGACGAAATGACAATCGCGATCGGGTGTGCCGACCATCTTGGAGAGCTCCTCCACCCAGCGGTGCAGTTTGGGGTGTTGCGCATTCGGCATGGCGGGTGTTCGGACCGTAAATCCACGCTGCGACAATTCGTTGTTCAGCCACGGCTGCCAGCCGGCATTCGGTTCCGATCCCCAGCCGTGAATGATAAACACGCGCTTAGTCATGCGCCGCGGTGCTTGAGCAAGAATGCGCGCGCTTCGGCTTTTTTTGTAATGCGTTTGGCGGTTTGCTCGTCGTGCAGCTTCTTCAGTACACGGCCAACTTCTTCGCCGGGGCCAATGCCGAGCAACTCCATAATCTCTTCGCCCGTCAGCAGCGGCTTCGCCGGGCGCGGATGGCTGTCGAGAAATGTATTGTAGTCATCGATAATCTTGTCGAACATGGCAAAATCGGACGGCTCGGTTCCGGCAATATCCAGCCAAAAAAGCTGCAATAGCTCTGAAAACCACGGGTGGTGGTACCAATGCGCTTTTCGCGCTTCATCAATTGCGAAAAATGTGCCCATCATCATATGGTGAGCGATCAGCCAACAAATTTTTTCACGGCGCTTCGCTTCGATTTGCATGCGCGAAAGTACGGCTTTGGTCAGATCGGCAGACACCCGGGCGTGATCATCGAACCGGATGCGTTCCTTCACGCTGAAGGTCTGCACTTTGCCACAATCGTGAAAGACCGCCGCCAAGCGGATATCTAGTCCATGGTCATCAGTAAAGTGTTTGGCACATTGTCGTAGATGCGCCCATACGTCGCCCTCGGCATGGAATTCGACCGGCTGCGCCACTCCTTTGCAGGCATACAATTCGGGAACGGTATATTTCAGAATGCCGGTTTCCCACAAATCCTCCAATGCGCGATCGGCATTTGGTCCCATGAGAATTTTCTCGAATTCGGCCAACTGACGGCTGCCGGAAAGCTTGGCCGTAAGCTCGGCATTCGCGAGCAGCGCCTTGTACGTGTCGGGGTGGTATTGACCGTTCAAAAGTGAGCGGAAACGAATGGCGCGAAGCATGCGAAGTGCGTCGTGGCGCATGCGCTCACCAGGATCGCCAATAAAGCGGATTAACAATTCTTTGGCATCGCGCTCACCGCCGTGAGGGTCAAATAGTTCCAGGGATACCGGCTGCCAGTACACCGCATTTACGGTGAGATCGCGCCGGACGGAATCCTGCTCTCGCGTGCCGAAGCGCACCGACTCCGGGTGACGCCCGTCGGAGGCTTGATCGTCTTCACGAAAGGTCGTGATTTCAAAGCGTGTGCCTTTGTGACTGACGACAATGGTTCCGAGTGCTGCGGCCGAATCATCAGACTTTGGAAACAGTGCTACCACTTGCGCGGGCATGGCAGAAGTCGCGATGTCGATATCGATTGGGACATGGCCGAGCAGCATGTCTCGCACTCCGCCACCTACCCACCATGCATCGTATCCCGCATCGGTAAGAATGCTCACAACATCGTATCCTGCATTCCCCTGCTTGGAATTCAGCGTGCGGTCGATGATGTCCCGGGCAATTGGCACGCTCCAATACTAGCATCTACAATGGCAGTCATGCTGCACTTTGCCGTTGCTGGCGTTCCACTCTCCACTCCTGGTTCCGGCGGAACCGTCGAGGGGCTGAAGCATGCCAACAAACTTGGCATTACAGCTATGGAAATGGAATGGGTGCAGCGCGTTCCGGTGAACCCCGAGCGCATGGCGCTCATTCGCAAAACATCCGAAGAACTGGGCATGTACCTTACTGTTCACGCACCGTACTTCATCAACCTGAACACCAAGGAACCAGAGAAAATGGCCGCCAGTAAACGTCGTATTTTAGATGCTTTAGCCATGGCTCAACTTGCCGGCGCAAAATCCGTTTGCGTGCATGCCGCGTTCTACCAGGGTTCCGACCCCAAAGACGCACTGGAAAACGTAAAACGCGCTACGGCCGACATCATGAAGCAGAAAAAGCGCTTCTTTCCGGATGTGAACCTTGGCTACGAAACCATGGGTAAGCAATCGCAGTTTGGAACGCTGGAAGAGGTACTGATCGTCAGTAAGGAATTCGGCATTTACCCTGTCATTGATCCGGCGCACTTGCATGCGCGCTATAACGGACTCATTAATTCCACTGCGGAGTGGAACGAAATGTTCGATACCTATCAAACGTACCTCGGCAAAGCAGCACTGAAGCACGTACATATGCACTTCTCGGGGATTGCCTACGGACTGAAAGGCGAAAAGCACCACCTTCCCCTTTTGGAAAGCGACGCCAAATGGACTGATTTCCTTGCAGTGCTGAAGAAGCGCAAAATCGAAGGAACCGTGGTTTGCGAGTCTCCGTTGCTCGAAAAAGACACGCTTTTGATGCAAAAAACCTACTCAAAGCTGAAATAGGCGTTTTCCAGAAATATTGCCATAATAGTAAAATTATTGTATAATAAAAGAAGCACAAAGAACCTTTTCAAGCCGTAATCCGCAGGAAACTTCACCGAATTGTGACCGGATAGCCGACCAAAACTGATACACTTACCCGTAATTCATTTCATTCCCTTCTTCGTATGAATCTTGCGATTAACGGCTTCGGCCGCATCGGACGTCAGGCACTTCGCATTGTGCTCGAGAAGCACCCGGACATGAAGGTGGTGCTGATTAACGATCTGACGGACGGACCCACGCTGGCCCATTTGTTCGAGTTCGACTCGACCTATGGCCGCTTCCGCGGTAACGCGAGCCACACGAAGGACAAGCTGAAGATCGAAGGTTACGGCGAGATTTTGCTCACCGCTCAGAAAGACCCCGCTCTGCTGCCGCACAAAGATATGAAGGTCGACGTTGTTCTGGAGTGCACCGGCTTCTTCACCGGCCGCGAGGCGGCCGCTGCTCACCTGAAGGCCGGCGCCAGGAAGGTCATCATCTCTGCTCCGTGCAAGGACAAGGCCGACGGCACGTTCTGCATCGGCGTGAACCACGAGACCTACGACCCCAAGACCATGCACGTCATCTCCAACGCATCGTGCACTACGAACTGTTTGGCTCCCATGGCCAAGGTGCTGCATGAGTCGTTCGGCATTGAGTACGGTCTCATGAACACCATCCATAGCTACACCAACGACCAGAACCTGCTCGATCTGCCCCACAAGGATCTGCGCCGTGCCCGCGCCGCCGCCATCAACATTGTCCCCAGCTCCACCGGTGCCGCCAAAGCCATCGGTCTCGTCATCCCGGAACTCAATGGCAAGATGAATGGTATTTCGCTGCGCGTCCCGACGCCAACCGGTAGCATCACTGACCTTACCGTCATCGTAAAGAAAGCCACGACCGTGGAAGCCGTGAACGCCGCATTCAAGGCCGCAGCCGAGGGCAAAATGAAAGGCATTCTCGGCTACGAGGAGCGTCCGTTGGTCCAGAAGGACTATGTAGGCGACGCTCGCAGCTCCATTATCGACGCTCCCCTGACCATGGTGGCTGGCGAAGGAAAGATGGTGAAGGCTTTCTCGTGGTACGACAACGAGTGGGGTTATGCCAACCGCCTGGTCGAATTGTGTGAGTATGTCGCCGAGCGCCTGTAATCCGCTTCCTCCTCTCCCCTTCCGACCATGCCCAACGACAATCCGCTCTACCTCGTCCGCGAAGAAATCCTTCTCTTCGAGAAGCTTCCGGATGCGCTCAAGAGCAACTGGAAACCGGTCATCGAGACCATCGACGCCTATGAGAGCGAGGCCGAGATTACCCGCCGCATGAAAGATTCGCGTTTCGAACTTCCGGGATTGGAAACTTTTATCAAAAGCGGCGGCAAGGACGGTCCGCAGTTCGACTTCTCCAAAGTTTCCGAGCCGGCCTGGGCCGAGTACTTCTATACCATCGGTGCCAGTGGCACGTCGGCACTCATTCAACTTTCGTTGCAATCGCCGAACCTGACCGATGAGCAGATGGATTCCATCGCAGCCATGTCGGTGATCCGCCACGTGATCCTTGAAGAGAACAATGTCTCAAAGTCCAAGAAGCGCTAAATTCCTCCCCGCTCATCCCCATGTCTACCGCAGCCTCCGTTGAATACGCTCCCGAAGCAGGTCGTGAAAGTGTGACCGCTCGCATTTTGAAGGCCCCCGGCCGTGCACTCGGCCGTTTTGTCAGCGGCGTTGTTCGTCACCCCATTCAGTCAGCTCTTAGTGTGCTCAGTATTGGTGCCACGCTGGCCGGGGCCCACCACCTTGGTCTTACTCAACAGCTTGCCAATCTCGCTCCAGCAGGAAGAGGTCGCGACATTTTGAACTGGCCGGGTACGCAGTCGCACCGTCTGGCTACACTCGGCGCAGAGCGTCTTGGGGCACAGTTGCCTGGCGTGGTGACCACGCCGGCTCGTGCATTCCTGAGTGCTACCAACAACTTGTTTGGTCCAACTGCTACGCCCGCCCGCTAAGCTTCCGTATCAGCACCTTTGCGTTTTCTAGGCACCTTGCTTTGGGGGACGTGTCCGATTCTCCGAATGGACTCCAGGTGCCTTCTGCATGCGTCCGCATCGAATGTTCCTGCTCCGAATCTTGCACACATGGCCTCGGCAATTTTCTTGTGGTTGCAAATGTCCGATGTCCCACGTTTCATGTCGGGTCGGGCGATAAGCTCCAAGAAATAAACGTCCTCGGCCTCCGACCACACTTTGTAGCCTTGCTCAAGCATCCATTTATCGCGAGCACCGTCAATGTCCTCGCGGCGGCGCTCCAATGCATTGGCGTGAAAAACGCTGTGTACTTCGCCCCGCGACTCATCGTCGACCAAAGTGCGCAGAACTTGCCTGATAATGCTCGATGCCGTTGCAATGGTTATACCGGGATTAAGCCCCATATCTGGCTCCACTTCCCTGGCGATTTGCTCTGACGTGCGGTTTTCTTCTAAAAACAATTGAACAATGCGAGCCCGTAACAAGCCGAACTGCGGCTGTTGTACGATTTGCTCGCTGACCGCATTCGAGTATCGGATGGCGTTTTGTACTGTGCGCGAAAGTTGCGGCGTGGCGACTGCCATTGCGTGACCATGCTAGAAACTTCGCGTCGGACGTCAAGAAATGCATCGGGCTACTTCTTCTTTTTGCCTTTGCCGCCTTCTTTATCGCCCTTGTCGTCTTTGTCCTTGTCCACGACTTCGGCGTCCACGACATCATCTTTCTTGCCATCCTTGCCGTCAGCTTTGGCTTCAGCAGCCGCCTTTTTCTGCGCCTCTTCGTAGACGACCTTGCCGATTTCCTGTGCATCGGTGGCCAGTGCTTCGGTGGCCTTCTTCAACTCCTCGGCAGTGGCGTCCTCCTTCTTCAGCAGGTCGCGCAATTCGTTCATCTTGTTGTTCACCTTCTTCTTCACCTCGTCTGGGATTTTAGCGTCGTGCTCGCGCATCTGCTTTTCCAGATTGAAGATGAGTGCATCCGCGGTGTTGCGCGCGTCGATTTTTTCACGCTTCAGTTTATCGGCTTCGGCGTTCACTTCGGCGTCCTTTTTCATCTTCTCGACTTCATCTTTGCTAAGACCGGTCGAGCCTTGAATGCTGATGTGCTGCTCCTTACCCGTGCCTTTGTCTTTGGCTTTCACATGCAGTAAACCGTTGGTGTCGATGTCGAATGTTACTTCGATCTGCGGCATGCCGCGCGGTGCATTCAGAATGCCATCCAAGATGAAACGACCCAGTGACTTGTTGTCGGCTGCCATTTCACGTTCACCTTGCACGACGTTAATTTCCACCGATGTCTGATTGTCGGCTGCAGTCGAAAAGACCTGGCTCTTACTTGTAGGGATGCGTGTATTGCGCTCAATGACCTTGGTGGCCACACCACCCAGTGTCTCGATGCCGACGGACAGCGGAATTACGTCCACGATGGTGATATCGCGGTTGATATCGCCGCCGATTTGACCTGCTTGAATGGCAGCACCGATTGCCACCACTTCGTCGGGGTTTACGCCTTTGTGCGGTTCCTTGCCGAACAAATCTTTCACTTTCGCTTGTACGGCCGGCATGCGTGTCATGCCTCCGACCAGCACGACTTCATGAATGTCACTCTTCGAGAGGCCGGCATCCTTCAAGGCATCCAAACACGGTTTGGCGGTGCGCTCGATAAGGTCGGACACCAGTGCTTCCAACTTCGCGCGTGAAAACTTGAGGTTCAAGTGCTTTGGGCCTGTTGCATCGGCTGTGATGAACGGCAGGTTGATTTCGGTTTCCGTGGTGGAACTCAATTCAATTTTGGCTTTCTCGGCAGCCTCGCGCAGACGCTGCAGTGCAATCTTATCGCCGGAAAGATCGATTCCTTGATCCTTCTTAAATTCACTCAGGAGCCATTCCACGATCACCTGGTCAAAGTCGTCTCCACCCAAGTGCGTGTCGCCGTTTGTCGACTGCACCTCGAAGTGTCCATCGCCGGAAATTTCAAGAACCGTAACGTCGAACGTTCCTCCTCCCAAGTCGTAGACGATCACTTTCTCTTCTTTCTTTTTATCCAGACCGTACGCAAGTGTTGCGGCGGTCGGCTCATTGATGATGCGCACCACTTCCAAGCCAGCGATTTCGCCGGCTTCCTTGGTGGCCTGGCGCTGGTTGTCGTCGAAGTATGCAGGCACGGTGATGACCGCCTTGGTAACGGGTTGACCCAAATAGGCCTCGGCGTCCTTCTTCAGTTTCATGAGCACCTTGGCGCTGATTTCCTGTGGGAACATTTCTTTGCCGTTCACGGAAATGACAGCCCGCCCTTCCTTGCCGCCCTTCACTTCAAACGGCATGTGCTTGGCGTCGTTTTTGACTTCATCGAAACGCTTACCAATAAAGCGCTTCGCCGAGAAGATGGTGTTCTTTGGGTTGGTCACGGCCTGGCGCTTCGCGGCGATGCCGATGACGACTTCGTTGTCTTTAAAGCCGGCAACCGACGGCGTGGTATTGCTACCCTCGCTGTTGGAGATGACCTGAGGCACTCCTCCTTCGATGACGGCGACACACGAGTTGGTGGTGCCGAGGTCGATTCCGATGATCTTGGACATAGAAAAGTGTGGTACGGGAATTAGCACTCTCTAGTCTAGAGTGCCAATGACGCCCGGTCAATACTATTCTTTGTCCGTTAGTAGACCAGCTTCTTTCAGGAGTGATCTCAGGGTTCCACGCGTACAACCGAGCATTCTTGCACCGTCGCTTTGCGAATCAGCATGTCGCATAACGCCTGCGGCGACAGCGACATGCACCAGTCTGAGAATTTCAGGGTTTTCGATGAGTGATGGCGTGAGAACGATGGTGACATGATCTGAATTCGCGGGAGCAAGCACGCGTAACCCTGGTCGCACGAAAACCTCGGATGCATCTTGCGGTGCGTGAGCGGAGGCATTGTCGAACATTGCGCGCTGCATGGTGCCGAGCGTTACAGTCGGTTGCTCGCCCTGTCGATCCCGCATGGCATACAACAGCGCCTTGCGTGCGCCGTCACGAATTTCGCGCACATTGCCGGGCGTGGGGTGATCCAAGAGAAACCGCATCGCTTCCGGCTGTACTGCGACAGAATCGGCTCCTTTGGTTTTCACAAGTGTTTCGAATATGTGTGAAATCACAGCATGTCGGTGTGGTTCAGCACGCTTGCGGAACGGCGGTATGACAAGCGGCTGCAGCCGTTGACGCAAATCCAATCGAAACGAGCCGTCACGGACCATGCCAGCTATATCGGCATTCGTGGCGCAGACAATCCCCCCTTCAATATGCTGCGGCTTGTCCGATCCGACTCCTTTGAGCTGCCGGTCTTCCAATACACGCAGCAACATGGCTTGGCCTCGTGGAGACAGATCGCCGATTTCATCAAGAAACACTGTTCCGCCGGCAACGATTTGCCCAAGCGCTCCGGCACGCTTGCCGGAAGCACCGGTGAAGGCACCCTTTTCGTGGCCGAACACCTCGCTTTCAATAAGGCTGTCGTTCATTCCTGCGCAGTTCTGTGCAACGAATGGTCCTTTTTCATGTTGTCCGGAAAAACGATGCACAGCTTGGGCAAACAGCTCTTTTCCGGTGCCGGTTTCCCCGAGCAGCAGGAGAATCATGTCGCGCTCCGGGGCGAAGAGCGCCACGTCATCAATAAGTTGCAACATCGACTCATCGCCTTCCACGACCAAGCCGCACGTGTCTTTCGCATGCTTGGCCAACGTTAGGCGCTTGGCATCGTGATGGCCGTTGAGAATTGGCTCGCCGATGCGAAATTCTGGAACCATGAGTCCGGCAAAGTACCTGCCACTGACGCATGTGGCAAGAAAAAGACCGCTCAGCTGCCAGTTTCGCTTTCAGTGGCGCAAAACACTACTTCTCTCTACAATCGCGGAACAATGTTTATCGACGAAGTCATCATCGACATTTTAGGCGGCAAAGGCGGCGATGGTTGCGTTGCCTGGCGACGTGAAAAAGGAGAGCCGCGCGGCGGCCCGTTTGGCGGCGATGGCGGTCGAGGCGGCGACGTCATTCTTTTGGCCGACGAAAATACCGACACGCTGTCCGATTTCGCCAGCAAGAAACGCTTCAGTGCCAAGGGCGGCGACCACGGTTCTGGAAAGTGTTTGAACGGCCATGCGGCCGAAGACCTTATTCTGCATGTCCCGCCGGGAACCATAGTTGCAGAATACGATCGTGTGAGCGGCAAGCGTGTGGGTGCGCCCATCGCGGACTTACAGCGCCATGGTGATCGTATCGTGGTGGCTCATGGTGGCAAAGGCGGCTTTGGCAACGCGCACTTCAAGTCGTCCACGCGGCAGGCTCCGGACTTCGCCGAACTCGGTGAGCCCGGCGAAAAGCGCAGTATTGCCATGGAGCTGAAGATGGTCGCCGACGTGGGTATCATCGGTTACCCCAGCGTCGGCAAGTCATCGCTCATCGCAGCGGTGTCTTCGGCGCGTCCCAAAATCGCCGATTACCACTTCACCACGCTGGTACCCAACCTGGGTGTCGTGAAGGTCTATGATCGCGAGTTCGTGCTGTGCGATGTTCCGGGTCTTATTGAAGGCGCGAGTGAGGGCAAAGGTCTTGGAGACCAATTCCTGAAGCACGTCGAGCGTTGCGGAGTCCTTATTCACATGCTCGATATCAACCGCGATGATCTGGTTGCCGACTACAAAATGATTCGCAACGAATTGAAGGCATTCTCGCCGTCACTGACGAAGAAGCGCGAGTTCGTGGTGCTGAACAAGGTCGACTTGGTCGACGGCGACGTTGCCGCATGGGTGAAGCTCTTGAAGAAATCAAAAATCGAAGTCTTCGCTTCGGTGTCGGCCGCGTCGCACCGTGGCACGAAAGAGTTGATGCAAGCCTTGCTCCCTGCCGTCCTGGAAGAGCGCGAAAAGCGCCTTTCCGCCATGGATGAAACCGAGGAGGAAGTCGCTGAACGTGAAGGAAAACTCACCGTGCTCAAGCCGCACCTGCTCAGCGACCGCATGGGTGCGTATCGCATCGACAAACGCGATGACGGAACCGTCGTTGTTACCGGCAAACGCTTGGAGCAGTTTGTACGCATGACCGATTTCTCCAGCCAAGGCGCCGTGTTGCGCTTTGGCGACGTTTTGTCGCGTATCGGCCTGCAGAAAGCTCTGGAAAAACTCGGTGGAGGTACGGGTACGAAAGTGCTTATCGGCACAGTCGATGTATCTGAGTACCTCTAGGCAGACCACGCTTTTCTACAGTTGCCGAGGCAGTGTTTCTCGGTAGCCATATTTACAAATATCAGTTATGATGCGCCCTATGCAATACGACGACTTCCGAGAGCTCTGCGAACATCGTCGGACCATTCGCTACTTTGGTCAAAAGCCGGTGGCGAAAGATGAAGTCATGAAACTCTTGGAACTTGCTCGTCACGCGCCAAGCGTTGAAAATCTTCAACCGTGGCACTTCCATGTCATTTTTAATCAGAAACTGCGAAAGGAGCTGATGGAAACGTGTTGTTACGGGAACTTCGTTGAAGGTGCCAGCGTCTTTCTTCTCGTATCTGCGGATCGTTCGTTGCAAAGCGGGGCTCGTGAAACGGTCTGGAATCCCAAGGAGCTGGAGTACTCGTGCATGGTTGCCATTGAGCATATTTTATTGGGCGCCACTGCGCTCGGACTTGGAAGTTCGCTCGTATCGCTTCACCATGGCGCAGCTCATGAGCTCTTAAAATTGCCCATGAATGAAATCGTGGTTGCCGGCATCATGCTCGGACACTACAAAAAAGGTGAAGAAGAGCCTGGAGGCGGACACAATCGACATCCGTTGGAGAAAATCTACACTTTATACGAATAAAAAAGCGCAACCGCAGTGGCTCCGCTTTTTTATCCGCACCTATTCGTGATCACTGTGGTGGCCGCCGCCCTCGAACGGAAAATAGAGTGCTTTTGTGATGTGTGTTCTTGTCGCCTGTTGCTCGTGATTCAGCGACTGAGGAACAGCTACGAACTGTATGCCCGCCTCAAATGGGTAGACAACATCTGTATTGAGTTCTGCATTTTCTCTGTACATGTGATTCATAGAGATTGAGGAAATGAATATGCGCACAACGTATTGCGCAATGCACGCCATGCCAAATTCCCCGCATCTCGAAATACAGGGTGCATTCAGTTGCACAGGTGCGGAGCCAAGAAAACAGTCATCGAAATCGCGGAGCAGAGTACGTTTGCACGAGATGTCGTAGTGCCAGCGCGATTTGTATTTGTCTGGCGGATTCTTGTACGCTGAGTTCATGCTCAATTTTGCTCAAGTAAAGAAATTCTGTATTTCGACGTTTATCGGCTCGTTGATCGTCGCGGCACTGGTCGCAGTAATCGCCGTACTCTTGGGTGAGTTCAATGAAGTCACATGGAGGGTGTTTGCCACGCTATTCGTAGTTGTTGTGCATTCACTGGTGAGCCTTTCGTTTATTTGGGACGATACAAGAAACAAAGCCTTTGCTCGTCTGTCGCTCTTCATTAACACGGTATTTCTCATTATCGTCGTCAGCTTCTTCTTGTCGGTATTTGGGATTTGGAAGCTCATTGCAGCAGAAACAATTCGACATCTGTACGTAACGCTCTTTTTCATCGGCTTCGGCTCATTGCATGTTGATGTTCTGTCGAAAGTTCTTGGCAAAGAGAAGTACATGGATGCAATCATCTATGCCAACTACGTGTTTATTGCAGTTGTCCTCGCAATGCTCCAGCCGATTATTTATGTCCAAAATGCCGATGCCGTGTTGGGCCCGGTGTTTTTTAGGATTCTGGCGGCAGCCGCAATTGTCGATGGAACGCTGAGTATTCTTACGATGATTTTTTACAAGCTCTATTTGCACAAACATCCGGAATCCGTGGATGTGTTCCAACCCACGGTTGCGGCAAGTGGTGCGCAGCCTGCAAAGAAAGGCGGCATCAGTTTCTGGGTGTTGTTGCTGCTTCTGTATGTGTTCTTCCAAATCGTACTACCGTTGTTTTGGATGGTCGGCAGAATCAGATACATGGGCATCTAGTGTCTGAGGTATGGGAATGGGATGTTCGCCACGAACTCTTCTGCGTTGCCAGCAAAGACGCCCCTTCCCACAGAGGGGGTGAAATGGTACATTCTGCCAGCTTCGTTCCTGAGCATCATCGTTGATAGTCTGTGGCCCTGTAGCTCATCGGTAGAGCGCTGCCCTGAAGAGGCAGGCGTAGCCAGTTCAATTCTGGCCGGGGCCACCATCGGTTTTCTTGGATCTAATACCGCGAACTTTTCGGTTCGCTGTTTCGGATATTGCACATGCGTACGTCTGTGTTCTTGCGCGTACAGAATGATATTGCGCCCTAAGCACAGGGATGGGACGATATCCTTATGTCTGAAAACATCCTTCCAACACTGGAGCAGTTTGCAGCTTTGGCATCAGCTCGTCATAGCCAGCGATTTTTTAGTACCAAGCCGTTGGAAAAGTCGCAGATTCTGAGTCTGTTGGACATTGCCGATCGTGCTCCAAGCGTCGATAATTTAAAACCCTGGAGGTTTCACGTCGTTTTCACCAAGGATTTGCGCCAACGGCTGATGGAAGCCAGTTGTTATGGAAATTTTGTCGAAGGTGCCAGCGTGTTTGTCGTTGTTTCTTGCGATACCGGCGCAAAAAGCCAGGGTAATACCATTTTATGGAATCCGCGTGAGCTCGAGTATTCTTGCGTCGTTGCCATGTCGAGCATTTTGTACAGTGCCACTGCTGCCGGAATCGCAAGTTGCTGGGTTTCCTTACATCATGCTGCCGCTCACGAAATTTTGCGCCTCGAAAAGAATCAAATCGTCATAGGGGGTATTATGCTCGGACATCCTCGCAAAGTCGAAGATGATCGTTCATCGATTTTGGCTCAAACGCAGCCTACCAAGCAGCATTACACCATCTACGAATAAGCATATGACTTCCCGCATTACATTTATCGAAACAGACACCGAGGATCTTGAGCGTATTCATGCAGAATTCCCCACTGCGCTTGTGAGTCAGGCTGCGTTGAATGAAGACAGCGTTCCGACCGAATGTAAAGATGCTGAAGTGATTTCCTGCTTTGTAAACAGCCGTTTTACACGAAAGGCATTGCAGCAGCTGCCGGCACTAAAGTTGCTGTGCACTCGATCTGTGGGTTACGACCACATTGACTTGTCTGCATGCAAAGAGCGCGGAATTGTCGTCTGCAATGTGCCGGACTACGGATCGCACGTCATTGCGGAGCACGTGTTTGCTTTGCTCCTGAGCACCTTGCGTCACGTACCCGAAGCCAGCTTGCGCGTGGAAGGTGGAACATTCGATTATCGTGGTTTGCGCGGTATGTCTTTGCGCGGTAAAACCATAGGCATTGTGGGCACTGGAAAAATCGGCCGTCGTGTTGCGCAAATTGCACACGGATTCGGCATGAGAATTCTGTTGTTCGACATGTGCCGCGTCATTGAATTAACCGATTTATTGGGCGCAAAGTATGTCTCGTTCGACGAACTCTTGTCTGAAAGTGACATAATTACGCTCCATATCCCGGGTACCAAAGCCACCGAGCATGTCATCAATGCCGCGGCTTTTGCGAAAATGAAGGATGGTGTCGTGTTGGTGAACACCGCCCGCGGCTCGCTCATTCACTCCGGTGACTTGCTGAAGGCGCTCGAGAGCGGAAAGGTTGGTCATGCACTGCTGGATGTTCTGGAGCATGAAACGAATTTTGAGGAGAGTAGAACGTTGCTTTCCCATGAAAAGGTCATTGCAACCCCACACATTGCGTTCTATGCGGACGACAGCATGCATGCCATGTTCGCCGATTGCTTCTTGTCCATTGAGCAATGGTCGCGCGGTGAAGTGCCCGCCCATCAAGTCAAACCAGTAAGCGTTGTTTGCGACTTGCCTGGATTGAAGAAGTAACCTTAAGCAACAGGGTCTGTACTGTTGCGACGTGAGCGCGTCAGTAGCAGTCCAATTCCGGCACCGATGCAAATCACCACTGCAACCGCGTAGCTGGCGATTTCAAAGATATCCAAGGGTGATGCCATCTTCTTTGCGCTCACTGGGTTTGCCACCGCAACGGAGAACGTTGTCTCCGCGAACTTTTCATCATCGCGGAAAAATATAGTGTGTAGGCCGTATTGACCCGAGGTTGGAAAGACGACTGTCATGAATGTTTTTGCCGCATTGCGAGCAACTTGACGACTGAACACCGTTGTCCCATTGAGGGACACTTCGAATGCAACGCTTGAATAGTCGGTCGGATCCTGCAGTCCGTCACGACGCTGATTGTACAAATTGAAATCAAACAAAATTTGCTCACCGGCAATCAATTGCTGATCGTAGCCAACATCAATCAAATACTCCCCTACCACCTCTTCCAACGACAACCCCAGACCGTGAGCCTGAACGCTGCTCAATGTATTGATGAGCAGCAACGCGCTGCACAGGAACAACATGCTTTGCTTCATAGTCGCATTGTCGCAGGTTCTCCTTGGTTTGCAAGATGGCGTCGCACTTAGCATGTGCACGATTCTGCGCTGCACAGCGGACAAGTTTCAATCGAAATAGTGCCACTCATCCAGGCGCGCACGGCGTCAGAGGGTTTCAGCATGCTCAAAAACACTTTCATGTCGGCCGCGCGACGCATCCACCAACCCAAACGCCCGTACACGCGCAGCGGTCCGTATGCGACGGCCGCCCAGCCCGGACCAACCGGAATGGCAAATGCAGAGGGCTTGTCTTTCGCTTTTACCAAAGGCTGACCGCGAAGCTTTCGTCCAATCGCATCTGCAACGTATGAGCCGTCGAGCACGGCGGTCTGAGCGGTTCCTGAGTACTGTGTGGCGGCGGCATCGCCAATGACGAATACGTTGTCTGTATTGTTGGCTTGGCGGTACTCATTCACCTCTGCGCGACCGCGACGATCCACCTTCAGTCCGTCAATGTTGCTCAGCAGTGCATTCGCTTTTACTCCCGCGGTCCATATTACTGTTTTCGTCTTCATCTGCATGTCTTTCAGGTACACCTGCTCAGCCTCTTCTTTGGTCACACTGCGTCCAAGAAGTACGTTGACGCCCAGGTGCTGCAATTGCTTCAAAGCACGCCGCGACATTTCCGGTTCAAGCGTGGGCAACACGCGCGACATCGCTTCTACCAAATCAATGGTAACCAATGATTCACTGACTCCATGCAAGCGTGCTAACTCACGAACGTACACGGCGAGTTCGCCAGCAAGCTCCACTCCGCTCGGCCCTGCGCCAATGACGACGATATGGGCCGCCTGCGTTCGCTCGACAGCCTCGTGTGCCGTGCGAGCCTGGTTGAAGACGTCGTGGAGATGGTTTTTTAGTCTGAGCGCCTCCTGCGCGGATTTCATGCCGTACGACAGTTCCTGCATCCCGGGAATGCCGAAGTACGCCGTTTCCGATCCCAACGCCAATACCAGGTAGTCGTAACCGTAGTGCGAACCCGAAACGCCGCGAACGATGCGCGTGTGAATATCGACTGCATCGACCATGTCGCGAACGACTTCAACCTTGGAATTTTTGAATATCAGGCTGTAGGGAACGCAGGCCTCCAGAGGCGATTTTCCTGTAACGACGCGATACAGCGCTGCGTAGTATTCCAGGTAGGAGCGGCCATCGATCAGTGTGATTTTTACATCCAGATTTTGCGCCGCTAGATCCAGTGCTGTGCGTACGCCGCCGAATCCGCCGCCTACAATGACAATGCGCTTTTTTGGAGGTGCTGGAACCATGATGAGTGAGTGGGTATATGTTTCTTTTTAGTCTACCAGAAGCCGAAAGAATCGGCAATCAGGTCAGTTTCCGGTTGGACGAAGGACTTTGTATGGAGCGCGCCGATACCGTTCGCAATAGTAGGTATTTCGGAATGAATTCGGCGAAACGTTTCGTTCAATTACTTTCGGATGCTTCATGGCAAAATCGTTTATCAGATCGACGGAAATCACTTCTTGGTTTTCGCTGGAATACATGATGTACTCGCGGTTATTGCGTATGACGGCCATGGATTGCAAGCCACCATTCACAAGCATATGGCAGGGTTCGTACAGCAGCTTGTTCACGCTTTGGTTTTTCAATGCCGGAACAAGAGAGTTTGCAAAGACGTTGCCACTCAACAGCTCAAGGAATGTCGGGAGAATGTCTTCCTGTGCAAACATGTCTAACGCAGGCCGCACTGTACCAACAGCGAATTCCGACGTTCGAGCGCGAGGCGGAATGTACACGTACGGAATAAAGAAGTATTCACTTTGCACGCCCTTTGCCAAATACCCCTCCTGCGTTCTTTGCTGCAGCAGTGGGAATCCGTGATCCGACTGGATCGCCAAATGCGTACGATCGTTCACGTATGCATTGTATTGGCTGTAAAACGTTTGCAAGCATGAGTCCTGCGCGCTTGCGGAGTTGATGTACTTTTCCAAGTAGCTTCTCGGCTCTTTGTATGGGAACGCAAATTGATACGCTGATTTTTGGGTAAACGGCCAGTGGTGCGAACTGACCTCGAAATACACATAGAGCTTTTTTCCATCCGGGTACTTGGTGCGAAGATAGTCGAACGCACGTTTGTAGTATGTGCAATCGTCATAGCCCCACGGATACTTCACATCGTCCGGCTGCATGATGTCGTCGTAGTGCAGCTCGGAAAATCCCGTGCTTTTGATAAACTGCCCCATGTTCGAGAATTCCGGTCGGTCAGAACGAAATGCGATTGTCGTATAGCCCGACTTTGCCAAGAGTTTCGGCAGACAAGACTTTGGGACATCGACTGTGCGGCTGCTGAGTGCCCTGGCGTTGTTTCCGACGACTCCGCAATGAATGGTTTCCTGCGCACGGTTCGTCGGCGATTGGTTTGCCAGAAAAAATGGAAAGAACACGCCGTCCTTTGCAATTGTATGCAACTGCGGTAAGAACGTGCCTGGGTACACATTTGTTCCAATTTCATACGGCCGCAGAAGCGCCATTGAGCTGACGGACTCCATCTGCAGAACGAAAATGCTTTCTTCGGAATCCGTGTGAAAGTCTTCGTAGTTTGCATGCACGGCGCTGCCGAACTGCGATTGTCCTACCGCTACTTCTTCGTAACCCGAAATTGACATGCTAATGGGCTCGCCATAGGCGGACGCATTTGTCAGAGCCACGCCAATGCCAATAATGGCTGCAACCGCGGGCTTCCACGAGAGTTCCAGCCATGGACAGCGCTTTCGCATGCGCCGTTGCAGACGGAAGAACAGGAGAAATAGGGCACACCATGCACAGAGCAGAACTGCTGAAACTCCCACCAGAGGCCATAGGCCAAACATCCGAAAGGCGGCCGGAATAATGTCGTATGTATATTCGGCAAGAAAGCTCGGGCTAAAGTCCCTGCTCCATGTGCTTGCTCCATACGCAAACACCACGAAAAGCATTCCGTAGTACGTGGCCGCAAGCGCGCAACACGCAGCGGTCAACGGCGGGAAGTTGACGTATGCAGCCGTAATGAGTGTGCACACCGTCACAAGAAACACTGCTGCAATGCCCAAGTACTCACCTTGCCCAACATCGGGCTGCTGGCTCGAGTACGCCAGCAATATCGCGGGCGTCAGCAAGCACAAGACGAGCGATGCGCCCATGCTGGTTGGCCTGCGTAGCAGCAGACCCAATGACCGAGAGAGAAACGTGGAATATTTGCTGAAAAGCATGATGTGTATTTTTTCCAAGTATTATAGCAAAAAATGGCTTTTTTAGCCATGCCTACTCGGTTACCTCGAACGTAGTACTGCTTCTTTCGGTGCCGTGTCGAGCTTCCACCGTAAATCTTCCGGGAAGCGGTTGCCATTCCAGCCGAAAATCCGGGGCTTTGCCAGTGCCCACAAGGCTGCCGTTTACATACCACTCGACCGTGCGTACGGAATCATCGGCACGTGCCTCGAAGATAATCCGCTCATTCTTATCGGGCACCATTGCATCAAGCTGGAATGCGTCGGATGCCGCAGGGCGTGTAATGTCCAAAAAAGACGCATGTTCGGAGGCCTGTGTTTGACCTGGGCTGCATAAAGCCGATGTCGTAGCGGGGGCCTGTTGCCAGCCGTTTTCCCTCGCCCACTTGCGCAATTCCGGAGGAAATACGGCGAATGCGCGCTCTTCCACAACGCCCGGAGGACAAGTCTCCCCTGCCAGTTGTCCGTTGCGACGATCGATTCGGACTACTCGGTACATGTCGTCGCGCTTGGTTGGCTGTGTTCCCGAAACGAAATGTTCCGTAAGCACGCCGGGGCACTCCGGCGTTGGGAGCAGGCCAGATAAACGGCAAATTTGAACATCTTCTATTCCGGCAGGACGACGAAATGTTTCAGTGGGCAAATCCTGCATGGCGGCCAGCATGACATCGTGATAAATGGGTCCTGCACCAGTAATTCCAGACGTGCCTTTCATGGGAGAGTTGTCGGCATTGCCCACCCAAACACCGACGATGCGTCGCGGGGTGAAGCCAACCGTCCAGTTGTCTCGGGAATTGCGTGTGGTTCCAGTTTTTGCCGCAGAAGCAAAAGGAAGAAGTAACGGGCTATCTGGACCGAATTCGGCCAAGCGCGCGTCGTTATCGGCCAAAATATCGGTAATCAGCCAAGCGGTTTTGTCACTAAGGACTTGCCGACCTTCGCCGGATGCGGTTCCCAGCAGTGCCACTGGTTCGAGCGTGCGGCCCCCACGTGCGAAGACGCCATACGCTTGAGACAGTTCCAGGAGGCGAACTTCTGCGTCGCCGAGTGCCAATGCCAGCCCGTAGTGCTCAGGAGATTGCGAGAGGGTTGCAATTCCAGACGCCCGGAGAAAAGACATCAAGCGCTGCACTCCGACCCGTTCGAGAGTTTTCACTGCAGCAATGTTGTACGAGTTTGCGAGTGCTTCGCGATACCGAACGAGTCCGTGGTAGCCGTAGTCATAGTTCCGCGGAACATACGGATTGCCCTCCTGGGTGAAGAACTGCGTTTCGATGTCTGCGACCGTTGTGGCAGGAGTATCACCTTTTTCCAGCGCTAATGCGTACACGAAAGGCTTCAGTGCGGAACCCGGTTGTCGAGCGGATACCGCAACGTTAACGGCGCCATCGTGCTCAGCATCGAAATACTCTCTCGAACCGACCATGGCGAGAATTTCGCCGGTCTCGGCATCCAGCACCACAACTGCTGCCGATGTCACATTGGCATCGGCAAGTTTATTCAGATTATTGTCGACGATCCGCTCAATTTGACGTTGCAGCCCTAAGTCCAGTGTCGTGCGGACGTTACGATTGCCATCGGAGATTTCTGGGTGCTGCTGCAGCAACCAAAACACAAAATGAGGCGCGTGAATTTCCGTCCGACCATGGCTCAGGGTAAGAGGTTCGCGCTCTGCTTCTTCGCGCTCTTGCTCGGTAAGTACGCCAACATCTGCCAAATTTTGTAGCACGCGCTTTTGACGCGTTTTAGCGGACTGAAAACGGACAAAGGGATCGTACGCCGACGGAGACTGCAGTAAGCCAATAAGCAAAGCATTCTCGGCTACAGAAAGCTCTTGCAGGCTTTTGCCGAAAAATGTTTTTGCTGCAGCGGAAATACCATATGCCTGGTGACCGAAATACGCGGTATTCAAGTATTCTTCCAAAATATCGTCCTTTGCATACTTCAGCTCCATGCGTAACGCCAAGTACGCCTCGTACGCCTTGTAGAACACGTCCCGGCGCCTAGATTGCAACAGGTTGCGCACGAGCTGCTGTGTTATGGTGCTGCCACCCGATACGACTCTGCCGGTTGAAAGATTTTGCCATGCTGCGCGTGACATTCCGCGCAAACTGACGCCAGGGTGCGAGTAGAACGTTCTGTCCTCTGTTGCAAGGAGTGCCTGCACCGCCACTTCGGGAATTTGCGACAAGGAAATCCGGCTTTTTAAACCGAGCGTGGGTTTGCGGACTTCATACAGCACGTCACCGTGGCGATCGAGAATCGCCACCGAGTGTTCGTCACCAGTCTCGGTGAGTGCATCCGGCAGCGGCCAGCCTAAAAACACAACAAGCGAAACCGCCGCAACGAATGCGGCGGTCTTGCAGAGAGGCTTCTTGCGGATGTGCATGCGGGAGGAGGCAGACAGTCCCGCAGCCGAGACGGGGCGCCTCGGCTGCGGGGATGGCAATTATTCATTGATCGTCATCCATTCGCCGGACGTCTGGCCGAACACTTCCGGATAGTACATTTCCCAAGCACGTGCCGGGCGGGAGTGGAACTTTCCGGGGGTGGTTGCACGAACAAGGTATTCGTACTGGTACACGCCGGGTGGAAGGTCGTCTGCAAACAGGAAGACGCGGTCATCGCGGAACTCGATATGGCGGAAGCGCCACAAGCCGTTCCAGTAGTAGTCCCAAGACCAATTGCCAGAACTGGGCTGATTCACGCTGTCTGCCAAGTCCTGCTGGGTGGTACGGAGGCTGAAGTCGATTGCTTCCATTCCGGCAGGCAACGGACTTTCGACTGCAACGAATGCGCGCCACTCCGGTACGGTAATCGTCAGCTTCACTTTGTGCGTTGTGCCAACCGACATGGAGGCGTCTTTCGGCGTAATCGGTGTCATTTCGCGCACGATGCCAATGCCCTCTTCGGCCGGCTCAATGCTGTCGGGTGTGTAGAAGTATTTCAGGACGACGTCGTAGTAGATACGACCGGTTCCGTCCTTGCCGATCTTCACATCGGTGTCCTTACCGCGCACCAGGTTTTCCAGCGCAGTTTTCACTTCCTTGCGCTGTAAGACGTTTTTGGCATCGAACTTCTGATCCAGCAATTTCTTGCCTCCGATTTCCACGCCTGCCGTGAAATTGGCATCGAGCTCTTTGGTGCTCTCCAGGTACTCGGCAAAGGCCAGAAGCGTAATGGAGGTGGATTGCGTGGTATCCCAACGGCCGTTTTCGCGGATATCCAACAGATAGCGCACCATTTTCGGCAGCATGGGGTTCTCCGGCTGAATACGAACCAAAGCCTGCATAACCGTAGAGGTCGTGAGCGTGTCCGTGTGCATCATCCAACCGTAGTATCCGGCCGAGTCTTCCTCGAAGTGAACGCCGCGCGGATCGACGATTGCGGCATTGGTCACTTCTGAAATCAGATCCTGAGCCCGTTTGCCCTGCCCTGCTTTTTGGAAAGCCATGGCCAATTGCGCCTTGGAGAACTGCGCCATGCCTTTGCGCTTTTCGAACAAGTTGTTCAACAAGCTCACATCGTTTCGGTTCATTTCGGACAAGACGAACAAAATGTAGGCGCGCGTGTTGTCGTCCATGTACTGAGACGCCGTGGAGCGAAGTTCGCTGTTCAAGTACGACACGGCTTGGTCGATGACGGTCTGATCAACCGTATAGTTTTGTTTCTTCGTAAGCTGCAATGCATACACGATGTACGCGGTAAGGTACGGATAACTGCGATCCGAACCCTCCCAGTAGCCGAAGCCACCGTCGCTGCGCTGGAAGCCGTACAATCGCTGTAGACCAGCACTCAAGTTGCGTTCCAACGTTTTGCCGTCCACGAACGAGAATGCATCGAAACCCTGCAAGCGGGAAAGGGCAATATTCGGCAGGAAGCTGGAAGCGGTCTGCTCCGCGCAACCGTACGGATACGTTGCAAGATACGACAAGCCTTCGGGGAGATATGTCGCGACTGTCGGCGATACATTCACGCTCAATTCGCCGTATTCCGCATCGTCAATACTTGGCACCAGAACCTTCTCGGTGGTGACGTCCTCAGTCAGGCCTGACGTAGCATTCGCTTGCGGCACGCCGAACTTGTAGACGGGAATGGTTTCCTGAATTTCGTCCACACCCACGGAATTTTGTGCTTTAAAGTCGAATGTGGCGCTGTCGCCCTTGCCGATTTTCACCGGGAACATCACTTTCACTTGGTCGTCTTTTGCAACCGTAATGTCCTGTGTCATCGGCCCCATGCCTGTAAAGCCGCTGCCGGTAAGCGTTACCTTAAAGCGCTGCTCTTCAGAGGTGAAGTTATGCACGATGGCACCCAACTTCACTTCGTCATCGGTCAGCGCAAAGCGCGGCCGCACCGGACGCAAAATGACCTTCTTCGTTTCCAAGATCGTCATGACGTCTGCTCCGAACGTGTTTTGCATCGTCGAGCCAATGCTCAACAACTGCCAGGTCGTCAGGTTGTCTGGCAGTGTGAATGTAACCGTAGCCGTTCCAGATGCATCGGTAACAACGCTTGGCAACCAATGCGCAGTGTCTTTGAAATCGCCGCGTTTGACCGTTTCGGGATCCGTGCCACCACCTCCACCTTTAGAGCCCGGCTTAAAGCGCTCAACGAGCTGAGAAAGCATTTGCGAGGTGTAGACGCCAAGACCGCGCTGCGAGTAGAAAATGGAAACGAGATCCGGCTTATCGAAGCCCGACAGTGCCAACAAACTCAGGTCAACGACACCGAGTGACAATTCGGCCGGTACGGGTTTTCCATCGGCATCTGTGGTCTTGATAGTCACGGTCACTTTTTCCCGCGGTCCATAACGGTCCTTGTCGGTCTTCAGCTGCACCTTCAGTTCTTTGTCTTTTGTTTCAATGCGCAACGCGGCATAGCCGATCTTGAATGCCGGCATGCCGGTATCCAGTCCGTTTTCATTGAATGTCTCGCCGACACGCGGCTTCACGATAACCACCGATACGTAGGCGTTCGGCGCAAGATCGGCCGTAATGGGGACTTCGATCGGCATTGCGTTACTCGTAACGTCGATCACTGTTTTCGTAAGGACGTTTTCGCGCTCCACCGTGACCAAGGCTTTGACTCCTTTGCCTTGGAATGGCGTCTTCACGAGAAGTTTTGCAACGTCGCCAACCTTGTACTCGGGCTTGTCGGTGAGCACATCGATGCGGTCGTTGTTGTCGTGCGCCCAGTTCACGTAGGTACTGGACCACGCATAGACGCTCGTGCTCGCTTTTGCTTGTCGTCCATTGGAATCCGTAACAGTTGCGACAATAACGTGACCGCCGCCAACCGGAATCACAACATCCGCGTTGGCCTTTCCTTCGCCGTTTGTCGTAACAGATGACTCGTTTTCCAGCGTGTCTTTCGCTTCGTTGTCGTAGTAGTACTCGCCATCGACGCCTTTCTTGCGAATGGTATTCCATTCGCGCAGGAAGACCTGAAGTTTCACCTGTTGATTGGCAACGGGCTTTCCGTCGGTGTCCAACGAAATCAATCGCACCTTGGCGGTCTTGCCTGGCGTAACGACGTAGTCGTCGGAGCCGATGCCCACGTATAACTTCGATTTGTGGACAACCACCGACATGCGGTTGCTGACGACTTGGTTGTTCTGGTCCGTTACGTCCACGTCCACGCTCACGACTTGGCTTACGCCTTTGTCGTCGATGTTCACCGGGAATGCCAACGGCATATGGCCAGTGGCATCGAGCTTTCCGTCGCCAGAAGTCAGCGAAGTCTCGCCGCGTTGGCAGTCATACCAGCACCAGTCGCTCTCCAGGGCAAAAGAGTACCAACCGTCACCGGAGTACTTGTTAAAGAAGTAATCAGTGGACTGCGCGCGCCAGTTTACCGTTGCATTGGCCATAGGTGCGCCGAAGTAGTACGCGCCCTCAACGGTTCCTTTCACCGTGGAATTGTTGAAGTAGTCTTGAGCCTCCGGCGTCACTTCCACGCGGTATTCGGGCTTCCTATATGCCAAGACGGAGAACGTTGCTCCAGCGCTCTGGTATTGCAAATCGTCTTCGGGCATCAGCCGTGCGCTCAGGTAATACTGTCCCAGCGATGCGTCGGCCGCAGTCGTGAAGTTTCCGGTAAACGTGCCGTACGCGCTGACTTTGACCGTCGAGTTGTGCACCTCACGGCCTTCGGGGTCTTGAATCGATACCAACACCGAGCGGGCTTGGCTGGGAATATGCATTTTTCCGTCCCAATCCAGCATGCGAAGAATGCCTTTGAAGTTCACGTTATCGCCGGCGCGGTACAGCGGGCGTTCGGTATAGACGTACGACTGCAAGCGGTACTTGGAAGCGTCGGTTCCGCGAGCCTCTTCGTATACGCCGTCAAAGACGTACGGGCGGTAGCCTTCGTTCCAGTTGCTGCTGACAAAGGCGAAGTCATCACCCTTTGTTGCAGTCACCCAAAACTCCGGATTCCAATCGTTGGACGTCGTAACGAATTTCGACAACTCAAACGGGACTTCCAAGAAGCCCTGTGCATCGGTTTTTCCGCTGAGCAACTGCTTTCCATCCAAGCTGTAGAACGCAATGCTCGCGCCACCGACGACGTCACCGGTCTGCATGTTATTCACCCACACCAGCGCTTTTGTAGCCGACTGCTTGAGCGTAATCGCCATGTCGGTCAACGCAAAGAACTGATAATGCGTCACCGGACCGGCCGACGGATTCCAAGTTTGCACGTACTCTGGTGCCTGCATCGACAATCCGAAAATTCCAGAACCCAGTGTTTTGCCGGCTTGCTTCTGCACATCCAGTGCAATCGACTGCCAGTGATCGTGCTTGGCAGTGGGCTTGATGCTCCATTTTAGATAATCGGAGCCCTCGTTCAGCGCTGGTTTGAAATCGTAGTTTTGGCGCAATTGACTGCGGATGCTCAAAAACTGCTCGAATGACAACTTCGACATTTGCATGTTGAATGTGCTGACGTTCACACCGTTGATGTAAAACACCGGCGGCTTACCACGTTCGAAGATGCCGAACTCACCCTTGGATTTAATGAATGCCTCGGCCGGCACCGGATCGGTCTTGAATTTGAATACGTACGGTTCGGCAAGAGTTTGTCCGTAAATGTCTTTCGCACCTTTCTTGACCGTAACGGTGTACTCAGTGCTGGGCTCCAGCGATGGGTAAACGCTCACGTAGGACGTGCTCCAATCGGAGTTTTCTTCGTAGATGCCATCTGGTCCGAGCACATAGTCTTTCCAGCTCTGAGATGCCGGAGTGATGTCGATAAATGATTTCAGTGACTTCCCTTGCATCGGGTTACTAAAATCAATGCTGAGATTGCCTTGGTAATATGTGCCCCGGGTTACGGCCACATCACCCACGGTTTGAAACTGCGACGTGAAGTCGGCCAAGGTGCCTAGGTCACCCTGTGCTCCAAGAGTCCCGGCAAACACTGTGATTCCATACTCTTTTTTAAACTCCAGCTTCGCGACAGGAGCGAGCACAACCATCGTTTTGTCGGTCACCATTTTGCCGTCCTCATTCTCGGTTTTTCCATACACGGCCTGCTTCAAAGCCAGCTGATTGCCGTCGCTCTGCATCGTAGCCCCAGTCCCCTCTTTTTTCATGCGCTCGTCACGGCGCGCCTCCGCCGGTGAATTTATATGGAAGAACTTCACGTTGTCCTGAATTTCTTTCAGGTTCACCTCCTGGTTAAAGCGCAGCACAATTTCGCTTGTCGGCCCGGCATCGACGACGCCGGAGGACGGATCTACACCGACGACCATCGGGCGTTGCGTCTCGAAGGTCCAGGAAAAGTCTTTTTCGGTCATATCTCCCGACACCGTCTGAATGCCCACCGGAACGGTAACGGTGTATTTCGTTGCAAGTGTCAGCCCCTTGTCTGGTACGAATTCCACGGTCGTTGTTCCAAGCCAATGCCACTTGCCCGGAATTTGCGGAGAAATGGTCACTGGCCAGTTGTCCAGTTTTGCGGTGGCGTTCTTTCCTTGTATTTGGGTCAACGGCACGACCGGTCGATCAAAGATCAGCGTGATGTGCGACTCAGCAGGAATGTCGGTCGCATCGGCGGCCGGCATGTGCGTGCTGAGTGCCGGAGCACCTGCAACGTAAAACTTAAATGTCAGATCCCTGCCCAACTGCTGGCCATCGGCCTTCAGTGCCCGGCGGCTGAGTGTAAAGACGTACGTTTTCTCAGCCACAAGACGCTGTGCCGGCGTAAAAATGAGCATCTCTCCTTCCCAGCGCTTCTGCGCCTGGAACTCCGTCGGCAGGCTGAGGTTTTCTTCCGTGCTGGCATGATCCATAAGTTCCGGAAACGCCAGTCGCAACTCCGCCGTAGCGGAAACGCGTTGGTTCTGCGAAAACTCAAAACCAGGTTGCAGTGCATCTTTGAAGTACACACCCAATGCAACGGCAACCACGGTGGCTACAGCCACGCCGATGATCGATATACCGCGCATTCCAAGCGGCTGTAAAAATTTTGGAAGTCCGGAGCCTGTGGGCTGAGCCATACAAAAAAGGAAGAAAAGGTGACGAAATACTACCCCAACCCTGCAACCTGTACAGCACAGAGTGCGGTTTCCAGAACGTGCATTAAGAAAGGATTAAGACGACGTGGCCGACTGTTGCCGCTGGCCGAATTGAAGGTATACTTCCGATACAATTTTTTCCCACATCCGTTTGTATGGCGTCCAATGATAATCAAAATATTTGGTTTGGAGTTTCCATGGGTCTCATGGGTCTCATCGTCGGTTTCGTTGTAGCCACGTTCATGAACGGCTCCGTCATGATGAAGCCCCTTGCTCAGGGTGGCCAGCAGGCTGCCTCTGTACCAAAGGCCCCGACTGCACAGGCTTCTCAACCTGCTGCTCCCACGCAGCCGCAGAAGACGGGTCAGGTCGTTCCGATTTCCGACAGCGATCACTACTTTGGCAGCAAGGACGCCAAATTGGTCCTTATTGAGTACTCCGACTACGAGTGCCCCTTCTGCGTTCGCGTTCACCCAACGATCAAGCAGATCATGGCCAAGTATGGTGACGATGTGGCTTGGGTCTACCGTCACTTCCCGTTGTCGTTCCATGCCAAGGCTCTGCCGGCAGCCATTGCTTCTGAGTGCGTAGCGCAGCAAGGTGGCAATGATGCATTCTGGAAGTTCACGGACGAGGTGTTTGAGAAGCAGAACTACGATTACGTTTCCATCGCGAAGAAATTGGGCTTGAATGAAACGAAGTTTAACGCCTGTGTGTCGGACAGCGACGACATCGTCGCCAAGATCAATCAGCAAACCAAAGACGGTTCATTGGCTGGCGTCACCGGCACTCCCGGCAACATTTTGTACAACCCGAAGACCAAGGAGTTCCGCCTGATCCCCGGCGCACGCCCGATCGACATGTTCGTTACGGATATCGACGACATGTTGAAGACTGCGAAATAGTTTGACTCTCGAATTCTAAAAGAGGCGGCATCACCGCCTCTTTTTTTGTACCCCGAAATTGTGTCAGAGCCCTTTTTCTGGTATAGTGCTTTGATATGCAAACATGCCTCACTGCAGATGAAATTCACGACAAGCTCTTCACTGACGTGAATGGCTACGCACTTTCGGCCAACGGACGTGACAAGCGTCAGGAGTACAACAACGCGGACTTCACGTACGGTGAAGTGACTCCGCAATCCATGAAAAGCATTATCGGCATGCTGCCTTCATCCAAAGGTGTATTTTGCGACCTGGGCTCAGGAACCGGCAAAGCAGTTGTTCTCGCGCCGATTATCGGGGATTTTGAGCGATCCATAGGCGTGGAGCTTGTTGCCGATCTCCATGATGCCGCCCTTCAGGTCGGCGGTCGCTTTGATTCCGAGGTCCGCCCGCTATTACCCGAAACAAAGCGACACTGCGAACTGGAGTTCCGCAACGACGACATTTTAGCTACCGACGTCTCCACGACAGATGTGGTACTTGCGCACTGCACGACCTGCTTTTCCGACGAAATGATGTCCAAGTTCACCAGGAAATGCTCGGAAGTCCGCCCCGGAACCATTTTGGCGTGCGTCAGTCGCCGCCTGGAAATGGAATGCTTTGAACAGCTGAAGGTAGAAAGCTGCACCATGGGCTGGGGCACGGCAACGGTGTATTTGTACGTTCGCAAGTAGTACTACAGCTGGAACATGCCATCCTTGAAGATCACCTTCTTGGAACCGTTTGGCAAATATGCGGTTACGACACGGTCCTCGGTGGAAATGATGTCAGTATGCTCGGGAGAATCGTTGTAGCCCCAGGCATCCCAATCCTTTTCGGTCGGCTTGGACATATCCCCGGGGTAGCTGTCCTTATATGCCCGGCCAACTGCAAGGTGCGTATTGCCGAACTCACCACCGATGTTTTCGTCGTACAACGTGTTTGCCATGAACTTGGTAATACGAGAGAAGCGCTTATCGGTCAGTGAGTATTCGCCGATCTTGTTTGCGTTGTTGCGCTCCAACATGCTGTCGAGCACGCTCTGGCCCTCTTTTGCAATGGCCCTGGTAACCAGTCCGTCTTTGAATTCAAGCTCGATGTCACGAAGAATGTTGCCGTAGCGATACAGCGGTTGGTTGAAATAGATTTTTCCCTGCGTTCCTCGCCAATCCGGCGAAATGAACAACTCGTAGCTGGGAATGTTCCTGCCGCTTCCGCCAAGCCAACGTCGATTGGGGCCGAGTTTCACAATCAAATCAATGCGTGCTCCTTCTACATGCACATGCTCAATCTGCAAAGCATCCAGCGCCGCCTTAATGCGCTCCTGTTCAACAAACAGCTTCTGCCATTCGGCGATGGGATTTTTTGAATCCAGATAGCATCCCGTAATGATCTCCTGCCAATATTGCTCCAGCGTCATACCTGCTTCCTTGGCCATGGCTTCGGTTGCATACAGAGCCAGCGTCCACGTAAATTTTCCTTCCTGCTCCTTCTTAAACAGCCAGTCGCGGAATTTTCGACGTGCATCCATGGCCTTGAACATGCGTTTTGGATCAACGTCTTTCAGTTCCGAGGGGTCCGCCTCCGCAATAATGGAAATCTGGTGATCGATAAGATTTGCCTCGGCATGCTTGAACGCCTCGGGGAAAAACGTCAGTTGATCATCGCTGGCTTTTTGGAAGAATATTTTGTCTGTTTGCGTGGGAATCAATTGTACTTTCGGGTACGCGCCCGCTTCCAAAATGGACTCCAGTAACGCTGCATAGAGCGGCTTGGCAACGTCGGGAATGTTGATTTGCACCACCTGCTTGGGGCGAACTCCTTCACCGCCGTTCAGGGCGAACTTCACGAGCAAATCCGCATAGTTTTTCAAAATCGAATGTGATGGTGTGTACATACGGGCACTGTACAGGATTCATTTCCGATGCGCATCCTCCGATCTGTTGTGACACTGCATTGCACGGCCTATACTTGCGTCGCAACGTTTTGCTTCACTTCCTTTCATTCGATGAACACACGCGCCATTCTTCTGCTCGCAACGCTCTTCGTGGCTGCCGGTTGCACGCCACAACCTTCGACTGACGGCAATACGGCCACGTCTTCCAGCGAGGCGATGTCGTCGGACTCTTCCAGCAGCGAGCAGCTGCCTGAAACCAATAACGTTACCTATACGGGTACCGTTGGCGCATTGACCATTACAACTGCAACCGATGCCACGCACACACTGCTTTTGGATAGTGGCCGCGCATTGTTGATCGTTTCCACCGATGGCAATTTGCAGCTGGGCTCGTACCTTGGAAAACGTGTCGATGTGCGGGGTTCACTGAAGGTCGCTGGTACGGAAAACGTTTTACGCATCAATGAAGTAGTCGTTCTCGAGTCCTCTGCCGCCTCCTCTTCTTCGAAAGGACAGATGTGCGGCGGAATCGCAGGCTTTGCATGTCCAGCGGATATGGCTTGCATCGACGACGAAAGCGACAGCTGCGACCCCATGCACGGAGGCGCTGATTGCAGCGGAGTTTGTGTTCCGGCAGTTACAACGTCCTCCAGTTCCATGGCATCTGTCTCCTCTTCTTCTTCGTCCACTGCTGCGGTCGCCAGCTCTTCTTCCAAAGCTGCCGTTCCGTCTTCGTCCAAGTCGTCTTCTGCAGCCGCAGTTTCTTCTGCTGCTTCGTCTGTATCGGCAAATGAATCCGACATTACGCTCATGGCGAAACAAAACTACGCGACTCCGTCGTTGTGGACTCAGAAATACTGCACCGGACACATCGGTTTTTGCATTCCCGTACACAAGAATTGGTACTACAAGTCTTTCGGCGCCACCACGTCCACGCTCTGGCGCGTCGAATTCGGCATGACCGACATCCAAGCATTGGGCCAGGGTGTAATTGCGCTGAACTTGATTGCAGGCAGTTCTGAGAATGCAGGTGGAGCAGATGGCAAAGTGGAAACAAAGGCAGGAACGGTCATCGGCTACAAAGATTGGGATGGCCGTCACATCGAAATCACGGCCGATGCGCGCCTTTCTGAGGCCGTTACCTACATGTTGAGCGAGATGCAGCGCTTCACGCCGGACGAGTAAGCCAAGCGACGACCGATCGGTTGTTTCACCGTTGCTTGTGGTATGCTCTATGTGCATGCCAACCTTCTCGTACAAGGCCGTGAATGAAGAAGGAAAAGATGTTCGCGGAACAGTGGAAGCGGAAAGCATAGAAGCCGCAACTGTCGCGCTTCAGGGGCAAAAATTGGAGAACGTCGTCGTCACGGAAGCCATGCGTTTGCGTAAAGCAGGCAAAAGCACTCAGCCCTCGGATGGTGGACCGACATCGTTTGCGTTCGAAGGTACTGCAACAGATGGAACAATTCGCCGCGGAACGATTCAAGCCGAGTCCAAGCGCCATGCATTCGATCGACTGCGTCAGGAGCAAAAGCTTGCACTCAACATGCTTTCCCCGGTTGGAGTGACTCCGCAATTCAAGGATGATGATTTGCTGCGTTGGCAGCGCGATTCCGCACCTGCAGCGGTACCGGTGAGTGCGGCAAAAAAAGCGCCTGTTGCAGCAATGGAAGCAGAGCCTGTTGCCGCGTTTCACGACATTGAAAAACAGATGGACGCCGTAGCTGCTTCACCAAGGGGCTCGGCCGCAAAAACGGAGCGCTATTATCCGTTGGTGGACACCATTCGCTTGTACGCGGGCTGGTTGTTGGCTTGGTACATTGCATTCGTCGCATTGGGTTATTACACGTTTGAACGACAAATGCCGTGGGACATCCCCATTGTTGAGGGCTTCTTTTTCTCACCGCTGATTTTCAGATTCATTACAGCAATTTTTCTGTTTCTGGCATTCAGCTCATTGCACAAACTTCTGCGCGGAAAAATACTCAGCGGCGCACTCTTCCTGCTGCTGGGTTGCGGCCTGTACATCCTTACGCTGATCTACGGCTAGCAATCAGCTAAGACCCAACTGCTTGCGGATTTCGTCGGCCTGTGACTGCTCGGCCTGCTTTGCGTTCTGCTGAACGTACAACGACTGCAGATCCTTCCAGTCTTCGGCATGCTTGCGCTCCAATTGGAGCAAGTGCCGCAAGTGCTTTGGAGAAAGCTGCATGAACTTGGCGCGCTCTTCCTGCAGAATTTTTTGCAGCTCATCGATCTGGAACTGGCTGAGCTTGGGAATGGCTTGAATAATGCGCCACTTTTCGTCTCTGGTCAGCGAAATTGATCCGCGCAAGAACGTAAGGAAACCTTGCTCATCGAAGTTTGTTTCCGGGTGAGTCGGTACGACGATTTTGTCGTTGTTCAGGGTTGCCGTAATGCTACCGAAGCGGTAGTTGCCAACCTCAGCGAGAATTTTGATGTCTTCATCGTCATAGCCCATTTCTTTCGTCGCCACAGTACCCACGGGCGGAGGCGGAGGGCTGTTATCCTGCACTGGGGGTGCGCCGGCACCCGAAGCTGCCTGTTGTGCAGCGCCTCCCGATCCTGCAGAAGCAGGTGCAGCGCCCTGAGGAGCGCGTGGTGGCGGCATGGGAGCGGAACCGAAAACCTGCGATGGATCCAAACCTCCGGTCGGCACCGGATCACCGGGGCGGGGAGGTGGGTTCTGTCCTGCGGGCGTGGGGTCAGCCATACGAAAAATGTTGGAAACAGAACAAATTATACCATACTACGCGCCTCAAACAACATCTCAAGACCGTCCTGCTGGCTTACGTAAGCTAAACAAGGCAATGCCAGCTGCTACAGCAACGTTGAGTGATTCTTTGCGACCATGCATAGGAATATGCACAATGACGTCGCAGCGGTCTTGCAGCTCTTTGGGCACACCAAGGATTTCGTGGCCTAATACCAGGCACTGAGGCCCTTTTGCATCGTAGTCGTACAACGAGGTGCTGCCTTCGGCGATTTCCAATCCCGCGATGACGTACCCTTCGCTCCGAAGACGCTCCAACACCGCAACCGGGTCCTTTTCATGCGACCACGGAACCCATTCCTCGGCGCCCAGTGCGGTTTTGGAGATTTCCTTGCGTGGCGGGACGGCCGAATAGCCCGTCAGGTACAGGTGGTCGATGCCAAGCGCATCGCACGTACGGAACAAGGCCCCGATATTCCAAAGCGAGCGGATGTTATGCGCTACGACGGCAATGGGAGCCTTGGCGCCCATTACTGCATACGGAAAATGGTGGAGGCGTGCGGGTTGCCGAAGACTTCCAGCATTTCCCTGGCGTAAACCTGCTGCTCATCCACTTCGCGGCAGTCATAGCAAATACCGGTGTCACTGCCGTCGCCGAAGGCGCCGGCACCCGTGTCGGGCTCATTCATGCGAAGCAGGGCAACACCCTTGAAGAGCGACCCGTCGCGCTTCTCCAGTGCTTTCTTGTCACTGTTCCAGCGGTAGAACTGACCACGCTCGCGAACATAGGCTATTTCTTTGTTGGCGTTGAATGTGGAAAGCGACGACAATGCACTCGTGCAGGCATCGGTATTCTGCATGCCGATGTAGCGGTACTGTTTCAATTTCAGCTGTGGGGTAATGCGCTTGGCAGCCTGCTCCACGGTGCGCTCTTCGTTATTGGTGATAATGGTGTCGATAAACAGCTCCACCGGTTTAGGTGTGCGGTTCTTCACGTCTGAGAAATCCTTGGCCGGCCCGAATTTCACGGTCGTCTTCAATCCCCGCTTCTTCTCGATCCACGTGCGCATGGACAAGAAGTACCGGTCGCCCAATTCTGTACGCTCGGGGTGAGGCATGATGGCCACCACGTTTCCGTCGGGATTGCACACACCGGCAATGCCGCCGGTAGATCCATTGGGTGTTACCGACGGGTTTTCGGAAGGATTACCCTTGGCGTCGCAGTAGCGGAACGCGACCTGGCCGTTCTTCTCCAATTCCCTGATGAGATCAGGATCTTTGGTCACGAATCGGCCCTCGCCGTGTGCGATGGGGATGTGCATTGCGCCTTCCCAGTCCGATGTTGCGCAGCGGTCTTTGGCGCACGCAGGCGTAATCCATACCCACTCGTTCAAAAACCCGGGCGAAACCCATTTGCCGTCTTCGGATTTGATCGCATTGTGGGCCAGCGACATGCGCAGTCCGTCGCCTACCGGCACCAATCCGCTCTCGATGAGCACCTGGGCGCCGTTACAGTTGCCGACGATGACTTTCCCCTTCTTGGATTCCTCGTGCATGTGGCGAAAGAGCGGGTCGCGAGCGGCGACCATGCCGGAACGGCCGCGGTCCTCGTAGCTGAAGCCGGCACCGAAGAAATAGCCGTCGACGTCCTTTAGCTTCTCCAGTGAGTCGTTCCAGCGAAACACGAAGCACTCGAAACCACAACGGCGCAGCACGCGCATGTTATCGACTTCTCCGTTGCTGCCGGGAAAACTGGGGATGGCGATGAGCGGCTTTCTCATGCGCGGATCGTACCATCGAACGCTGCGATGGGAAATTCCAAAACAAAAATTCCAATTTCAAAAACGGCCTGTTGAAATTTCAACATTAAACTTTGAAATCACACAGTCATAACTTCCTTGTCCTTTGCGGCAGCCAAGGCAACAACCTTGGCATTGGCATCGTCCACGAGTTTCTGGAGCTCTTTCTGAGCGCGCTCCTTTTCATCCTCGTCGGCCATATCCTTAATAATGTCGTTGGCGGTCTGGCGGTCCTTGCGAATGCGGATTTTGGCTTCCTCGGACAGTGTGCCAACCACTTTGACGATGTGCTTGCGGCGCTCTTCGGTCATCGCAGGGAAATTCAAGCGAATGACCACGCCGTCATTGACCGGACTGACTCCTAAATCGGAGAGCTGCAGCGCTTTCTCGATTGCACCGAGGACTGACTTATCCCACGGCTGAATAACGATGGAGCGCGCGTCCTGCACCGAAATGCTGGCAACTGCTTTGAGCTCCATGCGCTGGCCGTACGCATCGATACTGACGTGTTCTAATACCGCAGCGTTGGCGCGGCCGGTCTGGAGCTTGCTGAATTCCTGCTGGAGATGTTCAAGCGTCTTCAAAACGTGGTCCTGAAACGCTGCGATTGCTGGGTGAGCCATAGTGCAAGAATCCTAGCACACCTGGAACTCACCGACCAACCTCGTAACGTTTCTTGGCATGGCTGGCAGGTCACTCCCCTCCCCTATCCCTGCACGACGGTCCCGACTTTCTTGCCAAGCGCGGCTTCGAGCAACGCGCCTTGTTTGTTGAAGTTGAACACCACAATCGGCAAGTTGCCATCGCGGCATAGGCTGAATGCGGATTGATCCATGACTTTCAGGTTTTTCTCAATGACTTCCTGGAACGTCACGCTCTCGTATTTCTTTGCGTCTTTGTGCTTGTTGGGGTCTTTGTCGTACACGCCATCCACGTTGGAAGCTTTCAGCAACGCGTCGCACTCCAGCTCCAATGCACGCAGCGCGGCAGCGGAATCGGTAGTGAAGAACGGGTTTCCCGTACCGCCGGCACAGATCACCACGCGCTTCTTTTCCAGGTGTCGCTCGGCGCGGCGACGCAAATACGGCTCGGCTAGTTGCGGGACGTTGATGGCAGAGCACACACGCGTAAAGGTGCCGATTTTTTCCAAGGCAGACTGCAATGCCACGGCGTTCATAATGGTCGCAAGCATGCCCATAGCGTCGCTTGCAGTCCGCTCAATCCCCGACTCGGTCGTATCGCGGTACCGCCAAATGTTTCCACCACCGATCACAATGACCACCTGAATATCTTTGTCGACTACCTGTTTAATCTGTAGCGCGATGTCGTGGAGTTTGGAGTAATCAAACCCCAAATCACCGTTGGACAGGGCTTCGCCCGAGAGTTTCAACAGGATGCGTTGGTAGTGTTTCGGCATTGTGGGGAGATTACGGCTTTGGCGTTGAGTTGTCGAGCGGCGAAGCAGGCGGCGGTGTAGGTGTGCTGGAAACACTGACTGTCGGTGCTGCTGGTGCCGGAGGCTGCGCGGGAGCGGCCGGTGTCGCTGCCGGCTTTCCAGCTGCAGCAGAGGCCGCCGCATTCTTTTCAACGGGATGATCGGGCTTCTTGAACATTTGCGCAAAGATGTGCACCAACTTGTCCATGTACGGCTTGGTTTGATTCCAGATGTCCTTGGGTTTCATTTCGCCGGTGGCAAGCTTGCCGACGAACGGCAGCTCTTCGCGCCGACCATTGGCGGCGTTAATGAAGCCCAGCAACATGCCGGCCAAGACGATGAAGACCAAGTAGCGTCCCAGAAATGGGATCATTGCAACAGGAATGCTAAGAAGAAACAGGATGCAAGCTTGCTTCGAATGATACTGCGCAAACGGTGAATCGCGGCGACTGGCAAAGACAACCACCGACATGATCCATACATAACTAAATGCAGCCACATCTTTATTCAGACGAATATCGCGCTGGTCCGGAGTTTCGTTCTCTGGAGCGGAAATGGCATTTGTGATTGGTTCCATTAACCATAGTATACCACGAATTTCCTTTGTTTGCTGGATTTTTGGCTGACTGCTGCCGGATTCCCCTGCTTGTTTAGTAGTTTGTACTAATAACTATATTTGATTTTTGTCAATATTCATCAACGTCAAAAACCCTGATGAGAATTTCACTGGCATCCGCATGGAACGAAACGAATGGTGCCCCGGGACGGATTCGAACCGTCGACCTCGATCTTAGAAGGATCTTGCTCTATCCGCCTGAGCTACCGGGGCATGACGTGAGTATGAACGAGGCACCTCGAATTATGAAGTGCCACGCCGTCTGCTTTGGAGCGTGCGGACCACGATTAGTGAGCGAAAACGATCATCGCCAGCATGCCGGCGAAACCGATAACCGCCTTGAAGATTTTTTCCTGGTTGATCATGGATGTATATTGGTATGACGTACTTAGTATACCTGAAAATGGTATTTTGAACAATGTTCAACGCGCGGCACAGACACTCTCACAAGCTTCGAAACCAGCTTCCGTCGGCTGAAATTCCTCGCCAGGCTGAAATTCTTTGCTGGTATTCATTTCACCGCACTTTTCATGCTCGATGCTGTCGAATAGACGGCAAGACTTACCACTCTGTGCCTCTGGGCAGCAATACATCGGCAAAACATATTCTGCGATACTCCTGTTCTTGTTTTGCTCTTTCTGTTGCTGAACTTCCTCTTGGCTGACATCGCGAATTGTTCCAAGTAGGTTGGCAGAGCGTGAAAATCGAAGCCTGGCAAACATGAGGATTGTGATGAAGGCAATGATGCCTACAGCAGCAAGAGCCAGCTGAATGATTTGTGCGCGCTTCATACTGTTTGTGTACCCTTTAGTATAGCGCATTTCAGGCTATTTTTCGAGCGGAGTCGCCTATTACGATCTGCCCTTCATTTTTCGACGAGCCAATCCCACGCCGGCAGCCGCGCCGGACGCCAAGAAGATAACCAAGCCGGGACCAGTTTTCGTTGAAACCGGCGAAGGGATGCGTTGCGCATAGCCAGTCCCCTGCAGTCCCTGCTGTGTCTGCAAATCCCGTTGATCGATGAGGGAGCCGCCTACGTTGTACTGGTTGTTCGTGGCTGCGGCACGCGACTGTTCGCACAGTGCGGTGCAGGCATCTCCATTGAAGTTGTTGCCGTCGTCACATTGCTCGCTGAAGTCCAAAATTCCGTCGCCGCAGTACGGCAATAAGCAGTTCGTGCGGCATGTAGAGGGTCCGTTGCCGTTTGCAACCCCGAAATCACACTGTTCGGTCCTGGGTTGCACCACGCCGTCGCCGCACTCAATCGTCGCCTCGAGTTTGCAGTTTGCCGCACAACCGTCACGATCGATGCGATTGCCGTCGTCACACTGTTCGTTTCGGCCGGTCTCCATGCGTCCGTTTCCGCAAACTCCCTGCTCAAAACGACACAATGCTGTGCAGCCGTCTCCTTCGCGCAAGTTTCCGTCGTCGCATTCCTCTCCTGCATTCAGTGCTCCGTTGCCGCAGTACGGCAGGTATTCCACCTGACACGTCGGCGAGCAGCCGTCGCGGGATTGCGTATTTGCATCGTCGCAAACCTCGCCAATCTGAATACTTCCATCTCCGCACGCGTTATGCGAAAGAATGAGATTGGATGGCGTGGAATTTGAAGCGAAGTTGCTCGACGATACAGCCACGGGTGTTGTTCCAGTAATGGTTGTTGTCGGTGCTGGAGCCGGACTTGGCGTAGTCGGTGCTGGAGCAGGGCTTGGTGTGGTTCCCGGTGTGGACGATGAGCGAGCTGAGCTGGCTACCGAAGAACGAGACGAACTGGGGGTAGTGGGCGCTGGAGCGGGGCTAGGAGTTGTGCCAGGCGTGGAAGAAGAACGCGCCGAACTTGCCACGGAAGAGCGCGATGAACTTGGTGTAGTCGGTGCCGGAGCAGGACTTGGCGTGGTTCCTGGCGTAGACGATGAGCGGGCTGAACTGGCTACCGAAGAACGCACGGAGCTAACAGAGGAAGATTTGGCTGAACTTATTGAAGATGAACGAATCGAGCTTACTGACGACGAACGGGCTGAACTCACTGAGGAGGATCTCGCCGAGCTAACAGAGGAAGATTTGGCTGAACTTATTGAAGATGAACGAATCGAGCTTACTGACGACGAACGGGCTGAACTAACGATTGATGAAGAGCGATTGGAGCTGGCCACAGAAGAGGAACGTGCTGAGCTTGTGACCGATGATGAGCGTGCCGAACTAACGCTAGAGGAAGCAACGGAGCTGGCGACCGAAGAACGAATAGAGCTTCCGACGGAAGACCGTACCGAACTTGCCACAGAGGAGCGTACGGAACTCGCTCCGCCAGAAGAAGCTTTCGAAGAACTGGGCGTGGGAGTAGTGCCTGGAGTTGTTCCGGGCGTGGTACCAGGGGTTGTTCCAGGAGTCGTACCTGGCGTGGTACCTGGAGTCGTGCCAGGGGTGGTACCCGGTGTCGTTCCTGGTGTTGTACCAGGGGTCGTCCCCGGCGTGGTGCCAGGTGTTGTTCCGGGAGTAGTACCTGGGGTAGGTGGAGGCGGCGGAGTGCCACCCGGCTGACAGAAGGCATCCGACAAACAGGCAAACTGCGTGTTGTAAATCACGCCATTCGAGCACATACCACTCTCTGAAGATGAAGAGGAAGAGGGGCACATATCCGGCAACTGACAGACTCCGTCGCAGCAGACGTGGGCTGGGTCGTCATCGCAATCGCCATCACCGTCCGTATCGCCAACACACCAAGCAGCAGAGGAGGATGAACACATATCCGGCAACTGACACACGCCGTTGCAGCAAACGTGAGCAGGGTCGTCATCGCAATCACCATCGCCATCCGTATCGCCGACACACCAAGGAGCAGAGGAAGTCACTTGTTGGTCACACGGCTGACCAAGACCACCCGCCTGGCCTCCACAAGTGTTTCCATCGAATACGGCAGCGCCTTCAGCGCACAAATCCGAAGAAGCCAACACACATGTTCCTCCAGGGGCACAACACGTCACGTTGCACGATGACGCGCATACTGCGTTGCAGCACACGCCAGCGGAGCATTGCGAGCTATCGGCACACGGATCTCCAAGTGCACCTTTGATGTTACTCATACGGCTCACGCCAAACGTGTACACCAGTATTCCCAGCACAATTCCCAGTCCGATGCCAATGGCCGTACGCAGAAGGATGGGGCGTGAAGTATTCATGATTACAGCGCCGAGCAGTTAGCAGGTCCGGCGGGAAGCACGTGCTGGCAGCACCATTGCTGCGAAGATGAAGACGAGGCACAAGCGTCGTTGCACGTGTCGGTATCGAAACCAGTATTGTTCTGATCACAGGCATCGTTGCCAGGATCATTCCCTGGAGCTGCAATGCAGCCCGTTCCATCGAATGCGCAGCAATATTGTTGCGCGGAAGAAGACGAAGACGAGCACATATCCGGCAACTGACAGACGCCGTCGCAGCAAACGTGGGCTGGGTCGTCATCGCAATCGCCATCGCCGTCGGTATCGCCACTGCACCAAGAAGAAGACGATGACGAACACCAAGACGGGTTATAGGCGCAACAAGCGGGGGAATACGGCGGACCGACGTCTATACAGCAGGCGGTGGCGTTGAGGTCGTCGACAACAGTGCAATCCACGGACATTGATGAATCGAACTTCTGCGACTCAAATGCTCCAAATGCTCCTTGCGACAACAAATTGGTATAGAGCAACGGTGTTCGAGTATTGGACTGATGCAGCACCACGCCCAAGACCAGGCCAAGTACCAAACCGATCGACAAACGAGCGATGGTCGTGCGCACGATGCTGCTCTTAGCGGACATTGGAAAACAATCTACCACGTATGCAATTCGGCGCATCCGTCAGCGCTTGCAGTCGAGAGAAAGTAGTACTGAATACACTTCGGCTATTTTCCTCCGCGGAAACGTCGGCGGGTGAATCCAATGCCTGCTGCGGCTCCAGAAGCAAGGAAGATTACCAGGCCAGGTCCAGTCGGCGTGCGGGCTGGCGGCGGAACACGCGTCACCTGATACTCATATTCCGGGATTGTTTCCTGTCCTGGCAAACCAGGCACTTGCGGTGTTTGGGTAATGAGACCAGCAACAATTGGAGGTGGTGGCGCTCTGCGTTCTAGTTCGCACAACGCGGAACAGTTGTCTCCACTCAACTTATTGCCGTCATCACAAATTTCACTGAAGTCCAAGATACCGTCTCCACAGTACGGCAATATGCAGTTTTCACGACAAGAGGATGGACCGCTGCCATTATTGGCGCCACTGTCACATTGCTCGGTCTCACGGTTGAGGATTCCATCTCCACAATCGTAAGAGCGCTCGAAGCGACAATCCGCCGAACAACCGTCGCCATTCACACGATTTCCATCGTCGCATTGTTCGCCGAGTGCCGTCTCCAAGCGTCCGTTGCCACACACACCCGACTCGTTGTCGCAAAAGCGCGAACAGCCGTCGCCGTCGCGAGTGTTGCCGTCATCGCACTCTTCGCCGGCATCCAATTTGTTATCACCGCAGTATTGAATCACTTCAATTTGGCATGTTGCAGAGCAACCGTCGCCGGAAACTCTGTTTCCATCGTCACACAATTCACCGACCTGCAGGAAACCGTCACCGCAGAAATAATTGTACACCGGGAAGCTGGACGAGCTGGAAGAGTATACAACCACGACTACGGGAGCGGGTGCTGGGGCTGGGGCGGGGCTCGGGGTGGTTCCGGGCAACGATGAAGACGAGCTTCTGGAAGAACTTGAACTGCTGGAGCTGCTTGACGAAGACGACGACCGGAGTGAGCTAGAACGTGCAGAACTTGCAAGCGACGAGGATCTCAATGAACTCGCAACAGAGGAAGAAGATCTGGCTGAGCTACTAACTGTTGGCGTGGGTGATGGCGAAGGACTGGGGGTGGTGCCGGGTGTCGATGATGAACGTGCAGAACTTGCAGACGAAGAGCGCACAGAACTAGCTACCGAAGACCGCACAGAGCTAACAGCTGAAGATGAGCGCGCAGAACTTGCGGATGAAGAGCGTACAGAACTGGCTACCGAAGACCGTACAGAGCTTACGGACGAAGAGCGTACAGAGCTAGCCACCGAAGACCGTACAGAGCTTACGGACGAAGAGCGTACAGAGCTTGCTGCCGACGAACGAACGGATGATGCAACGGAAGAAACTGCAGAAGAAGACTTTGCAGAACTAACAGCCGAAGAAGCAGTTGATGACTTTACGGATGAGCCAGCTGACGATGACTTGGCCGAACTAGCTGCAGATGAAGCGACAGAAGATCGTACCGAAGAGCCTGCAGAAGACGATTTTGCGGAAGACCCTGCCGACGAAGATTTTGCCGAACTTGCTACGGAAGAGCGCACAGAACTTGCGCCGGCAGAGGAAGCCTTAGAAGAGCTTGGTGTAGGAGTGGTACCCGGAGTCGTACCGGGTGTTGTGCCAGGGGTTGTTCCTGGCGTCGTACCAGGTGTAGTACCTGGCGTCGTACCAGGTGTAGTACCTGGAGTCGTGCCGGGGGTCGTACCAGGAGTAGTACCCGGTGTGGTTCCAGGTGTCGTGCCGGGTGTTGTTCCTGGAGTAGTACCCGGTGTGGTTCCAGGTGTCGTGCCGGGTGTTGTTCCTGGAGTAGTACCCGGTGTGGTTCCAGGTGTCGTGCCGGGGGTCGTACCAGGAGTAGTTCCTGGCGTGGTACCCGGAGTCGTACCAGGAGTAGTTCCCGGGGTTGTGCCTGGTGTGGTGCCGCCTCCGCATTCTGCTGCACACTGCACCGGATCATCATAAGCAGTGCCATTGCATTGCGTGGGCATGGACGAAGAAGACGCGTCACATTGTCCTGGGTCACACTGTTCAACACAGTAAACACAGTCGCAAGCCGACTCAGTCGTGCACTCTGGAATAGAAGAGCTGCCGCCTCCCCCCACTTCACCGCGAAGCGCACCGGGTTGTGTGTATTGAATGACGTAGACCATCGTTACAACCAAGGCACCCAGAACCAAACCAACCACTACCCGGTGAAACGTCGAAATAGTGCGGTTCATTGAACTCTACGGGGCGGGAGACGGAGAAAACGGCTGGCAATTGCCGGCGGCAGGCTGGTTTGCAACACAGCAGTACTGGAGATCTTGTGAAGAAGAGGAGGATGACGATGAGTAGCACAAATCCGGCATCTGACACACTCCGTCGCAGCAGACGTGCTGCGAATCGGTGCAATCGTCATCGAACTCACATTCTGAGGAAGACGAGGACGAAGAAGGGCACCAATTCGGGTTATAGGCGCAGCACGAGTCAGAATACGGAGGACCTGAATCGATGCAGCATTGTGACGCATTCAAGTCGTCGACAGGATCACAAGAAACGGAAGAAGAGGAAGAACACCAATTCGGGTTATAGGCGCAGCACGAGTCAGAATACGGAGGACCTGAATCGATGCAGCATTGTGACGCATTCAAGTCGTCGACAGGGTTGCAACTGGAGGAGGATGACACCGCTACACAATTCATAACACAGGAACCTGCGCCGCATTGGCAGCCGGTCATTCCTGGCGGGCCGCTGCAAGGGGTGCCATCTGGCACGTAGCACAAAGGATCGGCTGAGCTAGGAACGCATCCCGCCTTCATACAGGAACCAACTTCGACCGTGGTGGCACTCGTGACCACTACATCTCCAGGCGCTCCAAAGGCACCCTGAGACAACAGCGTTGCATACAACGCAGGATCGCGCGTGTTGGACTGATACAAAACCGCGCCTAGCACGACGCCCAGAACCAAACCTATCGATAGCCGTGCTAGGGTTGTTCTCGAAAACATACGTTTGGAGCGTACTGTACCACGCGTTGTCAGTAGCGCATTCGTCACGACTTGCTCGATTTCAATGAATAGGGTGCGGTGAATTTATTTGGCTCCGAGTCCACGTCGACGCACCAAGCCAACACCCGCCGCCGCACCGGAGGCAAGGAAAATAATCAGGCCTGGGCCGGTCTTCGTTTGCACGGGAGTTGGAACCCGATTCTGGAGCCGCACGAGTTCCATGCGCTGCTCCGGAGTCAGGTTCTGCATATCCACCTGACCTTGAATGATGTTGGCGGCGATAAGCGGATTATTCATCGGATTGCCGGCAGTTGCAGCGCGCTCCAATTCACAAGTAATTGAGCAGGAATCACCGTTCACGTTGTTGCGGTCATCGCACTCCTCGTTAAAGTCCAGCACGCCGTCACCACATTTGGGCGTAATGCAGTTTGGGCGACACATGGAAGGATTCATGGAGTTTCTGTCGCCCATGTCACAAAGCTCATTTGGCTCCACGACTCCGTTGCCGCAATCGCTCGTCCGGTCGATTGCACAATACGAACAGCCATCGTCTGCAACGGTGTTGCCATCATCGCATTGCTCATTCAGTGCGGTTTCTAAGCGACCGTTGCCGCAGAATCCGGATTCAAATCTGCACAAGCGCGAGCAACCGTCCAAGTCGCGCAAGTTGCCATCGTCGCATTCTTCACCGGGATTCACGATGGAGTCGCCACAGTTTTGCAAGAACTCCGCTTGGCAGGTTGCAGAACATCCATCGCCAGAGAAAATATTTCCATCGTCACACTGCTCACCCGGCGAAATTTCCCTATCTCCACAGAACTTACTTGCAACAACGTACGTTGTTGTCGTACCTGGTGTGGGTCCAGGAGTAGCACCAGGCGTTGTTGTTCCGGGTGTTGTGGTACCTGGAGTGGGACCTGGTGTCGTGCCTGGGGTGGTTCCGGGGGTCGTACCGGGAGTAGTTCCTGGCGTGGTACCCGGAGTCGTACCGGGTGTTGTACCGGGTGTTGTACCAGGGGTCGTACCTGGCGTAGATGAACGGGCAGAAGAGCGTAGTGAACTTGTGGAGGATGACCGCGATGAGCTTGGCGTCGGCGTTGTACCCGGAGTAGTGCCTGGGGTCGTTCCGGGCGTTGTTCCTGGAGTGGTTCCCGGTGTGGAGGATGAGCGTCCTGAGCTAGCTAATGAAGATCGAGCTGAACTTACCGAAGAAGACCTGGCAGAACTAACAGAAGAAGATCTTGCAGAACTTACTGAAGAGGATCGAGCTGAGCTAGCAGAGGAAGATTTCGCCGAGCTTGCCAATGAAGATCGAGCTGAACTTACCGAAGAAGACCTGGCAGAACTAACAGAAGAAGATCTTGCAGAACTTACTGAAGAGGATCGAGCTGAGCTAGCAGAGGAGGACTTCGCGGAACTAGCGGAAGAAGATTTGGCAGAACTTGCCGAAGAAGATCGGGCTGAGCTTACAGAGGAAGATTTCGCCGAACTGACAGAGGAGGACTTCGCGGAACTTGCTGAGGAAGACTTCGCGGAACTAGCGGAAGAAGATTTGGCAGAACTTGCCGAAGAAGATCGGG
>CAYUVW010000006.1:52528-66383 GCA_964448405.1 uncultured Candidatus Peribacteria bacterium | reverse complement strand
CAGCGCATGGGCAAGCGCGAACTGATCGCCGAAACCGGCGCCGGGCAACACGGCACGGCGGTCGCGATGATCGGTGCGCTGTTCAAGATTCCGACCAAGATCTTCATGGGTGCCAAGGACATCGCCCGCCAACAGCCCAACGTCCAGCGCATGAAGCTCTTCGGCGCGGAGGTGATTCCGGTCACTGCCGGATCGCAGTCGCTGAAAGACGCCATTAACGAAGCCATGCGCTACTGGGTCGCGCACTCCAAGGAAACCTTCTACGTATTCGGCACGGTCGCAGGTCCGCATCCGTTTCCGACCATGGTGGCAGATTTCCAGCGCGTCATCGGCGATGAAGCACGCGCCCAGTGCCTGGACCGGTTCGGCACACTGCCGCACACCGTCTGCGCGTGCGTGGGCGGCGGCAGCAATGCCATCGGCACATTCAAGGCGTTCGTAAACGATGACGTACAACTGATCGGCGTGGAAGCCGGTGGCGAAGGACTGGATACACCAAAGCATGGCGCCGCACTGCAAAAAGGAACCGTTGGCTGCCTGCACGGCGCGCTCAGCTACTGCCTGCAGGACAAGGACGGCCAGATTACCGAAGCGCACAGCATCTCGGCCGGATTGGACTACCCCGGCGTGGGACCCGAACACAGCTTCTTGAAAGACTCCGGCCGCGCCGAATACGTGGCCGCCACCGATGACGAAGCGTTGGACGCGTTCGGCTACCTGACCCGCACCGAAGGAATCATTCCGGCACTGGAGTCGTCGCATGCGGTGGCCGCCGCGCTGAAGCTGGGTAAGAAACTGAAACGTGACGATATTTTGCTCATCACGATTTCCGGCCGCGGCGACAAGGACCTGGACTACGTGCTCGGCCTGCGCCCTTCCCTCCTCGACCGATGAACCCGTACGCCGCACTGCGAAAAACACTCGGCCGTCCGCTGTTCATTCCGTTTGCCGTACTCGGTGATGGCGGACGTGATGGTTCCGAGCAGGTGCTGCGCACGTACCTGGACAGCGGCGCCGACGCACTGGAAGTGGGACTGCCGTTCTCGGACCCGAGCGCCGACGGACCCGTGATCCAGGCCGCCGACAAACGTGCGTTGGATGCAGGTATTTCGGTGGATGATTGCTTTGCGATCCTGCGCGCCGTGACCAAAGACCACCCCGTGCCGGTCGGGATGCTGGCGTACTACAACCTGATCTTCAAGCGCGGGGCCGAGAACTTTTATGCCGACTGCAAAGCTTCGGGCGTGACGTCGGTGCTGGTAGCCGATTTGCCGCTGGAGCACGCCGATGATGTGGCTGCCGCAGCCAAAAAGCACGGCATCCAGCCGGTGTTCATGGTGAGCGAGCAGACGTCGGACGAACGTATCGAACGCATCGCCAAGGCCGCCGACGGCTACCTGTATTTGGTCTCGTACCTGGGCGTCACCGGCAAGAATGGTGCTATCGATGCAAGCAGCCTGAAGACACTGATCGCCCGCTGCCGCACCAAGGCCGACCTGCCACTGTGCGTGGGCTTTGGGATTCACACACCGGAACACGTGAAAGCCGTGGTTGCCGCGGGCGCCGACGGCGTGATTGTCGGCAGCCGCTTGGTGACCGAAATGCCGGATACCAAACGCATGGCCACAAGCTGCAAGCAACTTCATGCCGCGCTACACTAACCCTCATGTCCATGAACAATTCCAAACCGATGAAAGATCTGCATGAATTATTCGCCGCAGTTCGCACCACAGACGAAAGCGAAATGCTGCTGAAGGACATTCTCACGCCACAGGAACGCGAAGCCATCGCCGAGCGCTGGCAACTCATTCAGGCGCTGGCCTCCGGCATGACGCAGCGCGATGTAGCAAAGAAATGCGGTGTCAGCATCAGCAAAATCACGCGCGGTGCCCATGAACTGCAATACGGCAGCGGAGGGTTTCGACATTTCTTGAAGAAGCTGAAGAAACCAATGGGAGGGTATCTGGTGCAATAAAAAAAACGCCCGGCCACTTGGCACGAGCGTTTTGCTCTGCGAGATGACTACTTGCCGCTCAACATATTCTTGATGTCGGCATCCGTCGGACGCATCGCCATGCGGATCTTTTCACCTTTGCCGTCGATGAGCACGAACGTGTCCTGTACGACCACGCCGTACTTCTGCTTCAGCGCAGAGGCCGTGTCGTAATCGACTTTATAGGTGGAAGCCGCGTACGGGACTCCGGCCGCATACCAAGCGGTAAGGTCCTTGTCGTCCGCCTGGCAATCCGGACACCATGCGGCATGGAAGAACAGCACGGACACTTCGCCGTTGCCGAGCACGCCTTGGTTGTACGTCATGTAGCTTCGCTCGCCCAAGGCTTGAGCCTGGGATGGATCTTTCAAGCAAGCGCTGAGGGCAGCATCTTGCACCCAACCGCACTGGCCGTCCTGTTGTCGTCCGCATGTGGCGGTCTTGTAGCAGGCATATTCGTCGCGGAACTCACACGTTGTGACACCGGAATCCGTGCCTTCCTCGACGCACAATTGACCACTGCAACCGGACACCACGCACTTGGCGAGCGTGCCGTCGGTAATACCGGGGTTCTTGATGCGATAGATGATCTCGGCCATTTCACCGCGGGTGATTTGGTGATCGGGCGACGACGCGGCGTCGGGCAGCGCATCCTTGGTCTTCAATACCTGCAGATACGGGCGGTACCAGACCGGGTCTTGAGTGGCGACCGTAAAGCCGAACGTCTTCACGACGATCTTGGCGGCTTCGGCGGTGTTGATCGGCTGATCGGGCTTGAACGTACCGTCCGGATAGCCGGAGATAATGCCGCGCTTGCGAGCGGTGCAAACGTAGTCCACGAACCAGCTGCTCTTGGGAACATCGGTCAGGACCGGGCCATCGTCACTTTTGTTGCACCCCTCGATGTCGGGGGCGGTGACGATGCTGCCGACCACGATCTTCGTGAATTCGGCGCGGTTAATGCTGTTATTCGGACGGAACGTGCCGTCGGAATAGCCGCTGACGATGCGCTGCGATTGCACGTACGCAATGGCATTGGCATACGGAGAATCGAGCGGGACGTCTCGGAAGGCGGCCAACGCAATGACCGGAGTAAGCAAGGCGACGGAAGCCGCCAAAAGTTGAGTGGTGCGCATAACGGACATTGTTCCAGACCAATGCCGTTCCTCCTACGACTTTGCCTCGTCTGTATGGGCGCAATCTGTTGTGAACTCCAGGCCGTGCGTTTTCCGCAGAGTTCTGGTATAATCAGAAGATTATGCCGTGGTATTCAGCCGAATCTCAGATGAACGCAGCGCGTCGGTTCTCGCCGACGTTGCCCATCGTGCTGAGTACGTTGGGTATTTCGGTTGCAATTGTGGTGGTGGGAACGGTGTTTTTCGTGCGCGGTCAAACGCTCATGCGTGACCAGCTGCGCGAGCGACTCTTGAGTACGGCGGCGGTTGCCGCAATGCAATTCGACGGCGACGTACTGGAGAACATTCGCAGCGCCGATGACATGAATACGCAGCAATTTGCGGATATCGTGCAGCGATTGCAACGTATTCGCGAAGATGTGCCGGATGTTCGCTACGCCTACATCATGCGCAAAACAGATGACCCGAACGTACTGTCGTTCGTCGCCGACGCAGACATGTTGCGAAAACCCGAAGAATTGGACATTAACAACAACGGCATTGTGGACGCCGATGAAGAGCCATCGGAATTCGATGAGCGGTACGACGCAACCGACATGCCGATCTTGCGACTGTCCGCCTTCACATTGCCTTCGGTCGATGAAGAGACAACCACCGACCGCTGGGGGCAGCTTATTTCCGGCTACGCACCAATCCACGCCAGCAACGGCGTGATTGTCGCAACATTGGGCTTGGATATGAACGCCGACAAGTACATAACGCTTTCTCAAAGTATGTTTTCACCGGTGGCGATGCTGCTCATCGTGCTGGCGATTGTCGCGATTGGCGCGGCCGTCGTGCTGCTCGGCTCACGAAAGCAATTGGAGAGCATGCACCGCATCGAAGCCGAGCGTTCGGGGTTGTTGCGCCTGGCGTTCCATCAACTGGGCGGACCGCTGTCGATCATCAAGTGGTCGCTGGAACTCCTGCACGAAGATGCTCCGGCTGCCGCACGCCAAGTACTCGGCAACATGGATGAAGGCGTAAAACGGCTGAATAACATTCTCCATACGCTGCACGAAGCAGATCTGGTGCACGAGGGCAGGGTCCAATACAAAGCGGAGACCGCTTCCCTGAATGACATCGTGAAAAGCGTTTTGAGCGAATTCGATGCCAACGCCGAGCGACGCAAGCAGCGAATCATTCCCGAGTTGGGGCCGGACATCACCATGAAACTCGACCCGAAACTCATTGCCGGAGTCATTCGAGAATTGCTGAACAATGCAATCGACTTCTCGTTCGATGGCGGAGAAATCACCGTAAAAACATCGGCACAAGCGGGTTGGGCACAGATGGAGGTTATTGATCACGGCTGCGGAATTCCCAAGCAGGACACTTCGCGCATTTTCGATGAATTCGAACGCGGCAGTAATGCGGCCACCTACAAACCCGACGGCAGCGGCCTGGGGCTCTACATTGTCCGCGGCATCGTGGAACGGGCGGGAGGAACGATTTGGGTGAAGAGCCGCGAAGGACAAGGAACGACTGTGACGTTCCGATTGCCGATCGCGAGATAACATCTAAATTTCAAATTGTAAAAATACAGTTCAAAGGATTTTGAACTTTCGTATTTGGATTTTGAAATTTGGCTCTTTGCCTTCGCCATGCTATCGTCACCGCACGTGCTGCAAGTTCGATTCCTATGACTGCAACGTCGCTCATCACCATGCGGGAGACGCTCGAGGCCTCACTGGTCGTGGGTATCGTGCTGACGTATTTGGCCCGCACGCATAACAACAAGCACGTGAAGTTCGTCTGGTTCGGCGTGGGTTGCGGCATTCTCGCCAGTATTTTGCTGGCGCTTGTCTTTACGACGTACTCCGATCTGCTCACAGGTTCTGCCGAGCAAATCTACGAAGGAGCGACGATGCTGATTGCAGCCGCGCTGTTAACCTGGATGATCTTGTGGATGATCCGCCAGGGCCGAGAAATGCGCAGGAATATTGAAGGAGAAGTCGCAACGCACGTGGAAAACAACCACCCAATCGGCATTTTCTTGCTGACGTTTTTCAGCACTGCCCGCGAAGGCGTGGAAACCGTCATTTTTCTCCAGGCTTCCTTGCTGCATGCAAAAGCCGGAGCACATTTGGTTGGATTTTTGTTCGGCATCGGTGCGGCCTTGCTCATTGCCTACGGCATGTTCAAGGGGTTCTCCGTATTGCCTCTGAAGAAGGTGTTCACGGTCAGCAGCTGCTTATTGCTCCTCTTCGGAGCGGGACTGATCGCACACGGAATCCATGAATTCCAGGAAGCCGGCATCCTGCCGTATCTCATCGAACATGTGTGGGATATGAATGGATTCGTGCATGAAAACAGCACGCTTGGCGAATTCCTGAAAAGCATCTTCGGCTACAACGGCAATCCGTCGCTGCTCGAAATTTTGGGCTACGCAACGTATGTCGTCATCATCACGGGAACGTGGTATCGCCTGAATCGACCGGCGAAAGCGGCTTAATGTCGTTCCACAACCAGGTCCGGAGCGGCGGCATGCACATGCTGTTCGGTGGTTGCCGGCCATTTTGCGACGAGCGACTTTGGAACAGCGTTGTACCGTGACACAAGCACCTCGCGCTTCTGAACTCCGTCCGGAGTCGTTACCGTACGAACCCAGGCAATCTCGCTGTTGCGCAACGCGCGGCCATTTACGATCAAGTCTGCGGGGGCGGTTTGGCCGAAGTACGGACCGTCGATCGCCACGGTGCGTCCGTCGGGACGACCGAAAATATTGACGTATGCATCGTCACCCTCGTAATACGACTGCAGTAGCAACGGTGCTCCGGTGTCGTTGTGGAAGCGGAAATTTTGCTTGCCTGGGAACACGGTTGCGTCCTGGCCAACGCCGTAGGCCTCGTAGTACGAAACGTAGAGGCTGTGGCTCTTCTGCTCGACAATCGGCAATCCCGCCTTCAGCGCGGCGCGGTACACGGTGGTAGATGCCTGACAGATTCCCCCGCCGGGTGCCGGACGTAAATTCACGCCCTCGAAAATGGTGAGTGCCATGCTCCAGCCGGCAGACGTGGTCACCGGACCGCCAAGCGCATCGTTAAAGGAAAAATCTGCTCCAGCCGGAACCACGACGTTCAGCATTTCTTCGCCGATCGCCTTGCGGACGTTATTCTTGCGGCCTTCGCCGGAACCTTTGAAGTTCGACTTTCCGGTCGACATCATGACGAGATTCCCGATGCCCGCATCGGCGACGTCGATTAATTTCCCCTGCACCGGCGTTACGTGCAGTGCGACATCGGTTTGCCCCTCGTCCAATGCCTGCTTCAGAGCTTTCGCCATCGACAGGGCATCGTAGGTATAGCCGCTCTTGGCAATGCACGATGTTTGAGCGCGGACGACATCCTGTTTATCCGTCGTAAGCCCAGTGAGCTCGCAGTCCATAGGTTTCGGCAAAGCGACGAGCGATTCCTCGACGATGGATCGTGCGATTTGATCCGCATCCAGCACAGCCACGATCTTGGAGGCATCGCGCATGTCATACGTTACCCACGACGGATGCTCGGCAAGCGATACCGTCCACACGCCCACCGGCATGCCGTCGGTCGACACAAACGATGCACTGACCGTGCGCTGCAGCAGCGCGGCACGCTGATGAACGGCTTTCCACATGCGGAGCGCAAGCTGGCGGCGCTGCGTGCGCTGTGTCGCCGCGGCTGGAATATAGGCTACCGAAACTCCCGAGCGCACTGCGGCGACCGGAATGGCTGCGCGGGACGGTGACGGATGTTGCAGTGTGCCCACTGCGACCACCAGCGAAAGAGCGAATGCGGCCGAACCGCAGACGTGAATCACCGACGTGACCACCGAAGAAGATTTGCGTGAAGCTCTCATAGGGTTGTGTATTTGTGCTTATTTGTATTATAACATATTTTTAAAATAAATCAAATTCTGATCTCTGGGATACAAAAAAGCCGGGCACGTGCCCGGCTTTCGTAGGTCTGTTCTTGCGATTAGAAGATTGCTCCTCCGCCTGCGAACTTGGCGGCTGCAGCCGATCCGACGGCGAATACTCCGGCAAGGGTGGCGAAGAAAATGAGGTTGAAGTCCGTCGCGGCGTCTTCCTGCTTGGCGGGTTCAACCGGCTTGCTCAGGAATTGCTGCGTGTCCTCGGCTTTGGCATACAGATCGCTGGTACCCGTTTGCGGGAAGATCGGCTTGTATGCGGGAGGCGTGTAGACAGGCGGCTGGTACACCGGCGGGTTGTTGTACGGCGGCTGGTACACGGGAGGATTGTACGGAGGCTGGTAGACCGGCGGCGGGTTGTAGATTGGCGGCGGGTTGTACACCGTGTTGGAGTACACCGTGGTCTGGTCGCTTGCCGACAAGTTTCCGGTGAGATTTGTGCCGGTTACCGTGACGTAGTTCGTCAGACTGGTTCCGTTGCTCACGTTCTGCGTGGTGCCGTTCACCGTCAGTGTCAGGGTGCCGTTGGCCGGAACGGTCTGGTTGTTCCAGGTGACTTGGTTACCGCTCACGTTGCCACCGTTGCCGGCGGAAACGTTCGTCAGTCCGGACGGCAAGGAATCGGTGACCGTAACGTTGGTTGCGGCGACGTTCGTGCTGTTCGTAATGCTGATGGTGTAGTTCAGCGTGTCACCGACGTTGGCGCTGGAGCGACCGTCGGTCTTGGTGACGTTCAGGTTCGGCTGCGGGCAGGTGATGTTCGTCGTCACCGTGGCGCTGGTGTTGTTGGCGCTGTTGTTGTCAGCCGTATCGCTGCTGATACTGGCGCTGTCCGTCACGGTACCGGTGGTGCACGTGGACTGCTGGGCCGTGGTGAAGACCACGGTGATCGGCACTTGCTGGCCGGATGTCATGCTGGCGATGGTGCAGCGCAGCTCGGTCAAGTTGGTCAACGAACACTGTGCTCCGGATGCGTTCGAGAACGTCGCTATTCCGCTGGTGAACGTGTCCTTCACGACGACGTTGGTAGCGGTACCCGGACCGTTGTTCGTAGCGGTCATGACGTACGTCAGGTTTTCTCCGCGATTTGCGGTTGTGGTTCCGGTTTTGGTCACCGACAGGTCGGCATTGGTGGTGGTACCGCCAATGACAACGTTCACGCTGGACGTGTTGTTCGTGGTGACGCTATCGGCCGTGTCCGAGGTCACCGTAGCAATGTTGGTCACGGTTCCTGCGGTGGCTGCGGTTGCAACCACGGTCAGGGTGGCGTTGGCGCCGTTGTTCAGCGTGCCAATGGTCCACAGACCGGTGGTCTGGTTATACGTACCGACGCTCGGTGTTGCGGACTGGAAGGTAAGACCGGCGGGCAAGAGATCGGTGACGCGTGCGTTCACAGCTGCGTTCGGACCGAGGTTCGTCACCTGAATGGTGAAGGTTACGTTGGTACCGACTGTCGGAGCAGTGTTCGACGCGGTCTTCACAACCGAGAGATCCGCGCCCTGTACGACGGCGGTAATCGTCACGCTCACGCTGGCCGTGCTGTTCGTTGTGTTCGGATCGGTGGTGTCGGATGTAGCGGTTGCCGTGTTGATCACGGCGCCTGCGGTGGCTGCGGTTGCAACCACGGTCAGGGTGGCGTTGGCGCCGTTGTTCAGCGTGCCAATGGTCCACAGACCGGTGGTCTGGTTATACGTACCGACGCTCGGTGTTGCGGACTGGAAGGTAAGACCGGCGGGCAAGACGTCGGTGATACGAACGTTCTGCGATACGGACGGACCACTATTGACGACCTGAATGGTGAAGGTGACGTTGCTACCGACTGTGACGGTGTTGGCCGAGGAGGTCTTCGTTACAACCAAGTCGGCGGTCTGTGCGGCGGCATTGATCGTCACGTTCACGCTGGCCGTGCTGTTTGCCGTGTTCGGATCGGTGGTGTCGGACGAAGCCGTGGCGGTGTTGGTAACGGTTCCTACAGTGGTTGCCGTTGCGACAACCGTCATCGTGGCACTGGCGCCGTTGTTCAGCGTGCCAATGGTCCACAGACCGGTGGTCTGGTTATACGTACCGACGCTCGGTGTTGCGGACTGGAAGGTAAGACCGGCGGGCAAGAGATCGTTGATACGGACGTTCTGCGATGCAGAAGGACCGTTGTTGGCGACCTGAATGGTGAAGGTGACGTTGTTGCCGACCGTCACGGTGTTGGCCGAGGCGGTCTTCGTTACAACCAAGTCGGCGGTCTGCGCGGCAGCGGTGACCGTCACGCTGGCGCTGTTATTGGCGGCATTCGTATCCGTGACGTCTCCGGTGATCGTCGCAGTGTTCGTGCGTGCTCCGGCAACGCTTGCGACTGCAACAACTTGAAGAGTCGCGCTGGCGCCGCTATTCAACGTGCCGATCGTCCACACACCGGTGTTCTGGTTGTACGTACCGACGCTCGGAGTTGCCGACGAGTACGTAAGACCTGCGGGCAGCAGATCGTTCACGCGGACGTTGGGCGCAACGCCGGGACCGTTGTTGAGCGCAGTAACGGTAAAGGTAACGTTGCTGCCGACGACCGGCGTAAGAGTGGATGCGGACTTGGAAACTGCAAGGTCAGTGTCGCAAACGACCGTCGTGAAGGCGTGGTTGCTCCACACGAAGCTGGCTCCACCCTCTTGGGCGTCGGCGATGTTATCGATAACAGAACCGCACTGCATGTTCTGCGGAACCTGGAACTGCAGCTGGTACGTGCGGGACTGACCGGGCGCGAACGACTCGTAGGCGCAGAAGATGTTGCCCTGGCCGTCCGGCTGACAACCGGCCGTGGTCTGAGAACCGTTACCGGGAGCGACGAACGTCAGGTTGGTCGGGATATGGTCACCAATGCGGATGTTCTCCGTCAGGGTGCCCTGATTGGTAAGCGTGATGGTGTAGGTAATGCGCTCGCCAGGCCGTACGGTTGCCGGACCGGTCTTCGTTTGGCTGTAGCTGCGGTTGCCCGGACAGTTGAGGGTCGTAAACGCACTGCTGGAATTATTTCCCAAGTTGGGATCCGGCGTGTTGCTGCTCACGGTCGCCGTGTTGGTGGCAGTCATTGCCGAACAATTGTTGCCGGCGGCAGGTGTGCTGAAGGTCAAACGGATTTCCTCAGACTGGTTTGCTCCGAGCGTTGCGATTTGGCACTGCACGACCTGTGCGTTGTTCACGGTCGCCAACTGACACGTTGCGTTACCCGAGAATGCGGCAAACGACATGCCCATCGGAACAGGATCGCTGATCGCAACGTTGGTTGCGGCAGTCGGGCCGGCGTTGCTAACGACCAACTTGTATTCGATGTTGTTGCCGCGCATCACCAGGCTCGGACCGGTCTTCACAATGGAGACGTCGGCGCTGGACTGCACGGGGCAGGTCAACTGCGTGTTGGCAGTGGACGTGTTGTTTCCGGTATTCGGATCCGTCGTTCCGCCGGTCACGGTAGCCGTGTTCGTCAGGGTGCGAGGCGTGCAGTTCTGCGGCAGATCGACGTTGAAGGTCAGCGTGACCTGCTCGGTCTGCGCGGCGGCGATGCCGCCGAAATCACAGCTGACGAAACCGTTTCCACCTCCACCCGGCAAAGCCAAGGCGCAGGTGACACCGTTCGGGCTGGTGTATCCGACGTAGCTGAGACCGGTCGGCAACGGATCATTCACGAACACGTTGGTGGCAGCAGCCGGTCCGGCATTATTCACGGAGATGACATAGCTGATCTGTTGGCCCTGCACGACAGCCGTATTCGGACCGGTCTTGGTAATGGAGAGATCCGAGTTCTGCGGACACGTCACCGTGGTCTGGGTGTGATTGGTGAAGGCGAAGCTGACGTTGCTCTGCTGCACGTCACCGATGTTGTCGATGACCGCGTTGCACTGGGCGGTAGGATTGACCTGGAACTTCAGCGTGGCGGTGATGCTCGCGCCGGGGTTCACGGTCTGTGCAGGGCAGTAGACAACGCCGTTGGTGACGACACATCCCGCGGTGGAGCCTTGGGAAACGTACGTCAACCAAGCCGGGATGACGTCGGCAAGGCGAATGTTGGCCTGGGCAGTCGGACCGTTGTTGACGGCGTTGAGCGTGTAGACGATGAAGTCACTCGGTGCCGCGGTCTGCTTGTCGGCGACTTTGGTTGCGGTGAACTGCGGAGCCGGATTCAGGCCGACAACGCTGGCACTGGCAGAGTTGTTGTTCAGGTTCGGGTCTGCGGTAGCGGCTGCAACGGTGGCGGTGTTGACGTGGTTACCGAGAGTGACGACCGTCGCAGCGATGGACAACGTGGCTGTCGCGTTGGCGTTCAACGTGCCAATGGTCCATGCACCGGTGTTCGGGTTATACGTTCCCTGTGCGGTTGCATGTGTGACATAGGTCAGGCCGGCAGGCAGCACGTCCGTCAGAACGACGTTCGTAGCGGCGGCCGGGCCATTATTGGTCACGCTCACGGTGAAGGTGACGTCCGTTCCAATGTTCACCTGCGGAGCAGAGACGGTCTTGGTGACGGCGAGGTCGGCGTTGTTGGCGACACACTGCACCGTCGTCTGCGTGTGGTTGGTCCACTGGAAGCTGGTGTTGTTCTGCTGCAGGTCACCGATGTTGTCGATGACGGCGTTGCAGACGGCATTGGCATTCACGGTGAACTTCAGCGTTGCCGTAATCGATGCACCGGCATTCACGGTTTGAGCCGGGCAGTAGACGACACCGTTGGAGTCCGCACAACCGGCGGTCGAACCGGCGGGTACGAAGGTCAATCCGGCAGGAATCACGTCTGCAAGACGGATGTTCTGCTGCGTGGTGCCCTGGTTGGTGAACGTGAGGGTGTAGGTGATGACGTCACCAATAACAGCAACTGCCTTGTCCACGGTCTTGGTGCCGGCTGGGAACTGGGGCGGCGGGCAGCTGATGGCCGAGGTGACGGAGCTGGAGTTGTTGGCGGTGTTCGGGTCGGTGACGCCGTTGAGGGTCACGGTGGCCGTGTTCACGATATTCGTGTTCGGGCCGCATGCCGAATTGGCCGGGACCTGGAAGCGCAGCGTGATGGTATTTCTGGTGCCGACGGGGTGGTTCACGTTGGTCAGCGGACAGACCACGTTGTTACCCTGCTGGGCGCAGCCGGCGGTGGAACCGTTCGGCACGAAGGTCGTGCCGACCGGGATGGCATCGGTGACGACGGCGCTGTAGGTCGTGCCCGGACCGTTGTTGGTGATTTCCAGGTCGTACGTGACGATGGAACCGGGGACGATCGGGGTCAGGTCGAACCTGCTCTTCACCAGCGACAAGTCGACGTTCTGCACGGGGCAGTTCACACCGGTTTGGACAGTGCTCTGGTTGTTGCCGCTATTCGGATCGACTGGGCCGCCGTTGACCGAAATGGATGCAGTGTTGGTGATGGTCGAGTTGCAAGCGGCATTGGCGTTCACCAAGAAGGTGAGCTGGATATTGCCGGTCGCACCTACCTGAGCGGTGACGTTGTTGTACGTACACACGACGTTGTTGCCCTGCAAGCTGCACGCAGCATCGGAGGCGCTCACGAACGTGGTTCCGGCGGGAACCGCATCGGTAATGACCGTGCTGTACGTGGTACCGGGACCGTTGTTCGTAACGGCAAGGTTATAGACGATCTGCTGGCCGGGGATAACGGTTGCCGTCTGCGGCGAGAGTTTCGTCTTCACAATCGACAAGTCCACGTTCTGCGGCGGGCAGTTCACAGTCGTCTGAGCATGGTTGGTCCACTGGAAGCTCTGGTTGTTCTGCTGGAGGTCGGCGGCGTTGTCGATGATGGCGTTACAAGCAGTATTGGCGTTGACCTGGAACTTGAGCGTAGCCGTAATCGAGGCACCTGCATTCACCGTCTGTGCTGGGCAGAACACGATGCCTGCATTCAAAGCACAACCGGCGGTCGAGCCGGCCGGGACAAACGTGACACCCGCCGGAACGACGTCGGCGATGCGGATGTTGCTCTGCGTGGTGCCTGCGTTCGTAAATGTGATGGTGTAGGTAAGAATGTCACCGCGGATGGCAACGGTCTTGTCCACGGTCTTGCTGCCCTGCGGGAACTGCGGAGCCGGACAATCCACACGCGTCTGAGCGTGGTTGGTCCACTGGAAGCTCTGGTTGTTCTGCTGAAGGTCGGCGGCGTTGTCGATGATGGCGTTACATGCTGCGTTTGCTGCAACAGTGAAGACCAATGTTGCGCTAATCGTGGCACCGGGGTTCACGGTCTGCGCAGGGCAGAACACGACACCGGCAGTCACGGCACAGCCAGCGGTTGAACCGGCAGACTTGAAGGTAAGACCTGGGGGGATGACGTCGGCGATGCGAATGTTTGGCTGCGCGGTCGGACCAGAGTTCGTGAATGAAATCGTGTAGGTAACGTCCTGACCGGCAAGGACGGTCGCAGGGCCGGACTTCGTTCCTTGCGGGAACTGCGGAGCGGCGGACTGGACGGTGGTCTGGCGGTGGTTGGTCCACTGGAAGCTCTGGTTGTTCTGCTGAAGGTCGGCGGCGTTGTCGATGATGGTTCCAGCCGGAACGTTCGCTCCCACGGTGAAGACCAGCGTTGCGGTAATGCTGGCACCGGGGTTCACGGTCTGTGCAGGGCAGAACACAACACCGGCAGTCACGGCACAGCCTGCGGTTGAACCGGCAGACTTGAAGGTGAGACCGGGAGGAATGACGTCCGCGATGCGGATGTTGTTCTGTGCGGTCGGACCGTTGTTGGTGAAGCTGATGGTGTAGGTAATGTCCTGGCCAGCAACAACAGTCGCAGGGCCGG
>CAYUVW010000006.1:0-52428 GCA_964448405.1 uncultured Candidatus Peribacteria bacterium | reverse complement strand
GCCGGACTTCGTTCCTTGCGGGAACTGCGGAGCGGCGGACTGGACGGTGGTCTGGACGTGATTGGACCACTGGAAACTGTTGGGGTTACCCAAATCTGCAGCGTTATCGATAATGGTTCCAGCCGGAACGTTGGCACCCACGGTGAAGACCAGTGTTGCGCTAATTGTGGCACCAGGATTCACGGTCTGTGCAGGGCAGATGACTGCTCCGCCTTGGACTGCACACCCTGCAGTGGAACCCGCTGACTTGAAGGTGAGGCCCGGAGGAATCACATCCCCAATGTGAATGTTTGGCTGAGCGGTCGGACCAGCGTTGGTAAACGAGATGTTGTAGGTAATGTCCTGGCCTGCCACGACGGTAGCCGGGCCGGACTTGGTGCCTACCGGGAACTGCGGAGCGGCGGACTGGACGGTGGTCTGGCGGTGGTTGGTCCACTGGAAGCTCTGGTTGTTCTGCTGAAGGTCGGCGGCGTTGTCGATGATGGTTCCAGCCGGAACGTTCGCTCCCACGGTGAAGACCAGCGTTGCGCTAATCGTGGCGCCGGGGTTCACGGTCTGTGCAGGACAGTAGACGACACCACCCGTTACAGAGCAGCCTCCGGTTGAACCGGCGGACTTGAAGGTGAGGCCGGGAGGAATGACGTCGGCGATGCGAATGTTTGGCTGCGCGGTCGGACCAGAGTTTGTGAAGCTGATGGTGTAGGTAATGTCCTGGCCAGCAACAACAGTCGCAGGGCCGGACTTCGTTCCTTGCGGGAACTGCGGAGCGGCGGACTGGACGGTGGTCTGGCGGTGGTTGGTCCACTGGAAGCTCTGGTTGTTGGAAGCCTGCAAGTCACCAGCATTATCGATGACTGTTCCGGCCGGAACGTTGGCACCCACGGTGAAGACCAGCGTGGCAGAAATACTGCCGCCAGGACCGACGTTCTGAAATGGGCAATAGACGACTCCGCCGGTTACAGAGCAGCCTCCGGTTGAACCGGCGGACTTGAAGGTGAGGCCGGGAGGAATGACGTCGGCGATGCGCACGGACTGTGCGGTGCCTCCACCATTCGTAAACGAGATGGTGTAGGTAATGTCTTGGCCTGCCACAACCGTAGCCGGGCCGGACTTGGTTCCAGTCGCAAAGTTGGCCGGCGGCGCAGCCGGAGCCGGACACGCCGGAAAGTTGATTGGAGCCGTAATGAGCGTGGAATTCACTCCATACACGTTGGCTACAGTCGAGTTAATCTCATGATTGGTACCACACTGTCCAACAACGTGTAGGGTAAAATCAATTTGCTTCGTCCCTCCTACTGGCAGCGAGTTCGCACTGGCACTATCGCAGCGAAAGCGCTTGTTCTGAGGAATGGGCTGGTCTTGTGTACAATTGAATTCGGGCCCTCCATTGTGATTGGCAATACCCGGGAATGCATTTTCAAAGTGCACACCGAGCGTCATATGCGTTGCGCCCGTGTCTCCTGCCGGACGAACGACTTTTACCCAACAGTTAATGTATTGGCTGTTTTGCGGATCTCCATTCAAGACGGGCTGGTTGCAGCCCAGATCCTGGCTGTGTGCTGCTTCAGCCTTTGGTGCAAACTCGACCGAGCCAAGCATGTCCTCTATGACAGTGAAATTGATCGTGTTGAGCACGATCGCGGACAAAGCCAGGGTCGCGAGGGTTTTCCGCAGATTCATGGGATAAACTTGGAAATAGACAAGGAGAGCACTCGGCCGTTTGGCCGCCTAAAAAAGGGCGGAAGTATGACAAGTTAATTGTGCTTTGTCAAACTGATCTTTCGATGGTCTAAAGCATGAAAGTGTACTTCCGAGCGCTAGTGCTACACTAGGGTTCATCGCCATTCCTTCGCCTTTTCTTCCATGGCTGCCGGAGACCCCAATCAACTGCTCTCAGATGCGTACGAACAGTACGCAGATGCCATTTTTCGGCATTGTTACTTCCGTGTGTTCTCCCGAGAACGCGGGAAAGAGCTCATGCAGGAGACCTTTCTGCGCACTTGGCAGTATCTTTCCGAGGGAAAAACCGTCGATAACATGCGGGCTTTTCTGTATAGGATAGCCAATAACCTGATTATTGATGAATCCCGTAAGAAGCGGGAATCATCGCTGGAAGCGCTACAGGAAGCCGGATTCGACCCTCCGGGAGAAGATGGCAACACCAAGGCCTCCAAGCTCTTGGAGGAACAACGCATCTTGGAAACCCTGTCAAAACTGGATCACCCCTACAGGGAGGTCTTCGTCATGCGACATATCGACGGGCTGAAGCCTGCGGAGATTGCCGGCATGCTTGGGGAATCCGCCAATACCATCTCTGTTCGGTTACATAGGGCTACAGAACAACTTCGTACATTCCTGAAGCCATGAGCGACCCGATTGATGATTTCATCGGCCAAGCCAAACGACTCTGCATGACAAGCGAGGAGCGTGCATCTGCCAAACAGCAACTTCTGAGCGCTTTTGCGGCAAATCCCGTAAGAAAAAGACCTGCATTGCGTCAACAGAAGGGCATGGAAACAGCCCAAAACGCCTTTATCGCATCCGCCAAGAATATCAAGCTGACTGCAGCAGAGCATTCGACGATTCGTCATGCGATTTTCTCCGGTGCCGCGCGACGCGATCTTTCGACTTCCACGAGTGCTCATCATGGCTTTTTCTCATGGCTCTCCATGCTCAAGGGAGTCCCAGCTGCCGCGGTATTTCTGCTCTTGATTGGCGTGGGTAGCAGCGTTTCTTTCGCTGCGGAAAATGCGGTACCGGGTGATTTATTGTATCCGGTGAAAATTAATGTGAATGAAGTAGTTATGGCCAAACTGGCCTTCTCGGCCGAGGAGCAAGCCCGTCTGGAAGCCAAGCATGCAATGCGACGGCTGAACGAAGCAGAGCGACTCGCAGCCGACTTGCGTCTGGATGAGCAGAGCAATACGCAACTGCAGCAGGCATTCCAAGCCCACGCCGATCGCGTGCGGAAAAATATGTCGCTGCTGGCCGCCTCGCAAGACACTGCTGTCGCCAGCGATATCGGCAACGATTTTGAAGCGACGCTGGAGGCCCATGCCGCAGTCATGCAACGTTTGGCCGACAGTCGGCAGGAGCGCCGATCGATTGCTGCTCTGCTGAAAGAGGTGGAGCGCGCCAAGCAGGAAACGGAGCGCTCGCGCGTCACCGTGGAAATCGCCATGTCGACCATTCCCACGAGTGAACGACAAGTCTCTGCCGAGGGCTCGCTGACGTCGGCAGCCTCGCGCTTGGTCAGCATGCGTGCCGCACTAGAGCGCAAAACAAACGACGATTCGGAGCCGCACGACAAGCTGGCATTGGCAGACAGTATGCTTGCGGAGGCGCGCGGCAAGATTGACGAAGGCTCCTATGCGGATGGTTTCGGTCTTGTCCGTCGGAGTATGCGCAATGCCGAGGAAGCCCGTCTGCTCAACGATTTCGGCACAACATTGGCTCTGGATCGCCCCGCAGTTTTCGCCGCAAAACAGACCTCTCTGGCTGCATCGTCTTCCTCCAACAGCGAAGCTGCGATGATTGCAGCACAGCCTGCACCCGCGGGAGCAACTCTCGCCGACGATGCAAATACCGAATCCGATGCGCCGAATGACGTCGTTGAGCACGCTCGCAGCAAAGTGAAAGATGCACGCAAGCTGCTGAGTGCACGACGAGAAGCGCTGTCTGCAGAGGCAGTCAACGAGGCAACGCTCAAGTTGGAAGGTGCGGACAATACACTCACTCTGGCGGCTGATTTTTCCGCCAAGGGACAAGCGCAAGAGGCCGATAGTTATGCAAATGCCGCGCTCTCCGCCGTCGATTATGTGGAGACATTCATTGGCAACGGAACAGATGCAAAAACCGCAAACACGACGGCTGATATGCCAGCTTCTGCCGGCGAGCAACGTACGGACCCCGGTGCCGTTGCAGTGCAATTGGAACTCGCTAAACCCATTTTCAGTCCGCGGTACAAGAAAGTCCGCAAGACAATCGATGACTTCGAACGCATGCTTCGGCAATCCACGGGACTGATTGATCAAGAAGCAATCGACAAGGCATCTGCCTTGCTCTTGCCTGCCCGCACGACATTGGTAGAAGCACAGGCGGCATTCGATGCAGGCAACGATGCGGAAGCCGAACAGCTCTTCGACAAGGTGTTGGAGCTTACGAAGAAGGGCACTGCAATTTTGGCGAAAGCAGCGCAAAAAGCGATTATCGACAGCAACGCGCACCCCAGTGCTGGACGGCATTCCTCCAGCACACAGTCTTCGCAATCCAGCGAAGGAACAGATGTTACGCCGCTGCGGGTACCAAGCCTTTAATCTCCTGGAGATAGGCGCTCAGCGTCTGACGTTTCATGCGAGACTCGCGATTGACGATGCGCTGAATTTGCTTGAGCCGACGGGCTTCCTGGACTTTGGGACGCCAGCGGTAGACCGCTTTCCATCCGTAACGCTTGGCAAGCTCGGTACGGGCCTTGGCCAACTCCGCCAGAACATCGAGGCGCATTTGATTCAATGACTGCTGCATAATGGCCCACTTGTCTTTGGTGGCGTAGAAAATCTCGGGACTGACGCGTTTTACATCCCAGACCAAGCCGACTTTCTCCAGCAAGTTGATGCTGTAGGCCGACAGATCGAACTGCCACCAGCGCAGGCCGTGCATGGCACTCTCGGGAAACGCATGGTGGTTGTTGTGCCAACCTTCGCCCAATGCCAGCATGCCGATAAGCCAATGATTGCGGCTTTCATCGGTAGTTTCGAAGTCCCGTTCCCCAAACGTGTGGCAGATGGAATTCACGCTCCACATGATGTGCGTGGTGAAGAAGAAACGCACCACACCGCCCCACAGCAAGCCCGTCCAGCCTCCAATGGCGAATGGAATGGCAAACGTGAGAATGGCCCAGAGCCAAGATGTCCGGCTAATGAACATGCAGTCTTCATCTTGCAGGAAATGCTTGCCGTACATCTGGACATTGTTCTTGCCCGCAGTGTCATACATCCAGCCGACATGGGCATGCCACAAGCCTTCCAGCGGACTGTGCGGATCCCCTTCTTCATCGGAGTGCGCATGGTGCCGAATATGCGTCGCACACCACTGCTCCGGACGCATGCCAGGAATAGCCATGCTGCCCAGTGCCAGGAACGTCCTGCGAAGCCAATGCGGAGCCTGGAAGCCATTGTGCGTAAGCATGCGGTGAAAACCGATGGTGACGCCCATGGCGGTAACGACATACATGACGACGAGCAACACGATGTCGGTTGTGAAGACGTAACGATTCCACGAAAGATACAACGCGAACAGGAACCCCAGTAACGGCCCCACGACTGCGACGGTGATGATGGCCTTCTCTTTTGCGCTGCGGTCTTCAGTGTGATGATGGCTGTGTCCGGACGTCATGCGAATGGGGGGAAGACGTACGGTACTGAAGTGTACTCAACCCCCAGGTGGAGTCCAAACCTTTTCTCGGAGTAACAAACCCGTTCAGTTGGTCGTCGTGCCGACGATACCTCGACCGACTTCCTGGCCGGCATCGTCCAAGACCACCACGACCACCATTTGCGGACTGCGACCCGGTGGCAGCTCCAGATTGATTTTGTATTCGCCACTGGCAGTGAACGGCACTTCCACCGCACAATCGGTATTGTCGTCCATAACGGTGGCGACCTGGATGCGATGGCCGCGGAGAACGTCACACTCAAAAATCCACGCGCCGTCGTTGCGTGGCACCCACAAGCCGCGAATCGTATCGCAATGCACTGGCGTGGCGCCCTGCACATCAACAGGCGGCGGGTTCGCCAAGACAGAGGCAGGGTCAATCGTAACCTGTGTAACGGGAGTGTGCGGACGCAACGGGAGTTGCTTGTTGGCACCCGATGTCGCAGCAGGTCTTGGCTTTGGAGTTCTGTCGATCTCCTGATCCGGCACATCCATGCCGTGCTCGCCTACATATGTTGCGATTCCCTCCTGGCAAAGCATGCCACGTAGGGCGTGATAGTTCTCGGCATAATCCGGGCTGAAGATTTGAGCATTCATGAGCGCGGCGGCGCGCTGGCGGAACTTCGCACACCACGCTGCCGGAATCTCCGTCGACAAACGCCGTTCCACGCGCTCCTGCACGACGGCGGCCTTTCCTTCCGGCAGATTTAAATACTTGAGAACAGTGGGGAGATTATCCATAGGGCGGGAGAGTACTCTTTTCATGTGCGGGCGCAACTTCTACGTACATGGAAAAGCCCAGCATCTTACGATACTGGGCCCTTCTGCCAGGGTTGCGTTGTTGGAACTACTCACCGTACACGGGCCGTGCGCGGTGTCGGTTTGTCGTTTATTCCTTGTTCTTGGTGTAGACGACTCCGGCCTGGCCCCAGGCCATGTAGCCGATCGCGGAGCCGTCGCGGCTCCACTTCACTCGATTGCCGAGCGGACTGAAATCGTTGAGCTTCAGGTCAATGACGCTGGCTTCCGAGCCGTGCTGCGTCATGTCCCACAAACTCAGGATCCCGGCCTTGGTGATGCCAGCCAGCGTCTTGCCGTCCGGGGAATACGCGAGACAGGACTGGGCATCCTTGGTGCTCCACTGCGCTGCCTCATTCAGGCCGTCCGACGTGACATCGTATTCACGACACTGCTTCGTCTTTTTTTCATGCAGCGTCGCGCGCCGACCGTCCGGCCGCAGTGCGAAAATGACGTGAGGGGTTTCGGTCGCCCACTCGATCTTCGGTACCACGACTTCTTTTTGCTTTGCCAGGCCACGACCATCCTTGGTCCGCGGCCCGAAGTGAGAGATGAAGATCCGGTACTGCGCATCCTGCGCGCGGTACCGCCGCCCGTAGTTCAGCATTACGGCACCGTCGTAACTCATGGCATTTTCAGCCATCAGGTCATAACTATGGACACTGCCCGACGGTCCGTTTTGCAAGATGCTCCAGAGAGTCACCCCTCCGGCACCCTCGGTGTAGAGCAGCTCGGTGTTGCTGATCCACGTCGCCGAGGAGACGCCGCCATACTTCCAGCCGACTTCGGGCGTGGCCGGACCCCACTCCTGAGTCTTCAGGTTGTAGGCGTGCACTCGCTGATGGGTGCAGATGGCGAGCCACGTGCCGTCCGACGTGACGTCCAGCGTGTTGCTGTGGCCGCACTTGATCTGCCAGGCCACTTCGCCGGCCTTGTCGTAGCCGCGGACGTTTTGTCCGGTCTGCAGGATCAGCTTGCCGTCCGGGGTGACCGTCATCGCCCACGGGCCACCTTTCGGCTCCGTAGTCTTGACGACGGTGGGCACCGCGTCGGTGTCGATGACCTTGGGGAAGGTCGGGGCGGGGGCGGGGGCGCTGCTTTTCTTCGTGCTGGGCAGCAGGAAGGCCACGATGATCGCCGTGACAGCGAGGGCCGCGACAGCGACCGCAAAGCGCATCTTCTTCGTCATACTCGTCAGTCTCCAGGACACGACCGATTGGTCTTGGTTCGTGTCCGCCGATGTTGTCACAGAACGCTCCCCTGGCAGGGAGTCCCCTCACGATGCTGCAAGGCAGCGGTGTGAAAGGCGCCCACGATAGGCAGAGAAAAACTCTTGTCAACAAAACTATTCATTGCCCATGTTGCAAGAACGCCAAAAGAAGACTGCCTACATGCTTCCTGCGACCTCTCAGCCCGTTTCAAAAAGCATGCTGTTTTTCGCCTGCTACGTGAATGACTCGTACAGTCGGCATGCTTGGGCTTATACTCGCCGTATGAAGCCTCTCTCTACCGCACAGATCCGCCAGATGTACTTGGATTTTTTCACATCCAAGCAGCATGCCATTATCTCCGGAGCCTCGCTGGTACCCGAAAACGACCCCACTGTGCTGTTTACCACCGCCGGCATGCACCCGCTGGTCCCCTACCTTATGGGCCAAGCGCATCCGGCAGGTAAGCGTCTGGCAGACGTGCAGCTCTGTGTGCGCACGCAGGACATTGATGAAGTCGGCGACAATACGCACCTCACGTGCTTCGAAATGCTCGGCAACTGGAGCTTGGGTGATTACTTCAAGAAGGAGGCTATTGCATGGAGTTACGAGTTCCTGACCAGCGAGCAGTACCTGGGCATCCCAAAGGATATGTTGGCGGTGACCTGTTTCGAAGGCGACGCCGACGCACCCAAGGACATGGAATCAGCCGGATTCTGGAAGGAATGCGGCGTACCGGAAGAGAGAATTGGATTTTTACCCAAGGCGAAGAACTGGTGGGGGCCCGCCGGTAAGACCGGTCCATGCGGACCCGACACCGAGATGTTCTACTGGGTCGGCGAGGGCAAGCCGCAGGGCAACCCGGCCACGCACGATGCGCAATGGATGGAAATTTGGAACGACGTGTTCCTGCAATACAACAAGAAAGAAGATGGCACGTTCGAGAAATTGGCCAAGCAGTGCGTGGATACCGGCATGGGACTGGACCGCGTGGCTTGCACGCTGCAGAACGTGGAGAGCGTGTACGACGCCGACGCACTGAAGCCGGTGTTGGATAAAGTACTCGGCATGGCCGCGAGCAAAGACAAAGATGCCGTGCGCAATGCGCGCATCATTACCGATCACATGAAAGCCGCAACGTTCATGATCGCCGACGGCATTACGCCGGGCAACGTGGACCAGGCCTACATTTTGCGCCGCCTCATCCGCCGTGCGATTCGTTCGGCCCGCAAGTTGGGAATCGAGCACACAGGTTCGTTCTGCCCGAGCATTGCAGCAGAAGTGATCAAGCAGTACGGCTTCTATGCGCACGTGCCCAAGGCGGCCGACAAAATCGCATCGGTGCTGAAACAGGAGGAAGAGCAGTTCGGCAAAACGCTGACCGACGGACTGAAGCAGTTTCAAAAGATTGTCACCCACTCAACCGATGCCTTGCTGCAAAAAACTGGCGCTGTAGCACACACAACGGATGCCTTCCTTCGGAAGGAATTCGACATTGATGGCGTGTCCGCATTCCACTTATACGACACCTACGGATTCCCGATTGAAATGACGGTCGAGCTGGCTACCGAGAGCAACCTGAAGGTCGATATGGATGGCTTCAAGAAGGCCTTTGAGGAGCACCAGGCCAAGAGCCGTGCCGGAGCCGCACAGAAATTCGCTGGAGGTTTGGCCGACAACTCGGGCGAAACGACCAAGCTGCACACCGCTACGCACTTGCTGAACCAGGCGCTGCGCACGGTGCTTGGCGAGCACGTCTGGCAGAAGGGCAGCAACATCACCGCCGAGCGTTTGCGCTTCGACTTCTCGCACCCAGAGAAAATGACGCCCGAGCAGATTAAAAAAGTGGAAGACTTGGTGAACGAGGCGATCAAGGCCGATGCACCGGTGAGCTACGTGGTCATGACCGTGGATGAAGCCAAGGCCCAAGGCGCAATCGGTGTGTTCGACGCCAAATACGGCGACAAGGTAAAGGTCTACACCATGGGCAAGTTCAGCAAAGAAATCTGCGGCGGCCCGCACGTTGCCCACACCGGTTTGCTTGGCAGCTTTAAAATTCAGAAGGAGGAAAGCAGCTCGTCGGGCGTGCGCAGAATTAAGGCTGTGGTGAGCGGCGGACCCAAGGACATTCAAGTAGCCGAAGAAGCTCGCTAAGAGGCTTTCTGAAGCCATATTCCAGAGAAGCACGGCATCGAGATTCGTCCGCATGCCACCGAGAAGCCATTTCTCGGAGTCCTAGATTGAAAAAATGGCGTTTTTTTGGTATAATTCTTTGATATGTCAAAACAAAAGAAAAATGGCTTCGCACAAACAATTTTTGAGCACAGCGTGCTCCTTGATGCTGCGGCGAAAATTCGTTTGTCGGAAAAGAGCAGTGCCTTGAATCCGGACGCCGCAGCCGTACTGCGAAACACACTGTCTTCTGCAGAGGGGCGCGAAATGGAAAAACTCATCGGTATGGGACTGTCGCATGCAATCGCACGCAAAGACCAGCGCACGCTCGACGCTTTTGATGCCTGGCTTCGGGGCACCAAGCACGCGCTGCATACCGCAGAGGAAAAGGGTGAGCACATGTCTGCCGAAGCATCGCTGAATGCCGCATTGGAACAACTCCCCAATTCATGAGCTCTCCTGAACAAGGGCGGCCGAATATCGACCAGGAACAACGTCGTCTGGATGGCCTCGATGGTGCAACGGACGGCAAATTTGCCGATGAAGAAGCGCTTCAGAAAACATATGGAGACCGCGTGAACGATGCGCAGGCGCAGATTCGCAGGCTGCGCACGCAAGCAAGCACGCTGAAAGATGCCAAGCAAGACGGCTGGCAGGAAATGGAGGCGGCATGCGACGAACAAGAGAAAAAACTTTTCGATATCCTCCAAACGATTGTCACCCCCGCGCAGCTGCGCGAAGCCCGGCAAAGTGTGGAGAAGCAAGTGAGTGCAACGATCGATTCCCTATCGACCGCACAGCCGGAAGGCGCAACCGAGAACACGGATGTACGAAGAAAGCTGGAAGCCGCAGCCGATGCTTTCCACGCCCGAACAGTTGAAGTGCAAAGATTGGAAAAAGATATCCGAGACGCAATAGCGCTGCTGGCAAAAGACACTGCCGATTACAGCAAGACGTGGTTTCAGAACGCTCAAAGCGCAGGCATTATCCGCCAACGCATTGAGCGCATCGGCAGGCTGCAGGTCGCATTGAAAACTGCGCAGGCGGCAATGGCGAAGGTCGGGGCGGAGGTTGTGGGTGGCGAAATAGCCGTGCTCCACGCCGATTCAGAGACTGCCTTTGCGAACGGAAATCGCTCGGCGGGCAATCGCCTGCTGCTACGCATTTGGGAGCGCCATGGATCGAGTGTGGATCTAGAGCGCACAAACCCACAGCTTGCGAAGAAAATCAGTCAGGCAATTGGCGAACTGCGCGCGGCCGGTGAATTAACGGAGTTCGAACAACGTTTCTTTCGGGAAGACGTTTCCTACGATGAACTCCTGAAACTTGCGGTGCAGGAACACCGAAAAATGGAGGCTGCCACCGCACAGGATGCGGACATTGTGGATCAGCTGAAAAGCGGCGGCAGAGTGAAAATTGAGGTCTACAAAATACCGCGAGACATTCCGAATAACGTGGCGCTCTACGGCGGCTACCGCACGGTGACAACGCAGAACGGCGAAGTATTTCAGGGTGTTGCGTTCAGCAATGAAGCATTGACGATCATCGATAAAAATCCACGCGATGTGGTGTTCTTGAAAAAGCCGTTCAGCATGCAAGCCAGTCCTGAACGGGGCATAGAACGTGCCGCGTACATCGATGTGCAAGACTTGGCATACGCACACTTGGAGGAGAACGACACCCGATTGGTTGTACAAGATCCGCGCACCAACAGACAGCTCCGCACCGCCAACGTCGGCAATCTGGAACGAGATCGCGACGAGCGCGTGAACGACATCGTCCGTTGTTTGGATCGTGACCCGGCGATGGCATCTCTGCTCGGACAAGCATCGGACATTCATCGCGGCTGCGAAACGGTGCAAACGCTCTTTGCGGGCGGCATGCAAGGCGGCAAATACGAACAATTCGTGGAATTTTCACGCAACGGAGCCAATCAGCTGCTGCAAGCGCTCAGCAATCCACAGACTCTGCAAAGTGCGACGGCGGCCAGGGAACGCTTGCGCGAACTAAAGGGGGTACAGCTGGGAGTGGCTCTTGGCGGACTTGAAGGTGAGCTGGATAGGCGCATCCAAGCATTGGACACATTCATCGCGGTGCTGAAAAACACCGAACTGCGCACGGCAATCGATACCATGCGGGATAAATCCCAATGGAGCGCCGATACGTGGAGTAACTGGTGCACAAAAGAGGGGCCTCGCATTCTTGCGGCAATTGCCGTAGCCGTCGTCGCAACCGCAACCATTATTCTCACCTGTGGAGCCGCAACGCCAATGTGGGCTGTGGCAGCTGCGGGCGCCGCCGGCGGCATGGCCGGAGCGGAAATCGCCAAAGAGGTGCAATATTCCATCGCACAATACGACAAAGATATCGCCGAAGGGCGAGCAACATACAAAGACCGATCGAAACTCGGCGCATACGTGGAGGGGCAAACAGTCCGCGATCCCGTGACCGGTGAAGAGCGAGAGCGAACGCTGATGGACGATGTCATCAGTCCATACGCACAGGAATTCGCCGTCAGTTTCGGCACAACATTGGTCACACTCGGCGCATCGCAGGCTGCCGGATCGGGCATTAGCAATTTCCTGAACAACGGCCGCGTACTGCAGGCGCTGAACAAACACGCGCCAACATTGAACAAAGTGATACTGCGCATGCAACGCCTGGAACAAGCTGCGGGAGGCGGAGAACGCGCCAAAAGCATCCAGGAATTCGTGAAGCGGCTCGCAAGCCAATTACCCGGGGAAATCCGCGAAGAAATGACTGATGAACTGGTCGAGCAATCGACCGATCAATTTTTGACCGCACTCCAAACCAGTCTCGGCCAAGCCGAAAGCGGCATGGGCTGGGGAGATGCGGCGGCATTCGTCGTCGGCACCGTGCAAAACATCCGCATCCGCAGACCGGGTGTTATGACGTATCGGCCAAATACCGGCGTCGATGTGCAACAAGCAGCTGCCGACTTGCGTACGAGCCTGGAGGCAAAACAATACGTCGTGCAAATCGACAGCACGAATCCCGCCGTGTTGTTGGTAACCAATGCATCGGGCTCCGAGTCATTTCGTGTCGAACCCGATACAACAGTCGAAGGTCCGGCAGATACGCAGCAATCGTCCAAGCAACTCTCGGAAGCAGACCTGAAGATGAAAGAAGCGATCATGAACTTGCCCGATACCGAGGAAGGGTATGCCAAGCGCATCGAGGCGGCTGAGTATCTGCTGAAGATAGAGCTCAGCGATGCCCAAAAAACCGCCATTCGCGCAGCGCACGACGTACCCATGGCGGGCGACAACTACTCGCTTGCGGAGCTGCGGCAAAAAATGGAAATTCTGGAAGATGCGGGATTCACACGGGCGCAGGCCGACCGGTTGCTACGCATGGGCGTATGCGGCAGGCCCCCTGCTATCAATCAGCCGACCGCCTCGCCAGAAGGGGCCGCAATTGACTGGCGGGGGAAACACTATGCACTCACGAATCCGACCACGGGACGACGCGACATTTACGTAATCAAAAGCCGCACTCCAAACGTGGTGCTCGAACGGGCATACGGCGCCCCTGAGATAATCAACATTGTTGCGGGCAGTCCGGAAGCGGCTGCCTTTCGGCCTCAAAACATCGACGCAATTGCCGTACAGCCGGGGGACGTGGTCTGCATTCCGCAGTTCAGCGGTTCGGGCGAGGATATGTGCAAGGTTACCGGATTCGACGCAAAGGGCAGGCCGGTGGCAAACAGTATCCGAGGTTCGGGCAGACAAGTCACCCTGTATCCAGGCACGTTCTATCTGGAAACCAATGTCGCCGCCAAACCGGAGCCCGCTGATGTGCCCTCTCCAATGCGCATACAGCGCGTGGATTCCCTGCCTACGATGACGGGCGCCGCCGTGCGCCTGACCAAGATTGATGGCACGTTCGAGATCGCCGGATCAATCCGGTCGGAGGTGCGGGTGGGACAACCGGTCGTCGTCCGTACCGCCGACGGTGGCGATACTATTACGAGCAAGGTGACGGAAATTCTGTTGTCCAGCGACGGACGACGCATGATCGTCACGCAAAACGGCAGCCGCTACTTGTTCAACGCAGCTTCGGAGGCAGCAGCCACTGCGGATACCGTTTCACCTCCTGGGGACGAATCACAGCGGCCGGACACCATTCCTATGCTGCCGATTGCACCCAACGTGCAGGTACGTTTACAACAGCGAAGCGGTGGTCAGGCATTGGAAATTATCGGCACCATCGGCTACGGAATCCGCGTCGGCTCTCCTATGCAAATCCGTGAAGCAAACGGCTCGACGACGACCACGAGCCCGGTCGTGGAAATCCTGGCACTTGGCGATCGCCGCATGATTGTGACCAAGAGCGGCAGCCGGTACGAGATTACCGCCGTTGATGGCGGGCCCATCCCCAGTGTGAATGCGGGACAAAACGATACTACAGACACCTCCAATACTGAGCCGCTCCGTGCCGATATGGCCGGTTTCTATTTCAGCGGAAACATCGAGCAAGCAAACGTCGGCAACTGTTATCTCATTGCCGCATTCAATAGCTTGTACCAGCATCCGCGCTTCGACGAGATGATCAATACTTCCATGCAGCAGCTCGATAGCAACACCTGGACGGTGTCCTTCCCGCTCGGCAGCAAGAATCCCCAACAAACGATTACGGTGACACGAGACAACTTGCTGTTTCGGTCTGAGGCGGGCCAAAACGGAGCGGCGCGGAGATCTGTGGAGGGATTGCTTGGATGGGCAATTTTGGAAGCGGCGTATCTGAAGAAGAAAACCGGCACCATGGACCGCACGCGTATGGAAGGAGGCTACGGACACGAAGCGCTTGCGGAGATGTTCGGCGATGACGTAAAGCCATTCACGGGCTTCCTTACCGCAGGCATTCCCCTGGCGAAACAACTCGGCCGCGTTCCCCCCGACATGAGTGATGACTATCTGCATGCGAAAGTGCAACGCGATATTTTCAAGTTTTTGGACAAATTCGATCCGCGCAAAGTCATTGCCACCGTGAACAGCACGCGTACTTCCAGCGGCAGAGATACAGAATCGTATTCTGTCATGTCTCAGAATGGTCCGGTGAATATTTGGCACAATCACGCGTATTCGGTGGAATCCGTGAACCGGGCAACGCGAACCGTCACAGTCAAAAATCCACACGATACCAGCGAAGCACTCATCTTCTCGTACGAGGATTTTCTGGTCGCATTCTCCGAGATGAGCGCAGTGACACTGCCGCAGGAACTACAGTAAAAGCACTGCACGGAAACCGCGCGCTCCGTCTTCTTTTTGACAGTATTTCGACCTACGGATACCGTTTGCCGCCTTTTGCATGCTCAAACCCCTCCCCGACCCCATCGGCATTCGCATCATGCAACCCGGCCCTCAAAACCTGGAGATGTTTGCGCGCAAGCGTGGCATCGATGCCCAAAGCAACGTAAACGTCATGCTGCCGGCCGGTTCAAACAGCAGATACGGCGCAACACTGGCTGCTGCGCTATTGGGCGCGTTGCATAACGAGTGCCGCGATGCGGCGATGCGGATCATCGCCCGCGTGGACGTGCTCTCGACGCCGGCCGGCAAGAACGTGAAGCACGGCGATGCAGCCTCGCTGGACGCGCTCATCGTCCAGATGAATGCAAATCCATCGGCGCACGCCGATGAAACGCTGAAGACATTCGACTGGCTGCGCGGCGTGGATCAATACTGCCAGCAGCGCGGACGCGAGATGATTCTGTTGGTCCAGCAACAAACGAACTCACGCATAGAAGCGCAGCGCGCGGTCTGCCCGCCGGAAACCGAGCGCGGCATTGTGGGCAATCCCAGCCATGTGATCCAAGTGGCCCATGTCGGCAGTCTTGCTCGACGGCAGCGCATGGGTATTGAAGACGGCTTGTCGGCGAAAGGCGCACTGTCGATTGAGCGAAGGAATATTATCGTGGCCGCACACAACCAAGTCCGCGATCCGGCCAATCCGCTGATGGAGAATCCATTGGAAACCGCATCGCTGTTTGCGGCGGCTCTCGAAGACCTGGGCGTACCGCTGCAGGCCTTGCGACGTTCGGCATCGCTCCTGAAAGGATTGCTCTCCAAATAGCGGCAACCGCACACTGGCCAACGGCTTTCAGGAAGAGTCTGAAGAGCCTAGAATAACGGACTGTGAGGCGACTTCTCCGCCATTGGCCGTTGCTTGTTGTGGTGCCAATGCTGAGCTGGGCAAACATTGCCTCGGCAATGGAAAGCCATGCATTTGAATTTGCAGAAGGCAAAACAAACGCAGAGTGGCAAGCACTGGGGCCAATCGACATTCAGCAAGTGGCCGACGGATTGCTGCTGAGTAGCGGCAATGAAACCGGAGCCTTGTTGACCGACGCTCAACTGCCGTGGGTAGCGCACGCAGCTCGCCTGACTTCGGCAAGCCCGACCGGAGCCGAAATAAAATTCGTGTGGGCGTACGGCGACGAAGAAGACCCCAAAACCTACAGCGTCTCCGTGGATGTCCCCGGCGATACGCCGGACGTGACCAGTTTCGATTTAGCTGCCCGCCAAGAGTGGCATGCAGGCAAAAAACGCATTGGACTGGTGTTGCCACCGCATACCACCATGTTGCTCACGCGGCTGGAATTCGCCCGCTGGAATCCGTTGGAGCAATTTGCTGAAACATCGGCATCGTTCTGGTGGATGGATCAATACCGACCGTATTCCATTAACTTCACCTGGGGACCGCAATTGAGCATGAATCCAGTGGCACGCCAACACACCTACGTGGATGTCCCGCCGAAAGCCATCTCCACGACGTTTCTGATTGTGCTTGGACTTTCGGCACTGACGATCGTCGTTACGGTACGATACTTCCTCAGCGGGAGATGGTCGTCCAAACGCCAGAGCGCTCTTCTGATCATCGGCGCAGCATTCGCAGCATGCTGGCTGTTGCTCGACATGCGCATGGGCATGGAATTTCTGACATGGGTACAGCATGACTACGCAACGTACATTTCCGGAACTGCGCCGGAGCGCACCTTCCGTGATCGCGACAACTTCTACGATTTCGCAGCGTTCGCCGCCCCGTTGGTAGCAGATCGTGCTTCGTACCTGTTCTTTGCCGAACGCGAATGGCCGTACCTGGGCAACATGCGCTACCTCACATACCCCGCCATTCCGGGCAATGCGTTCGACACGGATGACACATGGGTCATTTACAAACGTCCCGACCTTACCATCGGCGTCGACGGACAGCTTATGCTGAATAGCCAACCCATCTCCAAGCCCGGAACAGTGCTTGGTCGGTTCGATGACGGCTCGTTCGTTTTCCGCGTCACTGCAGCACCTTCCGCGCCCGCCAAACCATGACATTCCTTGCCTTGCTCATCGGCATCGCAGTGCCAACGACACTCGGTTGGCTGACAATCGCCTGCGTGGAAGGCAGGCATCCGGTCCTCAGTAAACGCGAACGCATGGCGTGGGCGTTGTCGCTCGGCACAACGTTGATGATGTTCATGACGCTGCTCTTGCACTGGTTTGGCGTGGTTCGGTTGAACCTGGCGGGCTTTGCCGTTCCAAGCGGCACCGTGATTGTCATCTTGGCGCTTGTGGCCTGGTCGCGCGGTATTCTGCGGGCAACGTGGAATCATCGTCCGCAATTTGCGCACACCCCTCCGTTGTCGAGAAACAAGAAGATCGTACTCGGCCTGCTGTTGCTCTGGACGATCGTAAAGCTGTCGGCCGGCGCCTACGACTTGGTTTCGGTGCCGACGTACTGGGACGACTCGTTCAACAACTGGAACATGCGCGGCAAAATGTTCTACGTCCAACGGGAATTATTGCTCAGCATTCCCATCGGGAATGGCGTTGTGCAAAGCGAAGGCGGCGTCAGCTCCTACCCGCCGACCGTACCGATGATGAAAACCTGGCTGGCCGATGTGCGAGGGGCTTGGGAAGAGCCGCTGGTCAACGGCGTTCATTTCGCTTGGCTCCTGGGATTGCTTGCATCGGCGTACTTCCTGCTTCGCAGGACTGTGGGAACGTTCTTGGCCGGCATTGGCACGTATGCGCTGGCGTCGTTGCCCTTGGTGCTGATTCATGGAACAAATCCGTACGCGGACATCTTCGTTGCCGCGCACGTACTCGTTGCCGCAGGCTGCATCTTCCATATCGGCCACGGGCCGACGCATGAGCGCCAAACATGGCTGCGCCTCGCCGGACTCGCACTGGGCTTGCTTGCGTTCACCAAGAATGAGGCGCTCTTACTGTATGTGCCGATCCTTGGCGCACTGGCCTGTTGGCATATCCTGCGCGCCGAACGCGGTACGGGTATGGCCGAACGCCGAACGCTGAGCATTGCAATCGGATTGGCTGCGGCCGTCATCATCCCTTGGCTTGCGTTCAAATGGTTGCACGGCCTTTCTTTCGGCAATGCCAAATCGGTTTCCAGCGTTTCGTTTGGATTCTCTGGCGCCGCATTGCAGGCAATATGGTTCCACCTGAGTCATGAACCCAACTGGCTGCTGCTGCCGCTCTTGTTGCCGTTACTTGTTCTTGCCAATGGCAAACGCGGATGGAATTCCTTTACCGTCTTCCTGGTCGTGGTACTGGTTGAGCAATGTGCCATTTTCACATTCACCTCGCTCTCGAACGAAGCCATTTTGCAAACGGGTCTCAGTCGCGGATTACTGCACGTTGCTCCAGTGGCAGTCGTACTCGCAGCACTGCTGCTTCAACAACTGCAGACGCACAACGCGGATTAGTCCTTTTTTCCGAGCAAATTCAGCAGCGTCCCTCTTCGGCGACGCCAGTACAGCCAAGCAATGATGCAAAAGGCAGCAAGGGCAATCAGTCCGTTCATGGCACCTTCGGCGCTGTTAATGCCAGCCAGCAGGCTGGCGGCTGCCACGCCGGTGTATCCAAGCACCATGAAGAACATTTCGCGGAGCAGAAAACCAAAATACGTGGAGAGCAGGAAGGTACGCGGACGAAACCGAACGATGCCGCATGCCAGCGTTACAGGTGTCGATGGCATCATGGGAATAGACCGAATAAGAAACAGCACGATGGCATCCTTCCATGTACCGCTAAAACGACGGCCGAACTGCTCGATTTCAGCATGGGTAACGCCAAGGAATTTGCCATAACGCGGCACCACGATGTCCTCGAACTTGTCGCCGATGACATAAAAAATCCACGCACCGAACGTCTTCCCTACGCAGCCGATAGCGCATACCAGCACCAAGCCAAGCCAACCATAGCCCTGCGCAGCGGCAATGCTGCCGGCAAGTGTGGCAATGACGGGCGACGGAATGGGCGCTATGAGCTCTTCGACTAATCCGCCGATGAGAACGAAGACTTCAAGCGGAACCTGAGTCGCCAACTGCTGAAGCCATTCGATGACTCCGGAGAGAAGATGATGCATGGAACGCACTGTAAAGAATGATTGCAACGACGTCGATAGTGAGACGAAGGCATTGCGAAAACGGAGGCTGGTCAGGTCCTCCGTTCACTACAAATCGGTTACGATGATGAAAGGCCTCCCTCTTACAAACAGGCGGATGCCTGTCTTGCGATATGCCAAATCTGCTGCGTGCAGAGACTCTGTGACTGTTGCTCTTTTGCGGTATTCATAGGTGTTTCTTCGTTTGTTTTATATATTATACAACATTTATAAAATATAGCAAATATAAGCATGGAACCGCCTCGTTCACTGCTTGCGTTGACATTGGCGACGGGACCAGATTACAGTCGCACACTCTATGAACACCCCTGACTCCACGACTGGCACAGAAACTCTTCCGCTGGAATACGAAGGCAAAGGGTATTTCCTGCGTGTGGAATCCGGCGCTGTAACGCTGGCAATGCGTCATCGCGTCTCCACAATAACACTGAATGATGGCGTACGTGCCTTTGAGCCAAAGGCGCTGCGCAGGTTTGATCGCACATCCGGGGTACACAGCGCACTCGCATCACAAGTGCTGCAGCGTGAACGCGGAGAGCTGCGTACAGATGAGCTGCTCTTGGAGAATGACCTGTACCTGGCCAATAGCACATCGGCTATGGATCGTTGGATGGCAAGCGTGCAACGCATATTGGGAAGGGCAACAGTCGCCGTGATGCTGTTCCAGTCGCTCGACAGCCGCTACGACGACCTGGTGGCGTTTTGCGAAGAAGGCAATGCCGCCTTTCTTGCTGCAAACACAGAGCTGGAAGCAATGAGCATTGAGCTACAAGGACTGACTGCCTCCGCTCCGGCCAATGCCGATGCCAAGACGACAACGCTTCTGACGAGTGCCTTGGGTGGACTGATGCGGGCCAAGGAAACATATGCATCCGTGGCAACCGTTCTGACAAGTTTGGCAGACGTGCGACGGAGGACAAAACAACTCTACTACCCTTCCAAAAACGGAACGACGGTTGAGAAATAGGGAAATGGCTTCTAAAAGGGCTGAAGTGCATATTGAGTCAAAAATGTGTACTGCGTGTTTAGCCCTAGCCAAAAACAAGCATGCCAATTTTAGAGTACAAAATGTATTCATATAACACTCATAGCACTCACTCCAGCCCTAAGGCTTGCTGTTCTTGTAGGAATGAATATGATTGAACGATCACTTCCGGGAAGACAGCCTTCCTGACAAGTCATCCACACATACACAGTCCATACAAACACACCAAAGGAGACAACCGTCCGGCCGGACACCACACCAAAAAGACCCGATCATTCACACCACCGCAGACGATCAGAGAGAATGATGTCTATGGGTGCTGCTGCACTCGTTCCTCCCGGCCACACTTCACTGCATCCTTGCACAATTCTGGGTATAGGTGCGTTTGTACTAACTCGTAGCCATCATCCTCTCTGCTCTGCAACGTCGTACCGCAATGGACGAGGAATCCTCGCGGTATGCACACCCTCCACTCCCCAGTGTTTCCCCTGCTCTCCCTCAAAAGAGACTCGTGGCAAACCGGTCCGGGGACTTCGTCTGGCCGCGAGGAGAAACAAGTGGCCAAAGCACAGCAGCGTTACGGGGATCCTCCCCTTTCACCCTCCATCAGCGGATCGGTCACGCCTCACGGCACGCTCGATACCGCCGGAGAACACAAACACACAAAGGCTCCGTAAGGAGTCTTTTTGTGATGTACCTTTATACGAGCGCACGAACACGCTATCCTAACAGCCATGCACTCTTACGCCGCGTTCCTGGGAAACAATCCGATGATCAGTGCCGCTGAATTAAGCGCGCTGCTTCCCGACCTCACCCCGCAGCGGGTCTATGCCAACCAAATCCTCACATTCCAGACCAAGCACGAGCTGGATCAGGACTTTTTGAACAAATTGGGCGGCACGCTCATGATTGCCAAATCGGTGATGAAAGAGAATGCATCCGTCGATTTGAAAGATATTCCGGTGATCTTGGCTGCCGAACTTTCCAGCGTGAAAGGCAAGGCGACGTTCTCGCTGCGCTTCGTTGGTGTAGCGCCAGCCAAAGCCAAGAGCTTCTACAGTGACTGCAAGCAATTCCTGAAGTCCAAGAGCACGCCCAGTCGCTACATCGGCAACGAAATGAAGCCGGCGATGGCCATTCAGCTGCACGACGAAGGACTGCTGGACCCGAAGAAGGGTTGCGAGCTGATGGTGCTGCAAGACAAAGACAGCCTTTGGATCGGCCGCACGGTGGCCGCACAGAACATTAAGGCATACACCATGCGCGACATGAACAAGCCGGTGCGAGACCTTACGGTTGGCTTGTTGCCGCCGAAATTAGCTCAAATTCTGCTGAACTTCGGCTATTACCTCATGAGCAAGAAGCAGTTCAAGGTCCCGTCGGAAATCACCGTCTTCGATCCGTTCTGCGGTACGGGCGTCATTCCCATCGAGGCCATGCTGCGCCGCTTCCACGTCCTGGCTTCGGACAAGGAGCTGAAGGCGGTGAACGGCTGCAATAAAAACGTGGAGTGGGCACGCAAGACCTACAAGTTGCTGAAGAAGGACTTGGACGTAACGACCTGGAAACAGGACGCCACCAAGCCGTTCGAGCTGAAGGAACTGCCGCACATGGTCGTGACCGAAGGATCGCTGGGACCCAATATGAAGAGCCGTCCGATGCTGAAGGACATTGAGCGTTTGGCCAAGAACGCCGAGGAGCTGACGGAGAAATTCCTGGAGAACTGCGCCAAAACGCTGCCCGGCGTGCCGGTCGTCATGACCTGGCCGGTCTGGTATTCGCAGAAGCGTCCCGTGACCTTGGCAAAAGCACTGAAGACATGCGAGAAGCTCGGCTACAAGCCCGTATTGCCGCCGCATACACTTAGCGGCAGCCGCACGACGCTCTTGTACCGCCGCACCGACCAATTCGTCGGCCGCGAGATCGTGCTGCTTGAGCCGGTCGCCAAAGCGTAATCCTACAGCCCTCTCGTTCCCCCGGTACGTTTGGCATCTTCCCGCTCGCCGCGATTGGCAGTCCGCACCGCGACCCAGGTGGCCGTGATTATGTTGTGCGTGTGGCACATGTTCGCCATTGCCGCGTATGTGGCGCCGCAGAACACCGCTTCGGCCGGCTGGAATACATTCGCCATTCGCAGCTTCAATGCTGCTCGACCGTACGTGCTCAGCCTGAGTCAGTGGCAGAAGTGGGACATCTTCTCGCCGGACCCGCTGCGTCGCGTATCGCTCTACAGCATTGAGGTGTACCGAAACAACGCGTGGCGTTCGCTGAAAACCTTGGATTTTCAACATTTGCCGACATCCGAACGAGCCAAGGAACTGAAGATTTTAGGCCGCCTGGAAGACTCTTGGAAGGGCATGGCGGAGACCTATCTTCAGGATGAGTGCATAGCACTGCCCGAAGCAGCGGGACTGGAACTGCGGCTGAACGTACGCTCGTACGTGCTGCCAAAAACCTTGGCCGAACTCGCGGTATTTTCCACCACTGTTCCGCAGGTCACCGAAACCGTACTCGGCAGCGTTACTTGCCCTTCCCTCCCCAGCTGATGCCGCAAACACAGTCCATCGGCATCTGGGAGCGCATCGAGCGCTTTTGGTTCCGTCCGGTATCGGCATCCGGCTTCGGCATGATGCGCGTGGCATACGGAGTAACCGCATTCATGGTGTTTGCGCTGCAATGGAACAACGTGCCGCGCTACTACTCGGACCACGGCATGATGCCGCATGCGGCCATGGACTTCTTTCTGCGGCCGGACTACCGGTTTACCATTCTCGGCTGGATCACAAACCCCGCCGACGTTTCTTGGTTGTACCTGCTGCTACTGGCATCGTTGATTTTGGTCATTGTAGGACTATGGACGCGTGCGGGATTGATTGTATCCACTGTGCTGCTGTACTCGTTTCATGAATACAATCCGGTGCTGCTGGATGGCGGAGACACGCTGCTGCGACTGATTGCGCTGATATTGCTGGTGTCGCCCTGCGACCGAACGTTCACGCTCAGCACGTTGCGACGGCGACTGCGGAGCGTAGTGCAACACGGCAAAGACCAGGCTCCAAGCGAACGGACAATGGCGATTTGGCCATACCGTTTGCTGCTATGGCAAATGATCTGCATTTACATCAGCTCCACGTGGGAAAAGCTCAGCGGAACAACATGGCCGGGCGGATCGGCGGTTGCAATCGTGCTGCACCACACGGGGTTTTCGCGCATTCCACCGTCCATTGCCGACGCCCTGACACCGTTCAGCCCTCTGCTCACCTACAGCGTACTCGTCGCACAAATCAGCTGGATTTTGCTGCTCATTCTGCCGGTATTGACGTGGTACACCCCGCTGCCGAAGCGCTGGAACGGCAGCGTAAAACGCACCGTCATCGCAGCAGGTTTTCTCATGCATCTTGGCATTACGATCACCATGGACGTCGGCCTGTTTTCGTTCGTCATCTTCACCGCATATCTGGGACTGCTCTTGGACGATGATTCCCGAGCCGTTCGCCGCTTCTTGAACTGGGGTGATTCCGGAGTAGTCGTTCTGTTCGACGGCACCTGCGGACTGTGTCGTCGCAGCGTCGTTGTTCTGAAAACAGTCGACTGGCTGCAGCGATTGCAGTTCGCCGACTTCACCGATGAACGCACGCGTCTGGCACACGCTCCGACTGTTGCGGCCGCAACGCTGGAAAAAGCCATGCATGTGAAATTTCCCGACGGAACATTCCTGAAAGGCTTTCGCGCCTTCCGTGCACTCTGCTGGCACCTTCCGGCACTGTGGCTGCTGGCACCGTTCCTCTACATTCCGGGCATGACCGTCATTGGTGACTGGGTCTATGAAAACGTGGCCTCACGCCGCATGCGCTGCGGGGACGGCGCGTGCCGGATTTAGTTCCCCATCCGCGGAAGAGATGTGGAGTTACCGTTTGCCGTCGATACACACAAGCAGTCTCGTCCAAACGGCTGTCCAATCTTGCACGTTTCGCCCGCAGGGCAGGCTCCGCCGCACTGGTACGCCGAACTGTTGCCGTTTTGGAATGCGCCGCAATTCGCCGGAGGCTTCGTGGGCAATTTGGGGTCCGGGGCACAGATGCATGCCTGACCTCCAAACGGCTGACCGGGTTGGCAGACCTGTCCAAAACCGCATGCTCCGCCGCAAGAAGGGAACTCTGCGCCCGTCGGGGCATAAGAGCCGCACAATGCCGGAGGTGTCGTTGGCAATGTGGGATCCGGGGCACAGATGCAGGCCCTTCCGAACGGCTGCGTTCCAGATTGGCACATCTGACCGAAGCCGCAGGCTCCGCCGCACTGGGGCGCACCCTGGCCCTGGGGTTGATATTCGCCGCATTCCAAAGGACGGGTTGTGGGCAGATCGGCGGGCGAAGGAATCGCCGCGGTGGGTGCCAGTAGCGTGGCTTTCATCGGAACCTGGAGTACCGCGGTCGCTCCGGCAGCGATGCTGACGGAAGCGAATGCAAGCGCGAACATGTATGCGTTGTGGCGATGAGTAGACATAGCGGAAACAGCAATGTGGAAATTACCCCATATGGTAAGGGATTACAGAGAATCCACAAGTTGTGCCAATGCTGCGCAAACGGGGCATGCCGGATTTAATCGGCGCCCTCCGTTGGATTGGGATTGGTAACGACCGGAAGGTTCGGCAGCGGACCAGCTCCCATCGTGGCCGGAATGAGGATGCCGATGGCGGTCGTGGTGGCTTGGCGTACGACATCGGGATTGGCCGACCGGAAACGCGCGAAATGGGTGCGAACTCCCATGGGTGGCTCCAGATAGGGCTCATTTTTCACAACCATGTACGCGGTGATGGCGCTTGCCACGACCGTGACCGTACCCGGATCAGTCTGATTCGCCCACCACGCGCGCACGGCTGCCTCGAACACGAGAGCAGCTTCTGTAATGGCAGGCGGCGTGGCGGGTATGGGCGCGGCGTCGACAGCGGCAAGTGCTTCGGCGGTATCGCCTGCGGCTTCTGGGGATTCGTGCGGCATAGTGCGCCATGCTAAGGCTTGGCGACTATGTGTCAACAAGACAGTTTGCAACTGCCGGAAGATCGCTACAATATGCAGCGAATGATCATCCTCTATTACAAGTACGTCGCCATTCCCAACCCGATCGCCGAGGCGGATGCGCAGCGCGAGCTCTGCAAAGGACTTGGGCTGAAGGGCCGCGTGCTCATCGGCAGCGAAGGAATCAACGGCACGTGCTGCGGTGAGCCGGATGCAATCGCCAAGTACAAAGCCGCCATGGCCGTACACCCGCTGTTTTCGGATATGGAATTCAAGGAATGGGACAGCGATGAAACAGTGTTTGCCAAGATGTTCGTACGCGTGCGCGAGGAAGTCGTAACACTACGATCGGACGCAAAGCTGGAAAACAAAGCACCGTACATCTCCCCTGCCGACCTGCACGCCGAACTGGAGCGCGGCGAGGACTTGGTCCTGGTGGACATGCGCAACGATTACGAGGCGCGCATCGGCAAGTTCGAGAACGCCGTAACATTGCCCATGGCCAACTTCCGCGACTTACCCACGCTGCTACCTGCATTGGAAGGACTGAAAAACAAGCGCGTGGTGACGTACTGCACTGGCGGAATCCGCTGCGAAAAGGCCAGTGCACTGCTGCTGCAAAACGGCTTTTCCGATGTGCGCCAGTTGGAGGGCGGCATTATCCGCTACTGCGAGCAATTCCCCGACGGACACTTCATTGGATCGTGCTTTGTCTTCGATCGCCGTCTACGCGTGCGCTACCAAGGCAAGAAAGCCCCCGTGTACCTGACAAACTGCTCCTACTGCAACACCCCGTGCGACCGCTACTGCGATTGTGCAGATACCGCCTGTCATGCGCTGTACATTTGTTGTGAGGAGTGCGAGAAGAAGAATGCCGGGCTATGCAAGGCACATGAAATGGTGAAAGCCTGAATTTCAACGTTGAAATTAGATCGTACGTTGGACCGGGAAGAGATCTTTTCTGCGTATGTAGACCGCCACAATCAAAATCAACCCGAATACTATAAGTCGCACCGGACCGATGAGGTCGTACGGCAGCGGCACGAACCGGATGCCTTCTTTGAGCAGCGCTAACACGACCGTAGAAGCCGCGACTCCCCATACGCTGCCCGGCATGCCCGCCACCACACACATGACGAAGAAGATGAGAATGGTGAACGAATAATCGCTGGGGTGCAGCAGGCTGATGTACTGCGGAAACAAGAAGTTGCTGAGGAATGCGCCAATGCCGGCAAGAAGGAACGCAAACAGATGCACGCGCTTGCGACTGATGCCGAGTGCCTGGGCATGCCACTCGTTCTCGGCCAGCGCCGAAAGAGAGCGTCCGAGTGGACCGTTGTTGATACGCCAGAGCGCCATGACCCATGCCAGGGCGATGAGAGCAGCGACAATGGCGAACGCGGGCAGGCTTTCGAGCCCCGGAAAGCGCGGAATACCCGGAATGCCAAGTGCACCGCGCGTCAGCGAACCCGAGTTGGCGACCACTGCCAGCAACACCAGCTGCACCGCGATACTCAGAATGCCGAGTCCATCTGGCTCCAGCCGGAACGATAACCAGGCGAAGAATGCCGAGAGCAGTAATGCCAATGCCAGGCCTACAATCATGCCGAGCACGTAGCTATGCGTGAAATACAGCGTGCAGTAGATGCCGTACGCGGCGACCAGCGATACGGCCACCGGTCCGAAGTGCAGGACTTTTCCTTTGCCGAACACCAGATTGAATCCCGTAATCGACGGAATGGCGATTGCGACAGTGGCCAGCAGGTGGAAGAAGAAATCCATGGGTTGCTATGCGATGCGGCTACGTGAACCGAATAAACCCTGCGGACGGAACAGGAGCACGACGATGATGGTGACGAGCGCGACGGTGCTTTGGTATCCGGCCGGAATGTAGAACCCAAACAGCGGCACGCCGATGGCCAGTTGCTCCAGTAGCGCGATGCCGTAGGCGGCGGCGATGGTCCCCCACAAGCTGTCTTTGCCACCGGCAATAAGTGCGGCGTAGGCCTTGATGGTAATCGGAAAACCCAGGACCGGGGTCAGGTTCTGGTCGATGCCAACGTAGATACCGGCCAAAGCGGCCAGCATGCCGCTGGCAATGAAGACGGCGCGGTGCAGCAACGCCGAGTTGATACCCAAACTCTGTGCAGCGGACGGATGCTGAACCGTGGCGCGAATGGCGCGGCCGTAACGTGTTGCATGCAGCAGCCAGGCCACGAACGCCAGCAAAACAAGTGTGAGGATGATAAGCGCGACCTGTTCAACCGAGATGGTGGCTCCGAACACGGGTAGCTGTCGCTTGGCACCGGCAAGAATGGAATGCGGATACTCTTGGAAGGTCAGCAAAATCAGGCCGTCGAGAATCATGCTCAGTGCGATAGTGGTGACCAGCGGCAAGAACCGGTGGCGCTGGTAGTACGGCGCCACGAACAACTCGAAGCTGATCCATGTGACGATTGCCGCGACCGCCACACCCAGGAGAATAGACACAGGCAACGGCAGATGCGCGCTACGGTAGAACCACCACGTGGTGTAGCCACCGACCAACGCCAGTTGTCCGAGTGCCAGATTGAAGATACGCAACACGCCGTAGACCAACGAAAGTCCGCCAGCCATAAGGGCCGCGAAGGACCCAGCGATGAGGGCGTTGATCAAAAGCTGCATCTCCGCAAATCCTAGCGCCGAGGTGCTCTGCTGTCATCGACAAAAAAGGACCGGGGAACACCCGGTCCTTATTCTTTGGAGCGAATCAGAATTAGTTCAGCGGGATCAACTCGGACTGCACAAGCACACCTGCCTTGAACTGCTTCATGGCAAACGGCACTCCCTTTACGTCGCCGTTTTCATCGAACGAGAAGGTGCCGATAATGCCGTCGTACGACTTGAGTGCGTACAGAGCGTCCTTGATCTTGGTGCCATCGGTGCCGACCTCGCCGATGATCTTGGCCAGCAACTTGGTGGCATCGTACGACGTGGCACCGAAGAACGAACCGTACTGGGGCTCGCCGTACGCCGCTTTGAAGGCGGTGACGAACGCGCCGGCGCGGGCATCGGTTTCGGTCAACATCGGGATGGAGAGCGGCTTTAAGCCTTCGACCGCTTCGGTGGCGTTCTTGCCGAGTGTCACGGAGTCTGCCGTGTCGCTGCCGACGATCTGCTGCTTCAGACCCAGCTCGCGCAGCTGCTTGGCCATTTCAGCGACCGTGGAGTCCGACTGTCCGTTTGCAACGAAGACATCGAAGTCGACGTCCTTCAGGCGGGTGACCAGCGTGCGGAAGTCCTTGGTTCCCGGCTCGACCATTTCGTCGAAGACGACAGTCGTCGTATCGGGCAGGTTGGCTTTCACGCTGTCGTGGATGCCTTGGCAGAAGTCGGTGTTCTCGCTGATGATGGCGAGCTTCTTGAAGCCGGCCTTGGCGAAGTACGCACCGAACGCTTTGCCTTTCAGTCCGTCGCTGGGGTAGTTGCGGAAGACGTAGTCACCGGCCTTGGTGACGTCAGGACTGCTGCTGGTCGGCGAGAGCATGACCACCTTGGCTGCCTCGGCGATTGGTGCTGCAGCAAGCGTCTCACCGCTGCACATGCCACCGATGATGACGACCACCTTGTCGACGTTCACCAGCTTGCGTGCGGCGCTGGCTGCGTCGGCGCCGTTGCAACGGCTGTCTTCGGCAATCAGCTCGATTTGCTTTCCGCCAATACCGCCTGCGGCATTGATCTCTGCGACGGCCATACGCACGCCGTTCAGCGTGTCGGCACCCAAACCGGCGATATCGCCGCTTAGAGGGCCCATGTAACCGACTTTAATACTCTCTGGAGCGGTGCTGTTGCAGCCTGCGAACAGAACTGCGGACAACGCCACAAGCGAAAGATATTTCTTCATGGAGTGGGGAGAAAAAGGAGAAGCTTGGTGCGATTGTCGCCGATGCCGCGCCAAGACAACAAGCGCCTTTCGGCTGCGCCGCAGACTGTCGCGGAACTTGCGAATTGACAAATATACGAAAATATCTCAAATACATAAACGACTGCCCCTGCACTACGCGCTCATCTCCAAGCGGAACAATTCGGCATCGAATGCTTTTGCTTCCTGACCGGAGACACGTCCGGAAAGAACATAGGCCTCCATAAGGCCATGGAACTGCTGTACGTCGGATTCGGGCCTGTCTTTCAATGCCTTTGTAATTTGCGGAGCGGTGGTACTGCGCTCAAGCATGACCAGATCTCGCACGCGATCGTGCCCGGCCTTGCGCATCAGCTCGAGCATCGGCTTGGACAGAAGTCCGGCGGTCGTAAGAACGCGTTCGAGCTTGCGGAAGTGCTGGCGCATTTCCAGGTAATAGGTACGGCTGTAATTTACGTGGCCATTGGCGATAGTCACATTGCCGTTATCGAGCATGTGCAAATGGCCGTAGAGCATGTCTTGCAATCCCTCCAGTGCTTCGGGGAACTTCTCGGCAGGAGCAGCCTCCAGATCGGCCAGGCGCATGGAATACAAGCCGGTGAAATATTGAGCGGTGAATTCGAACGTACGTGGTTTTAAAACCGCCGGTTGCAACACGGCTTTCAGTTCGGACGTCTTCACGGTACGTACAATTTGATCACGGAACTTGCCGATGATGGAGTTCAGCTTCGTCCCCTGTTCGGCCAAGCCGTCGGTTGCGTTCATCGACTTCGGATTCGCGCGCACGGCCAAGCTGGCCTGAAAGTACTTCCAGAGTTCCTCGGTGACGAGCGTGCGTTGGTCGGCAGGGAGCGCGTTGATATCGTCGATGGAGATATTGAACAACTGTGGCAATCTGTTGAAACAACGCTCCATGGAGCGGCGTCGGTCGGCATCCGGCTGGTGTGAATCTGCGGCTGGATCGGTGACGGACAGCAACGCATCATTCAAATTGCTATCGAGTGCCACCGACAACTCTTTCTGGTCAGTTCTAAACATGAGCACATAGTACAATAAATTTCATTTTTGGCAAGTATACTCGTTTATGTCACCGGATCGGCGCCAAAGTAGATTTCCTTCAACTTTCGGTTACCGTGAATTTCATCCGGCTTGCCCTCCAAAACGACTTCACCCACATCCAACACAACCACGCGGTCGCAGATGCTGCGGATGAACGGCAGGTCATGCTCAATGATGATGACCGTGCGGCCTTCTTGCTTCAGACGCTTGATGAGGTCCGAGACCTGGCCCGTCATTTTGGGCGAGACACCAGCGGTGGGTTCGTCGAGCAGGAACAGCTCCTTCTGGCTGGCGAACGTGCGGGCGATTTCCAGCAGGCGCATCTGGCCGCCGGACAACGAGCTGGCCTTCTTTTTGGCATGATCCTGCAGGTGCACCATTTTCAGCGTGTCGCGCACGCGGTCACGAAGATTGCCGAGCGCCAGGCGCTGCTCGGAGGGCAACGACTCCAGTGCCACCAACACGTTCTCTTCCAACGTCATGTCCCGGAAGATGCCGAAATTTTGGAAAACACGCCCGATGCCGATGCGGGCGCGCTGGCTGGGCGACAGCGCCGTGATGTCGGCATCCTTGAAGCCGATGCTGCCGGAACTGGGCTTGAGGAAGCCACAAAGAACGTTAAAGAACGTCGTTTTCCCTGAACCGTTGGGCCCGATAAGGCCGACGACTTCTCCCGGCTGAACCGTCACGTTCACCCCATGCAAAATGCGCTGGGCATTCATGGAAAACGAAACGTTTTTGACGGAGAGGATTGGAGCCACGCGGTTACGGTACCAGATACGGCCCACCTAGCCCAAGACCCGCGACGTGGCGGTCAGCACGTGCCAGACGATCTGCTCTGGCGCCATGTACTCCAGTACGTCGACTTCAGCAACAACTGCGTGACGTAGCGCAACGTGGAGTTCGTCATCTCCCAACGATGCGAGTGCGTGCAGTTCGTCCGGCAAGGCCACATCGGCCAGGCGAGTCCTGACCTTCGCGTGAATGCCGCTCACTTCGCGCATGGCTTCCAGCGTGGAGACGTTCAACGGAAAGACGATGGGTAACGCGCGCTCCACCAGCAGCACGGTCGAAGGGCAGAGCGAAGAGCGAGAGGACATAATTGGAAAGGGAGGAAACGGAAAAATGCCGTCCTTTCGCGAGGACGGATGGTTAGGCAACACCAATCCCCTCGCTAGGAAGCGATGGTAATAATGATGCTGATGACGGCGGCGCGACGGCGCATTACAGACGCAACCTACGAGCGGGCAAGCGCGGTGTCAAAAAACGCCGGAGACATTCCCTCTTTTTGCCTAGAGGAAGGCTAAAAGAGATATGGATGAAACCGTCGCAAGACCGGCGTATGCTCTTATGGCATGGAATCGCGGCACACACGTATGGCTTCGCCGATCGGCACGCTGGAAATCCGTGCGAACAAGACGCACGTCACCTCGGTGACGCTGGTACGAGAAAAAGGAAAGGCGGCGGCCATGGCCACTGCGAATGATCCGCTGCTGCGAGAATGCGTGCGACAGTTGCAAGAATATTTTTCTGGAACGCGTGAAACATTCGAGTTGCCGCTGGACCCCGAGGGGACTCCGTTTCAAAAATTGGCCTGGTTCGCTCTTACCTGCATTGAGCGCGGCAAGATTGCATCGTATGGACATGTGGCGCGTGCCATCGGCAAGGAAGCCGCAGTGCGTGCGGTGGGCACCGCCTGTAAGAAGAATCCAATTTTATTGATGATCCCCTGTCATCGTGTCATTGCGAGTGACGGAAAGCTGGGGGGTTTCAATGCGGGACTCGCCGTGAAACAGTGGTTGCTCAAACATGAAGCTGCTCCGGCCAAGCAGTGACAATGGAACAACTGCCGCTGATCTCGGTTGTCATTCCCATTCGGAATTCGAGTGCCATGCTGGAGGCGTGCCTGCAAAGCATCCGCGCCTTGGACTACCCGCAGGACCGTGTGGAATTGATCGTACCGGACGCGCATTCCACCGATGACGGACCCGCGATTGCAAAAACATTCGGCGCAACGGTCGTAGCAAACGATGCGTTGATGATTGCTCCGGCACGCAACGTCGGCTTTGCGGCGTCACACGGCGAGATCGTCGCCTTCACGGATGCCGATTGCATCGTGGAGCGCGATTGGTTGAAAAACGCAGTGCGCTATTTTGCGGACCCGAACGTGGGAGCAGTGGGTGGACCAAGTCCGGTACCCCCCAGCCAAGGCGCCCTTGCCGAAGCGATCGGATATTTCTTTCGGTTATCGGTAGTGTTGGCGGGCGCCGCACATGTGGAACAACAAAAGGACGTGGAACGCGTGCACCACATTCCCGGCTGCAACTTTGTCTGTCGGCGATCTGCACTGGAGAAAATTTTCCCCCTCCATTGGACGACGACAAGCGGTGAAGACCTGCAAATGGGGCGACTGTTGTTGCAACAAGGATACTCGCTCCTGCGTGTTCCCGATGTCCGCGTCTGGCATTTCAAGCGCACGACGGTGAAGGCCTTCTTTTGGCAAATGCAGAGTTACGGCCGCGGACGCATGCGGCTTGGCAAAATCGACCGTGCATGGCTGCGCCCCGCCCATGTTGTCTGCGGCCTTGCGATCCCCCTTCTGCTCCTGAGTGGCGCAATACTCTTCGTCCTATCGCCGCAGCTGCTGCTGGCCGCGCTTGGATGCAGCATACTGGCTATGGCGATATTCACCCTCTGGGCATTGTGGCAGGGTGCATCGACGGCGATTCTCTGGAGCGGCCCGACCGTACTCGTGGTGGGTTGCATCGGCTGGTCGCGCGGATTCCTTGCCGAACTGCTGGCAGGCCCACGCATACGCGGCTGAGCAACTGCTACACTGAACTCCATGTCGATGCGCGCCGTTGCCGCCCTGCTGTTTCTGATCGTCGTTTTCAATGGCGCCTATGTTGCGCAACGCTGGGGGCCGAATCAGATGTCGCGCTTCAGCCTGATGTTCGCCATGACCATTGACCGCGTTGTGAGTATCGACGGCAATGCGCGGATGAATTTGGACAAAGCGGAACGCGACGGACACACGTACAGCGACAAGGCGCCGTCGACTGCGTTCTTGGCGCTGCCGTCATTCGTGGTGTGGTATGCGCTGGCCACGGCCACGGGAACGGATATCCTCATGCCCCCGCACGCCGAAACCGCAACCTGGGTCGCCACCATGTTCACCAGCGGCTTGCTGGCCGCACTCGGCACGATTGCTCTGTGGCTCTTGCTTTCGCGCATTGCAGATCGACGCATTGCGGGCGCGGCCACCATAGGTTTGGCGCTGGGCACATTGCAGCTGCCGTACAGTACGCAACTATTTTCACACGCAGCGACCATCGGGCTGCTGTCCATGGCAATGCTGTTGATCGTGTCGCCGCGAAACACCGCGAACGCTCCGCCGAAAGTACTGCGACGCAATCCTGTTTTCACCATGCTGCTGTTCGGCGGAACAATCATCGCCATGCTGCCATTCGGCGGAACCTCACTCACACTCGGCGTAATCGTGGCAATGATCGGCGCACTCGGTTTGCTGGTGACTGGAATGGTGACGATGATTGAGGATCGGCTGGCATATGCCGACCGCGATTTCTTGGCAGGACTGGCGTGTGCACTGGCAGTCACCGGCGAATACACCGCTGCAGTGGCTGCCACCGGCCTGTTTGTGTTGTTGTTGTGGAGCAAGCCGACCAGAGCAAAGGCATTTCTCGTGGGAGCACTATGTCCGATTGCACTGTGCGCCGCGTATAACGCGCTCGCATTCGGTTCACCGTTCTCCATTGGCTACCAACACAACGACTACGCGTGGATGCACCAAGGTCTGCTGGGATTGCAGCTCATGTTCAATGCCGATGCCGCCAAAGCACTGCTGTTCAGCCAAGGACGCGGATTGTTCTTCTGGTCACCCTTCCTGTTATTGATCCTGCCGGGATACGTACAACTCTGGAAAAATGCGCGACCGCTGTTTTGGCTTACCGGCGTGATTCCACTGGGAACGCTGCTGTTGCTCTGCACCATGGCAAGTCCGTACGGCGGCGCCGCTGTCGGCCCGCGGTATCTTGCCCCAGCCATTCCCTTTCTTGTCCTTGCAGCCGCGTACGGCCTGCCGCTCCTGCCGCGCTTGGGCCGAGTGCTCATCGTGATCTCTATCGCCATGAATCTGCTGCCGACCGTCGTGAATCCGCAAATGCCGGAAATGATTCCCTCTCCGTTCTTCGACTACTACTTGGTCAAAGCATTCACCGGCGTTTTCCCGTTGAATCTCGGCGGCGCCCTGGGGCTTACAAATCACTGGAGCATCGCCCCTCTGCTTGCAGTGAACACAGCCGCTTCACTATGGATGCTCTTCGGCATGCGCAAAGAAGCGAAGACCCGTACAGCTGCAAAAAAGCGCACTACAGTAAAACCGAAGACTCGTGGCGGACGCCGCGGCGCTCTGAGAAAAGCTGCATGATCCGACTGGAAGTTTCGGAGCGTACGATGATGCCCTCAATGGAGAGATGCCCCTGCAACGGCCTGTCGCATTTCTGCATCTGCGCCTGCATGGTGAATACCGCATGCATGAACCGCGCAAGCGACGGCTGATCGAGCCTTGCGGTGCGCATGCGTTGCGTCAGGTGAAAACAGCGACGCCACACATGCAATTCCAGTCGGTTCTCGACTTGCCGCATATCGTATTGCCACTTCAGCACTCGCGGGTCACTGGAGTGCTCCATATCGTTCTGCAATGCCGCACGTGCCTGCTGTAATTTTTGAAGATCGACATCAATCGCCGCCAATGCCGCCTCGATTGCGGAGAGATTGTCATCCACGGACAGCGTGCTCCACACTCGGGCGCCACCCTCGCCAAGTGCCAAACTATATTCAACATGGCTGTGGATACGGTTAGCAGTCGCTTCACTGGCCGGATCTTGGTAGACGCGCAATTTCATGTGAGCCGCCATTTATAAGAAAAAATGACATTTTGTCAATGCTCTACACTGCTTGCCATGCTTCGAACGACGATCGGCGTGCTCATCGCCATGTTGGTTGCGGGTTGCTATGCAGCCATAGCCCAGCCCCACGGTTTCAATCAGTTGTCGCGCTTCGATATGCTCTACGCCCTGAGCAATGAAGGACGCTTTACGATCGACACGCTCTGGCGCAACACGCAGGATGTGGGAATATTCAATGGACAACATTTCAGCGATAAACCGCCCGGAGTGACGTATTTGGCGTTACCCGCATACACGCTGACGCTGGGCGCCCAGCGAATGTTTGGCCAACGACCGACGTCCGAGGAGGGCATCTCGACTGCGCTCTGGACCACGACACTCGCCACCTCTGTCTTACTTGCCGCACTGGGAGCCATGGCCATGTGGACGCTGCTCTGCTCTTACGGATGCCGTCCGCGGCATGCACTGCTCGCCACGCTTGCCTGCTGGCTGGGCACGCTGGCATTCCCCTATGGATCGATGCTGTTTTCGCACACGCCGGTCATCGGCTTGTTGTCGATTGCCATGGCAGCCATGTTGGTGCCGGTGGCCGCAGTGCAACGACATTCCGTCAGTGCAAGCTGGTGGCAGGCGGGCATCTGGCTGGGCGGCATCAGCGGATTGTCGCTGCTTGGATGGACCGCCATACGACTCGCCGGCATGGACCCGGCCATGCGCATAGCGATTCTGAACGTGGCGATCCTCAGTCTTTCCGCGAGCATGTTGCTCATGATCGGGACATGGCGATTGCTCACCGGACAAGGCGGCGCCAGTGAACGACGGCGGCGAGAGGCGTTGATTGGCATAGCATTCGGACTGGCTGTGCTGTGTGAATTCATGGCGGCCATTCCGGTTGCCGCGTTGTGGCTTGTTTTCCTGCAGCGCGATTGGAAGCGCGCGCTGCGAACGGCGGCATGGGCATTGGCCCCACTGCTTCTGTTGCCGTTCACCAATTGGCTGTGCTTCGATTCGCCGTTCACATTGGGGTATAGCACCAACGCCTTCCTTTGGATGCGCGAAGGCTTCTTCGGCATTACGCTGCTACCCAATCCACATGCACTGCTCCTGTTGTTATTCAGCGGCGGCAAAGGCTTGTTGTTTTGGTCGCCCTGCATTGCATTGGCGATTCCGGGCTTTCGGGAATTGTATGCGCGCAACCGCGCACTGTGTTTGGCGATCGGCGGCAGCGCCGCACTGCTGACTCTGTTCATTGCAACAACCGGTAACCCAGGCGGCGGGATGGCCGTGGGCCCGCGCTATTTGGCACCCGTCATTCCGTTGCTGATTCTCCCCATGGTACTGGGGCTGCAGATCGTTCCTCGGTTGGGCACGGCGCTCATCGCGCTGTCGGTGCTCTTGAATGCGATTGCCGCAATCATCAACCCCATGCCCTCGCCTGCGCTGTCGTTGCCGCTGACCCAGTACTACATTCCGGAGTTGCTGCGCGGCAACGTCCTCAACAATGCGGGATCGTGGTTGGGATTGCCTCCGGTGCTCGGCTTGCTGCCATTGCTCGGTTTCGCCGCAGCGCTGCTATTCACGTTGTGGCGCATGAGCGGAGCATTGCAGACCAAGCGCACGATCAATTGACACCGTTGCACCGACGCTCGACACTGCGCCAGATGTCTTCGGTACCAAGATTTCGGCTGTCCGTCGTGCTTCCGTGTTTGAATGAATCCGGAATCATTTGCCGCACGGTCGAGGCAACGGCGCATTGGATGCGTACGACGAACATCGCCGGAGAAGTCATTGTGGTCGATGATGGTTCAACCGATGACACTTCGCAGTTGCTGAAATCCTTGGGCGAACGCGAGCCCATGCTCCGCACCGTACGACACCAACGTACGCGCGGATACGGCGCGGCGGTCCGTTCGGGTTGCGACGCTGCGACGCAAGAAATAATCGCATTCATGGACAGCGACGGACAATTTGATCCGCAGGATATTCATCTCCTACTGCAGGCGCTTGCCACAAACGACATCGCATGGGGCGTACGCGCACGACGAGCCGATGGCATGCTGCGCAGCGTCACGCAGTGGATCTACCAAGCCCTTGTCCGTGCGACAATCGGCCTGCGCTCGCCGGATTTGAATTCCGGCATGAAAGCGTTTCATCGCCGTACATGGACAACCATTCGTCCGACAACCGCCGATGGCGCGCTCTTCCATGCCGAACTCTTGCAACGCGCATTGGCGGCGCGTGTATCCATCGCACACGTGGCGGTTCGTCACTTTCCGCGAACATGCGGAACACCCACCGGCATTCAGCTAGGCGTTATTGCGCGCATGTTCCGAGAGTTACGATCGATGCGCCGTCTTCCTACCGCAGAACACGGCAAGCCGTAAGACACACATCTGCGTTGGGCCAATAACTATATCCCTCTCCGGAACAGTCGCTGCGATTCACATCCAGACACTCGCCCTCTGCACAACATGCACCTGCTTCCTGTGCCTCCGAAGGCTGTGTGGCAACCGTAGGAAGTTGATCCGCACGCATCGGCGCATACACGCGCGCCAGCAATCGGTTATTGCTTTCACGATAACCGATGGCAACGAGCATGACGACGATGAACGCTACGCCAAGCAGCAGTATGGAGCGCAGCTGTTGCTCTTGGTTGTCATGCTTGCCGATGGTTTTTCGCATGGTGTTCTTGGCCATATTATCGAGGCTGGCAGCCAGCGGCGCAGTCTTCGAACAACGTGGATTGCTTGTCGTCGCCACAGCCGTTGGCCGTGGGTTGCTCGTAACACAAACCGACATCGGCATTGCAGCACCAGACGACTTCCTCTTCGGCTGCCGGCTGTTCGGTGTCATTCACCATGGAAGGCTCTTCGACTTTCATGAAATTTTCAGGCTGCATCATAATCTCCTCCTCCATGGGCAAGGTAAGGGAACCCTGCATCAGGGCACCGGACGTCTGTTGGCTATAGCCAATACCAATGACCAGCGCAGACACCAATGCAACACTGGAAAGTAAGGTGCCGCGGACAAGACGCTCGCTGCGGGAGATTGAAGGCATGAAAACAACGGGGAAATTTAGAGCAGTGTACGCCCCTTCTCGCCCGAGCTCAAACTCGCTTCGGCTACCGACGCGAACAACCCCAATACCCTGGAATGCACGGCGGACTCTTGAGTTTTGGTTTGCAGCCCCACAAACCGGAAACACAGGGTGGTGCTGGCAATGCGGCAATTGTTGTGTGCGTTCTTGCAACGACCTGTGCACGTTGCACATCGGCTGCAACGAGCACCGTGGCAATAAGTGCAAGCGCGGTGACGACAGGAATGTAAGAAAAGCGCATGGGAGCTGATTGTACGGAGATCTGGATGTATAGATATACTTCAAAAAACACTATGGACGTTATGTCAATGACAAGGTATATTGTCACTCTTCAGACCGAAATGACGTCTTTACGAAGGTCTGCTACCGTTTCTTCAATTTCCTACCCCTCCAACGACATGTCCAAGAACCTTCTTGCAGCAGGATTGTTCGCGCTCATGCTGTTGAGTGCTTGCGGAAAGACTACGCCGACATCCGTGACTGTGGGTGGAGCAGCAATGGTGCAGGAAAAAACGATTGTCGAGAATGCATCCAACGCCGACAATCTGAAAACATTGGTGACCGCACTGCGTGCGGCTAAATTGGATGCCACGCTTTCGGCATCCGGTCCGTTTACGGTATTCGCACCGACCGATGCCGCATTCGCCGCATTGCCGGCTGGAACGCTGCAAGCCTTGCTGAGGCCGGAAAACAGCGATTTGTTGACCCAACTACTGACCTATCACGTTGTCCCCGGAACACTGCGCGCTGCCGATTTGAGTAACGGCATGCGACTGCGCACCGCAGAAGGGAAAGAGGTCCTGATTGCGATCGATGCCAAGGGCATGATGACGGTGAACGGCATTGCCGTCAGCATTGCCGATGTACCGGCCAGCAACGGTGTCGTGCACGTCATCGACGGCGTGCTGCTTCCGCCGGTCGGCGAGGCGATGGAATCCAGTAGTGCATCGAGCGTGGAAGCCATGCCGAACAACACCAATTCCAGTGTGAGCACACAGAGCAGTTCCTCCAGTGCTCAGACACAGCCAACAGGCGGCAATGGCGCCGTCATCGGCGTGACCATGGACAAAGGAGTGATGTACCGCCTGCTGGATAACGGCGAGCGCACGCAACTGCGCACCGACGTGCAAATGGCAAACGGCATTAAAGTCTCGAGCGACGGCAAAGTAACGTCTCCCGACGGACGCACCGCCATGATGAAAGACGGCCAGGTGCTCACCATTAACGGCGAACTCGGTGAAGCAAAGGACGGCATGCCGACGACCAACGCCAGCGCCGCCGCTTCCACGCAAGCCGCAGCCGCAGGACCCGAGTACGGCGTGTATACCGAAGGCGTTGTAGGCAACGGCAAAACATCCGTGCTGTTCTTCCATGCCAGCTGGTGCCCTGAATGCAAGAAAGCCGACGCCGAACTGGTAAAAATCTACAGTGCAGCAGGAGCGAAAGTTTCCACCTATCGCGTGGACTACGATACGTCCGGCCCCTTGAAACAGAAGTATGGCGTAACGACACAGGACACATTCGTGCTGATCGACGGCACGGGCAAAGCGCTGAAGACCGTCATCGCGCCGAGTGAAGAGGCGCTGCAGGCATTGGTGCAGTCGTAAATCCGTGCACATCAAAGCGTCCCCCACCCTCCGATACGGAGGGAGGATGGGGGCGCTCTTTCGACGCGGTCAGTGCATCACTTGATCTTCCCGAACTTGCCGCCGCTGAACTGGATGCTCACGGTCGCCTTCTTGTCGTCGATCTTGATCTCGGAGGTCGCCTTGACCTCCTTCTGATCCGGAGTGACGTCGTAGGCGTACCGCGCCAGCGCTTCGGCTGTGTTGTTCACGGTGGTGGCGTCGGGCTTGGCCGAGAACTCGAACTCGTAGCGGATGTTGCCCGCCAGCATGTTCGCGAACTTCGCCTTCACCATGACCGGCTTCTCGCCCGCCTTCTTGTAGCCGAGGGTGTAGGTCCGCTCGGACTTGTTCTTCCCCGGCTGCGAGCCGGCGGTGCCGTCGAGGGTGTACCCCTCGGCGACCGACATGGACTTGATCAGGGCGGCCGCGGCGTCGGACTGTGCGGGAGTCGGCTCCGAGCCGAACCGCACGGTGAACATCCGCTGGCCACCGACATCGGTGGTCCACTCGAGGTTGATGGGGTCGGCCGCCATGGCCGACGAGGACAGAAGCAGGAACGCCACGACCGACAGGATGGGGCGGAACATGCGAGTACCTCCGTTAATGCTTGGCTACTTCGAAGAAATTCGAAGACAGCACTCCGCAAGGACGATCACGGCTGGGCGCCGCACATCGCACAAGCGAAGTCCGAGGGTTCTTCCCCGGCATTCGGTATCGCACACTATGCAGAATTACTCTGCACATTGCGCGGTACCGACGCGGGGAAAATACGTCGCTGATACAAATGATTGCACTGCCGATACTCGAAAGAGCTAATCCCGAATGAGAATTCGGGATATGTATATTATATAATATTTATATTAATTAGTCAAAATAAAGAGCTTAGGCAGCCTCTGGGTTTGATTCGTTTCGCTCCGCTGCCACTGCGGCCTTCACTGCCTCGATCAACTCCGGGGTCAGTTCAATGCTCATGCGTGGCTCACGTGCATACGCCAGTGTGTCGGCAACTTCTTGGCGCACCAATCCAGCCAAGTTCCCCCCGACGGGAAAAGGAGTGTCTGGCTCGGCTGTAGCCAGTACCTCGGCCATAGCCAGTGCAACGGGGTGCTCCGGGTCGAGCTCGGCAGTGGCGCTGAAAATTTCGCGCAAGGTTTTCAAAGTGTCCGCAGAAAGCGTGACCGCATTCGGCGTGCGCTCCAATGCCGCATCCAGAGCATGCAATGCATCGACCTCAGGATCGCGCTCTGGGCTTGGCTCTGTGCTCTGGTGGGCTTCGGCCATGGCCGGAGAGTGTACAGCACCTATGGCTTCCTGCCTATGCCGCTGGTATCCGCTTCGGGTTGTTCCTCTTTTGTGGCTGGGTATCATACGCGCAATGCCACAATCACTCGATGAAGCGCTTCGGCTCTACGACTACACGCTGCCGCCCGAGCTGATTGCACAGGCGCCTGCCAGTCCACGCGACAGTGCGGGACTTGTGGTGTATGACCGGGCAACGGAGCAGGCAACGTGGACCTGCTTTTCGGCAATCGGGAATTTTCTGCCGAAGAATGCCGTGCTGGTGTTGAATGAAACAAAAGTGATTCCGGCCAAAATGGAACTGACGCGTGCAACCGGGGGCCGCGTGTCCGCGCTGGCGGTCGGCACGACCGATGTGGGTGTGCGCGTCATGGCCAATCGGAAATTGAAGGTCGGTGAAACGCTCGTGCTGTCGCAAGAAGCAACGTTCACGGTGTTGGGCGACGAGGGCCGATACTGGCTCCTGAAGCCCTCTTTTCCGGTGGCCGAATTGCAGCATGTACTCGAGCTTGTAGGCAGCATGCCGTTGCCGCCGTATATTAAAAAGACACCGCTCAGCCCCAACGAACAGCGTCGCGAATACCAATCGGTGTTCGCCAAACATGCCGGGTCCATTGCCGCACCGACCGCGTCGCTGCACTTCACCGACGAACTTCTTGCCAGCCTGAAAGCGCACGGTGTTCGCATTGCATTCGTCACGTTGCACGTGCACCTGGGAACGTTTGCGCCGCTCACCGAGGAACAATGGCAAAGCGGCAAACTACATGTGGAGTATTTCACGATGACGGAAGAAACGGCGACCATGCTCAACGCAGCCAAGAAGAACGGCGACCCGATTGTTGCCGTCGGTACGACCAGTGTGCGCACGTTGGAGTCGGCATCGGATGAACATGGCAAACTCGTGCTGCATAACGGCACCACCGATCTGTTCATTCGCGAGGGCTACACGTTCAATTTCGTGGATGCCATGATCACCAACTTCCACGTGCCGCAGTCCAGCCTGCTGATGCTGGTTGCGGCGTTCACCGGGCGTGACGCGATGATGAACCTCTACAAACAGGCAATCGAGAAGAAATTCCGCTTCTTCTCCTTCGGCGATGCAATGCTTATTCGCTGACCGTCGGCTGTACCGGCGGTGTCTTGCGTAACAGAACACGCATGCCGGTAAGCAACCGTTTCTGCGGCGCCTGCAGCAGTGCGATATTTTTCGGTGCAACCGGTTTCTGTTCAAGACCAACAGTGCCTTGCAGCACGTCAACGATGTTGGAACGCAGATCCACCGGACCCGTTTCCAAACCTTCGTGTTCAAGGTACTCAAGAACCGCAACGGTCAGCGGGGTTTCGTCGGCGACGTTTTCGCCGAACACCAGCGGCTTGGATTGCACAGTCGTGGTTGCTTCGTAGCCTCGCGGACCCGGCAACAGAATGCCCTGAGACTGGCGCTTGCTGCTGGCAAGATAGGTGCGTGGGAAACCATTGGGATGCATCATGAGCGGCACGGGCAGCTCGCCGTTGGCGTCGTTGGCAATGGCGTTCTCACCGAGTCGGACCGCACACACAAGACTGCGGCGACGCGTGCCGCTGACTTGCACCATACGGCCGCCGTCGAAACACACTTCACTGAACCTGTGCTGCGACACCGCGGTATTCGGAGTGGGTGTAAACAAGTACAGGCCGAACGGCTGACCTTCGTCCAAGTGCGCAACCAGACCGTCTTGTTCGGCATTCAGAGCCAAGCCCGTACGTGAACCGTCTGCGCCGATACTGACCATTTTCAAGCCGATGGCTTCGTCGTGTTTCACCTCGGGGTTGAATGCAAGCACGCTTCCGCCGATGTTCAGCTCGGGACGAGCAGGGTCGATGGGAAACTCGGCCAGACCGCGATGCTCGGGGCGCACCAACATTTGGCGGGCACACAGAGCATGCAATGCTTGCCGATCTACAGGCAGTAATGTGTCGGGGGCGTGGGACGGCTGACCCGTGAGAAGAAGTTTCATAGGAGGGGTAGATTCCTGCAAACATGCCCCGACGGTCAAGCGATTGCGCCAGCAGCTGTCGAAAATGCGGAGCCGTACGGCTATACTCATCCGTATGCAGTGGGATTCGCGTCACTCCAGCCTACTTCCGGCCATTGTGATAGCGCTGGGGTTCGCACCGGCACTGTTTCTGCCGCCGTCGCCGCACGTACAGCAGGTGCAGTCGATCGATTTGCATAAAGTGGTTGTGGAATTCAACAAGATGCTGCGCCAGGATTTATCGCAACAGGTTTCCGCAATTTTGCCTGTGGACTTCCGCGATGCCACGCCGGGAGCATATTTGGATAAAGACGGCATTGTCCTGTGGACGAACTTCGAACGTCGCGACAAGGGTCCGCTGCCTGCGCTGAAAGAAAGCGAGACGCTGAACTCCGTTGCGCAGCAACGTTTGACCGATATGTTCGACCAACAGTATTTCGCACACTTTTCGCCCGAGGGATATGGCGCACGCGACGTGGCGGATAACCTTGGGTATACCTACCTGCAGTTGGGTGAGAATATCGCTCTCGGCATCTTTAAGAATGACCGCGTGATCGTAGAGGCGTGGATGAACAGCAAGCCGCACCGGGCGAACATCATGAACGATCGGTACCGCGAAATCGGGGTGGCTGCCGGCGTCGGCAAATACGAAGGGCGTTATGCGTGGATCGGCGTACAGATTTTCGGCCTTCCGCTCTCTGCATGTCCGCAAATCGATGAAGCACTGAAAGACGTGATCGTGGCCGAAAAAGTCCAAGTGATGCGATTGCAAAAAGCAGCCGACAGCCTGCGTACGGATCTGGAAACCATGTCGTTGGATAGCGAAGCGGCAATAGATCAGTACGCCAAAAAAGCGCGTATCTACAACGTGTTTGTCGATCGCATCAATTTCCGAGCCGGCGAAATCAACAGGTTGGTGAAGGAATACAACCGTCAGGTGGAGGCATTCAACCACTGCTAAACGGTCAAACCTGATTGTACCGCAGGCTTCCCTGCGGTATCACTGAGGCGTGCAACATCCGCTTCCCGCTCCTTGGCCATGCATGCGCGGCAATATCCGTAACGACGGATGCGCCGCCTACCGCGCCACAATGCGCCCTGAAGTACCCGTACGCCGCTTCCGTACGGGCAACGCGGTGTTCTCCACGCCGGTCATCGGCGCGGATGAAACGGTGTACGTGGGTTCGGCCGATAAAACGTTCTACGCATTCGACCCGCTGACAGGCGCGGAGCGCTGGAGATTTCCGGTCGGTGAAGTCATCGACTCGGCAGCGTGTATCGGGCCGGATGGAACGGTATTCGTTCCAGGTGGCGATGCAAAGCTGTACGCACTCACGCCACACGGAAAAGAATTGTGGCATGTTGATCTGCTCAAGGAATCGGACGGATTTTCGCCAAGCACCATTTATTGGCTGGAAGCCAACGTTGCCATGGGCCCGACCGGTTGGCTGTATTTCGGTTGTGACAACTTCCGTTTCTACGCGGTGGAACCGGGCAAGGGCATTCGCTGGTCGCATCTGACGGGCCTGCATTTGTGGAGCTGCCCCGCGTTCCCCGATGAACGCACCGTGGTGGTGCCGTCGTTCGATATGCACGTGTACGCATTCGATGCGCGCAGCGGCAAAATCACATGGAAGAGCGACCTGGGGAATTTCATCGCATCGTCACCGGCGGTCGGACGGGACGGAACACTGTACGTGGGCAGTTTCGACCGACATATCTACGCACTGGATGGCAACACCGGAAAAGCATTGTGGTCGGTGGAAACCGGCGGAGCGGTGTACGCCTCTGCAGCGGTGGCAGACGACGATATGCTGTATGTGGGATCGCACGACGGTCGCATTTACGCCATAGACACGCAGACAAGGCGCATTCGTTGGACGTTTCACACGCCGTCGCCCATCCAGAGTTCGGCGGCATTGGGAATCGATCCGGAGGGCAAGACTGCGTACCTGGTGTATGTCGGCGGCGGTGACGGATGCATGTACGCACTGACGCCGGACGGCGAGTGCCGCTGGTCGTACGACACACTCACCGACGCAGGTGATGTAACGGCCCATGCAATCAATGCATCCATTGCGCTGGGACACCACGGCTTGGCCGCGGCAACGGCCGGAGGTGAGGTGATCTACATTCCGTACGATGCCTACCTGAAACCCAAGGCACACGGCTTTCGGAAGCACCGACGCATGCAGTCCGACGTGGAAGTGCTGGCGGTAGATGCCGACGGCAAAACGCGATTGCTGGAGAATGGCAACCGACTGACGATCGCACCGGGGGATGCCATGAGTCTGCGGGTAGTTGCAAAGAATTCCTACGACGAACAGGTCACGGCAGCACTACGCATGAAGGGGCTTCATATCGAGTCTGTCGGTCGACGAGCATTATCTCTGCGCACAGTCTTGTCGCCCGACGCCACGCTGGTACACGTGTTGCCGGATGCGCACGCCGCAGGAGGCATGTACACACTCAACGCTCGGTTGCCCTATGCAGTCGGACGCCGCTGGAAAACCGCAACATGCAGATTCGAAGTAAAGGTCACTGAACCACTGGACCCTCCGTCACTGCACCAGCTGCCGGCGCTGCGCATCAGCCGGATGCTGGTGTCGTCGCCACCCATCGTGGCAAGTTTCGACCAAATCGGCATCGCCAGTCTTTCCATAGACGTGCGTATCGTGCATCACGACACTGCCACAGGAGCAATCGTGGCGTGGGGCGTGCAGAAATTCGGCATCGATGAACACGGTGCGGCCGTGGGCGTCCCCTATCCGCGCTTTGCCGTATACGCCTTCGGCGGCACCTACAGGAACGGCGTGCTGTCGCTGTGCGCCAAAAATTGCCAATTCGAAATCACCGCCTTCCAAGTGCCGCTCGACCGACTGCAATTTACGCTGGTCGCCGATGGCGCAACGCTGCGCGGCGGAACAATGTTGGGCGAAGTGCGCCTGCGGGACATGGCAAGCGAACTGCTGCCGCCACGACTCAGGGCGTTGCCGGGAACGCTATCGCGATTGCTGCCGCAAATGGCGCCGTCGGCCATGCGATCGTTTCATGCAGCACTCCAACAACTCTCCCCCGGCAAAGCCGCCGGGCGACTCGGCAACACACTCATCGGCATGGGGCAAATCGGTTCAGTCAGCGTGCGCATGTTGCTGGAACGCAGTTGGAAACCATGGGGACTCTTCGACAACGAAGGCGAGTGCAGGACGCTCGGAACATGTTGCGCGACTCCGCTGGCGCAAACCACTTCGGCTCTCTGTTTGCGAGACTTGCGCTTCGACGCCGCGCGCGGCCGCGTGACCGCATCGTATCGGGGCAGCGATGCCTCCTGTCGTTCGGCCGTGCCGGGAATAGTGCTCATCGACTTGGAGACGCACACACCCATTCCAATCAACTACGGCTTGTACACGACCACCGAACGTGACGAGGCGGGTACCCCGATGCACAGCGTGCTGCGCATTCCTGATTGGGCGGCTACGCGCGGCATGCGCATTCGTGCATTGGCACTCATCAACACCGAAGTCCGGGGCAGCATCGATTTGCAGCAAGCAACGGGTTGGCGACAGGCGCTGGTGAGCTGGGGGCGCTGGCTTGGCATCGGCGGACTGGCATGAGGAGCCGAAAGGCGCCTAGAATGCGGGCATGTTCTGTCTCGATCCGCTGCACCCTATCTTCAACGCGATCCTTGAGATCGTTTCGGCGTCGCCCGGCATCAGCATGGGAGACCTGCACCGGCGCCTGACGAAAGAGAAAAACGTGGATGTCTCGCTCCAGCACCTCTACCGCACCGTCACGCGCATGACGGACGAACAGGTACTGGTGAAAACCAAAGGCAAAGTATCGATTAATCTCATGTGGGCGTCGTACCTGCAGTTCTTCGCCGAACAGACCAAGGCGGCGGCAATAGATTCACACAAGAACCAGCCGATGTTTCCGCTGAAAGAAGGTGAACGGAAAGTATTCGAACTGGATACGCTGGCCGACGTGGAAACGATTTGGAACCACATTCTCGTGCAGCTGTACGGCATTACGCCGGATGTGAAAATGCTGTTCAAGTACTACTCGCATGCCTGGTGGCAGTTGGGCGACAAGAGCGGCCAGAAAGAGATCTACAAACGCATCGCCAGCGCCGGCATTCGTTGCCACTGGCTGTTCGGCAGCACGTCGTTCCTGGACACGCATGTGGCCGAGGTGAACAACAAAGTCTTCCTGGCCAAGTGTACGGATGCTCCACCGTTTCCGGCCGAGGGCTATAACACCAACGTCTACGGCGAATATATTTTGGAATGCATTTTCCCGGACAATATCGCCAAGCATTTCGGCTTTCTGTTCCGTTCGGTGCAATCCATGAAAGAATTCGATGCCGCGCTGGTCACCGACCTGTTCAAAATGAAGGGCGAGTTCAAAGTGACGGTCTGGCGCAATTGGCGCCAAGCCGAGACCGTACGAGCCAAAATTGCGCAATACTTTGCGTAGAGCGGCCCAAGATTCATTTGCATATCAAAATATAATTCATATAATGTCAACATATGGCGCTCCGGAACTCCTCCGATGTGAATAAGGTGGTGGCTGAGTACGGCGGAAATCGCGATGAAATAGCGCTGCATATTGATATGGAAGTCGAAGCGGATCCGGAAATCGCGCTGCGACTATGCGACAAAGTTCAACCGTTTTTGTCGGTGGACAGTATCCGTAGAGCCATGGAAATCGTGATGTCCGGCGATCACCCCGAGCGATACCTCCCCTATCTGAAAAGCGTCCAAAATTTCTTTCCGGATGAAGAACTCCGCGAACGCTTGGTGAAAGTACACCATTCGCATCCGTGGATGTTCTATAGTCATAGCGGCAACCTGAAGGAGTTGTTCCCGAATGAATACTTCCGCCGCCTCATGGATCAAGGCGTCGATATTTTTGCAAACCCCGACCTGCTGCGTATTTTCCAGCTGTACAACGCGCAGATGCCAATCCTTTCCTACAATGCGAAGATTCGCGACCGTCTGCGCCTGTTACTCGAAACCCAAGAGCAGGCAGATGTATTCATCGAGGCGCCCAAGGAGCCCGGCTTTGCTTGCGGCGGTATGGAGAAAAACTACCGACAAGGCGCCAGAACACAACAAGGATTGTGCTTGGTAAATAACGGGCTACTGTTGGCAAAGTACTTCCACGCGAAAGGCGATGCCAAGAAAGTGTCGTACCTGGCGCGTCGCACGCAGGAAACCGAGGAAGGATATATTCTCTGGAAGGACTACCTCTATGCGCCCACGGAAGGCCAGCATGCTTTTGTTATTGATGCTCTCGAGAACGGCAAGCATGAAGTGACGATTCCGCACCTGATGATAAAGCCGGTGCGCCCGCTGATCGCGGAAACTTCAGAGGAAATATTTACCCTGTTCGAATCGAAGACAGGCGCCGCCTAAGCGGTAGCCTCCTCCAGGAGTTGCCGCATTGCGTTGCGGATATCCAGCACGTATTTGTGCTCTTCTTGTGAATAGCGCAAGCCGAGCAGCGAGGCATAGACCTCGTATTTTCGCACTGCGGATTCCATGTCGCGTGCGCCGTCGATATTGGTAATGCCATGACCATGCGGCATGGTGAGTCGTCGGACCTCGGCGTCCGGATGCAATGCATAGCGTCGCAATTGCTCTGCAAAACATTGGGCAACCGCGAACGCGGAATTCACCCGGAACGCCTTGCGACTGGTACTGCCTTGCAACTGCAGGATATTCCAGACCTCGCCACCGTCGCACTCATCCAAGCTGGTCACCGATGCGTCTTGGCCTTTGTATTGCAACAGCAATGCAGCTTCGCCTTCGACCAACGACTTTTCACGGCACCCTGCGGCATGGCCGGTCAGAGCAAGCAAATTCAATGCAGACGGCCTTAGTGGCGGCATGCCGCGCGGCGTCCGGCGGTACTGGGCCAGATCGACCGAGGGGGCATGGGTGGAAAAGAGTTCTTGGAGCTTCATTTGCTTAGTTGAATTTCCAGGCATTGGCAGGATCATTGCGTTCGTCGTCATCGTCGTCGCGGTTGGGTTCGCGTGGCGGTGGGTTGGGCGGCCCATTACGATCCAGAATTTCACGAATGTTATGCAACTGAGGAGCAATCCCTTCCGGCACGCCGCCATGCTCATCGGCAACTTGCTGCAAGCGCAGCAACGTCATTTCAGCCTCCTCGCGCTCCAGTAATACGGCCTGGGCGAATGCCAAGCCCATCAGGACGTACATGTGCCGCTGTTCATATCCTTCGGCGCGGCCGAATGCTTCGGCGAAAAGCTCGATTTCTCCCACAAGGCTTCTGGCCTCCGCATTGCGTTCGAATTCCTCGTCGCACGAGGCACGGTTGTACAGCGTATGAAACCGCATGAGGGCGACATCGAACTGCCGATAGATCATGAGGAATTCCTCCTCTTCATCGTTCATATCCGATGCTGCATTCACACCAAATGCCAAGAGCGATAACGCACGTTCCGGCGGCAGTCTCCGGTAACTGGATTCAACCAGTCTTACGACTTCGAATGGATTACTCTCGTCCTGAGCCTGGCGCACGACTGCGAAGACATCATCAGGGTCTTCGGCCACCAGAGCCAAAACACGCCTGGAATAGACGCGCGTCAACGTGTCGGTGACTGCCGATGTTTCGGAAACAGCCCTCGCAACGTTGACGGCATGCAATTCGCCGCCTTCCGTCGGAATTTTGTCGCACATGCGCAGCGCGCAGTACCCCATGACCGCATCCCGCGCGGATGCACGTCGAAGCAATAGTGTTGCTGCAATATGCGAAAGGGCGTCGGAATCCAATGCACGTCCGACTGCGTGCGGATGCATAATGTTGGTTGGCAATTGAGTGCCGTCGCCGTCGGGCGTCATTTCTTCAGGTTCACCCTCTTCTTCGGGGGGATTGAAGTCCAGCACCAATGTTCCAAGCGCAAGCTGCTGGGTGGAGCTGCCGTGCACGGAAGCATCCACTTCGAGCAAACGCTCCATTGCCTGGGAAACGGCATCCATGTCGATGGTAGGCGCCCCATACGTATGGGACACCGCCTGCTGAATGGCTGCTTCAAGTTCCGCCGAGGGTTGCATGGCCTCGCTCATAGCGGCGGCAGGCTACCCGCACAACGCCTTCTGTCAATTTAATAGTACTTTTGACTGTTTGCACTGGTTCAGAACCACCTGATACTGCTTTTTGCCAGCACTCAACCGAACGAATTCCAAAGAGATGCCGCCGAAAGTGGCTCCTGCTATGCTCTGTTTGCTTTCCCCCACTTTCACAATGCCCACAGCTCTCATGAAATATCTGGATCAATTCGTCTCCATGGCCATGGTGTATTTGCCGCAGGTTCTGTTGGCAGTCATTACGCTGTTGGTTGGATTCCGCTTGGTGCGCATCGCAGTTGCAATCATGGACAAGGCGCTCTCCACGCAGCGCATCGACCGCACTCTGACGGGCTTCTTGCACAGCATGGTGACCATCGTGCTGAAAATGCTCATTCTGATTACGGTCGCCATGATGGTGGGCATTCAGATGACGTCATTCATCGCCATTTTGGGTGCCGCATCGCTGGCCGTCGGCCTGTCGTTGCAAGGCAGTCTATCCAACTTGTCGGGCGGCATACTCATTCTGTTCTTCAAGCCGTTCCAGGTCGGCGACGATATCGAAGCACAGGGCCAGCGCGGCGTGGTGCACAAAATCGAAATTTTCTCGACGCTCGTCAAAAGCCAAGACGGAACGAAGATGATCATCATTCCCAACGGTGCACTCAGCAACAGCGTCATCGGCAACTACAGCCGCAAAGCCTAAACACAATACCTTCATGACCCCGTCTCTCCGGCGGGGTCTTTTTGTATGCAGAGAAGAGAATACTTGCTTTATATAATAAATATTTTATTGTAGCATAAATGCAGAATAGGCGCATGCAACACACGTTCGAGCGCGAGAATGACCGCCATGTCGTCTTGGATGCAAAGACCGGCTATTCGATGTCCGTAAGCACTCCCACGCGCTCACTGGGCATGGTGAGCAGGGTGTGTTTCGCATCAAGAATCGGCAAAAGCTTGCATCCGATCCCCATTACCAATCGCGATCTTCGGCAGTACAAAACGGAATTGCCGGGCCTGCCGATCGACCCTGCTTTGCAATACCTGGAAGTCGGCGCCGGGCTTGGCCAACTGGCTGAGCATCTGGCAAAACACCCGGACAATCCCCCCGACCGTCGCCCGGTCGTCATTGATCCGGCCAATTACGACGCCATGTCGCGACTGCTGGAATACGGATTGGATCACTGGCAAGACTTGGAACTTGAGCAGGCCGCACAGTCCCGCCTGATGGACCTGATGGTACGATGCGACGTGATTCGCGACAGCACACGCGTGCTGCTGTTGAACATGACCTTCGAACAAGCCTACCGGCAATTCCCGCAATTGCAGGGCGGATTCGACGTGGTCGTGGAGCTGCACAGTGCATCGCTCTACCCGGACGTGCAGGGCCTCGATGCAATCGACGTGTTGGGTGCTGCACAAATGCAGTACCGAAAGTACGTCAGCTTGTTGCGTCAGCCGAATGGCCATACAAACGGAACCATCGCGATGATGATCCCCAGTCGTGGCGCGCATATTACAACCTATCAAGCGTCATGACGGTCTTTTGGCATATGGAAGAGCACTATGCAAAGCATCTGCTTGGAATATTGACGCTGAAAATGTGATCCGTATCATCGCCGAACCCCTCGGCAACCATGCATCTCTCTGAACATTTTCCGGCTCCCGACGTACTGACAACAGTCCACATGACGGCGTCCGTCGAACAACAGCTCGGACTGCCGTTGACCGCCACGTTCCGCGACGAATTGGCGGAACTGATGGCGCAAAGCGATACGCCCGAGGTTATTCTGCGCTTGGGTACGGCAATTTATGATCAAGCAATTCGGAGTGGAGACACCTCCGTCTGCGTAGAGGTGCTGCAGCGTGCGGCGCGACCATACCTCACACGACCGGCGGAATCGGCTACCGACGCTTAAATCAACGCCCGTGTACGGCAAGATACGTTGCCAGCACTGCGGCGGTTTCGGCGCGCAACGTGAGTGCGCCGAGCGAGCCGATGACAAAACCGGCCTTGTTCGCGGCCTGACGTTCTTCTGTTGTCCAGCCGCCTTCGGGACCCACCCAGCAACCGACGACGCCCGTGTTGATCTGCTGTGACCAATGCTCATCGCCGCCGAAATCCAGGAACACATTGCGAGCCGGAGCCATGGCAATCGCCTGCTCGAACGTCACCGGTTCCACAATCATCGGCACCACTCCGCGACCGGATTGCTCAGCCGCTTCGCGCGCGATTTTCACGAGACGATCCGTCTTCAATCCCGTTTTTATGGTGCGCGCACTCAACACCGGCACAATCCGCTTGGCGCCGACTTCAGTGGCCTTTTGCACGACCCATTCCATGTTTTC
>CAYUVW010000005.1:39389-68815 GCA_964448405.1 uncultured Candidatus Peribacteria bacterium | reverse complement strand
CCATCCGTAAAGCTGCTCAGAATTCTTTCTCGGAGGACCAGGGAACCTAGCACGGCTCCCAGCGCCTAGCTCTTGAGCGTAGCGAAAGGCTTGGCGCGCAGTCCCTTGGGATTCCCTTGGCCCTCCGAACCTCCCTTACCCTCCATGCTTAACCGAATGGACGTTATCGTCTGGCAGCTTCTTATGCGTGAGGAATCAGCTGTTTGTAATGGCCGAGCATTCTGCCGTACTACGGGCCCTGAGACGACGTGAGCGGGTAACTTGCCCTGAGGTTTTCGGCTTCTTCGGAGGATGGACACGGGATGGAGTGTCGCGCATCTGGCCGGTGCCGTCGCGCTCCCGCCGAAACAGTCCGTGAAAAATCCCAAAGGGATTTAGGACTGTGAGGCGCGTGGAGCGCAGGCCAGCCGGCCTGCCGCGCGACGTTTTTGCTCCACTTTTTTAAAAAAGTGGAAGGAAGAATTGCTCTCGTGACAGTCATTGACCGCCCGCTTCGACCTGGAGTTGGAGTCCACGCATTCCTTTCGGTATGCTCCTCTCATGGAAAAACTCCTCAAGAAACTCGGACCCGTCTGTGCTGTCATTGGCGCCCAGTGGGGAGATGAAGGAAAAGGAAAGGTAATCGACATTCTCGCCGGACACTACGATGTCATCGCACGCGCCTGCGGCGGGGCCAACGCCGGACATACCATTGTGGTAGGAGGCAAGAAACACGTCTTCCATTTGTTGCCGGCCGGTTGTCTGCACGACGGCAAGCCGGTGGTTCTCGGTGCAGGCATGGTCATTCATTTGCCCACGCTGTTGCAGGAAATCGACACACTCAAACAAGCCGGCATTCACATCGTGGAGCGCCTGCACCTGTCGGGCAGTGCGCACATCGTGTTCGATTTCCATAAGCTTGTGGACGGCGCCATGGAGGAACGCCTCGGCGACAACAAGATCGGCACCACCAAGCGCGGCATCGGCCCTGCCTACATGGACAAAGCCGCTCGCAGCGGCATTCGCCTGAACGTGCTGCGCCGCCTGGATGAACGTGCGCTGAAAGACACGCTGGATGCCAAGGCGAAAGAACTGAAGGCAATGTACGGCGTCACAATGGATGTAGAGGCCGAATGCGCGCAGATTCACGCCGCCGCCGCATTGCTGCACAATCGCATCATCGACGCGCCACAGTTCTTGTCCGCCATGCTGTCATCCAAGCGCTCCATTTTGGTGGAAGGCGCACAAGCGACGCTGCTCGACATCGACCACGGCACCTATCCGTTCGTCACCAGCAGTTCAACCACCGTGGCCGGAGCACTGCAAGGACTCGGCCTGCCGCCGAGTGCGCTCACCGGCAGCGTGGGTGTGGCCAAGGCGTACTGCACGCGCGTGGGATCGGGCGAATTCCTGACCGAAGCCGACGAAGCAGTGGGCAAGCGCTTGCGCGATCGGGGAGGGGAGTACGGCGCCACCACCGGACGTCCGCGTCGTTGCGGGTGGTTGGATATTTCGGATCTGCGCTACGCCACCATGCTTAACGGCTTCACCTGTTGGAACATTACCAAGCTCGACGTGTTGGATGACGAAGACACCATTCCGGTCGCAATGGGCAAAACCAGCGACGAACGCCCAGCCTATGAACATCTGCCCGGCTGGAAAACCTCAACGTTTAAAGCACAGTCCTACAAAGCGCTGCCAAACGAGGCCAAGAAGTACATCGAATTCATCGAGACGCAGACCGCCATTCCGGTTGCATTGGTCGGCACCGGTCCGGGGCGGGAGGATATGATCGTTCGCTGATTCCAACGAGTCCAAAGAAGCCAAGGGTAGGCTGCTGTTCCTTGGACTCTTTGATTTCTTTGGAATCCTTTATAGATCTTAATTTCCATGAATCGCCCCCGGCCCCGTCCGTGGTAAACTTCCGGCCGTGTCCGTCGTGCGCTATAAAGCGGCAGTGTCCGAAACTCAAAAGAAACGCTCGTTTGAGCGGCGCATTTTCGTTTTACACGGATTTCTCCTGTGCTGTTGCGCCATCATCGTCGCACGTCTTATCGATCTGCAAATCATTCAAGGCACAACGTTTCATCAAATTGCACTCGCTCAGCAGTACGGCGGCGTGGTGCTGCCTGCCAAGCGCGGTGAAATCCTAAGTCGTAGCAGCAAAACCGGTGAAACAAGCATCCTTGCGACCAATACCACACTGGATCTGCTGTACGTGGACCCACTGACGCTCTGCAACGAACGTGCGTGCGTCTCGACTGCTGAATACGCCAGCATTGCCGACGCATTGGCGGGCCTTCTGGTGACTCCGGAATTCGACAAATTTTGCCGAGCCGGATCGCCGTCGTGTCCGAATGAATTGATCTCGCTGTACAAAGACGCGTTCGATCCGATGAAAAAATCCATGGCCACGCTCAGCGGTGCTACGCTGAATACACTCGGTTTTTCCGGAGGCGTACTCGTTACCGATCAAACGTTCATTCCCGACATCACTGAAATTCGCCGCCGCTTCGCACGAGATGTGGAAGAACGCATTCGTCAAACGCGCGTGTCCTTCGTGCCGCTCTTGTACAGCGCAAACAAACAGCAGGTATTGCAGGTGGCTCAGCTGAATATTGCCGGAGTGTACGTGAACGCAAGCGACTCGCTCATTTACGTCAATCCGGAACTGACGAACCAAAATGACATCTCGAGCATCGCCCGACAACTGTCGCCGATTTTGTTGCAGGACCCGGCTGTGCTGAAGTCCCGCATGATCCGTCGTCCGCTGCGCTACGTACCGATCATGGGACGCCTGCCGCCACAGCTGTCCATGAAAATCAAAGAATTGAAATCGAGCTCGAAACAAGAAACCGATGCGCGCATCGCAAAATTGCCGCGCGACCAACGTTCGAAGGCTGGCCAAACAATTATCGACCCATTCCGTGCCGTGGCGCTCATTCCGGAGCACTGGCGCTTCTACCCGGATACGCAAATCGCCTCGCACGTTACCGGTTTCATCAACGCGTTACAGGAGCCGCAGTACGGCATAGAACGTACCTATGATTCGATCCTGAAAGGACAAGAAGGACTTATCGCGTCGGTCAGCGACCCGTTCGGTGGGCAAATCGTGTCTTCGGATCAGAAATTCATCGACCCGCGCGACGGTTCGACCATCGTGCTGACCATCGATCGATTCGTGCAAAACAAGGTAGAGAATCTCTTGGCCGCCATGGTCAGTAAAGTCGATGCCGAAAGCGGACAAGCTATCATCATGGATCCGTACACCGGACGCATTATCGCATTGGCCAATGCACCGTTATTCGACAACAACTCCTACGCATCGGTCTACGATAAAGAAGCCGTATACATCGACCCGGCCAAAGAGCCGGGCATCGTTGCCGAAGTATTCGATCCTTCGACAAATACGCGCATCCTGAAGGCGTATCGCGACGACATTACGCCGCTTGGTCGCCAGAAATTGTCGGCTGAAATTCAAAACAGCCTAGCCGAACTGGAGCGCTTGTATGACTTAAACAAAGTCACGCGGTACTACTACTATTTGGGCGACAACAACCGGCGTGAAGTCTTTCCAACTGACCGGCCGCACGTCTGGCTGAAGTACAAGAACAACATCGGTGTGGGTTCGTATGTAAACCGCGCAGTGCAGGAAATCTACGAACCGGGCTCGGTCATGAAGCCCATTGCCATGGCCATCGCCATTGACCAGGGTGAAGTGGTACCGAGCGACATCTACGACGATACGGGCACCGTGAAAGTCGACGTCTTCACCATCAAGAACGCCTTGAACGCATATTACGGCAAAGTGACGATGGTGCAGTGTCTCGACTTCTCCATTAACACCTGCATGACCAGCATCGGCAAGAAGCTGGGGCGAAAGCTCTTCCATTCGGCACTGTCGCGCTTCGGATTCGGCAGCGTCACCGGAATCGAGCTCGACAACGAACTGCCCGGCGTACTGAAGTCCTGGCGCGAATGGAACGACGCCTTGGTGCTGACCGCGGCGTATGGACAGGGAATTTCGGTGACACCGATTCAAATGGTCACCGCATTCTCGGCCTTGGCAAACGGCGGCAAATTAATGAAGCCGACGATCATCGATGAAATCCGCCACGCCGACAGCACCGTGGACAAGAAAACGCCGACCATCGTGGGGCAAGTCATTAAGCCCGAAACCGTTGCAACGGTAACCGCCATGCTCGTCAGCGGCACACAGAACGGCTTCGCCAAAGCCGGAAAGGTAAAAGGACACCGCATTGCCGGCAAAACCGGAACATCGCAGATCGCCGGACCCGGCGGCAAATACGAAACGGGCACCGGCTCGACCATCGCCACGTACGCCGGTTACGCACCCATCGACCACCCGAAGTTCGTGATTCTCATCAAGCTCGACCGACCCAAGAAAGACGACTTCGGCTCCAAGTCCGCCGCTCCACTGTTTAAAGACATCGCAAGCTTCCTGTTCGAATACTACGGTATCCCGCCGGACGAAAAGTAAGGATTCCAAAGAGTCCAAGGAAGCCAAAGAAGCCAACGCCCCCTGTTTCCTTGGAATCGTTGGACTCTTTGGTTTCTTTGGAATCCTGTTAGACGGGCCGCACGTTCGTTTCCATCCAGGTGCGAACCACGCGGTCGAGTTCCATAGTCTTGGGATCACGGAAGCCAGCGGCCAAAAGTGAGTCGCGCAGCGCCGAAATGGTGACAATGTTACGGCTCACGGGTGCATTCATGCGCATAGCGGCAAGCAGGCCGTCCAGAGCGGGTTCGACTGCCGTACGCTCATTTGCCAGCAGCAAGAACTGCACCAGCGAGGCATGCAGACCCAGGTTGTTCTGGTCGCTGGAGATCTCCTCGCGAACGATGCGCACGACGCCCGCATGGTCCGGCGGAGTTCGCTGCAACAGCGTCTCCAGCTCACCATGACGTGCAAGAAGATTGAAGTTTCCATGAACAATGAATCCATTGCCGCTCGTCAACACGTGCATGGCCTGCAGATGATTGGAATCGAGCGTACGTACGCCGACCGGAACGGTGGTCGATACACCGGCGACTTCGTTGTACAAACGCGTAAGAAGCTGTGCATCGGACTCACCGGCATTTGCGGTTGCCGTGAACATGCCTGCCTGACCGATGGGCGCACCTGCCGCGTTATTGATTCCACGCGTCGTCACAAGCTTCAGTACGCGGCGTCCGCCCGTACCCGGCTCGAACCAACCGGTAAACACATGCCCACCGTCGGCCCGCAAGCGGAACGTGCCGTCGGTACGACGCTCGCCAACGTTGCTGCCGATGCCGGCGCTGAACGCACTCTTTCCCTGCAAACGCGCGATGTGCGTGGCAAAGAAAGCCAGATCCTCGCAGTCACCGAATATTTTCCCATTCGAGTTGTACGTCGTCATGAATCGAAGCGGTGGAACCCAAGGATCCGTGTCGCGCAGGTTATTGAGGTTGAGAACCTCGGCAGGAATGCCGGGTGTCGTCTCGGTGTACTCGTACATGGCCTGCAGAAACTTATTCCAGCGATCATCGGTGTTCAGTTGTTCCGCAAGAAAGCGGGAATAACCTTCCGGCGTGCCAAAGCGTTCTGCGGTGTAGCGAAAGCGCTCACGAATTGCCTCGGGAGTCGCCGGGAATTCGGCTGGAGCGTTGCTTGCACTTGGTAACGGCGCAATCACCGTGGTTCCAGTGTTCACAACGGGGGCAACCGCAGGTGCGGCTGCTACTTTCGTACCGGCTTCCTCTGCTGCTTCATCTTTTTCCATCTGCTGCTTCAGCGCCTCCAATTTCGCCAACGAATCGGCAAACACCTTGTCCCGCTGCTGGTCGAGTGCGGCACTTTCGCGCTGAAAGTCCTGCAGCATTTTTGCCATGCTATCGTTGCCGACACTCTTGAATGCGGCGTCCGCTTGCGGAGTATCTCGTACCGCAGGCGGCAAATCGCGTCGCACGTCGCGAGCAACACCCGTACGTACCGCGGCAACGTCACGACCGAAACGATCGACCGTACCGCGCAGATCTCTGTTGCCACCGGGAGTCAAACGGCCAAGTAGGCCGCGTGCCTGGCTCATAATCGACGAGAAGAATCCGCCGATGCCGGTTTCGGGGCCGCGCTCGGCACCGCTGCCGCTTTCGAAGCGCTGACCAAGCAAACGGTTCTCGGAGAAGGAATACGACATGATGGGTGTGGGTATGAAGGTTTCTGATCAGTATACCAAAAAAACAGCTTTTTCGAAAGGCTTTTGGCTTCGGAAAGCGCGACATGGGCCCGGGCTACTTCGGCCGCACTAGCACCGTCTCGCGGTCCTGCATCATCTGCAACAATGCTTCGAAATCGGGCGGCTCGGCGCTGCTGTCGCCGTGGCTCTTGGAAACCTTGCGACCTTCATCGTTGCACAACAATTGTCCGACGAAATACTCCAGCCGAGGCGAATCGGGCTGCCGGATGCGACGCACGCTCTCTTCCAGGCGTTCGGCGATCGGTCGGTCTTTCGGGCCCCATTCCAACCCGTAGTCGCCGCCCAACACCTCCAGCGCGTCACTGGAATATTGACGGGTGACAAGGAGATTCATCAGCGAGACCACCGCGTAGTACACCGCCCAATTAGTATGGCCGGCTTCCGGGTCCACCAGGTATCGGCCGGTATCGCAATCGTAGGTGCGGCATTCGGTGGAAATCTGAAACCCGCTCTGGCGCGTTACCGTCGTCGAACGGCGTCCGAGACCGCAGTCCGGACAGATCGGCCGTACGGCACACGTTTTGACTCGGTTGTTACTCAGGATTTGGTTGAACGTCTCGTGTAGCACGACTCGGCTGCGCAGCAGCAACGCCATGAGTTCGGTTCCCATATAGTTGTAGTCGAACCCCACTTCCCCAAAGAATTCGGTCATAGTCCGGATACGAACACGGCCCGGCAATTTTGAATTATGCGTAAATTTGGACAACTGCACGGCGAAATCCCTAATGGACGCCTGCAGGCTGCGCACCGCGTCCGGGCGAGGAGCATGCGGATCGCTCTGGTTGCTGAATTCACAATCATCAATGAACACGTCCGCAAAAAGGTGCGGGTGGCGGTCGAGCGGCAGCAGTGCATGCATTAGCGTCAGCTTATGCCCGTCGTGCAGCAGCGCTTTTCCCGATGGTGTGAAGCCGGTAGCGATGAATCCGGCGTCTTTTGCCAGTTCAGTCGTAGTCGCGCCGTCACGGGAATAGTTAAGCATGCGCCTAAAAAAGGCGACATTGTTACTGCAATGGCTCGGCGCGTCAAAGAAAAACGGGGCATGCCTCGTACAGCACTACTTCACCGTCACGCTCTTGGCCAGGTTGCGCGGCATATCCGGGTCCTTGCCGCGCAGCACGGCTAAGAAGTACGCCAGAATCTGCACCGGAATCACGTTCACAATCGGCTGAGCGGGTCCGGCATCCGGCACTTTAATCCACAGATCGAAGACTTCGTTGCGCTCGGGTGCAACGCCAATGATGTACGCGCCTCTGGCCTTCAGCTCCATGATGTTGCTGATCATGTCGGTCGTGAATTCATCCTTACCCATGAGTGCGATGCACGGCGTGCCTTTCTCTATGAGTGCGATGGGGCCGTGCTTCAGTTCGCCGGCGGCAAAACCTTCGGCGTGGATGTAGCTCACTTCTTGAATTTTGATCGCGCTCTCCAGTGCCATGGGGTAGTTCCAGCCCTTGCCGATGATGTACATGTTGTTGTGGTTGTAGATCTTGGCGGCAATGGACCGGATGTGCGAGATGTAGCGCGGGTTCAACATGTCGTTGATCTGTCCGCCGGTCTCCATGAGCAACGTGCGTCCCTCATGCAGTTTGCCCGTCACCGCGTGGGCGACCAGCAACAGCACGGCCATCTGACCGGTGGCGGCCTTGGTGGACGCAACCGCGCGCTCGGGTCCGGCATTGATAAGCAGCGTGTAGTCGGCCAGGCGCGCCACGGACGAGCCTTCCGAGTTCACGATCGCAAGCACCTTGGAACCGGCTTTCTTGGCCACTTTCATGGCCTCCAGCACGTCGGCGGTTTCGCCGCTCTGGCTGACTACGATGATCAGGCTTTCGGGCTTTAAGAAGTGGTGGAAGATCGGGAACTCGCTGGCCGGCGTGACGTTCACGTGGCGCTTGGCGACGACCGAGAAGAAGTAGTCGGCGGCCATGCACATCTTGTGGGCGGTGCCGCAGGCGGTGAGGATGCAGCCCAGACAATTCTGGATCGCGTCGGCCACCGTCTGAATTTCCGTGTCGTCTTGGTGAACGGCACGCTGGATGCTCTCCTTCTGATCCATGATTTCTTTCATCATGAAGTGCTCGAAGTCGCCCTTCTCCACATCCTTCACCTCCCAATCGATTTTGACTTTACGCTTCTTGCGCTCCTCGCCAGTGGCGATGTCGTGAAACTGGATCGTGGTACCGTCGGTGGAAACCATCTCGCCGTCGTCTAAGTACTGCACGGTGCGGGTGTATTCCAAAAACGCCGGGATGTCCGACGCAATGAAGAATTCATCTTTCTTGCCAACGCCCACGATGAGCGGCGAACCGGTGCGCGCCGCCACCAACAGGCGCGTGCTCTTTTCAAATGCAAGAATGGCATAGCGTCCGTGGAATCTGTTACACGAGGCGCGAACCGCCTCCTGAAACGAGAGACCATCTTTCATGAAGTCTTCGATCAAATGCGGAATGACTTCCGTATCGGTCTCGGAAGCGAATGTATGCCCCTTGGCACCCAGCTCGGCCCGCAGTTCCTGAAAGTTCTCGATGATGCCGTTATGAACGACCGCAACGCGGCCCAAGTCGCCAAAATGCGGATGGGCGTTCTCTTTCGTCACGCCGCCATGGGTGGCCCAGCGCGAGTGCGCAACGGCCATGGTCGACTCATCGGCAAAATCCTCGTCCTTCACGCCGCTGATCTTGCCAACGTCTTTTTCCACGCGAATGTCTCCCTGCACCTGCATGGCAACACCCCACGAGTCATAGCCACGGTACTCCAAATTTTTCAAACCTCTGATAACGACGGATCCCGCGTTCTTCTTCGTTCCGATGTATCCGAAGATGCCACACATAGGAGAAGGGGAGTGAAACGGACAAAAGGCGTACGGCGTCAACGAAGCTGTACGTCACAGAAGACGTCGCGATCTTAGCATACTTTCACCGGTGTCCAGCCATGCGCTTGGAACAGCATCAAAGGAGCAAGCACTGTTTTGGAGTCCGCGGCACCTTCGACTTCCTTGTACCTATTTCCCGTGCTACCGTTTCGATCCGAAACACGCACATTTGGTGCGATATCATCTTCCTCCATTCTTATGAAGCGCTTTGCCCTCGGCTTACCTTTGCTTTCTCTTGCGCTGCTTGCCGCATGCGGCGGCGGCCCGCAACTTACCGCCGAGCAGGTGCTGGACAAGATGCACCAGAGCCTGGTGACCCAGGTCACCAAAAACATGGAAAAAGTACAAGCTCCGCTCTTGTCCGAAACCGTCACCAACGTCGCGTTGGAAACCCAGCCTATCGCCAACATCTTCCCTGGCAGCATCACGGCTGAGTTGAAGACAAAGCAATCCATGGATATCACCGACACCAAGCAACCAAAATTCGACGCCAACGTAGACTTCAACTTGGCAGCCATGGCTCCGGGCGAGATGTTCGGCGTCATGCCGGAGAATCCGTCCGAACCCAATATGCAACAGGCCAGTGTTGCGGTATCCGCCAAGGTGCGCAGTACGAACGCCAAAATTTTCCTGAATGTCGCCAACCTGCTCATCAAGCAACCGGGGAAGAGTGAGGTCGCACTCGACAAGAAGGTCTCGTCGGCCTGGTACATGGCCACGTTCAAGGAAATCAACGACATGATCGCCGAAGGCACCAAAGGTGATCCGTCCGCCACACCCATCACCGTCGAGAGTTTGATTGAACGGTCCGTCGCCCAGTACCGCGACTCCAGCAAGAAAATGCAAACGCTCATGCAGAACGCGCACCTGTGGACCGCGGTGGAACTGCTGCCGGAAGAAGACGGCATGTACCGCGTGCGCGTGGAAGCCGACAAGCAGAAGCTTGCCGCAACCATCGAGGCATTCATGGAGTACGCCATGGAGCAGAACGATCCGACCGGCATGAACCCGGACATGAAGAGCGAATTCGAAGACATGAAGACTGAAATGCGCGCCAGCGTGGAGGAGATGGGGTCGCTGAAAGGCATTTTGTATGCCGATAAAGAATCCTTTCACCCGCGCGGTTTCATCGGTCAGGCCACCGACACGGGCGGAGTCGTCGTGTTGGATATCGACGCACTCATGAACCGCAACGGCGATGCACACTTCAAGGTGAGCAACCCCAAGACTCCGACGGAAAACGTTTCCTTCGAGAAGAAGGGCGATGCCTTCACGCTGCTCTCGTCGGACAAGAAGGTCGCCGAAGGTACGATGACCACCAAGAAGTTCACCATGGTCGTGTACCAGGACACCGCAACGGCACTGAGCGTCGATCTGGACATTCTGAAGGCCGACGACACGGAGATCGATGTCAAAGGCAGCATCAGCATTCCGTCCGGCGCTTCCGTCATTACCATCGAGTCGTTCAAGTTACTGTTCAGCAACTCATTCAAGAATACGAAGTTCGACAGCGTAATTCATGCCTCGCTGCTGGGTAGCCCGGCAATCGACCTCACCATCACTTCGGAACGCAAAGAAGTCTCTTCCGTAGCCGTGGAAGAGCCGTCTGTCGCAAAACCGATGAAGGACATGCAGCAGGACTTCATGCCGATCTTCGAGGCTATTTCCCAGTAGTCTCACAAAGGCGGTTTGACTTCATCTCACGCTTTCCCTACCCTTTCCACGCTTTCTAACCCTTCGATTCCACCCAGTCAATGCCGATCATCCAATCAGCCATCAAGCACGCACGTCAGTCTCTCAAGCGCCGCGCTGCACGTCAGCCGGTCAAGACTCGCATGAAGACGCTCATCCGCAAGACGAGCGATCTCGCCAAGTCTGGAAAGGCCGATGACGCCCAGAAGTCGTTGTCCTCCGCATACAAGGCAATCGACATGGCCGCCAAGAAGAACCTCATCCACTGGAAGAACGCTGCCCGCAAGAAGTCCAACCTGGCCAAGCTGTTCGCCCAGAAGAAGAAATAAGCAGTCCAAAGAAACCAAGGTAACCAAAGAGTCCAAGGAAACTTGGACTTTTTTTTCCCTTGGAATCGTTGGGCTGTTTGGACTCCTGTTCGTGACAATCACTTCGGCCGCTGCCACACTCGGTACGAATGGCTCCACTCCTCGCACTCGACATCGGCAACCGGCACACCGGCGTAGCCTACGGCGACGACGCCACCGGCATCGTTTTTTCCATGAATACCGTCGATCATAAAACAGTGGGGGAGTTGGTTGCCGCGATCAAGCCGATTGTTGTTGCACGCAAAATCACCAAGCTCATTGTGGGACTGCCGCTGCTGCCCGGTGGAGAAGAAGGCGAACAATCCGGCAAGGTGCGCAAAGCCGCGGCGGAGCTGGAAAACGCATGCAAACTGCCGATCCAATTTATTGACGAGCGCTTCACATCCATTCACCGCGATGGTGCCCGCGTCGACCCCGACGCGCGTTCGGCACTTGCCATTTTGCAGATCGCATTGGAGCGCTTACAAAATGGGTATTGACAAACTGTGAAAAGATTATATTATAGGAACCTTTTGGGTGGTCCCACACTGTTCTTTCGCTCTTGTACACAAGAAAACTCCGCACCCTCTGGGGCGGAACGCAAGTTGATCTTTATTTCCTGTCAACCTTCTGGTAGAACAAGCTAGTTCACTTCATTCCCGCTGAATTATGTCCACGACCACCTCCACATCCGCGACGCCTGCCACCGGCAAGGCGCAGATTTCGATCAATCTTCAGGAACTTCTGAGTGATTTGTTCCTGGTGTTAACGCAGAAAGAAACGGAGGTGATCAAACGACGCTTCGCAATCGCGGGACATTCGAAGCAAACGCTCGAGAAAATCGGCAAGCACTTCAACGTGACTCGTGAACGCATTCGCCAGATCGAGAGCATTGCGCTCTCCAAGCTGCGCCGCACCGTCCGCACCACCAAGCTCAACGAAGTGAACGAAATGGCCAAGGGCATCCTGCGCTCTCACGGAGGCGTCATGCTGGGAAGTGAACTCATTTCCTCCGTTTTGAAGCGTTTGCCCGGCACACCCGTCGTCGACGGCGCCATTCTGCGCTTGTCGTTCAGCATCGACAGCGAGCTTTCGAGTGAGGGACGCAGCATGACCTGCAAGCCGTTCTGGCGTCTGGCAACCCTGGCACAGGACGATGTGAACTCGATCATCGACCTGGCCGTGAAGTTCCTCAACAAGCGCCATGCTTGTATGAAGAGCGCCGAGTTGGTCTCGTCGATCCAGTCCATGCCCGCCTTCGAAGGCCGCACACCAAGCCCGGAACTGATTTTGTCCTGCCTTTCCATCGATGAGCGCCTGCGCGAGATTTCCGAAGGTTGGGGACTCACCGAGTGGCGTTTCGTCCGCCCCCGTTCCATCCGCGACAAAGTGGAGATCATCCTGAAGAAGGCCGGTCAGCCGCTCCACTTCATGGAGATCGCCAACCGCATTAAGGAAGCTCAGTTCGACCACAAAAACGTCACCGTCCAAGCCGTCCACAACGAACTCATCCGCTATCCGCAGTTCGTTTTGGTGGGCCGCGGTCTCTACGCTCTGCGTGAGTGGGGTTACGAGCCGGGAACCGTCGCCGACGTTATCGAGAAAATCCTGAAGGAGAAGGGTGCTTTGTCCAAGAAGCAAATCATTGAAGAGGTTTCCAAGCAGCGCACCGTGAAGGTCGGCACCATCTCGCTGAACCTGCAGAAGATGCCGTACTTCGTCCGCGTCGGTCGCGCCGTCTACGACTTCGATCCGAGCAAGAAGAAGAGCGGATCGTCCAAGGAGTAATCCTTTCACCATCGATTGCAAAAGGCGGCCGCAAGGCCGCTTTTTTGTGTCCAGCCCTGGACTCCGACGACTCCAGGGATTCGAAAGAACCACTCCCTGAGGTTTCCGTCTTCTTCGGAGGATGGACACGGGAGGGCAGTGTCGCGCATCGGGCCGGTGCCGTCGCGCTCCCGCCGAAACAGCCCGTGAAAAAAGTCCGCCTGTTTGAGCTCGCCGCAGCGAGCGAGTCCGGACTTTTAGGGCTGTGAGGCGCGTGGAGCGCAGGCCAGCCGGACCGCCGCGCGACGTTTTGCTCCACTTTTCAAAAAGTGGAAAGGAAAAAGCTCATTCTGAGGTGCGGCGATACGGTATCGCCGCTACGGTTATGATGTGGAAGGGCATAAAATGCTCATGATTTCATGCTATACTGCGTCTCCCATGCGAACCCTCAACCTCTCCATCCTCACCGGTGCCCTGACCACGCTTCTACTCTTGTCCGCTTGCGGCGGGGGAGGCGGCGATACGGTGCAGTACACCTACGGCCCGCTGAGTGAAACCGGCACGCTGGTGGCGACGGGCGTCTCGTTGGTGCGCCGCGGAACACATGTGTTATTTGCTGGGGGGAAGGCCGCGTACTACCTGGAAAGCAAAACCGTGAACTTGCAGGAATTTTCCGGCAAACGCGTGAATGTCACCGGTGATTTGCAGCCCAACGTCAGTCCGAAGTATTTGCCGGTGCTCTCCGTACAGTCCGTGAGCGTATCCGAAGTCATCGACACACCGAAAGAATGGAAGCTCGAAGGGCTGTCGCTGTCACTCAAGGCCCCCGAGTCATGGCTGGCAACCAGCGCGGACAAAAGCATCAGCTTTATCGCGACTGATGCCGGATCTGGCACGGTGCTTACGCTGGACGCAATCGACGCCACGGGCTTGCCTGAAGGCATCCCCACGGTTGTTGCGGGAAATGTGGCCGTGAAGTTGCGCAACGTCACTGCCGGTGGCGAAGAGGTTCATATTTTGCGCAACAGCCAAGTGATTCGCATAAAATACACGCCATCCGGCGACGACACCGAGTTGCAACACGAGCAATACACTGCATTGTTGGCCTCGCTCTCCTTTAGCGCATCCAGCTCCTCGAGCATGGCAAGTAGCGGCAGTGGCTCCACAACCACGCAACCATGCGGTGGCTCAGCCGGAATCCTGTGTCCGCAGGGCTACTATTGCGACGTCTTCGACGCCAAAGAAAACATTGGAAAATGCCGGAAACGTTAGCAGGGTGTACGATAGTACACTGAAACGGAATTTCGCATTTGCAAGCGATACTATTTGACCAAGAATAGTCTTTTTGAGAGAGTGCGGGTGAACGATCTTACACCTCTCTATTTCTTTCACTACTCTCCAATGACCAAGGTAGCATCCTCTTCCCATGGCAACACAACGGCCGTTGTCACAACCACGAAAGCCGCAGCCAAGCGCGATGATTCCAAGGGCGGCTCCGCTCTCCTCAACGCCAAAGACGCCGCAGTAAAGACTGCACTCGCCGAGATCGAAAAACAGTATGGCGCCGGCGCCGTGATGCAGATGGGCAATCACGCCAGCAACAAGATCGAGACCTTCTCCAGCGGCTCATTGAGCCTGGACCTGGCACTTGGCGGCGGTATTCCGCGCAGCCGCATCATCGAGATCTACGGTCCGGAATCGTCCGGTAAGACCACGCTTGCCCTGCATGCCATCGCCCAGGCACAGAAAATGGGTGGCCGCGCAGCATTCATCGACGCCGAGCACGCGCTGGACACCTCGTACGCCAAGAAGATCGGTGTAGACATCGATAACCTCCTTGTTTCACAGCCGGATGACGGCGAACAGGCATTGGAGATTACTGAAACACTCGTCCGCTCAGGCGGTATCGACATCATCGTCATCGACTCCGTTGCAGCCCTTACGCCGCGCGCCGAAATCGAAGGACTGATGGGCGAGCCCCAAATGGGTCTTCAGGCCCGCTTGATGAGCCAGGCACTGCGCAAATTGACCGCCATTGTCAGCAAGACCAACTGCACTGTCATCTTCATTAACCAGCTGCGCATGAAGATCGGCGTGATGTTCGGCAACCCCGAGACCACCAGCGGCGGCAACGCGCTGAAGTTCTACGCTTCGCTGCGCCTGGACGTCCGTCGCATTGACAAGTTGTCCGAGAAGACCGGTGATGGCGAACAAGAAATCGTCGGCAACCGCACCCGCGTGAAAGTAGTGAAAAACAAAGTCGCTCCGCCGTTCCGCCAGGCCGAATTCGACATTCTCTACGCTCAGGGCATCTCTCGCGAAGGAGACATCTTGGACCTGGGTGTGAAGTACGGCCAGCTGGAAAAGTCCGGCGCATACTTCCGAATGGGGGAGACCACGCTCGGTCAGGGCCGCGAGGCAGCACGTATGTACCTGAAATCCAACCCCAAAGTCGCCGACAAGCTCGACTTGGAAATCCGCGCCGCGGTGAAGCGTCTCAGTGAAATCTAGAGCGATGACACATCCACAGGGGGTGGAGGGAACACCCTCTGTGGAAAACCGTGGATAACCCGTGGAAGACCGGTGGAAAAATGTGGAAAAGGATGGGAAAGAAGACAAGGGAGTTTCTCGAAAAACCATAGGAATACCTCTGTACCCACGGCTATAGTCAGTCACCCATGGCCGCACCACTTCTCGACGTCCAACCGCAGAGCATCGAGGCTGAACAGACCGTCATTGGTGCTGTCTTGTTGGACCCGGAAGCGATCATCAAAATCTCCGACTTCCTGGCGCCGGAGGATTTTTACGACCCGACGTATCGCACCATCTACGGCGCAGTCATTGCGTTGTACCAGGGTCACCAACCGATCGACATTATCACCGTCAGCAACAAGCTCGCCGACGAAAAGAAAATTCAAGCCGTCGGTGGCAGCGCCTTCATTGCCGAGCTGGCGTCGAAGGTGCCGACGTCGGCTCACGTGACCAAATACGCCCAAATCGTAAAAACCAAGGCTATTCACCGCCGTATCATCCAGGCCGGAGAGAAGATCAAGGGCCTAGGGTACGAAGTGGACCGCGATATCCCCGAGTTGCTGGAACAAGTCGAAAAAACTGTCTTCACCATTTCGGCAACCTTCCTGAAAGACAAGTTCGTCCATATTCGCGACATCCTCAGTCTGCGCTATGAGAAGTTTGCCGAAATGCACGAATCAAAGGATGAAAACCCGGTCAAAGGAGTACCCACGGGCTACTTCAACCTAGACAGCAAGCTATCGGGCTTCCAGCCGAGTGACCTGATCATCATTGCCGCCCGCCCCTCCATGGGAAAGACCGCCTTGTCGTTGAACATCGCCCAAAACGCGGCAATCAAGCACAACAAGACCATCGCCATCTTCTCGCTCGAAATGAGCAAAGAGCAACTGGTCGACCGTTTGTTTGCATCCATGCTCGGCGTGGACAGCTGGAAGCTGCAAAAAGGCAAACTCGACGACAGCGACTTTCAGAACATGGGACCGATTATGGACGACTTGAACAAAGCCAACATCTTCATCGACGACTCCATGGGCTCGTCCATTCCGGAGTTGCGCGCAAAGGCCCGCCGCCTGCAAATGGAGCATGGTCTGGACATGATCATCATCGACTTCATGCAGCTCATGAGCACCGGCAACCAGAGTTTCGTCGGCAACCGCGTGCAGGAAATTTCGGAAATCTCACGCTCACTCAAAATGCTCGGTCGCGAGCTGAAAATTCCCATTGTGGCCCTGTCGCAGCTGTCGCGCGCGGTGGAAAGCCGTCCGGGAAACATTCCACAGTTGTCCGACTTGCGCGAATCCGGCTCCATTGAGCAGGACGCCGACGTGGTGCTGATGATGTATCGCGAGGACTACTACGAAGAAGACTCCGACCGTCCCGGCATTACCGACATTTACATCCGCAAGCATCGCAACGGTCCGACTGGCCGCGTGGAACTCTTGTTCAAGAAAGAACAGCTGCGTTTCTACGATATCGACAAGTCGCACTCGAATACCGCCAAGGCCATTTCCAACACGAAAAAGGCCAACGTTGCTGCGAACTCCGGTCAACGCTGGTCGGTGCCCGGCGGCGACGATGAATAGGACCCTGAGTAGCGAAAATTTCAAATTCCTTCACGTCGGGAACTGACATAGACTCCTTCTATGCTCAACCTTGCCGCGCGCCCTCCGTTTTCGCTGGGAGAAATTCTCTTTTACACGTTCTTGTCCTTTGCCATCGCATTGTCGATGACACCCTGGTTCGTCGGATTCTTGCGTCGCTACAAACTGGGCAAGCAACTGCGTGTGGAAGCTGTGGATGGGGGATCGGCCAGCGTGTTTCTGACCTACCACAAAAGCAAGGCCGGCACACCGACCATGGGAGGCCTGCTCATCTGGGGATCGATTCTTCTCACCGTGCTGGTATCACGTCTACTGTCATTCTCCGGCAGCGTAGACCAATCTCTCTTGCAGCGTGGACAAGTGTACCTACCGCTGGCCATGATGGTCTGTTTCGGCATTCTTGGAGCCGCAGACGACTACCTGAACATCGTGGGGAGTGACGAAGTGCAAATCGGCAAGATCATGCCGCGCATCAAAGGAGTGATTGCAACACTGCTCACGCTGGCCATCGGCGGCGTCGGGTTTATTTTGTGGCGCAGTTATGGCGCAATGTCGCCGCTGCAACATTTCTCCCGATTGCCCACGCCCATCGCCGTGGAAGTTTCGGTTCTTGCGGCCATTGCCCTGCTTGCCGTCGGCGGCCTGTTGGTACTGGCGTTCGGTGGAAAATTTGTCGACCGCAGCATGTACAAATTGCTCATTTCCCAAGGCAAGCGCCGGGGTCTGAATGCGCGTCCCAAGCTATTCATTCTTATCGCCATGAGTGCGTTGGCGGCGTATTGGTTCTATTTCCGATTGGGCAACCAAACCGTACACATCCCATTTGCATCCGCGCTGCATCTACCCGCCATGCTGGACTTGGGCATTTGGTACATTCCGTTCGTCATCTTCGTGCTCATCGGCACCGCCAACGCGGTCAACGTGACCGACGGGTTGGACGGACTGGCTGGAGGTCTGCTGATTGCCGCATTCGGTGCATTCGGCGTGATTGCGTACGTGTCGGGACTCTACGTACTTGCCGGCTTCTGCGGCGTTGTTGCCGGTGCAATTGCGGCCTTCCTATGGCACAACGTACCGCCGGCCATGTTCTTCATGGGCGATACAGGCTCACTCGCACTGGGTGGGACCCTGGCGGTCATGGCATTCATGATCGACCGCGTGCTGGTATTGCCGCTCATCGGCTTCGTATTCGTTATCGAGATGCTCTCCGTCATCATTCAGCTGACCAGCAAGCGCCTGCGCAACGGCAAGAAGGTCTTCAAGTCGGCGCCGTTCCACCACCACCTGGAAGCCTTGGAGTGGGGCGAAAGCAAGGTGACCATGCGTCTGTGGATCATCGGGGCGTTTGCGGCGTTGCTCGGAGTGCTGGTGGGAATCTATGGCTAATGCGGACTCGCGGTGATTCCAAAGACTCCAATGAGTCCCAAGAGTCCAACAAACGACTGCTTTCCTTGGACTCTTTGGCTTCGTTGGACTCCTCCCGAGGCTCCTTCATTGAACGTTAACCTGCTTGGTGTATCATCCACTCATGCTGAAAGTCGCCATCAATGGCTATGGACGAATCGGGCGCATCGTTCATCGCCAATTACTCGAACACTACGGTTCCGCCGCCCAAGTCGTCGCCATCAACGCGTCCAGCGACGCCAAGATGCGCGAGTATCTTTTGAAGTACGACACGCTGCACGGGCGTTTCGGCGGACAAGTCGAAGTCGACGGCGATCACCTGATGGTGAACGGCAAGCCGGTACAGGTCATCCGCGAACGCGATCCGGGCAAGTGCCCCTGGAAGAAGCTCGGCGTGGACGTGGTGGTGGAAGCCAGCGGTAAATTCCGCACACGTGAACTCGCAAGGCCTCATCTGGATGCCGGAGCCAAGGCTGTGGTCATTACCGCACCGGCTAAGGACGACACCACCATGATCGTCCGCGGCGTGAACGACGACATGCTGAAAAGTGCGTTGCCCATCGTCAGCGCCGCCTCGTGCACTACCAACTGCATCGCGCCGGTGATCAAGGTGCTGGACGAGAAGTTCGGCATTCTGAAAGGGTTGGTCTGCACCACGCACGCCTACACCACGTCACAGAATCTGCTGGATAACTCCACCGACAGCTCCAAGGTGCGCATCGCGCGCGCCGCCGCTCTCTCCATTATTCCGTCTACAACCGGTGCCGTAAAAGCCTGCGCCAAAATCTTCCCGCACCTGCAAGGCAAGATCGACGGCATGGCCCTGCGCGTTCCGGTGCCGAACGTCTCGGCCGCGTACCTGGCTATGGAAGTGAAGCGCAAAACGTCGATTGAAGAAGTTCACGCCGCACTCTCCGCAGCCACCAACGGACCGCTCAAGGGAATCCTGGGTATGGAAAAAGACCAGCTCGTGTCGGCGGACTTCGTCTCCGACTCACACTCCAGCACCGTCGACATGGATTCCACCGCCGTCATCGACGGAACACTCGTACAGCTGCTCAGCTGGTACGACAACGAATGGGGCTACGCCATGCGCGTAACTGAAATCGTCAACCGCGTCGGCGGTATGCTGTAATTTCCTCCGCTTTTCTTATGGCCACCTGCATCCTCCCGACGCGCGTCTCGCTGAACCACCACCTGTTCTCGTCGGGAACGCCCGACTCGCTCCGCCATTTGATTTTGGATTTGTCGCGCGCGAGCAAATACGTGCACAACGCCATCCGCACCACCGACCTGGGCCTGGCCGGTTCTGCCAACACGTTCGGCGAGGAGCAATTGAAGCTGGATGTATTGAGCAACAACATCATCAAAGGCGAATTGTGCGAGAGTCGCTTGGTGCACAGCATCGCATCCGAGGAAGAGGCAATGATCCAGGAGCTGAACGACGACGGCAAATACCTGGTGGTGTTCGATCCGCTCGATGGTTCGTCGCTGGTGGACTGCAACTTGGCGATTGGTTCCATTTTCGGCATTTACGAGAAAGGCGACGTCATGGGCAAAACGCCGCGCGATCAGGTCGCCGCGCTGTACGTGGTCTACGGCCCGCGCACCATTCTGGTCTACAGCACCGGCAAAGGAGCCCACGCGTTCTACTTAAACGAAGTCGGCGAGTTCATTTTGCTGCAGAGGAACCTGACCATGCGCGACGAGGTGAAGACCTACGCACCGGGCAACCTGCGTGCGGTGGTGGACACACCTGCGTATCGCAAGATGATGAACATCTGGCTGGATGAAGGCCACACACTGCGTTACTCCGGCGGCATGGTGCCCGACATCCACCACATGCTCATTAAGGGCGCCGGCATCTTCACCAACATCGGCGGCAGCAAATACCCCAAGGGCAAGCTGCGCCTGTTGTTCGAGTGCGGACCGTTCGCGTACATCATGGAACAGGCTGGCGGAGCCAGCAGCGACGGCACGCAGTCGATTTTGGACGTAAAAATTCACGATGTTGACCAGCGCACGCCGATTATCGTGGGGGCGAAGAAGGAAGTAGCGCGGGTGGCGAAGGTGCTTTCTGGAAAATAAGAGTCCAAGGAGTCCAAAGATTCCAAGGAAACGCCGTCATTTACATGGCAGGGGTTCGTTCAACTCTTTGGACTCTTGCGTCAGTCGTTCCAAAACGCCTGTGTCAGCGCCTTGGGCAGCACTTCTTCCAGCGTGCGGTTGGGCTCGGCGTCCTTCATCTTGCCTTCCAGCTTGTAGATGCGCTTCATGCTGCGGTACGTGCCCCACGGGTAATGCTTACGGTGCCAGCCGCCGCCGCGTGGCTTCTTGCCGGGGTTCTTCGGGTCAACCGGCTCCGGTGGAGGCATGACATAATTCTTCGATTTCGGTTTTTCATCTTTGGCCCATTCGACCAAGCCCACCACGGTGCGGGTTTCGGGATCGACATACACCAAATCGTTATCGTTGTAGGTCGGCTTTGATTCAGGTTGCAGATCAGTCATGGTCAGGAGAAAAGATTATGATCCTCGGGTTGCAGCGGAGGAGGAGGTGGCGGAGGTGGGGGAGCGTCTGCATCGGGCTCGGGAGCGGCCGGCTGTCGCTTTATGACGAGGTCCTCGTCGGGATGATGGAACAATTCACGGACCTTGCTGCGCTCGTGTTGTCGCTGACGAAGGAAAGCATACAGCAAGGCGACGAAGCTGCCGATCAGAGACAAATAAATGCCCATGCGGATATCGGCGCCGGAAACTTCGAACGTAATTCTCAGCAACACGCTGAACGCTGCCGCCAAAAGAATGACCGTTATGCAGCACAGGGAAAATCGGACGGTGGGCCGCGATGACTTCCGTACCAACACCGGACCGCCAACCATGGGGGAAATGGTCATGGCGATCATGAAGAGCTGCAACAAGAAAACAACCCAGCCGATATAGCCGGTGTAGTAATCGAAGCCGCTCCAAACCTGCGACGTACCGAAGCGCTGATCGCCGAACCACGGGAAGAAGATGCCAACCGCCGTGACAAGCACGCCAGCATGCAAAATCTGATCCTCGAGTTCCATGGACTTCAGGCCGCGGAGAAGCTTGTCGAACATCGTTGAAATCGTAGCAAAAACGAGGCTCGATGTCACCCTGAACCGGGGCGCGAAGAGCGATGAGCTTCGAGCTACGAGACCCAGTGCTCATAGCGTAAAGCTCGAACGTGCTATTCTTCCCCCATGAACCTGCAATACAAGACCATCGGCCTTACCGCGCGGTCTGATTTGGCGGAGAAAGACGAGGGAGTCCGCATTGTCGGCGAAGCCATTCTGAAAGCAGGTGCCACACTGTTGCTCGACCCGAGTCGCTGCCGCATACCGTCTTTGCGGAAATGCAAAACATACGACAAAACCACGGACATCGATTTGTTGGTGGTGATCGGCGGCGACGGCACCATTTTGCGCACTGTCCGCGAAATGCCCGACATGCATGTGCCGATTCTCTCCGTGAACCGCGGGACGGTTGGCTTTCTTTCCGAGGTATCGGTCTCCGAAGCACCGAAGTTGATTCCAAAACTCCTGGCTGGAAAGGGTATTCTGGAACGACGAGGCTTGTTGGACATTGTGGCGTATAGAGGCAAAAACGAATTGTTCCGCGGCCGCGTCTTGAACGAGGCGGTGGTCTCTCAAGGAGCAATTTCACGCCTTATCGATCTGCAAACGACCGTGAACGGCGACCCGTTGACCACGTTCCATGCCGACGGCGTGATTATCGCCACGCCCACCGGATCCACCGCATACTCGCTGGCAGCCGGCGGACCCGTGGTGCACCCGCAGTTGCACGCAACCATCCTGACGCCCATCAACCCGCACAGCTTCAGCCAGAAACCGCTCGTATTGCCTTCCGATCACCTGATTGAAGTGACGATCTTCACCAAACAGAACAAATTCAGCGACGTGCAGGTAAGCCTGACGCTGGATGGCCAGACGTACGTGACGCTGAAGCGCGGCGACCGCGTACAGGCAACGCTGTCATCGCAATCCGTGCGATTCGTGCGCCGCAAAGAAGACACCTTCTTCGCCACGTTGCGCAACAAGCTCAAGTGGGGCGAGGGTTTAATTTAACTGTGGTTAGACTTCGTTGCGAGGAGGCGGAGGAACACCTGTTTCCGGAGTCACTCCCACGCGAGGAGCTGCACTGGGTACGCCAGTCGGCTGAATGCCAAGTTCCGTGCGAAGAGCAGTGGTTCCGGCGGAATCTCCTTTAATCGCCGCGAACACATCCAGCAAAGAACCGAGAATACCAAGACCGCGGTTCCTATTAATGCGTGCCTGGCCTTCTGGAGTGAGCGGATTCACGAACAGCGCCTTCAGGCGATCGGCAATACCCAACAATTTCGCACCCTTGCTGTCGGGGCGATTGCGAATGAACTGCTCAATGAGCGTCGTACGTCGGCCCGTTGCCACCGGAAGGTCCGTATCGGCCTTCAGCTTGGCCTCGGCCTCGTTACCAGACAACGTGGCGTCGCCCTCAACGCGAGCGGTAGGTTCGGCAGAAAACGGGAACAGGTCTGGAGTGGGAGTCGATTGCATGTGGGTTTGCTGTGGATATTGGCTTCAGTATAGCAGAAAAGACGATTTTGTGCTACAATAGTGTGATGCCAACAATAGACGTCAAAAAGATCAGCGCCCTGCAGGGAGAGGAGATGCTCTCCACCTTGGAGCAGGAAGCAATCCGCAACGGCATTTCCGACATCCACATCAACCCGCAAAAACACGCGGTGAAGGTGGAATGGCGCGAACTCGGCATTTTGACGAAACTGTTTGAAATGACGCACGAAAACTTTTTGACCATGCAGCGTCGCATCAAATTCAAATCTAAACTAAAGCTGAACTTAGAAACCATCGCCCAGGACGGACAGTACACCTTCCCGGCATTCGGCCGCCTGATCAACGTGCGTGTCGCCAGCTTGCCAAGTCGTTTCGGTGAGGCGTTCACGCTGCGTTTCCTGGACCCGCAGCGCGGTATTGTTCCGCTGGAAAAATTGGGTTTCCCGCCCGATATTAAAAAGAAGCTCATGGAACTGTCGGAGCTCCCGAACGGCATGATTCTGGTTACGGGTCCGACCGGATCGGGTAAGACAACCACGCTCTACGCGCTCTTATCCACTTTGGCCGGCAAAGACCGTAACATCATCACGCTGGAGGATCCGGTCGAGTACGAGCTGAAGGACATCATCCAGAGCCAGATCGACTCCGAGCACGGATACACCTTCGCCAACGGCCTGCGCGCAATTCTGCGTCATGACCCGGACATCATTCTGGTTGGAGAAATCCGCGACCAAGAAACGGCGCAGACGGCAATCGATGCATCGCTGACGGGTCACTTGGTGCTGGCCACCCTGCACACCAACTCGGCAATCGAGGCCATTCCACGCTTGCTGTCCATGGGTGTGTCCACCTATACGTTCGCTCCGGCTCTGCGCGCAGTGCTGGCCCAACGCTTGGTGCGCACCATTAACCCCGAGTTCCGCAACGAAGTGAACAAGCACGACGAGTTGAACGAGAAACTCTTTTACACCGGCCAGTGCACTTTGCCGGAGTTGCTCGTTGCGACACCGGCCGTGCGCAATCAGATTCTTCTGCAAGCCAGCTCCAGCGAAATCATGGAGACCGCACGCAAAGAGGGATTCTTAACCATGCACGATTGGGGCAAGCAAATGGTCGCCAATAACGTAACGACAATTCAGGAAGTGGAGCGTGTGACCGCTGGCTGAGGAAGACCATACCAGCCACCAGCAGCGCCATGGCCACCAGTCATTTTGCTGTACGCCACCTTGCATATCTCTGTAAAACGGGCTTACTATCACCAACCATGCTTCGAAGCAGGCGCCATCGGCGACAATCGTTCGGTACCGCCGAACCCCGTCCACGCTACGTGCTTCGGTTCGTGATCGGTGCACTGGTGCTCGTGATCATCTGGTACCTCGGCAACCGCGTGTTCTCGTTATTCGACGATTCCGTCGGTCGCGGAACAAGCGCGGTTTTGGCCCTCGAACAAACGAACGGCGACGGCGTGCAGGTTTCTCTGCAACAGAGTGACTGGCAGCGCGGCGAGCACAATTTGAAAATGTACCCCGGCGACGGTGTTGCCGCTCGTTCGGGAGTCCATGCCATGTTGGCATTCTTCGACGGCAGCCGCGTACGACTGGATCAATCCAGCGAAGTCCAAATCGACCGCAGCGACAAAGTCACCGGCCAGTCTTCCACCGTGGAATTCACGCTGAAGTCCGGTCGCGTGTGGGTTGCCACGCCGAACCTGGCCGTGTTCTCCGGCGCCATTACGCGCCGCGTTTCCACCGCCTCGTACACCGTAGAAATTCCGGCCGATGCCAGCGCGATGATCGCCATGGACGGCATTACCGTCATTAAATCCTCCGGCGTCGGACTCTCGGTGCATTTGAAGAACGTGAAAGCCGGCAACTTGTCGCAGGTGATTGTGGGCGAAGGACAAATGCTGATACTGAACGACGACGCCAAGCGCCAGATTGCCGGCGGTGCGGACCCGTACTCCTTCCGCGACCCGATTACGGCAGACAGCCTGAAGGATGACTTCTTGGCCAAAAGCTACGCACAGCTTTCCAATTTGGTGCTGCCGACGGCCGCAACGGTGGGAACCGGTTCGACCGCCATCGCCGAAGGAGAGGACTTAACCCTCACCGCTCCGGCAAACCGCCAGAAAGTGAGCACGAAGTCGGTAACGGTGAGTGGCAAAACCAGCCAGCGCATTCGAAGCGTGCTGGTGAACAGCTACAACGCGCCGATCAAACCCGATCGCACGTTCACGTTGGAGCTGGCCCTGGAAGACGAAGAGAGCACGCTGATTCATGTGGAAGCCCAAGACCCGCAGGGTATTACGTTGGCCGAGGCCGACCGCACCGTGTTGCGTGAACTGAAGCCGTTCACCCCCGTGCGCATGACGTCGCCGGTGGGCTCGGGCGGCACGTTGACGACTGCATTGGAAGAAATTGAAATTACCGGCGAGGCCCCCGTCGGCACCGCAGCGATTATGGTCAACGACTACAAGTTGCAGCTCTACAAGCCGGGTGCCAAAACGTGGAGCTATCTCGCGAGCGTGAATATCGGCAACCTGATTCGCGGCTCGAACGTGTTCACCATCTACGCGCTGGATGAAAACGGCCGCAAGAGCACGCCCACGAACATCACGATTGTCGTAGATCCGGCTGCCGTCGCCTCGGTTACGCCCCTTCCGACAACCAGCAGCAGTGCCGCATCGCAGCCGCCGCTGAAACAGAACGCACCGCTGACTCCCGGTACGCTGACAGTCACCGCTCCGGTCGCAGGCACCGCTGCCGAAGTAACGGAGAAAGAAGTCGTCATCGAGGGGACGACCTCGGCCAATACCGCCAGTATCTCGGTGAACGGCTACACGTTGTCGCTGTATTTGGCCGGCAAGACCACCTGGAACTACATCGCTTCGGTGGATCTGACGACCATGAAGGAGGGCAAGAACACGTACCGCATCGTCTCGCGCAACGCCGACGGCGAGATTCTGGATGTGCTGGAGTACACGATGACGTACACGAAATAAGGATTCCAAAGAGCCCAAGGAGTTCAACGAACCCCCTGCTTTTAAAAAAGCGCATCCCTGGACTCATTGGTTTCTTCGGACTCCTTGGAATCCGGCGGGCGTCAGGCGGGCACTTTCATCCCCAGCTTCTTCAGCAAGTTCACGAACTTCTTCGTCATGGGCGCTTTCACGTTCACACGCTTGCCGCTCACGGGAGAATCGAACGACAGCTTCCAGGCATGCAGACACAGGAAATCGATGCCCAGTGCTTTTGCCAGGTTCTCGGCGCGGTTGGCGGTGTACGTGGAGTCACCAAGCACCGGGTGTCCGATGCTGGTCATGTGCACGCGGATTTGGTGCGTGCGGCCGGTGTGCAGGTCGCACTCAACCAACGCGGCGCCTTCGGCGGAATCCAGCGTCTTGTACGTGGTTTGAGCGGAACGAGCCTCGGTGTGTTGCAAAACCGACATGGTCGTGCGCTTTACCGAATGACGACCAATCGGGGCGTCGATCATTGCAGTCGCAGGGGAGGGGAGTCCGGCCACGACCGTAAGGTACGACTTCTTCACCGAGCGCTCCTGGAATTGCTGCTGCAGCGCCAGATGAGCTTTGGGATTCTTGGCAATGAGCATGCAACCCGTCGTTTCCTTATCCAGCCGATGCACCAGCACCTCGGCGGGGGAGAACGGCAGCTTCCACTTCTTGAACATGGGCTGAATGGCGTGCAGGATCGTCACTTCGTCGGGCGCCATGCCGGTACCCGGGTGTACGGCAACGCCGGCGGGCTTGTTGATGACAAAACAGTCGTCGTCCTCGTGCAGAACTTCCAATTTCAGATTGCTCGCCACACCTAGGTCCATATCGACCGGCGGAGGTGTGGTGACTTCGACTTTTTCGCCACCCTTCAGCATCCAACCGGAGCGGTCCATGACTTTTCCGGCGATACGTACCAAACCGGCTTCAATGATCTTCTGCACAGCCGAACGGCTCTTCATGCCTTCTTGCTGCGTGAGGAACGCGTCCAAACGCATGGGCCAGGGCACCGAATACTCGGTCACGACCGCTTCGACCTTTTTCGCCTTCTTCTCTTGAAGCGGGGCGGACACCGGGGCCTTGGATGGCTTCTTTTTCTTCGTGGGCATGGCGGCAGTATAGGGCTTTAGGAAGAGAAAAAGGAGGCCAAAAGGCCATCATCCCCCCGCCCCTTCTCCATTGCGATGGAGAAGGGGAGAGGCGCGCTGCATTCATCGTACGACGTACCCCCTTCTCTGCCTCAGCGGAGAAGGGTTGGGGATGAGGACCGTTGATACCGCCGTGTCTCTGCCGTACCCTACGACCAATGGATACGAACGAACTCCTCACCCGCGGCATCGAAAGCGTCACGCCGCGCCCAGTTGCCGACGCCAAACTGAAATCTGGCAAACCGATGCGGTTGTACTTCGGCATCGATCCGACGGGAGCACAAATCCACGTAGGCCACAGCGTACCGCTCCTCAAGATGCGCGCGTTCCAGGACGCCGGACACCACGTGATTCTGCTGATCGGCAGCTTTACGGCCATGATCGGCGACCCGACCGGTAAGGATGAAATGCGCAAGGCACTCACCAAGGAAGACGTGCGCAAGAACTACGAAACCTACGTCGAGCAGGCCAAGGCCATTTTGGACATGGACAAACTGGAAGTCCGCTACAACCACGAGTGGCTGGAGAAAGTCGATTTCCAGAAAATCCTGGAGCTTTCCAGCAACTTCACCGTGCAGCAGATGATTCAGCGCGACATGTTCGCCAAGCGCATGAAGGAAGGAAAGCCGATTTCGGTGGTGGAATTCATGTACCCGCTGATGGTCGGCTACGACTCGGTTGTGCTGGACGTGGACGTGGAGCTGGGCGGTAACGATCAGCACTTCAACATGTTGGCCGGCCGCACGCTGCAAACCGCCTACGGCAAGCGCGACAAGTTCGTGCTGTGCACCAAGCTCATTGCCGGCACCGACGGCCGCAAGATGAGCAAGACCTACAACAACTGTATTTACATTACGGATGCCGCCAACGACATGTACGGCAAAGTCCTGCGCATTACGGATGACCTGATTCCGGTCTACATGGAGTGCTGCACCAAGTTGCCGATGTCCGAGGTCGAGGCCGCCAAGAAGACGCTGGCCGACGGCAAGACCAACCCCAAGGAACTGAAGATGCGTCTGGCACGCGAAATCGTGACCATGTACCACGGGTCCGCTGCAGCGACCAAGGCCGAAGCCGAATTCCAGAACGTGTTCGGTGGAGCAGGCGGCATTCCGGAAGACACGCCGGAAGTCACTGTAAAGCCAGATACGCTCTTAGTAGAGGTGCTCACGGACCTGAAGTTGGTCAGTAGCAAAAGCGAGTTCCGCCGCTTGGTGGAGCAAAAAGGCATTCACTTAAACGACGCCGTGGTCACCGCGTTGGATGCCAAGGCGGAGAAGGGGATTGTGAAGGTCGGGAAGAGGAAGTTCTTGAAAATAAATGCTTAAGAAATCCGAATTTCATTGGATATTCCTCGCTGCCATTCCTGCCGTGCTTTCTTTTTTGGCATTTTGCTTAGCATATCTCCCCCAAACAATTTTAGGATACACAGACTTCACTCAAACATTTTCACTGCACAATCAAGAGATTCGTGAGGTTGCAACGAACACTGGGACGCTCACGAAAAAAATGTTTGTGGAATACGATCCACCTTTTGTAAGTCTAATCACGATTCCACGGCCCGCATTGCAGTATGTTATGTGTGCAATTTTCGAATCCGATAATGGCGATTTGGGTTATCCACAAATTACTGCAACCCTTAAGAACAGTCATACATCGGATGAATTTACAGATGTATTGAAACCAAACGGTACACCTCCTTTCTGTGGAGTACTTGAGGAATTCAAAAACTATAACGCAACTGGCAGAATCGTTCGTGATGACAAGAAAATTTTAAATCTTCTAAATAATTCAAAAACTGGCGAATTCACAACTCATGCCAGACTCACAATCATTAAAAAAACAAAATACGGACCTTGGGCTGTATTAATCGTAGTAGTCTTCAGCGTTTATGTTATTTGGTGGTCATTCTTGTACCTCTTCTCACAGATAAACCCGTCAAATGCCGACCGCTTTTCAAGCGATAGAGTTTCAACTTGGCTCTGGAGAAAAAAATCATGGATTGTCGAAGCTTGGAACTATCATAAAAAATGCAAAGAATAATCTTTGCATTAACTAGATTGTCTAAACACTGCTTTCTCGCAATCAAGACCTACTGTACCGTACTTCTACTTCTTCACCCTCTGACCAATGAAGCTCCCCGAACTGGATACTGGATTTCCCGGCAAACGCTACGCCGTTGCTGCGTTTGTCGCCCTTCTTGTCATCTATTTCTTCGGCTTGTGGCCGTTC
>CAYUVW010000005.1:0-39289 GCA_964448405.1 uncultured Candidatus Peribacteria bacterium | reverse complement strand
CGTTGCTGCGTTTGTCGCCCTTCTTGTCATCTATTTCTTCGGCTTGTGGCCGTTCGTGGCAATCGGAGCGGGGGAGCGGGGAGTGGTCTTAAACTTCGGCGCTTTCAACGGTACCGTCATGTCGCCGGGGCTGCATCTTAAGCTTCCGCTGGTGCAGAACATCGTTCGTTACAACGTCCAGACGCAAAAAGATGAAGTAAATGCCAGCGCCGCCAGCAAGGACCTGCAGGAGGTCACCGCCAAAATCGCCGTGAACTACCACATTGAACCGGACCGCGTGGGCGACTTGCACAAGAACATCGGCGACCAGTACGGCTATCGCGTCGTGGACCCGGCAATCCAGGAAGCGATTAAGGCAGCAACTGCGCAATATACTGCTGAAGAGCTGATCACCAAGCGCGTAGCCGTGAAAGACGCCATGAAGAACGCGCTCACTGATCGCCTGAATCGCGAGTACATCATCGTGGAAGAGGTTTCCATCGTGAACTTCGCATTCTCGCAGTCGTTCAACGCGTCCATCGAGGCCAAAGTCACCGCGGAGCAGGACGCTCTGGCCGCCAAGAACAAACTCGAGCAGGTGAAGTACGAAGCGCAGCAGCAGATCGAGACCGCCAAAGCACAGGCTGAGGCGATTAAGATCCAAGCGTCGGCTGTGAACGCGCAGGGCGGCGCTGATTACGTGAAGCTGCAGGCAATCAACAAGTGGGACGGCAAGCTTCCGGTGTACATGATGGGCGGCGAGGCGCTGATCAATTTACCGGGCCTGGTGAAGTAACAAGAAATCCAAGACCGAAGAATGGAGCGGGTTACGGCCCGCTCTTTTTTTGAAAACATATTTCACGAGACAGCCATCCGAATTTGTCCATTCCGTTCGGTTGCAATCATGGGTGTACGACCGTACACTCGTGTCATGACGGTCACCAGCACCACACCCAAGGCAACCATCACCCAAAAGTTGGTTATCGACTGCCGCGGCATCGCAGGCATGTCGGCCGATTCGGTTGTGGCCTGGATGACGGTTTTTCCGGAGCCTCGTAATGTTCACGTGGTTCTTGCGTCATCTACCCCGGGCATCCGCCGCCTCCAGTGCACTCTGCAGAGCATGGGTTGCGGCGTGACCCGTGTAACAAAACGTCTGCCTCTTCGTTCTACTAGTCCTTACCCTGACCAGAATTTCGTTCCCGCCGACTTCGCTCACACCGCCTAAACCCTCAGTTTTTACTCCCATGAACTACTCCCAGATCATCGGCATCGGCAAAGCGTTCATGCTCTCTGGGATCATTACGTCCAGCGCAGCGCTGATTGCGCGCATCTACTTCCTGTAGACGGGAAAACAGCAATATACCAACAGCCCTGCTTCTGTGCGTATTACGCGCGCTTCCGCAGCACAAACGGCTGCGCATTGGGAACTTCCAGGCGGATTGCCTGCTCTTTTGTAAGATCCAACAAGGCATATAACAAACAGCGCGTGGTGTGCTTATGTGTCACCGCCAGGACCCTATCGTACTCTCCGACGTCGTCCTCCAGTGCGATGAGTTCATAGGACTGCTCTTCCGTGGCGCCGTCTGCGGAACGCAGCAGCGGGATAGCGCCTGTGCGAAGCCGCTGCACCACCGCACCGTAATCCTCGAAACCGGGGATACCCGATGGCTCAAAACTTTCCCGCAAATGCCGAAGTTGAGGATCACGCCGGAGATGTACTTCGAATTCCGGCTGTTCGGCTAACAGCTGATCACGCGTTTTTCCGGCAATAACCCCAGAAGCACGCTCGGCAAGCGCTTCGATAGGCTCAATGGGAACGGCAAGCCCCATTTCATTTAACAACGTCTCCGCACCGGTGGTCGCACGGCCGGCTGGTGACGAAAACACTCGCGCGAACGAAATGCGTTGCTGCATATACCGAAGACCAAGCTGCTTTATCTGACGGACGCCCTCCAAAGTCATGGGCGTTTCGGATTGTCCGCCGAAAAACCTATTGCCAGCCTCCGCACTTTCGTTGTGTTCGTTTGCGACAGTCTTGCCGTGACGAAGAATGTGAATGCTCATGTACAGAAAAGCATACCACCTTCCACCCCACTCGCCCCCCTGAATAGGGTTAGAGTGCGGGGGATAGGGGAATAAGCCATTTCTCCCCCATCGATTTTCGGCGACACTCCCCCGCACTTGGCTTCCAAAAGCCAAGAAACCCTTACTTGAATGTAGAATTTCCCTGACATTTCAGGCTGTTTTTAGGAATAAGAATGGCTAGGGGATGCGGAAAAGTACAATTTTTGTAGTATTGGACATAAAATTCTGCGAACTGGCGAATGCACATTTTCCACACTGTATGTGTATTTCCACAGGGGACGGATTTGCAAAGAAAAAACGTACTTTCGCGCAAACCATTGCGCAAAAACTGATGAGAGGGGAGGAAAAGCAAGTCTTTGGTTAATAATGCACAATGTATCTTGTACATCATTCAAATGCAGTCCCGGCTATTCGTCTGCCTGTTCGGACACCACGATGTTGGATCCAATGGCCGGCAGGAAGTCCGTCCACGGCGGCCAGATGGATATCTCTGCCCTGGCAACCTCAGGAAGGTTCTTAATGATGCGTAGGGCATCGACCCTCGTTTTCCCCGCTACGTTGTCTCGGATGTACTTCCCGAACTTGGCACCGTTGGGTGTAATGGGGTTTAACAAATACCTTTGGGTGTATGTCAAATCGGCAGTTAATTTTACCCACAACAAGTTGTCATCCCACGGTGCAATGACGTGAATGTTCATGTTGTCCTTATTCAGCGAACTTTCAATGATCATGCGGTCGGTACCCACTCGCCCGCCCACTTCGTTCTTCAGAAGGTCCAATAGCTTGCCGTCGTCATACAGCAACACCGTATATTCGATTTTGCCGCTCACCGGGATGCTCTGGATGTTCTGGCCGATGAACGACTCGGACAAATCGAAGTCCTTATAGGTAATGCGCGTCAGTTCTTCGTAATTCAGCTGCACGAACGATGCACCGTCCAAGGTGTTGCGGCCGGTGCGCTCCTCATTGGCCAATTGCTTGGCAACTGCCAACAGCTCTTGTTCCAGTTTTTTGCGTGCGGCTTCGATATCTTCCTTCTTCACAATGCTTTGGTACGACGTGGTGCCTTTGCTGCCGGATTTCTCGTTGCGGCCGTACACGAACTTGCGCTCGGCTTCGGGAAGACCCGGAAGCTCCCATTTCAGTCCGGCCGGCACGTTGCCGCGTTCGCCGACGACCTCGCCGTACTGGTCCAGCGGATCAGCAACCGTCTGCACTTCTTCCTTACTATGTGCCGCCAAGACCAAATCTTCTTTCAGGCGGAATCGCATACCGGCTTGGTTGGCGAGACGCGTACCTTGCCGCAACGAATAGGTTTCGTCGGAGTCGTTATAGACCGTGATTGCCACTTCGGCATTGGTACCGGTGAAGTTTTTACTGATTTGATCGAAGGTGATCGTTCGTTCTATGGCAACCGTCTGCGGCAAAAGCTGCAGCGTGTGTACGCGTTCCGTCGGCACCGGCAACGCCGCGCCGGATGCCACCAGGAACACGTTCATGGTGTAGTTCTCCGATTCCTGATTCGGCCAAATGCGCACTTCTGCCGATGGCAGTAATTTGACGAAAATGAACACAAAGACGCCGAAACTGATGCCAAGCAGCAACCAGATGCGAAACTTTGGCAACGACAGCAAACCGACGAATTGCAGCTTGGTGCGGATGTCCTGGCGCCAAGCACCTGGGCTGAACACACGCACCGCTTGGGCTTTCGCCGGATGTTTGTTGAGTGACAGCTTAAGACGCTTGAGGTTGCGAATCACCTGCCAGCCCTGCGTTTCAGCGATTTGTTGTGTAATCTTATTCTTGGTGGCGACGATGAGCGTACGATCGCGGTTCAGGGATTTCAGGTCTTTAAACCAGGACTTCAATTGCTCTGAGTCATTCGTAATGTCTGCGAGTCCCCCCGGCGATAACACCAACAACAGCGGTCCTTGGCTGCGCCGAATGGTCGATGCGGCTGTTTTTGCGTCCTGTGCGTCTTGGACGACGAGCACGGTGATATCGGTCTCTGCAACCATGAGCAATCACGACGGGAACTGAAGTAGTGTACCACTCCCCTTTCAATTATTTCTCCAACGCTTTCAGTGCCGCAAACCCCTTTCCGGAGATGAACTCCAGCATTGCGCCTCCACCCATGCTAACAAAGGTGAACTGAGAGGTTTTGAAGCCATGACGCGTTAGGAAATCGACGGTGTCCCCTCCTCCAAGAATGCTCACCGCACCCTTGCTCGTGGCCGTGACAATGGCATTGGCAATGGACTTGCTGGCACCCGCAAACTTCTCGTTCTCATACATACCGAGTGGTCCGTTCCAGACGATCATTTTGGCCGTGGCAATACACTCGCAATAGCGCTTCACCGTCACGCCACCCAAGTCGAAAATCTTCATGTCACCCAACACATCTTCCACTGGCAAATCCGCAACTTCTTTTGCGTCCGTTTCGTCTGCCACCACCACGTCACGAGGCACGTGGATTGTGGCCTTATTGTCCTTCTGACTTTCGAGCATGAATTCCTGTGCCGATTCCAGCCCCGCTTCGTCGTACTTCGATTCGCCGACATCGAAACCGCGGGCGGCAATGAACGTGTTGGCAATGCATCCACCGAGCAAGATGTGATCGCCCTTATCCAGGAAACGCTTGATGACGGGAACTTTCGTTTCCATCTTGGCACCGCTGATAAGAAGGACCAGCGGGTGCTTGGGCGAATCCAGCACCGGACTCAGATACTTCACCTCTTCTTCAAGAGAAAAACCCATGAACGACGGCAAAAGCTTGGGTACGCCGATCATGCTGGCGTGGTTGCGATGACAGTTGGTAAATGCGTCGTTCACATACACATCGCCGAGCGACGCGAGCTCCTTTGCAAATGCGACGTCGTTCATTTTCTCCTCTTTGTGGTAGCGCAAGTTCTCCAACAAGACGACCTCGCCGGGTTTGGCCTTGGCGACGGCATCTTTGGCAGGCTTACCGATGCAATCGGAAGCGAAATGCACGGTTGTCTTCAGAAGTTTCTCCAGCACTGGAACAAGTGGCTTCTGGCTGAACTCCGGATCGGGACCGTCTTTGGGGCGACCTTGGTGCGCCATGATGATAAGTACCGCTCCAGCATTCAAGATATGCTTCATCGTCGGTAACACAGCTTCCACGCGGGTCTGGTCGGAAACCTTGCCGTTTTCCATCGGCAGGTCGAATCCTGCGCGCAACAAAACCTTCTCCCCCTTCAATCTGGCATCGTTGAGTGTGTGGTAGGTACGCATGAAACGACTCTACCGAGCAGCGTTTTCACACGCAACGTGCCACGCCATGGGTCTGCATTCGCGCAACTCCGTCAAACACTCTTCACGACTGCCGATCATGCGGATCGACAATGGAAACGGGAAACCACAGCACGCAACGCTTCTCGTCGTCATTGTGGCACATGTATCCATGCAAGATGCCACCTTCGTTCACGACCGTGTCCGCGGCTCCGGCAGATTGTGCCGACGCGTCGATCACATCGAGCAAATCCAAGACCATCGTCTGCAGTGACTCATGCAAGATGTAGCCGCGACGATCGAGCAAGAACATTTCACTCAACCGAAACTGCAAATCCTCACGCGTAGCCGCCGGATAGCCGTCGAAGAAACCATCGATTCCCCGTTCGCGTAGAATTGCGTTCCAATGTTTACGACCGCCTTTGGGCGAAACCGGAGCCAATGAACCGATCACATAACGCACCATGGCCGCAGTGTACCGCAGTCTGGGAGTCCTTGGAGTCTGGGAGTCCCCCTCTATACTATCCACCGATGACTCCCCTCTTCGTGCTGCCGGCAGCCGCGCTTCTCCTTACATTCCTGGGGCACCTGGCGGCGTTGAAAGTGTTCCCGAAACTCGGCCTGTTGGATTTCCCCGAGCGCTACGGCCACAAGCGCGCACGACTCCCCTACCCCACCGGCATCATCGCCAGTTTCACGTTTGTGGTGCTGTTTGCGCTCGCCGTGCCACTCGGCAGCGTGGAGCTGGGCGTACTGATTGGCATTGTGACGTTGGCCCTCGTGAACTTCGTCGATGACCGCACCCCCCTCCCCTTTCGATTCCGACTGCTGGTACAGCTTGCCGTCTGCGCGCTCATTTTTGCCGCCGGAACTCGCATCTATACCGTGACCAATCCGTTCGGCGGCATCGTGAAATTGGATACGGTGGATCTGCCGGGGGGAGCATTCGGTCCGCTGCCCTTGTTCAGCGGCATCTTCACCGTCGGCTGGCTGCTGCTGACCGTCAACGCGCTCAATTGGTTCGACGGCATTCCCGGCCAAGTGAGCATTCTGTCGACCATCGGCTTCACCATGCTCGGTCTGCTGGCGCTGCTGCGCAACGGACAACCCGAAGTCGCCATGATCGCCTTCACGTTAGGCGCAATCGCACTGGCGTGTTGCTGCTTCGATTTTCCACCTGGCAAAGTCCTGATGGGTGACAGTGGCTCCATGTTCTTCGGACTCATGCTGGGCGTGCTCGGCGTGTACCAGGGCGGTAAAGTCGCGACGGCGTTTCTGGCCATTGGCATTCCGCTCATCGACGCCGCGTTCGTCATTGTCAGCCGTATGCTGCGCGGCTCATCGCCATTTAAAGGAGGGCGCGATCACCTGCACCACCTGTTGCTTGCGCGCGGTTGGTCGGCGCGCAAGGTCGTACTGCTCACCGCGGCCGTAAGCACTGCATTCGGCGCAACGGCGCTCTTTTTGAACACCGCGCAAAAAGGCATCGCCGCGGTAGTGCTGCTGTGCGTTGTCTCGGTGATCAGCGTGTATGCAAAGCGAAGTGCACGATAAATCTCCGGATTCCCCGGACTCCACAGCGTCCAAAATTGTTTAGCGATCCATCGTCCATGCCTCGCCGACGGCAGTGAACGCGCCGCGCGTTTCGAGGATGAGCGTCTTTTGACCGCGAGGCAGTACGTTCACCGTTGCAACGCCTGCAACGAAGTCGATCGGCGACAATTCGCTCGGGCGGATTTCGGCCTCACCAAACGTGGCGATAATGTACAAACGACCATCGAACGACGGTGAGCGCACAATATTGCCGTTCTTATCCAACGCCTTCACCTGCATTTTCTGCCAGCTGCGACCCGACATGGCGCTGTGGGAAAGCTCGATGCGATCGACATCGGTATTGGTTCCAACGATGATCGATGACACGCTTTGCGGATCGACAATGGACGCCTCTTCCACCGGAGTACCAACAACGAGGTCCGCTGCAGGGGCAGGCTCGCTCACAACGACCGGAGTCGGAGCAGGCTGGACGGCCGCCACGACTACCGGCAAACGTGCGACGCGATCGGCACGACGCTTGGCGGCAAGTTGCTTCGACGTCAGGCGTACTGCGGGAACATCCGACTCCACTGCAGACGAATGCACATCGGCAGAGGCGACGACGGTACTGGTATTCAAATGCTGCTGTACAAACTGCATGGGGTTAACCGTGTACTGCAGAACGCGATCACGGTACTTGGTGCTGTCCACCGCCTGGACAAACGTGAGACCGACGCTGCTAGCTTCGGTGCTGGTAAACGGCCAGTACGGGTGGAATGGCGCATCTTCCGTGTCGACCTCGAAGTACAAATGGTAACCGGTGGCGCCGAAGACGAGTCCGGTGTTGCCGACGGTGCCGATCTGCTGGCCCTTACGAACGGTCTCACCCTCTTTCACGAGAATGACATCCAAGTGAGCGTAGGTCGAATACAGCGTGGTAACCCCGCCCGGCTTGGACATATCCGGAACGTTGGGGTGGCGAATCATGACGTAATTGCCGAAGCCGTAGTTCTGCTGACCGACTTTTTCAACGACACCCGACGCAATCGCGTTCACCGGCGTGCCGCGTGGCGCGTCGATATCCACACCGGCGTGACTGCCTTCCGGAGTGTTGTATCCAGCCGCCCACGGCGTGGAATACACCTGGCGTGCGAATGTCGGCTGGTCTTGCTTCAGCGTCATGCCGTCGTACTCGGGCAATGGACGCAGAACCGCTGCCGGTACCTGCGAATACGTGTGCACACGCTTGTCTCCGCCGTATTGAGCCCACAGCTGATAATCCGGCACATACGTAATCGGCGGAACCGTACCGGTGAAGACAATCATGGAGTCCTCCCCTTTCCCAAGCACCGACTTCCAAAAGGCGTACCAACCGTGTTGACCCACCATGTTACCCATCACGAATGCCAGAATAGACAACACCGCCACCATGAACGACAGCTTCTGCCGCGCAAAATGCGCAGCGGACTGCTTCTTTACTTTATACAATGCCTGTACGCGGAATCCGACACGGGTGGCAGACATGACTGGTGATAGAATGGGTTTTGTCAGGTGAAGTTCTGTGTACCTATCTATAATATTACATTTTGGACTAAATGTCAATGTTCGAGTCATTTATCATTACGTCTGAAAGCGCCGTAGAAACGCAGAATATTGGCGTTTCGCTGGCAAAAAGCCTGTATATACGCCCTTTGACCATCTTTCTCTCGGGTGAATTGGGTGCCGGAAAGACTGCTTTTGCTCAGGGGGTAGCCAAAGGACTGGGAATTCAAGAGGCCGTCGTAAGCCCAACATATGCACTGGAACAGCGCTATGGGGACGCCCTGACGCACCTCGATCTGTATCGATTGGATCGCAAGCAAGCCACAGAATTCCTGCACGCATCAGACGACGCTCCTGGCATTCGATTGATTGAATGGGCACAACGCCTGGAAACGCCGGCGGACAGCACGCCATACATTGGCATCCATATCGACGAAACCTCTGCTTCCGGCCGCACCCTGAACTTCGAGCTGCGTGACGTCGCCATTCCTTCCGCAAAGCAAATCCACGAATGGATTGAGCTAGCCGCGCTGCCCAAACACATCCGTGACCATAGTGACGGAGTTGCAAACGTTGCCGGCATTTGCGCCGACGCCCTCCTGAAGCGCGGAGTCTTCATTCGAAAAAAAGCTCTCGTGGCAGCCGCCAAACTGCATGACCTCCTGCGCTTCACGGACTTCGCATCCCTCACCGGCGACGCGTACTACACCCCTACCCCGGCGCAGACTGCTGCATGGACCACGTTGAAAGCCACCTACGGAACGCCGCACGAACAAGCCGCCGAACGGTTTGTGGCACAGCAGGGATTCCCTGCCATCGGCAGCATTATTCGCACGCACGGCTCGCACGGGGTCAAAGACGCGTCGTACAAAGCCATGACCATTGAGCAGCAGGTGCTGGCTTACAGCGATAAACGCATGATGTTCGACACCTTGGTCACGCTCGACCAGCGCTTCGATGACTTTTTGAAGCGGTACGGCGGCGGCAAAGAGAGCGAGATGTCCATTGCGTGGCGCAAGCAATTGAAAGAGCTGGAAAGGGAGCTATTTCCGGAAGAGCCGCCTTTATAGAAAATACCCAATCCAAAAAGCCCTCTCTTTTACAGTTGCAACGCCAGCTCCTGGCGCAAAATCCACATCAGCTCATCGGTACGTCCATGAAACAACACAAACGCAATGCCGAGCAGAGAAATGCACACCACTGTGACGAACAATGACCACTTTTGGCCATCAGTAAGTTCGTGGTGTGGCAACACATGCGGCGTGTGAAGGTACGCTTGAATATTCAAAAGAATGCAAAGAACGTGCTGCAAGATTTCAATCTTGGGCACCAACGTACCCAGCGCTCGAACAATTGTGAGTTCGGTGCGCGCAAGACCGGAGAAAGCAGCCAATGCAAAAGAATGGCTGGTGTACACGCTGAACATCAGTGCAATGAAGAACAGCATGATGTCGAACATGTTTTCAATGAACATGGCCCAAATCGTCTCGCTGTAACTGTAGCGCTGGTAATCGCGGTACTTCACAAAGTCGAGGCACATATGGCCGACGATCAACATGAGGAAGAAACCCAAGTTAAACACTGCCGCAGCCAAGAACGTTCCAACGAGATACGCGGCATGAAATGCCGGAATATCATCGTGTTCATGCGCAAAAATACGAGCGCGGTCGGCCAGGGTCGGCATGGTCGTCATAGGTGTTTATGTGGGGGCGAAATCTCTTTGCTAATATTATAGCATAATTTACATATTTTTCAAGTTTGGAGTACGGATAATGGCCTTTGCCTGTGCAATACGCTCCAAAATCTCGCTTTCGAACCCCCGATCCGTCGGCTCGTAAAAGGTCGTGGGCTGCATACCGATCGGAAAGTAGTTCTCTTGGACCACGCCCTGCTCGGCATTGTGGGCGTACTGATAGCCCTTACCATAACCATGGTCCTTCATGCCTTTAGCCGGCGCATTGCGCAAGTGGTACGGCACCTCGAGTGACGGCGCGGCTTGCACGGCGGCTTTGCTGGCATGCATGGCCCGCGTAACGGCATTGCTCTTGGGCGCCTGCGCCAAATACACACATGCTTGCGCCAGAAAATACTCCCCCTCCGGGAAGCCGACCATTTCGAACGCCTGCCACGCCGACACCACAATCTGCAGTGCACGCGGGTCGGCATTACCGATGTCTTCACTGGCGAAAATCGCCATGCGTCGCAGTAGAAAGCGAGGCTCCTCGCCGCTTTGCAACATTTTGTAGAGCCACACCAATGCCGCGTCCGGGTCAGAGCCACGCAGGGTTTTAATGAACGCGCTGATGGTGTCGTAGTGGTCTTCACCCTTCTTGTCGTAGCGGTGTCCGCCGCGCTGCCGCAGCAATTTTTCAGCAGCTTCGCGACTGATGTTCGTGCCGATCATGAGTACGGAAAGCTCCAGCAGATTCAATGCGATGCGCGCGTCGCCGTTACCGAGTTCGGCGATTTTCTTCACCGCGTCGGGGTGCATGGTGACTTTGCCGTCGAAGCCATCGGGGTGCACCAGGGCTCGTTCCAAAATCTTCTGCAAGTCCTCCACGCTATGCGGCTTCAGCATATAGACCTGCGACCGCGAAATGAGTGCGCTATTGACCGAAAAATACGGGTTCTCGGTTGTAGCGCCGATGAGAATGACGTTCCCGTTCTCCACCGACGGCAACAAGGCATCTTGCTGACTTTTGTTGAAACGATGGATTTCATCCACGAACAGCACCGTTCGCTGCCCCAGGCTCACCTTGAGTTGTTCGGCCTGAGCACACACTTCTTTAATATCCTTCACCCCGCTTGTCACCGCGTTCAACTGGGCGAATTGCGCCTTGGTCGTTTCGGCGACGATTTTAGCCAGCGTGGTTTTCCCGGTGCCGGGCGGTCCCGCGAAAATGAGCGACGACAATGCATCTTTCTCGATTGTTTTGCGCAATGCGGTCCCCTCGCCTACCACCTCGGTCTGGCCGAAGAATTCGTCCAGGGACTTGGGGCGCAGACGGAATGCCAATGGAACGTTCGTATCCATGAGGTAAGCACTCTACCACTCTTCAGGGCAGAGAGAGTATTTTGACAGGAATGTGGACTTGGGTAGAGTGCAGCGCTTCATGAGCACCCAACGCCCACCATTGCATGTCGCGGAGGAGCCCTCTGTATCGCCTCCGTATTCGGTTGCCGAGGCCGGCAGCCTGCTGTTCACGGTCAACCGCCTGTCGCAAGGTGGCACCGACGGCGTGGCGAAGTTCATTCATTACGCCTGCGCAAAACTGAATTGGAGTCCGGATCAGATCGTAGTCGGCGACGTCATTTCTGGGATTCGTGAACGGGTGCTGCGCTTCGTGGGCAACCGCGCGCTGCACGAGTGGATCGACATGGGGTCGGTCGACGAACAACTGCAATCACAGGCCGAAAAACTGAAGCTGTACGCCGGAACCGACAGTGCAGATGCAGAGGCGCTGCTACCGAACATCGCGCGGTACGTGACGCTGATGGACAAAGACTGGCTCTCGAGACGGGATGGACGCCCGCGCCGCAAGGAAAGCCCGACGCCTGCCTCGGACTTCCATGACCCATGGCTCAGCCACATCTGTCACTTCGGCATCAACGGGCAGAGCACGCGGCACCCGCTCTTCGACCAGATGTTCGCAGAGATCCGCACCCAGCTACTGGGAACAACGGAGTGCCGCGAGAAGTTGTTGGGCTACTCCGGCGCCGACGCTCTGGATACCGTCATCGAGCTGCACAACAGGCACCACCCGCACCAGCGCGTGGAGTTGCCGGCATAATCAGCATATAGAGAGTAGTCACAGAAGTTGACAAATAAATATAATTGTTTAGCGTAGTACTATGAACAAGGTCTACAGAGCCGTGTCATCGGCGGTGTACGGGAAAGAGAAAGACAGCTTAGTCATGTCCGTGAGCGTCGTTGGAGCGCACGGCGAAGACGACATCCGCTTGGAGGAAACGACGAAAGAGCCCATCGACACGTCTTCCCCCGAGAGTGTCCGCGCGCGATTCGACCATTTACTTGCGACATTGGTCCGAACCGTCGGCAAACAAAAGGAGGTCTACGGCGGCTTGTCCGTGCCGGTGGTGTTCGGGGTGCCTAAGGACTTTAAAGGGCTGGATCTTACCAACACACTGCGTACGGCCTATGCCCAAGTATTGCGGAATCATCCGGTTCCACGATCGCCCGAAGTCATCCGAAAGGAGAAGCGGCAAGCACGTCTGAAGAAGGAGCCGAAAGAAACCGATCAAGAGCGCCGGGTACGAGATTTCATGAGCGGCAAACTCGGAATGTTCGGACGACCAACAGTAAAACGCTTCACCTCTTCGGAGACGAATCCAGCCTCTGAAACGGAAGATGGCGGCGATGTGTGGGATTTGGACAAGCCGCTGGTGGAGCACCTTCTGCGGCAAGCCTGCGCCGAGCGGCAAGGACCGGGTGGATGGAAAAAGCCCGCCGAAAAATACAAATTCGACGTGAGTTTCCACCCGCGCCTGTTCCAGCCGCTGCATCACGGAACGCAGGAGGCGTTGCGATCGGAAGATGTCCATGAGCGCATGGCGAGCAGGATATCGATGATTCGTCCGGAGCGCGGCGCCGAATTCCAGGCCGAGTACGAGAAAGCAACGGCGGGCGACCAGCAAGCGCTGGAGAAACTCCGCTCCATGGCACGCGAAGAAGCACTCTACACGGCCAAGGGGTACGCCCAGAACATCCGAACCACCGGCTCTCTCTCGCGCTTCATTTTGATCGCACCGCCGATTCCTCCATTCACGACCCGCCCTGAGTACAACTTCTTACAATGGTTCGATTTGCGCAAAGTCTACGGCGATACCTTCGCGAAACTCCTGGGCATTCAACACCCGATCTGCGTGAAAGCACCCGCCGACCCCCCAAGTCCCGCATTCGCCGACGTCGCCGCCACCTACGCCTTCCAGCTCAAACGACTGGCCGACACGGGCAACCAGGACGGTCGCGGCACCGTGATGATTACGAGTCGGGTGGACCAAACAAATACAACCCCAAGCCCGGAGCAGCAAACACAATAAATCTTGTCGGGGCTGTGGGGCTGCTCTCGCACTGCGGTGCGACGCGGCATGGTCCCAAACCAAGGGAACAAGAACGATGATTCGAGTCTAGTGGTCGGGACGGCGGGGCTCGAACTCGCGGCCTCCTGGTCCCAAACCAGGCGCTCTACCAACTGAGCTACGTCCCGAAACTTCGCCTACTCTACCATCTTTTTTGCAGCGCAGCGCACTTTTTTTCAAAACGCCTCGCATCACGAGGCTAGGCAACTGAGCTACGTCCCGAAACTTCGCCTACTCTACCATCTTTTTTGCAGCGCAGCGCACTTTTTTTCAAAACGCCTCGCATCGAAGGAAGGAGGTAGCGGGTTCGGGTATTAAGAAAAACGAGACTCAGGCATACTCATTCCATGACGCCGACCACTCCGCCGGACAAATCCACCCCGTCGCGCAACATCCCGATGACCGTCTTGGGCTGGGTCTTACTGGCGATCGTCGTCTCTCTTACGGTTTTGATCATCGAGGCGCTGTTTTTCTCGTTGGCCGTTCACTAATTCACATGAAAGTCTATCGCTATTACGACCTTGTCATGGCCGCCTTCGTGGCCGTCATTCTTGTGAGTAACGTCGCCTCCTCAGCCAAAATCGTAGACTGGGGCGTATCGGTAGGTTGGTTACGACTCTCGTTCGACGCCGGGACGTTACTGTTTCCGCTGAGCTATATTTTCAGCGACATTCTCACCGAGGTGTACGGATTTGCCAAAGCACGGCGGGTGATTTGGACCGGCTTCGGTGCAGCACTCCTGATGACCGTATGTTTGTGGGCAATCCAACGCATGCCTGGGGAAGCAGCGTGGCTGGAGTACGCGGGTGACAATGCCTACGCTGCAATTCTGGGTGGAGTGAGCACCGGCGGCATCATTGTCGCCAGTTTGTGCGCGTATCTCATCGGCGAATTCGCCAACTCGTTGGTACTGGCCAAAATGAAAGTCGCCATGCGCGGCAAGCACCTCTGGATGCGTACCATCGGCTCCACATTGGTCGGCCAGCTGCTCGATACCGGCGTGTTCGTGGCTGTGGCATGCGCTTTCGGCGTGTTCCCATGGGAAATCGCACTCAGCCTTATTGTCGCCAACTACGTCTTCAAGGTGGCAATCGAGGTAGTACTCACTCCCCTCACCTACCGCGTCGTCGGCTTCCTGAAAAACGCCGAACACGAAGACTTTTATGACAAAGATACGAACTTCAGCCCCATTGCTTTTTAGTGTTCGCTTTTGGAAATCGTGTCGGTAGGCACTGACTCGGAAAGCAATCGCTTGAAACGACGCATGCACGCATTGGCATTGCGCATGGGGCGACGTTCGCCATACACCTCATTCAAACGCTGGGCGACAACGCGCCAAGATGTTTGGCCTTTGTACGGTCCGGCTACGAAACGACATGTCGGATCCAATGTCAGTCGTACCAGCTCCGTAAGCTCGTCGTCCTCCCAGTGTGATTTGCATTCGCACGGTGCCACCAGTCGTTCATCGCGATCGGTTCCTTCCGGGAACATGGCAAACCCGCCTTCAATCGTGCCGGTCACCATATTGCGGTTGCGCAACAATTCGTACTCCGGTGGATCCAGCACCTCGCGCAATGCACGCGCAATCGCCATCTGCGCCAATCGAACATCAATATTCGGCAACAGCTCTGCCCCGATATCGGTAAACGTCTTGCCTTCGCGAGCCATGGCGACCGCTCGCGCAGCGTTCACCTCTTGTGCACCCAGACGCTGCGCGACTGCAATCAGCGTGCCGACGGTATGTTCGCGATTGTTCTTGGGCATGAAGGACTCATTCTAGCGCATATCGACGAAGAAGAGAGGGAATATTACTCCCCCTCCGCAGGCGTGACTGAGACGGCCTGGGCGAATGCGATTGCCGGCAAACGCATGTCCTGCAGAAGGCGATCCACGCGCTGTGCAATGCGCTCTGCTCGTGCTGCATCATCGCCGATTTCGGCACGCAACCATTGGTCATCGCCCGGCTGGAAGATGCGCACGGGGAAGAGCCTAAGGTGCGTCAGTTGAAGATAGACCTGAGCCAACACCTGCTCCACTCCCCATGGTTGCTCAAACAATTTCTCGGAGCCGGTGACGCGCTCATGTTGGTGGTACGGAATCACCACCAGCTGATATCGCTGTTGCGTGACACCGGAGTGCTGCGGCATTTCGTCTGGCCGGTACTGATCGGGCCCTGCTGAAGACATACATGCAACGTGAAAGGCGCGCAGCATGGGATACCGCACGATGAACGTCAAATTTTTCACATGTGCTGAGACGAGCGATGCAGCACAGGATGATGACCGACAACGCTATGCCATCACGATTTTTCGCTAAGGCAAGCGACGCGCAGAACCTGGCTTGATACGAAATCGTCGCAGTACATAGGCCAAATCTCGAATGACCCCTGTAATTTGTTGTACCAAAGAGTGGACAGGCGCAATTCTTGTCCATGGCACAACTGAACAGTGCAGGCGGTGACGGCTTTCTCAGCCGTCGCTCGCTGCTTCGCAGTGGGGTCGCGGCGGGTATTTCGCTGTTCACGCCGGATCTCGGGAGTCTCTCGCATGGCAAAGACGATACCCGGCGACGCGTGGCAAAGACGATTCCGACCGTGGTATGGATTTCTTTCGACGGCGGCAAAAGTTCCATTGATTCCTACGACCCGAAGCCCGATGCGGAAGCTGCGATTCGGGGACAGTTCGACACAATTCCCACTGCGATACCCGGCATACGCTTCTCCGAACACTGCGTGGAAATGGCGCGCACCGGATTCCGTCACGGACTGCTCATCCGCTCGGTTGTCACCACCGGATCCCTCGACCATGTAGCAGGCATGCGACAACGCCTACGGCGACACCCGGACGACGGCCCGCATCTGCTCTCGCAACACGCCGCACGCAACGGCGGCATTCAACCGTTTTTCACCAAATCACCGGACGTCATCAATGGATTCGACTACGACCCGCTGGCATGGGGCGTGCCGGGAATCATGCTCAACATGCCGTACGATCCGGCGACCCAGCGACTGCAAGCACCGCGGATTGCACCCATGACACCGCGGTTGGAACAAGAACAACTGCCGCTGTTGCGCGCCTTCGAACGCGAAGCGCCGCGTATTCACAGCCCGGCGGCGGAAACCATGGACCGTGTACGCGAGCAAGCCATTTCCGCCATGCGCAGAGCGGGCACGGCAATCTCAATCACCGACAAAGAATTGGAGGCCTACGGCGGCATTCCGCGTGAACACACAAACAACATTGGCATCAGCAACAACTGTCTGCGCTCCATTGCGCCGATTCTACTCACCGTTCGCAAGTTGGTGGAACAAGACATTACCGGCGCGATCGGCGTGCGACTTGGGTACCACGACTTGCACACGTATTTGGTGGACGGCACGCGCGCACAAGAACCGGTCATGGATAAAGCGCTATCGACGTTCATTACCGAACTGGCGGAACGGGGGTTGCTGGAAAAAACAGTGGTCGTACTGTCGTCCGAATTCGGACGCACCAACCGCATGAACGGCACAAGCGGCGAGGGCGACGGATTTGCATTCGGCTACACGCCTTCGCCGCCCGGTCGTGACCACGGCGATGTATCGTGCGCCTGGATGTTCGGGGGTGGACTGAAAAAAGGCTTTGACTACGGCGCAACCGATGCGCGCGGATTACGGACCACTACTGAAAATGTCACTGCCGCACAACTTGCCGACGTCGCGACCGAAGCCCTGAACCCATCTCCCGATCGTGCAAAGCGCAGTCGCCTTCCTCCATTGTTTTCATAAAAGCGGAAATAGCGTAGGAGAAAGCCTAAAATCGGGCTACACTGGGGCATCATGCCTACCTCACACGTCCCCGTTCCGGCTCCCGCAACGCCTCCTACTCCGATCGCAGCTGCTGCTCCGGTCACCGATCCGAACGTCACGTTCGGCAATATGGGCATCGCCCCGAAACTGCTCGATTTACTTGAAAAGATCGGTTTCAAGTCACCCACGCCCATTCAGCAGAAATCGATTCCCATCGGTATCGAGGGAAAGGACATCATTGGTATCGCCCAGACCGGCACCGGCAAAACACTGGCGTTCGGCTTGCCCATGCTCCAGCGTCTCTCGCAACACGGCGGACGCGGATTGATCATCGCTCCTACCCGCGAACTTGCCTATCAGATCGATGAAACGCTCCAGAAATTCGGGCCGGCACTCGGCATTCGCACGGCGGTGTTCGTCGGTGGCGCATCCATGAATCTTCAGCGCCAGATGATTAAGCGCAATCCGCGCATCTTGGTCGCCACTCCGGGCCGCCTCATCGACCACTTGAAGCAGAAAACCATCACGCTGCGCGAAGTCAGCATTCTCGTACTCGACGAAGCCGACCGCATGCTGGATATGGGTTTCTCCGAACAGATCAACGAAATCCTCAGGCATGTGCCGAAGGAACGCCAAACCATGTTGTTCTCGGCCACCATGCCGGCCGACATCGTAACGCTGGCCACCAAGCAAATGAAACTCCCGTTGCGCATCGAGGTCGCCCGCCAGGGCACCACATCCGCCAACGTGGAACAGGAGATGATTGTCGTCCGCGCCGGCGACAAGCTTCCTGTTCTGGCGAAATTACTCGGTGAATACCGCGGCAGCGTGCTGGTGTTCTCTCGCACCAAGCACGGTGCAAAAAAAATCACCAAGTCCGTGCAGGCCATGGGCCACACATCGGCTGAAATCCACAGCAACCGCTCGCTCGCACAGCGCCGTGAAGCGCTCGACGGCTTTAAGAAAGGCAAATACCGCGTACTCGTCGCCACCGACATCGCCGCACGCGGCATCGACGTCACCGGCATCGAGTTGGTCATTAACTTCGATCTGCCCATGAACGCCGAGGACTACGTGCACCGCATCGGTCGCACCGGTCGTGCAGGTATGAGCGGTCGCGCCATTTCACTGGCGACCCCCGACCAGCATGGCGACATCCGCGATATCGAACGTCTCATCCGCAGCCCGCTCAAGAAAAGCAACATGGCAGGAGCCGAAGGCGTGACTCCCCCGGTGGGAGTCCATGTCCCGCGTTCCGTACAACCGCATCGCCGTTCCGGTGGAGGTGGTCGTCGCGGAGGAGGTGGCGGAGGCGGAGGCTGGCGCAGAGGACGCTAACATCGTCTCATGAACGTGGTACGATGCACGCAGTACTCTTTCCTTGTTTCGTATGCCGATGCTTCTGAGTCAACTCTCTGTCGTCGCTATCGCTGCATCGGTACTGCTTTCCATGGGACTCGGCTTCCTGTGGTTTTCGCCCATGTTGTTCGTACATCGTTGGCTGCGCCTCTCGAAGATCGACACCGGCAATCCGGAGCACATGCAGAAAGCCATGCTGCGCTGCCTTGCTATCAGCATTATCACGTGCATCACCATGGCAGTCATTTTTGCTGTACTGCTGCAGCTGACGCACATCGCCACAACGGTCGGTGCAATCAAGCTTGCCGTCGTGCTGTGGACCGGATTTATCGCCACCACATTCGGCACCAACTACGCGTACACAGGAAAACCACTCGAATTGTTCTTCATCGACACCGGCTACCCGCTTGTATCGTTAGTCGTGATTGCCGTCACACTGACGACAATCGGCTAAAGACTGCATAATTATTCGAAATTTGCTGGCGAAAGCGCACGAATGGCGCTTATGATGCGTCAATGATCCGCCTGTTGCGCGATGGACCGGCACACCCCAAAGACCTGACTGGCTTGTTCGTGGTGCTGGGTGCATTCGCCATTGCCTGCTTCGGCGTGGTGCCTCTGCTCGGTCTGCCGGGAGCGGCGATTCTGGGACTGACGGTCCTCATTTTGAATCCGTTCATCAGCGCAACGCTGTGGTCGCATATGACCGCAGACGTCTACTGGCTGCTCTCCATTATGCTCAGCGTCCTCTGGCCGCTCGGCATTTTGCCGGGCTACTGGATCGCCTTCAAGCGCACCTACCGCCGTGCGTTGAAATTCAAGATGACGCTCCTGGTCGCCATTGTCGCCGTGTGGAATCTGTTGGTGTCGGCGATCCTGCTGTTCACCCAGTAGGAAGCGGACGATTGATCCGGCTATACTCACAGCCATGTCGCGTTTGATGATGATCGGCATGGTCGTTCTGGCATCGTTGAACGCGCTGCCTCTTGCGCATGCGCAAGAAGACACCATACGAGTCACGCCGGACTTGGTGGACGCAGCCGAACCGGTCACACGCGGCCTGCAAACCAACAAAAGCCACTTTACGACCAAATTGCAGGGCAAAGGCGGACAGTCGTTGCGCATAGACTACGGCAGCACCGACACACTGGAGATTTATCTGGTGCCATTGCAGGCAGATCAACAATACAGCCCAACGGACTTCTTGCACTTCAGATTGCCGGCCGCCGGCGAAGGGCAGGCATTGGTCGACCTGACCCCCAGTCCGGGCTGGTCGCCGAACATCACGTCGTACCTGGCCACCATCCTGGTGAAAGACGAAACCGTACAAGCCGGGTTCTCCACGATTGAGTTCATACCGACAACGCCGCTGACCATAGTGGCAACCGCCGTAAAGCACTTCTTCATTCCGGAGTCCTACGCACCGAACAGCTACCACGCGCTGCGCGGGTACCGCGCCCTTGGCTGGCAAGTCACCATGGCATTCGGCGTGCTGGCAATGCTTGTTGCCGCAGCGGTGCTTCTGCGCCGTCGCTCTGCCGACGGCATTCGGGTCGCCATCGGCGTGTTGGCATGCGGCTGCTTGCTCTACGGCGCGCGTTTCGCGTTGGACCTGACACAATTCACTGCGCAACACATGTCCGAATACTACGGTCACGGCATGTATGACGAAGCCGGATCGATGCAGGAGATCGCCGGGGTCATAACCATGAGCGGTCCCGCAGAGCCAAAATCTGTCTACGTCTGCCGCGACGGCACCAACTTCCGCGAGAAATTACTGCGCTATTTCGTCTATCCGATTCCGGTGTCCGACTCCCCTGCCATGGCCAGCGGGTCCACGTTGGTGCTCATGGACGGCAAGATCGACTGGTCGTTTAAGGATGGCGTACTGCTCTGCGGAGACGCACAGACCAACGCCGAACTCCTCAGTACATTCCACGATGGCTCCCAACTGTTCCGCCGCACCGCCAAATGATCTCCTTCCTTACATTCTCCGGCGTTACTGCACTGCTGTTCTTCCAGGGATGGTTCGGCACCCGCGTTCTGCTTCGAGGAAAAGAATCCAAGCCGCTGCGCGCATGTTTGGCGCTGCCGGTTGCGGCATTGTTCAACGCCATGCTCGTCTGCGTGCTGACGTTCACGCACGTGGCACTGACACCGCTCAGCATACTGCTCGGCAACGCCTGCATGCTGGCAGGTTTCTGGCTGGCGGCATCTAAGATGCATTCGTCCGATACTGCAAACGTCTGCGTACCGCGGGAAAAGCTGACAACGGGTAAACGCGTACTGCTCGTTGCCTGCGCCATACTGCTTGCGGTGGATGTCGGCTACGCATTCTCGCATGCCGTGCTGCTACCCACATTCCAATACGACAGCGCCACCAACTGGACCATGCGTTCACGCATTTCCTACGTGGACCGCGCAATGGCATTCGATGCCGATGAATCGCGCGGCATGGCCAAGCCGAATTACCCGTTTCTCTACCACGCGCTGCAAATAACGGCCAATCAAGGCCAACGTGCGTGGAACGATACCGCCGCCAACGCCATTCATTTTCTGCTGTCGTTGAGCGCATTCAGTGCGGCGTTCCTGCTGCTGCGTCGCATGCGCGGAACGTTCATTGCCACAATCGCAATCACGGTCCTGCTGACCATTCCGTTGTTGGCACTGCATTTGGCCCAAGGATTCGGCGACATCACGCTGGTGCAAACACTGGTGCTGTCGATCGCCTGTCTGTGCATGGCAATCGAAACGCACGGTCGCGGCGGCTCGGCGCAACGTTGGCTCCTGCTCTCGGGCGCGTATGCGGCGGCGTGCGTATGGACCAAGTCGGAGGGCATGCAATCCGGGTTGTTGCCCTGGCTTCTCGTTGTTGGCCTGCTGTGCATCGGCGATGCGGCATGGCGCAAGCCCGCACTGCGTTCGGCAATCGTGACAATCGGACTGTCTGCACTCTGGCCGATCTTCGCACTCACGCGCGGCCTCAGCCTCACGCCGCACGGCACCGACAGCAGTATCGCGTGTCACTCCGAAGCCGTGCCCGAAGCCGTGCTGGGCTTGTTCAGCCGCGGCGCATTCGGCATTGCGTGGTATGCGATTCCGGCAACGGTCGCCTTGCTGCTCGTACTACTCTCCAGGCGTTCGCCGAACGTATCGGCGCGCCAATCGGTGACGCTCATCTGGGGCGGCCTGACATTCGTGACGGTGTTGTTCGTATACCTGTGCACCCCGAACTACGTGTTCTTATTGAAAGCGGAGTCGTTCTACCGCCAGATGCTGATTCCCGCCGCGTTGCTCATCATCTCGTGTGCGGCGGTTTGGAAGTGGCCATTCAAACACCGGGAAGACTAAGAAATCAACGAAGACAACGAGTGCGATTTGCTCCTTGCCGCCATTGTCTTCTTTGTCATCTTTGAAGCCCTGTCGTCCGCTACAATCACCCCATGGAAGCAACCGTGGTGCTCTCATCGCGCTCTCATGGCATCGGCAACGGTCTGTCGTACGCGGCAGAAGCAACCGTACGACCGGGAATGCTGGTAAAAGTTCCGCTGCGCAACAGCCACGTGGAAGGCATCGTCATGGACGTACGCGAGGTGGACAGCACCAATACTTACGCATTGAAGCCGATCGAAAGCATCGTGCACCACATGCCGCTGCTGTCTCCAGCGCTTTTGAAAACCGCGCGCTGGATGGCCGGCTATTACTGCTGCACGCTGCGCCACGTACTGCAGGTCATGCTGCCGCAACCGCCATGGTCGCTGCTGCTGCCGGTGAAGACGACCATGTACGCACTCTGCAAGAACCTTCCGGCCACGCGTGGCGTGCGGCAATTGGCAGTCATCGAGTATTTGCAAAACCACGACATCGCCTCGGCGCACGATATACAAACCGAAACCGGCGCCACGAGTGCCACGCTGCGTGCAATGGTCGAGAAGCGCATCCTCAGCGCCTCGGAACATATCGAGGCGGTAGATTTGTCGGAGGCACCCAAGCCCACTTCACCCGAACTCACGCCACGCCAAGCCGACATCGCCAAGCAGATTCTGGCCGACAGTAAGCCCACGCTCCTCATTGATTCCGGCGGCATCGATCGTGCAAAGCTGTTCGCATCACTCGTGTGCAATGCAGCCAAGCGCGGACAGTCCAGCGTTCTTCTGGCACCCGACAAAGTCAGTGCCGAACGTCTGCGCCGGAAAATGGAAACCGAACTGCAAACCACCGTCGAACTTGTGCACAGTGCGCTCACACCGGCCCAACGCCGCCGCCAATGGCGCACGTTGCAGCTGCCGCGGCCGCATATCGTGGTCGGCACGCGTACAGCGCTGTTCACGCCGCTCAGCGCGTTGGGGTTGGTGATTGTGGATGACGAACACGAATGGACCTACAAGAACGAACAATCACCGCGGTATCACACCCGCCTTACCGCGGAGGTGTTGTGCAAATCGTCAAATGCCAAGCTGGTGCTCTGTTCGGCAACGCCGGCACTCGAAAGCTGGAAGCATGCTGTGGGGCAATCGCCGCGTTTTTCACTCGTCCACACGGATGAACCAAGTCCAAGTGCGCCCGTTGTGCGCGTGGTGGATTTGGCACAGGAAACGGCCGGAAAGCAGTACCCGCTGTCCGCTCCGCTCATCGGTGCACTGGAAAAGCGACTGAAGAACGGCGAACAATCCGTCCTGCTCATCAACCGCCGCGGCAGCGCCACCGGCCTGCTGTGCCTGGATTGCCGCAAGATGCTCACGTCCGCACGCACCACATTGCCGCTGACGGTGCATATGATCGACGGAAAACCGCACTTGGTCGACCAGCATGCCGAGGAAATTCTCCCGCTGCCCGAAACCTGCCCCCACTGCCGCTCACCGCGTCTGCACGCCATCGGTGCCGGAACGCAGCGCGTGGAAGCCACGCTCAAAAAACTCTTCCCGAAAGCACGCATCGCCCGTGTGGATGCCGAAACACTGGAGCAAGAAAGCATCGGCAGCGTGCTGGCGCGCGCCGAAGCCGGCGATATCGACATTTTGGTCGGCACACAACCCGTCGTTCGTGCGGCCGAATTGCCAAAGGTCACGCTGGGCGCGGTGCTCATTGCCGACATTGGCCTCTCGCTCCCCCACTTCCGCGCCGGTGAACGGGTGGTGCAGCACATCGGAAACCTGCTGCGGCGGGTGCCGGAACAACCGGGTGCCGAAGTCATGCTGCAAACCTTCCGCCCCGAGGCCGCCGAAATCGCACTGTCGGCCAAGCGCGCCATCCCCGAATATCTGGATGCCGAACTCACACTGCGCGCCGAAGCGGGTTACCCGCCCATCACGCAGATGATCCGTCTGATCGTTCGCACCGGCGGCGAAGCCAAAGCGCACGAACTGGTCGAGCGGGCCAACAAATCCAATCCCGAAGAGTGCGTGGCATGGGCTGCCGCGCCGCTGCCGGGCAAACGCAAAGGCAAGTGGAGCGTCTTCCTGAAAGGCAAAGCACCGCGTACTGCACTCTCGACAATGGATTTGCGAGGAGTGAGTATCGACGTGGATCCCATCGAGTGGGAGTAACCGCAGAACGGCGTTCGCGACGACCTAGTCGTCGAAACGGTCGTCGTCGGACGTGCGACCCTCGTCGTAGAGTTTGTTCTGGCGCATCTGCGCTCCGAAGCTTTCCGGCGTGGCAACGTCCAACGGCAAGCCGATCCGCGAGGAGTATTCGAATGTGGAGAGCAACTGGCGCATATCGAAGCCGAATGATTGTAGTACGGCATTCAAGTTGTGTCTCACTGCAGGTGATTCCTCTTGGCCTTCCTTGAACAGCACGATGGTCTCGCCTTCGACTCGCGCTTTAAGGGTATTCGCATTGGACATAAACGTGGGGGAAAGAAACAAGAACAGCATGCGCTTACATTCTTGCTATTTCAGAATTATAGCGTAAAAAGTGATTTCTGACAACTTGAATGGCTTGGGTAAGCCAAAAGAAAAGGGGCTACGATCTTGCCTGTATGCCTACGCAATCACAAATCCCAGCGATTTCAGTGCTTCGGTCGTGCTCTTGAAGACCTTGCCGTGCTTTTCTTCGTGCACGAACCACGGTGCTTTTTCCAGGAGCGGCAAAATGAACTCCCCTGCTCCGGTAATGATGACATCTTTCCCAACAGCTTTGCGGTTTTTGACGATTTCGCGCAGAACGTCCAAGCCGTCCAAGTCGATGTAGAACAAATTGCGCAGGCTGAAAATAAGCGTATCGGCCGGAATTTTTTTAATCGAATCTTCGTGCGATGCGCCGTTGAAGTACGTGAGTTCTCCGGCAAAGCGGTACACCACCACATCCATAGGCTCTTTGTAATCGCACAAGCGATGATGCGGAATGCGTGCGACAAGCTTGTGGTCGCGGTGCAGCGTCAGCTCACTCTGGCCGCGCGACAAGTGTTGTGCAAAAGCCAACAGCGCCACCGTTGCACCCACCAGCAGTCCGATCATGGGATCCACGCCGAACGTGAGCAATGCAACAACGATGGAAAGCCAAAAGGAGCTCTGGTCGAACAGGAAGATTTTCTTGAAGTGATGCACCTCCACCATGCGAATGGACGCGAACACCAGAATCGCCGCCACTGCCGCCAGCGGCAAATACTGGAAACCCGGGAACAGGACCAGTGCAATGAGCAGCACGAACACGGCGTTGATTCCCGATGACCAGCGCGACTTGGCCCCTGTTTTGGCGTTCAGCGCGGTGCGTACCAGCACTCCGGTTGCCGGCAATCCGCCGGCCAGACCCGATGCAATGTTGGCCCAGGCCAAGCCGAATACTTCGCGGCGCTGATTGAACCGCGTACCGGTCATGCCATCCACGATTTTTGCCGACAGCAACGTCTCCAGCACGGCGACCACCGCCACGGTGAACGCGGCCTTCAACAGATTCATGCTCAGCGGTGGCAACGAGAATGTCGGCACTTGAATGAGCGTGGCCTGCAATGCGCCGTATTTGGAATGCAGGGTGGTAATTGCCAGCGGCAACAACTGCCTTTCAGATGCATAGCCGACTGCAATGCCCAGCACGGCAACGACCACCGCTCCGGGGATGCGCGGAAAGAACCGCGCCAGAACGAACAGCAAAAGAAGCAGACTGAGAAACAAGCCCGCAGTCAGCGGATTGAATTGCGATACGTGCGTCAGCGACTCCCAGATGTTCAGAAGTGCAGATTCATGTACCGGCAGACCGGAAAGACCCAATGCCGAATTCAGTTGGCCCAGACCGATGGTAAGACCCACGCCCAGCGTAAAACCGTGCATGACGCTGGACGGAATGAACACCAGGTATTTTTCCCACTTGAAGATGTAGCACACGAACACCAGTGCGCCCGACAACAGTGCCAGCAGCGGCAAATACTGCACGCCCACCGTCAGCGCGAACGCCGCCAAAATTCCAGACAATGCTCCGGCCGGACCGACGACGTTGTATTCGCTGCCACCCAGCGCGGCCGCCACCAAGCCGGCCCACACCGCCGTAATAATACCCATGACGGGCGTTGCTCCCGATGCAATCGCCAAAGCCAGCGAAAGCGGCACCGAGACCATGGCCACGGTGAGGCCCGATTTCCAGTTCTGCGCGATTTCTCGGAAAACTCTGTTCATGAATTTGTGATGTCGACACAACTGTGCCGAAGTCCCACACGGTGTACGCTTGGTGAAATCGACTGTCAACGGTGGGGACTTGCAGATGACCAAAGAAATGTCGCTCAAGAGCCAATGTATCGGAATCCTGTTTTTGAGCGTCAAAAAAGTGGAAAGTTTGCCAGAGCAAGCACTTGCAGCGGCATTCAAGACTCCTACAATCATCTCCTATGACTACTCGGACACAGCTCACGCTTACGCTCGCTTCGTTGGCTCTGGCGCTCGCACCAACCGGCGCCTTGGCCTACTACGACTACTCGTCGTCGGCCTACCCCGACTATTCCACCTACCCCGCGTACTACCAGCAACAGGTGAATCCGACGTACTACCAGCAGGGCTACATGTACCCGACCTCTCCGTATGTGAGTCCGGTCTACAGCTACCCCGGCTACCAGAGCCAAATCTACAACGACTACTACAACCCCGGTTACGACAGCTACAACCAGTACTACGACAAGTACTACCGCCGTTCGTACCACTACGACGCCGACGTACTCCCCCGCTACACCAACCCCACGACGGACCTGCCGAGCTACTACGAGGAATACACCACTCCGCCGCCGGTACAACCTGTAACGACCAACCGCCGTTACCGCGCAGCCACGCCCAAATACTATCCGCCGGCCGTGACCGTAACCATGTACAACGGAGGCTTTCACCCCGGCACGCTCACCGTGAAAGTCGGCACTATGATCACCTGGTTGAACTTGAGCGACGACGACTACGCCCTGCGCGGCGATAATTTCGATTTCCACACCGTCACGTTGGACGAAGGCGAAGAGGCATCGTATTCCTTCGCAGAAGTCGGCACGTTCTACTACCACGACATGCGACACCCGGGCATTCGTGGCACGGTGAAAGTGGTGAGGAACTAAGGTGCATTTTTTAGGAGGCCCGGCAGCACGATGTGTGCTGCCGGTAGTTCCGCCTGTGTGGTGGGCACCCTTGCGTGGGTACCCGGAGGATTTGTCAGGTGTGCGGGCCGTCCCGGTCGGCCGGGGGCTTGGCCCGGTAGCCCGTGACGGGCGGCCGGTCCTGCGTTTGGCGTCCATCGACGCCGAAGACGCGCGGCAGCAGCATGACCGTGGCGACGACCGCCGCGGCCACGAGCGCGAGGAGCATGGTCGGGATCAGATTGCTGCCGTCGGCGTGGAAGTACGCGACGAGCGTGCCGCAGCATGCGGACACGATGCCGGTGACGACGATGCTGCGCCGCTCCTTCTTCTGCGCGGAGGTGATGGGAAGGCGGTTGGCGCGTTGCAGCTTGGTGCGGCCGAAGACGGGCATGGCCGCGAGGAACAGCGACAGAGAAATCCAGCAGAAGCCGAATCCCAGCGCGTGAGCCATCTGCAGAGGCATGGAACGGTACCTGAAAGGATCGGCGGAACTCGCGGCAGTATACGAAGGAAAGTTTACTGTACAAGGAGAAATACGCATTCATTCAAGCATCCAAGCCAAAACCGCTGCCACGTACGCAACGACAATGGACGCACCGCGACGCTTCCTGCAAGCTGCAACTATGATTTCGGTCGTTATTCCCGCGTTCAACGAAGAGGAGAATATCGGACGCTGTCTGGAAGGACTCGCCCGGCAAAATACCGCTGAACGCATGGAGGTTATTGTAGTGGATAACGCCTCCACCGACCGCACGTCGGCAGTGGCAGAAACGTATCGCGGCAAACTGCCCGGACTTCGCATTGTGCACGAGCCACAGAAAGGGCGCGGCGCGGCGCGTACGACCGGCTTCGCCTGCGCCCAAGGCGACCCCATTTTCTCGCTGGATGCCGACACGGTGGTGCCGCCCGACTGGGTGGAGGCGTACATGAAGCTCTTCCGCGACGGCGACGATGTGGTGGCGGTAACGGGCCTGCCGCGCATTTCGGACTGCAGCACCATCGACAACGCGCTGTTCAACGTACTCATGCCGCTGCAGATGAAAGCCTATCGCGTGCTGTTCGGGCACTATTGGCTCAGCGGCTTCAGCTTCGCCATCCGTCGCGACGCGTACCGCAAAGCCGGTGGCTTTAACCCCGTCACGGATTTCTGCGAAGACTTGGACTTAAGCTTCCGCGTGTTCAAGACGAAAACCGGCAAAATCCGCCTGGAGCAACTGCACCCGGTGCAGTTTTCGGGCCGCCGCTTTAAAAAAGGTCTCGTTCGCGGCTACATGCAGTACGCCGCCGCGTTCAGTGTGAAGTTCATGCTCCGGCGCGAACGCGTGATTCTGCAAGTGGTGGATAACAACGGCATGCCGGTGGGTAACGACGGCGCGTTCATGCCCATCTTCCGCGAAATCCTGCTGCGCGGACTCCAGAACGTGCGAAGGACCACGTCGGCCACCGTTCGCAAAGCCTCGTCGCTGCCGCGCACGGCGGGCAACCGCATCTTCCTGGTTATGGGAACGTCTTCACGCGTGCCACTGGGACTGATTGTCCATGCCTCCAAGCAGCTGCATGCGGTGCGGTCGGGAGCCGGACACCTGTCGGTACGTTCGTGGACCAGGTGGCAGCGCGGCTCGCTGCGCATGCGCACGTTGGTCATGCGGGGTGGAACGGGGTGGTTGTTTCGGCGTGCGGAGAAGAGAGCGGGGGTGACGCAAAGCAAATAAGGCACTGCTGACCTTGGGTCGCTGGAAACCCGCAGTGTGATGTCGCGTAGCAGCGGAACGACGTAATTATGAATGGAAACAATCATTTACAAACGTCAAATATGCACAATACCCGCTCTATTCGCGTTCTGGGTGAAAGCAAGAAGTACTCATTCAGGAAACCGTGTGGATGAATTAATGTTAAATAAATTGATTGTTTTAATTTAGGAGTAATATTTGTATATGGGCAAACGACTTCCAAGGGAAAGGCACATTGAGAAAATTGGAGCCGGTGATAAGTTTGATTTTGAAAAACTAGCAGGGCAACTGCTTGAGACTGTTATCATGGAATTAGATCCACCCAATTGCTTAGGCATCTTCGGAAATTGGGGAAGTGGCAAATCTACGCTTTTGCATCTTTTGATGGACAAGATCCAGAGCGACCCTGGAAAGGCAAAGATACAAACTGTTTATTTTGAGCCATGGAAGTATGAGTATGCTAACGATAGCGATCTGCTCTTCGCACTGCTACGAAAGATTGAAAATACTCTTAAGCTAAAAGGAACTAAGTGGAAAAAGCACGCACGAAATTTACTAACAGTAGCCTCTTCGGTAGTTCGACAGGGATCCTCCCTCGCATCTCTCGGCGCTGTAAATATCGACCCAAAAGAAATTCGAGATGACATGGAGATGTGGGAGAATTTAATTCAAAGCGAACATGAGTCATGGATTGATAGCGTCGAGAGCTTTCGCGAAACATTCCAAGAAGCGGTGAACAGCAACTTAGAAGCAAGTGGGAAAGAGCTGTTGGTAATATTTATTGATGATTTAGATCGATGTTTACCAGAAAATGCTGTTAAGCTACTCGAAGCTCTAAAAAATTTCTTATTCATTGATAAAACGATTTTTGTATTGGCTATAGATCGTCGAGTGGTTTCCTCAATGATCGAGAAGAAATATGATTTGCACGATGGTTATGGCGATGAATATTTAATGAAAATTATTCATTATTCATTCGATTTACCAGGGGTAAATGTCCTTAGTATTGTAAATGAAGTTCTAGATACATATTCTTTGGCCGACGAGGAAAGGGAGCGAATTTATATTGCTGAATTCCTTTCTCGCTTTGCTTCAGAGCCAAGAAAAACTAAGCATTATTTGCATCAATTCGGAATGCGCTTCTTATTTGGCGGACAAGCACTGAGAAGCTACGCAGAGTCTGCATTTCGAAGATCCGGAATGGAATATGTTTCTAGAAAAATGGATGTTTTTGTTATGAGTTTTTTGATGGCTCGATTTCCCAAAATTTTTGCATCTGAAAATGCTGCAACATGGCTAACTAACATTTATGCGCGCATTACAAACCCCTCTGCTACAAGAAGTAGCGATCGAGAAGTGGATAACCTACTGGCGCCACATGAGCAAAGGTTAATTCGAGAAATTTTGAGGTTTGGCTATAGCAAAACTCATAATGATAGACAGTCAATAAATGACGAGCAGCTATCCGATGCTCTGAATGCGCTTAGGCGAACTAAAGTCTAAGAAATAACCCTCTCCGCCGCCTTCCTCGCCCTCGACACCATCGCCGGATTCAACAGAGAGCCAAACCGCATCTCCGGCAATCCACTCTGCCTGAAGCCATACAACTCTCCCGGCCCGCGCAGCTGCAGATCTATCTCCGCCAGCATGAAGCCCGAGTCGTGTTCCTCCATGGCCTTCAGCCGCTGCGAGCTGGCCTGCTGCGGCGTGGTCGTAAACAGGAAGCAGTAGCTGTGGTGGTCGCTGCGCCCCACGCGTCCGCGGAACTGGTGCAACTGCGACAGCCCGAAGCGTTCGCTGCCTTCAATTACGATGATGGTGCTGTTCGGGATATCGATACCGACCTCGATGACGGAAGTAGAAACGAGAATGTCGAACTCCTTGTCCTTAAACCGCCGCATGACGTCGTCTTTCTCCTGCGGCGTCATCTTGCCGTGCAGCTTGGCGATCTTGCGATGCTGAAAAGCCTCGCTCAGCCGCTTCTCCTCGGCGTCCACGCTGCGGACTTCGGCCATGCTGTCCTCGGTGGATTCGGTAATCAACGGGCAAATCACGAACACCTGTCTCCCCTCCCCGATCTGATGATCGATGAACAGCTCCACCGTCTTGCGGCCACTCGGTGAGACGACTTTGGTTTCAATCTTTTTTCTGTTGCCCGGCTTCTCGGTGAGCACCGACAAGTCATGGTCCCCGAAGGCCGTGAGTGCCAGCGTGCGCGGGATGGGTGTCGCGGTCATGCTCAGGAAGTGCGGGCTGCCCTTGTCCTTCAGGCGCTGCCGCTGCGCCACGCCGAAGCGGTGTTGCTCGTCCACAATCGCGAGCACCAGGTTCTTGAATGAGACTTTGTCTTCAATCAGCGCATGCGTACCGATCACCACGTCCGTCAATCCTGCCCCCAGGCTGCGCCGGATGCCGTCGGCCTCGCTCTGCACGGTCGAGCCGGTCAGAAGCGCGATAGTGGGCAATCTGATGCTTTTGAGATGTGCGTACGCCGGATTGTCGGTCTTCTGCACGAAGGCGTGGAAATTCAGCAGCATGCGCGCAATGCTCGCGGCGTGCTGTTTGGCCAAGACTTCGGTCGGAACCATCACCGCGCTCTGACCTCCGCGCCGGATGGCATGGATGATCACCGCCACGGCCACTAGCGTCTTGCCCGATCCCACGTCGCCTTCCAGCAAGCGCGACATCGGCCGGTCTTGTTCCATGTCCTTTAAAATTTCGTAAATCGCCACGCGCTGGCCGTCGGTCGGCTTGAACGACAGCGAATCGAAGAACGCCCTAATCACCTCCGGGTCCATGGCGATCTGCAGGCGTGACTGGCGCTCGCCCTGCCATTCCTTTTTGCGCTCCAGAGCGTCGCGCTGAATGGCGAACATCTCCTCGAACGCAAAGCGGTCCTTGGCGGCGGTGAGCTTCTCGGGCGTGGTCGGGTAGTGCAGCTCCGTAATGGCCTCCACACGGCTCATCAGCTTTTCGGATTCCACGACTTCGACCGGCAATGTTTCTTTGAATTCTTTAATCGCCCCGCGCACCAGTTCGATTTTCTCACGCAGCCAGCGACTGGTAATGCCCTCGGTCTGCGGATACACCGGCACGATGCGGCCGGCGTGCAAGAGTTGCCCGCGCGTGGAACTCTCGAAGGTGGGGCTCTGGATCTGCAACTTGTAGCCCACCTCCACCACCTTGCCCGTCAGCGTGACGTCCTGGCCGTCGTGGAGCATGCGCAGAATGTGCGCTTGGTTGAACCACACCACCTGCGCCACGTTCCCCTCTTCGTCGGTGAACTGGCCCTGCACCAGCACCTTGCGGCTCCTGGTGCGAACCATTTTCAGCTTGCCGATCACGCCACGCAGCGTGACCTTCTGTCCAAGTGGAGCTTCCAACAGCGTCATCATTTCGCTGAGGTCTTCGTGGTCGCGCGGATAATGCAACAGCAGGTCTTCCACCGTTTCTATTTCCATGGATTTCAACCCATCGATGAACGCACCCGTGGTCTTCAGGAGCGCGGCCGACAATTCATCCTTCAAGTGTGGCACGTGGATGATTGTACACCCATGCACCTCTCATTCGAAATAATCCGAATTAGCGCGGCAATGGCATGGGCGGCTTGGGCGCCGTGCAGACGTTCACGGTCGTGCAATTCTCTTTGGTGACGGTCGCAGTGGTCACATACGCTTTGCCGCCGGCGCAACTCATAGTCGTTGTGGACTTGATTTCAGTGGTCTTCAGAACCGCAGGCAGCGGCTTCTTATATTCCTTGCGATAGTTGGTGTAGTCGCAACCCAGGGCGCAAGGAGGAGCCGAAGGACAAGCGTTGCGGAACACGACTTCGACTGCGTCCCTCGCAGAAATTTCCGCTGCTGCACGGTCGCAACGTGCGGCAACCGACTCGGTGACTTTGCCCTTGGTGAACTTCGTAGGCAGGGTTTTGGCGCTTACCGTAATCGCCACGGGGTTGCTGGTGGTATCGCTGCAGGTAATGGTGGACGACACGTACGAGGAATCGAAACTGCTCGTTGCCGCTTCAATGGCGCCGCCCGACGACTGCATGCCACCCATGGACGAAACGGTCGTCGTGCCCTGCGACGATGCCATGCCACCCATGCTGGATACCTGCATTGTCCCGCCGTCGTCGGAGGACATCATTCCACCCATGCTGGATACTTGCATCATGCCTCCGTCGCCAGACGACATCATGCCTCCCATGCTGGAGACCTGCATGGCAGCTTGGCTCGATTGCTCTATGGTTGCGAATGACGACATCACGATGGAACCGCCGTCGGACGACTGCATGGCACCAAACGAGGACGGCATCATCATGTCTCCGGTCAGGTCACCCGAAAGAAATCTGGATTGCTGCGCTGCCACAACACCAATGACGGCGACAAGAACTCCGGAAGTTGCGAGCAAGGCAAAGCGAGGTTGTTTCATATGAGTCGAGGCTACGGATGCGCAAAACAATGGTCAAGGAGACACGAACGCCCGTCCAAGGAAAAAGACTGCGGTATGCATCTGCTTTTCCCTGCATTAAAAAAACACCCTGTGTCATGCGGACGACACAGGGGTGAAGAGATCGTGGAAATGTGCCTAATACCGTTGCGTCGCCTTGAGCGATTCACAGCGTCGGATAGACGTGCATGTCTGGTCACTGATTGTGGCAACCGATGTGTACGAGGTCTCGCCGGCGCAATTCATGACCGGATCACTCTTCTTGTTTTCCTTTGTGGTAAACACAACCTTCAATTCGCCATACTTGTACGTAACGCCAAAGTTGGTGCACTGACTCGGATTCGCGCAGTCATCCGGCAATCCGCACGAATTGCGAAAGGCTTGAATGGCATCCTCTTTAGCCGATGCTTCTGCAGTTGCTTTGTCGCAGCGCGACGCGATTTTTTTAACCGTGGTACGTGTCTTGGGCGGCGGAGTGGGATTCGGGTACGACTTCCTGTACTCCTGCGGCTGCGTTTTGCCCGTCACCCTCCTGATTTTCTCGACGAGCTCCACATTTTTGCAGGTAATGGCACTGACGAACGAACTGTTCATATCATCCGGCTCCATGAGCTCGGTATCGCTCGACGAACTGAATGCCGTTTCCATGTTCTCAAGTTGGCTGCGGGTGTACTCGGTCGTCGTTCCATCCTCATTCTCTACAATCGCCACGACTTCATTCGGATCAAGCGTTTCATCTTGCTCCTGGACGATCAGCGTACCGTCGTCTCCGATCGACGACTGCATCATATCGATGACGCCTGGCTGATCCAGCGTTCCGCCAATGCTCGATTGCTGCATCATATCGATTGCAATCGGCTGCGGCTGGAACATGAAGCTCGATGACATGACGAAGGCATTCATGCTGCCGAGCATGTCACCCTTCAGTGTGCCGGGAACTTGCTGATACATCGTTACGCCGAGTACTGCGGCAAGCATGCCGGAAAATGCAATCACAATGCCTTGCTGGTGCTTGGTCTTCATAGAATGCAGATGAATGTGAGTATTGCGAAAATTATACCATAATTGCTGTATTTATGCCACCCACTGGCCAGACGTAAACCTCATGATCAACAACTGCTGCAAGGCGCCGCAACCAAAAACAAACAGTCCAATTACAACGGCCGCGGGAATCAGCCAGCGACTCCATGCTGGCTTCCAACTCATGCGCAACGCATGTGCCGCCAACAGCACCAACAACACATATGTACCGAAGAGGTGCCGGACCATGGCCTCCATTTGCAATCCGGTGAATCCGGCAACGAAAACATAGAACATGCTCAACGCACACCAATACAACGCAATCCGCTCCGTCCATTCGGAGCCCGTCCGACGCACGGCACGCAGGATATCCGTTGCAACCATGGCAACGAAAAACCAGCTGGTCGCCGCAACTACGAACCGGCAAATTTGTGCCGGAGCAAGTAGCGACCCGACCACATTCGGAATTAGAAATCGCGGTGGCCAATGCAACCAAAACAACAGATCCGGACGAATCCCCCACCCCATGCGCTGCCGCTGCAAGTACAGATCCCAATGACCGAACTTCAGCCAGCAGTACAACAAAAATGAAAGGCCTCCGGTTGCAGACAGCGCCGTATCGTAGACGGCTGCCGCAAGGGATTCCCGCTTGCCCGTGCTGCGGCGCCATAGCGCCAAAACCAATGGCAAAAGAACGATCGGCATGGCAACCAATTTTGTTGCAGATAGAAGAAAGCCATGCAAAACAATGAACAACAACGCATGCCTTCGGCGGTACTCCAAGTTCCAGTACAGAAAGCCCATCATGTTCGCCAGAAACAAGGATTCGGAATACGCTGCGATTTGGAAGAACGCTCCCGGGTGGGCCAGCATGAGTAGAACCGCTACACAGCGCCCGAATACCGGAATGCGCAGCCGGGCCAACAGCACGAGCACATACGTCCAGAACACAGCGGCGAACAACTGGCTGATGAGCAGCATGGAAGACAGCACTGGCAATCCGGTCGCCGCACGAACCACATTGATCAACACCGGGTATGCCGGAAAGAACGCGACGTTGGTTCCGCTGTTGTATTGCTCATGCGTCCACGTGAGGTTTTCGGGGTACGCCGGAATGCTGCTGTGGTAACCCCGTAACGCAATCTCGGCATACCACTGGCTGTCCCACCGAAACAACATCGACTGTGCTTGCGCCACCGTCGTCTGACGAACAACGGGAACAATGAGCGTCTGCACCAACGCGATGCACACACCGGCAATGCACAGACGCAGCACACTGCATGTCTTCGCTCGAACGTCGCTGCCAAAAGCGGCAGGCGTGAACGCGGGAGAGAGTGTGAGTGTGTGCTCCGGAGACATCGGAATAGTATACCAGAAAAGACTGATTTTTGGCAGCGTGAAGGGCATGCAGACCCGAGACCAAAGCAGTGATTCCATAATCGCCTCGAGAAAGCTTCTTCTTTCCACTTTTTTTAGAAAAAAGTGGAGAAAAAATCGGCCGCTGGTGAAAGAATTCTGCGGTTCTTGCTCGCTCAGCGGGGCACTGCAAACGTGAACTCGCCCGCTCGTCCCCACTCGCGGGCTCAAACAGGCACGTTTGCTTGCGGCCCCGCTTCGCGAAGAACCGCGACGAATTCTTTCAGGGCGGCCAGTACGGCAAGCAAGCTCAGGGCGGGTGTTCAAGCCACCAAAGGGTTGGTGTGCGCTGCGCGCGGGGGCCTGCTGGAGGGCGCTCAGCGCACGCGCTTTCTTGGCCACTTCTTTTTGTCGCGCACAAAGAAGTGGCGGAAAAAACTCACAACAAGAATGGCGCCTCAAAAAAAATGGAAGGAAGAAATCAACCACTCTTCGGCAGCATCAACACCTACTTCACATGCCTCTTCCCCTTCAGCGTTGCGCGCAGCACTTTTTCCTCATGGGCATCCTCCGAAATCTCTTTCAATTCACGCTGGAGGAACAAGGTGAGAATAGTGCGAAGCACGACGATGGCAGCCAATTTCCCAAGGTCATCCCACGTCGGATTCACCAGCGATTCGATAATATCCTTGCCCACCAAGAACTCGAGTCCAAGCGCCAAATGCTGACCCAATTCCACGCGAATGGCAGACAAAATATTCTCGCGCCCTAGAATCTGCCGTACGACGAACAACCACAGGCTTTTCAGCGTACCAATGGTCATAATGGCTAAGCCGACATAGCCAATGCTCTCTCCAAGCAGAATACTGATGTCGCTTAAGCCCAACGTCAGGGTGTGTTCCATAGGGGGTTTCTGTGTGAATGTTCTTTCCCAGTATACAGCAAAACTGGCTTCTAATCACGTGATTTCGCTTTCGGCCAGCTCTACAAAAAAAGTGCAAAATCTGGTATACTTACAAGGTATGGCGGACTTCACTACATACATCACACAACAACCCACGCTCACCGAGGCCCAGCAGAAGAAGGCCGGGCAACCCGTAAGCGGAGACATGGACCAGGAGCACAAGAACTTCTGCACCACCATTTCTGCCTTGCTGGAGAAAGGTGAAATCAATGTCACCAAGCCGGAAACCTTTCTGAATCAGAGTGTGTACGATGCGCTGCCGGATGAGTGGAAGGCCAAGACCGACTTGATCATTGTGAACATGGCCACGTTGCTGGATCACATCTACGGCTTCTACAAATCGAAGCAAACGCCCGATGCCTGCCCCCAACTGGAAACGATGATCGAACAGTTGTGGGAAATGAAACAGCGCATCGAAGTCCACGGCCACGACGTGTTCAAGTTCTAATCTCGCGACCAAACAAGACCAACATCAATTTCCTACCCACTACCAGTATGCCTCCGCGCTTCAACCCCGACGCACTGCCGTTGCCCGACGGACCCGAGATGTCCGATCCTCGCGCGCGTCTCGCCAATTTGCGTGAACGTGTGGATAACGCCGACCCCCGCATGATCGCCGACCGTGCAATCAATGCGATTCGCTCGAACCCCAACATGAGCAACAGCCAGGCCATCATGTTGCTACGCCAGGCCGCGGACTTGCTGGCCGGCATCACCGATCGCTCGGCCGGACCTCGCCGCTTTGCAGCACTGCAGTCGGAAGGTCGTGTATTGGATCGTCTCGCCCCACGCAACGCGCTCGCCTTCGAGCGTCTGAACAATGGTGCAATCATTCACCGCGACCAGAATTTCATCGAATACCAAACGACTGCCGAACAGCTCGCACGCTGCGGCTGGCGCCTGGCTCGCATTCACGGTCACAGCGAAGTTGGTGAAGCGCGCTTCGATTCCATGTGGATACGCAGCCCCATGGGCAGCGCTCCGTTCTTTACGGCACACGACATGACGGAGGAGGGGTACTTGGAAAATCGCGCCAAACACCTCTCTCTCGGATATATCGAAACCATGGTCAGCCAGTACGAAGTAAACGGCGAACCGCGCTACTGGGCAGTGTGGGAACAGGGTCTACGCACCCCGAACGGCACCATGCCAGCTGGCTTCATTGGCGGACCTGAATTCGGTGCTACCGGCATAGTCCCGCCCGGCTTCGAAGGCGGGCGCATGCCTCCGGGCTTCGGCCCAGGCCCACGTCCTGGAATCGGATTCGGCACTGCTCCCTCTTCTCGTCCGGGCTTCGGCCCAGGCTTGCGTCCGGGTGGCCCGGGCTTCGGCGGTCCAGTTCCTCCGAGTGGTGGTCCGGTGCGTTTCCCGCCCGGATTCCGCGGCTAACCAAAAACAACGACTCCTCAAAAAACGGCCTTCGGGCCGTTTTTTCGACCTTAAGATTCCGTGACTCCGCTGAACGAATACAGCGGACTCCTTGGAGTCTTTCAGGCCAAGAAATTCTGCCTCAGGGCCTGACCCACTGGATTCTTGCATCGTGCTTCCACCACGTCATTTGGCGCTTGGCGTACTGCCGCGTCTTGGCGGCAATCACCGGCTCTGTGGAAAGCGGATCAACGCCATCCAGAATCGCACGCGTCATTTCGGGGTAGCCATGACTCTTCATACCGGGACTCTCCAGCGAATAACCCTCTGCCAACAGACGCTTCACTTCGTCAACCCACCCCGAGCGCACCAACGCAGTCGTGCGTTTATCGATACGCTCAGTCAGCAACGCTCGCGGCACGTCCATGCCGAAGATCAGCAAATCGTACGGGCAGCACGACGCCGTAAGCTGCGCCGATTTAGGCTTGCCGGTGAGCCGATGGATTTCGACCGCCCGAATGACATACGGCTTGTTTTCGCGCGGAATGATTTTGGCCGATGCGGGATCGATATCCGACAATTCGGCGAAGAGCGACGCGCCGTCGTCTTTGGCATACGCCGCCTCCAGTTCGGCCCGCAAAGCATCGTCTTTGGCTGGCAACGGCTGCAAACCGTCGATGATGGAACTGATGTACAGCATGGAGCCGCCTACAAGCATGGGAATAGCGCCGCGTGCTTGCACCGCCTGAATTGCCTCAGTCGCCATACGCTGATACTTGGCAGCAGTAATATCTTCCGACGGCTCAATGATCGAGAACAACAAGTGCGGTACACCCTTCATTTCTTCAACCGTGATTTTGGCGGTACCGATATCCATACCCTTATAGAGCTGACGCGAATCGGCATTAATCACCTCCACCGTCTTCCCGCTCGCTTTCAGCGCGAGCGCGAGCTCGACCGAGAACGCCGTCTTGCCGCTGGCGGTTGGGCCGAGCACGACCAGGAGGGGCCGCTTCGCGGTTTCTAGGAAATCGATAGCAGTCTCGGTGGGGTTCACAAAAGAGAGCGTACTGATGCTGTGGAGAGAATCCTAGCCTTGAGGTTCTTCTTTCCACTTTTTAGCAGAGTCCATCCGTAAAGCTGCTCAGAATTCTTTCTCGGAGGACCAGGGAACCTAGCACGGTTCCCTTGGCCCTCCGAACCTCCCTTAC
>CAYUVW010000004.1:27670-71919 GCA_964448405.1 uncultured Candidatus Peribacteria bacterium | reverse complement strand
CTTCCTTTTCGGTGGCGTCCAGTACGAGTACGGCAATGTCGCAATCCTCAACTGCCTGCACCGTGCGCAGCATGGAGTACCGCTCGATTTCAGGGAGTGTTCGGGCGTGTTTTTTAATACCGGCCGTGTCGACCAGCACATACGGATGCTCCTGGAAGTACACAACCGTATCGGTGCTGTCGCGCGTTGTGCCGGCGACCTCGGATACCAACAAGGCGGCCGTTTCGCGTTGTGCGTCGTTCATCATCGCGTTGACCAGCGAGCTTTTGCCCACGTTGGGTTTGCCGACAATCGCGATGCGCAAAGCGGTGTCCGTTCGCTCTTCCATGCGGCCGAAGTGCAGCTTTGTGAGTTCGTCCGTAATGGCGTCGCGCAGCTCATCCATGCCGCGGTTATGCGTGGCGGAAATGTGGATGATGGTGTCTCCCATGCGAATTTCGTGCGGCTGCGGTGCAACCTCCTCGGCGATTTCGTCGTTGTCGATTTTCGTGAGCGTCACGATGACCGGAACGTGGCGCTTACGCTTCTTGCGCAACACATCGATGATGCGATGGTCGTCCTGGGTCAATTGTTCCTTGCCGTTGATTGTCAGCAGAATAAGATCGGCGTGTTCCAGTGCCAGCATCGACTGGCCATACACGTCTTCTTCAAAATCTTTGTCATCGGTGGCGCCCATGCCTCCGGTGTCGACCAGCAGATAACTGACCTCTTCGGTGTCGATGCGTTCGGAAATATGATCGCGGGTTGTGCCCGGAATGTCGCTCACGATCGCACGGCGCTTTCCAACCATGCGGTTGAAGAGCGTCGACTTGCCCGTATTGGGGCGTCCGATGATGGCAACCGTGGGTAATTTGGCCATGACCGGGGCAGTGTATCAGGTTATGGCTTCTTGCGTGGCACGAATTCGGCAAGTTTTTGCGTCTCCAGCAGATTGGTGGCTCGGTCGTTGTACATGGTCAGCGTCTCGTCGATGATTGCAATAGGCATGCTGCGCCCCATTTCCTCATCCCAACCCATCGCTGCAATCTGCATTTCGCACACGCCCATTCCGGCCTTGCTGATGGTTGCCTGTCGCCCTGCAAAGTCCTCGGTTTCCACAATGCGCTTCTGCGTTGAGGTGTAATCAATCGTTTGCCAGCCCACGAAACCCGCTACATCTTTGGCTTTCGTTGCATCATCCACCGCGACGCGCATGGACAGTTTGCGCAGCTCACGCATATATTTCTCCATGTCCATCTGCGGGTAGGGGACACCCAGGTACGACATGGCCACATTTGTTGCGGTGTGCAGGACGGGTCCGTGCCGGTCTTTCATGCCGACGTCATGTATGTTCCTATCGCGGAAAGAAATCTGCTTCATGCCCATACACGACGTGTCGGTTACTTTTGCCAACCCCAAGACATGGCGTGTGAACCGAGCATGCGAGGCGACCGTATACAAGATGCGAAGTACCTTGGCCTGCTCTTCGAAGGTCGAAACACGTTGGGGAAGCTGTTGCCAGAGGACTTTGAAGCACATTTGGAGCACGGGCGACAATGCGTCGCTGGTCATGCCTTTGGCCTCGAAATTCGCTGCAAAAACACGTGCCAGATGTTCGGCATTGGCATCCATGTACTCACCGGCATCACGCGGCCCCATCGGCGAAACTGCTTCCAGTGTACCGCCGATCATCGGCTCCCAGCGTTCGATGGCGGACAGCAAGTTTGCCATACTTAAGAGAATTGCACTGAAAGAAGATCGTTGGGCCGCAGACGCAGCAAGTTCTCAATCGCGCGCGTCGGGCCGGTGACATGCAGGGTGGATTCCCAGGCAAATTCGCGCACTTCGGTGCGGCCCGGCAGTCTGGAGAAACTTCGCGAGGGTACGGCATGCGTACTCCCGCCGATCACCAATGCGGTCGGCCAATCGGCGTCCTTCGGTTCGCTTGCATCGACATGTTTCAGGCCGAGTACGCCACGCATCTTTTTATCGTCGCCGCGTCCGATGTGTACGTCGTCAACGAGTTTGCGCAGTCGAGCCACCACAGATGCCTGGTCGGACTGTATGGCAGGCAGCGTGAGGTGTTTGCGAATAACCGGTTCACATGCCAGTACCAACGTGGCTGCTTCATCGCGTTCGTCATTGCGCTCTTTCATCTTGGCAGGCGGCGCTTTCATGAGCGGCTGGAACTGTAGCGCAGTGGTTGTGGTCATGGCATCGCTTGGTCCTTTGCCAGCCGCTGTAAGTAGCGAACGAATGGTCGTCGCCTGGGAGCCGAGCATCAGCAGTACCGACCTCCAGCGACAAGTGGATTCATAGTCGTTCCCGTCATGGAGTTGCGGATAGCGGTTCTTCAGGAAGTCGAGAAAAAACAGGTCCGATGAACTGACTGTTGGAAATGCCAACGTTCCGCGATGCGCGGCGCGAATTGCATTTAAGACGTTGTCGTTGCTTCCATCGGGCATCAGTTTTCGCAGCTCCTTATTCGCAGTGATCAGCGCTTCGCGCACATCGTCAGTACGACCGCATTCCGTGCTTTTCAGCGCGGTTGCGACGTGCGTTTCCCACTTGGACAGTTGATCAAGCGTTCCGGGCATATGGCCGGATATCAAAGGCGAAGCCGAACCTACTGTCAACGTCGTCGTAATGCGATGCGCACCGTATCGCAAATACTGGCGGATGCTCCTTTCTGGCACTAGGATGTCGCCATGCCGAATTACGACCCCACAGCAGTAGAGTCCAAGTGGCAGAAGAAATGGGAGGAGGCCAAAGCGTTCGAGGCCGATCTCACCAACGCCAAGGACAAGTTCTACTCCATGGTCATGTTCCCGTACCCGAGCGGCGACAAGCTGCACGTGGGTCACTGGTACAACTTCGCGCCCGCCGACAGCTATGCACGCTTCCAGCGTATGAAGGGTAAGAGCGTGTTCTGCCCCATGGGCTTCGATGCATTCGGTCTGCCGGCCGAAAACTACGCCATCAAGACCGGCATCCATCCCAACGAGTCCATCGCCAAGAACGTCCAGACCATGATTACGCAGCTCAAGCGCATCGGCTGCATGTACGACTGGGATAAAATGGTGAATACGTCCACGCCGCAGTATTACCGCTGGACGCAGTGGTTGTTTTTGGAAATGCATCGCCACGGGTTGGCTTACAAGAAGAAGGGGAATGTGAACTACTGCCCCAAGGACCAGACCGTGCTGGCCAATGAGCAAGTCTGGGAGGGAAAATGCGAGCGCTGCGGTACCGAGGTGGTGCAGAAGCCGCTGGAGCAGTGGTATTGGAAGATCACCGACTACGCCCAGAAACTGCTGGACGGCCTGGATGGCTTAGATTGGCCCGAGAAGACCAAGATTATGCAGCGCAATTGGATTGGCCGTAGCGAAGGCGTGAACATCAAGTCGCGCATTAAGGACTTGGGCGACGAGTTCGAAGTCTACGACTCGGTGCCGCAGACGTTCATGGCCCAGACATTCACCGTCATTGCACCCGAGCATCCGTTGTTGTTGAAAATGATCAAAGGTACCCCGCAGGAACCGGAGATCCTTGCCTTCATCGACAAAATCAAAAAGAAGAAGGCTGCCAAGCGCTTTAATTTCGATGAAGACGTGGAAGGCATCTTCACCGGCCGCTACGTGGATAACCCGTTCGGTACCGGCGACTTGCCGATTTGGGTCGCATCGTTCGTGGTCATGGATTACGGCACCGGCATCGTGCATTGCTCTGCTCACGACCAGCGCGACTTCGCGTTTGCCAAGAAGTACGGCATTCCGCTGCGCCCGGTCATGTTCCCGGCAGACCCCAAGGAAGCCAAGAAAGTGAAGGACTTGGACATCTGCTACTCCAAAGAACCCGAAGCGGTCATGCAGCAGCCCGAGAAGTTCAAGGGCCGCAAGTGGGGCGAGGTTCGTCCGGACATCATCGACTTCATGGAAAAGGATATGAAGATCGCCAAGCGTTCGGTGCATTATCGGCTTCGCGATTGGTTGGTCAGCCGCCAGCGCTACTGGGGCGCACCCATTCCCATCGTCTACGACCCCGAGGGCAATCCGCATCCGGTGCCCGAGGAGCACTTGCCCTGGACGTTGCCGACCGACGTGGAGTTCCGTCCCACGGGTGAATCGCCGCTCAAGCTCAGCAAGGAATTCGTCGAGCGTACCGAAAAGATCTTCGGCAAGGGCTGGCGCCCAGAGTACGACACCATGGATACGTTCGTGTGCTCCAGCTTCTATTACCTCATGTATCTGGCCGGTCACCAGCAAGAGGCGTTGTCGCAGCACCCCGGGGTCACTGAGCTCATCGATGTGAAGACCGAGAAGAACTGGATGCCTGTAGACATGTACATCGGAGGTCCAGAGCATGCCTGCATGCACCTTATCTATGCACGTTTCGTCATGATGGCAATGAAGGATTTCGGCTACACGGAGCACTCTGAGCCGTTCAAAAAATTAGTTCATCAAGGCCTTATTACAAACCAGGGCGCCAAGATGAGTAAGAGTAAGGGTAACGTTGTCAGCCCCGATGCATTCGTCGATCGTCACGGTTCCGATGTGTTCCGGTTGTACCTCATGTTCATGGGTCCGTTCACCGACGGTGGCGACTGGAGCGACACAGGCATCCGCGGTACTGATCGATTCGTGCAGCGCATCTGGCGCGTGGTCAGCGAGAAGTCCAAACAGGGTTTTGCCGACGGCCCCGACGTACTTGCCATTCTGCACAAGTCCATCAAGAAAGTCGCCGAGGACATCGAGAAGCTGCATTTCAACACGGCCATTTCCACGCTTATGGAATTGCTGAATCTTATCGAAGCGAAAGAAAGCATCTCGCAAGAAACCGGCAAAGCCATTGCCCTCATGCTGTCGCCCATCGCGCCGCACTTGTCCGAGGAGTTATGGAGTTTGCTCGACGGTAAGGGCTTTGCTATGGATCAAACTTGGCCCGCGTTCGATGCCAAATACCTGGTGCAGACCACGCTTACCATCGTGGTACAGGTGAATGGAAAATTGCGTGCCAACATCGAGGTCGCCGCAGACACTTCCGAAGCAGACATTCTTGCAAAGGCAAAATCCGACCCGCACGTGCAGAAATTCCTGGAAGGCAAAACGCTTAAGAAGGAAATCTACGTGAAGGGTAAGCTGGTAAGCTTGGTCGTTGCTTAAGCCGTCGTCAGACGGTCGTAGGTTCCTCGCAATGCTTTCAGGAGGCGAGAAGCAGAGGCGATGAGTGCGCGCTCGCGGGTGGAATGCTCGTCGATGATGGTTGCGACAGGAAGTACGGTCGCTTGCGGGACCAGTTCGGGGTAGCCGTTGGCAAGCTTGTTCCGGATCGCCCCGATTTCGACGAAGCAGTGTCCGCCGACCGGAGCCGCGCCGCCGCTTGTTTCCGTTGTAGCGGCCAGTGCCGCCTGGATGAGCGGCGCATCCGGAGGGGTAAAGCAGCCCGGCACCACCGGACCTGCTTCTATGTGCATGTTCGTCGCTCGTAAGATTCGCCGTATGGTCATGCCGTATTCGGTCAATGCTTCCTCCAGGTCGCCTCGCACGTAAATGGCCATTTCCAGCGAAGCCGGACCATCGCCCATCGATACGATTTCCATTGTGCCCAGGTTGCTGGAAAGCGAGGCTTGCATGCCGTGCGGTGCGATTTCCGCCGCGCCATCAGGCATGTTTTCAAACATGCGCATCAGGTCGTCGTGCACGCTCTTGCGCAGCGCCGCCTGCCGCGCGACCGGATGCATCGTCAGTGCGTCTTCCGCCACGCCCACGCCTTCGCGCAGATATGCGGCGACTGAACGGCGCCAGCTGTCATCGGTTGTATTTGGAATCCAGGCCGTGGCGTATGCGGCCTTCGGCCACGAGGATTTCCCTTCGCCGCCACCCATGTCGTTCAGTAGTCGGGAGCCCGGAGGCAAGAGCGGCAATACTCCTTTGAATAACGTCCGCGTGGCGCTGGGCGGACGCAGGTGCGCCGTCAGGCCCGAGTGTCCGCCGGGGTGTCCGCCGACATCCAGTCGGTACCGCTGTCCTCCCTCATACGAAAAATCTTCGTCTTCGTACAAGGTCGTAGACGCGCGGATGTCCTGATACCCGGCACAGTAGATTCCCACATGCCCCTCGGTGTTTCCGTCGAGACTGACAAGGTAGGGGATCGCTTTGTCGATGCCATGGTCTTTCGGGTCGAAGGAGAGTGCCGGCTGGTTGTCGGTTTCTTCGCGCGCAGTGAACAGCATGGTAATTGGGCCGTGGTCGCCAAGCTCTTCGAGCTCCTCTGCAAAGGCCATGCTGCCGGCCACGCCGAGGCCGTTGTCCGCCCCCAGAGTGGTGCGGTCTGCGCGAACATGCTCGCCATCGGTCATGAGCGTTATTCCGTCGCGCAGAAAGTCATGTTTTTTGTCGGCATCCTTAATGCCCACCATGTCCATGTGCGATTGCAGTAGAAATCCCGGGGCGCTGCTTCGAGCGCCTTTTCCCGGAAGATGCACGGACAGATTCCCATAATAGTCAGCGGTTACACGCGCATTGGGGAAACGTGCGGCCCACTTCGTCAGGTATGCCCTCACGCCGGCTTCTTTGCCCGACAGCCGCGGAATGTCGCTAAGTTCCTGGAATGCTTTCCATAGTCGTGCAGGAGAATGTTCTTCGGGAACGAAGGTGCGTAGGTCGGGAGTGTGCATATAACTACGCACAATAAAGATACGGTTCGCATTGTCAAATTCGCTATTCATCCAAGCGTGTTAATACGCTACGAAAAACTCTTGTGCAGGCCGCACGACGACACTTGCGCGCATGCCATAGTCATCCAATGGCCGCACTTCGGAACGCGTGCATGGCATACCGGATTCTGCCAATACGTCGCACAGTGCATCGACATCGAAGCGTGTTCGAGTACGGACAAACTCTGCATTTCCAACGCTTTTTCTCCAGAGCATCTCTGCATTGGATTTCAGCAAATCGGCAAGTTGCTCACGGCCCTTCAGCATGTAGTCGACGATCAAAAATTCTGCTTCGGGGTGGGCATCTCGCAGTTGTAAGAGTGTATGAACAGCTTTATCGCGTTCCAGAGAGCACAGCACGAAGGCAATACTGACAAGATTGATGCCACCCGGTACGTAGCCGAATGCTTCATTTCTTCCAATGATACGACTTTGTTTGAGTGGCGGCGCTATGTTTGCCGAGGGGTCATAGAGTGCCAAGCTGTCACCTGGCTGCAACTCGGATTCGATCAATGCCCGAGAAACACTGTCATGACCGGTGCCGAAGTCCAGCGCACGAAGGCTTCCTTCCTGCGATCGAATATGCTTGATTCGCGCTTTGTAGATACGTTGCATCGCAAGAAACGCCTGCATATGCCGCCCTTGGCTGTAGACTTGTTCCATGTCTAGGCCTTCAGAAGACATGCCTTCGGTTTTGTTTCTTGTCATATTACGTAGTGATGCTGCGTATAGCTTCTAGTCCACGTGAATATGGGTACGAAGGCATTACGACGTCTGCAGTCAGATTTTTCGTTTCGTCATGCCAGTCTGGGTCCAAGTCCGGTGTCCAAAAGGACGTTGTAGTTGCGCCGGCAATCAACGCCCTGCCGGCAGGCAGTCTGTGTCCGCGTACCGAGGGCGACTGTGTACGCATCAATTCGTACAATTCAAGATAGGTGAATTGCAAGTGTTCATCTAAGTAGACCTGGCGTGTTTTTTCACGCAAACGATTGCGCTCTAAGTCCGCCGTAAATAACTGCTCTGCATCGTTTGGGTCTAGATCACGCATTGTGTAATCCGCAAGAATCGTGACTGCATTCGGACACGATCGTGCAAGAGAGCGAAGAAAGTCAGATCGCCCAGACTCCGGTACATCGTGGAGCACGTAGTTGACCAAGATGATTCCCACATTGTTCAGTTTCTCGGGTACGCGCGTTTGCAAGTCGCGGACCGTTGAAAGCACTGCTTCTGGTTCGGCCATGATTCCTATGGTTTCCGCGCTTTTTGCACTTGTAAGTTTTAGGGCACGAGCGCCAAGCGGACTGCGTTGCGGAAAGTCTATTGCCAGTGCATGCGGCGGCAATGCGGAGCGGGCAGGGGATTGCTGAAAGCCTTCGAGTGTTCTCAGCATTTCTTCAGCTGCATTCATAGATGTGCCGAATCGGGCAGTCATCGACATAGTAGCCGAGTGTACCATAGCCGACTTACAATGCTATTTCTGAGGAGTTTCTCTAAAAATTATCTTCTTACATGAACACAAAAAGAGATCATACTTTTTGTTTAATAGTAGGGCTGATCAGTTATTTCCGAGATTCTCTGATTGGCGTAGAAGATCAATTGCCCGTGCTCGTGCACGGTGCTCCATCTCCAGCAGGCGCTCAATGAGTTTTCCGGCAACAGGATGACGTTCCAGCAATACGCTCAGTTTTAGGAAAAGTACCGATGCCCTGCCGCGTTCACCACGTTCAAAGGCCTGTGGATCGAATGCTTCATCGTGGTCGGTCATCAGTTCATGGGCCTCGGCCAGCAATGGGTCGTCATGTCTGTGTTCATCCAGGAAGACGCGCAGTCGCCGAGACATCTCCACAACAAGGTCCTGGCAGTGCTCAACGCTCATCTGCACGATAGATGAATAGCGGGGTGTATCGTCGTCTTCATTTTGCAGCGTTTCGTGGCTCATGGGGTGTGGAGGGTTTCCGTTTGAGAATTGGGAGGCCCCACAAGGTAGCGCATCAACCTGTCACTGCAAAGCGGCGTACCCCTGGCACGCAAGTGTGCCTGCCTTTGCATGCATCCAGGTATTGAAGTCCGAAGAGATACTTCGCACCCGCAGGCATCTTCTCGCCCGTGCACCAGCGCTGTTTCAGCTGATGATTGCGAGTGTATTGCCTTTGTTGCTCGCTTCAATCATGCTCCACCCGTGTCCAAGCAACATCCATTCGACCGGTACGCGCCGGTCACTGACGTGGTCGAACTCAAGCGAATGAGTGACTTGCCTTTGCGAAAATCAAAGCGTGTTAATACGTTGAAATCCAGTGTGGGTGACTTCAAAATTTGGGCAGACACCAAGCAATGGAAGCTCACGCCGGTACCGTGGTGCAACGAGGCGTTCTATGTGGACCGCGAGAACCGTGACGAGGCACTTGGGAAGGACCTTCTGCACGTTCTTGGTCACACCTACATGCAAGAGGCGGCCAGTATGTTGCCAGTGGCATTGCTGGACCCTCAGCCTGGTGAGGCGATCTTGGATATGAGTTCGGCGCCAGGCAGCAAAACCACCCAGATTGCCGCCAAGCTGCAGAACAAAGGAGTCATTATTGCAAACGACGTTCAAGAGAAGCGCATGTGGGCATTGGCCTCCAACCTCCAGCGCAGCGGTGTCATGAATGTGGTCGTCACCAAGAAGGTCGGCCAGTGGTTCGCGCGAAGCATGACGGAACGTTTCGACCGCGTATTGTGCGATGCGCCATGTACTGCACAGGGCACCGCCCGAAAGGATTCCGATGCATTGATGTACTGTTCCGATGACAACATCGGCAAGATGGCTCGCCTGCAGTTGGAGCTACTTGAATCCGCCATTCATGCCACCAAAGTCGGCGGTAGAATCGTGTACTCGACTTGCACACTTACACCTGAAGAAAATGAGACTGTCTTGGGCTTAATCATGAATAAATTTAGTGATCAATTAACGATTATTGATCCAACCCCTGGGCTTGGGTTTGACTTGAGCAAGGCACTCGAGGAATCCAAGCGGGTTCAGGATTGGATTCAGACCAAACAGCAATTCCCTGCATTCCGCTTGTGGCCGCAAACCTACGACACGGAAGGCTTCTTTGCAGCAGTCTTGGAGAAGCGTGCACCGACACGTCATGCCGAAAGAATCGAGGGACCCTTTCCCAAGCTGGATATTCTTCCGAAGGCACGCCGTAAGGAGTGGATAGATGCGAATCAGGATTGGTACGGAGCCCCATTTGTAGAGGAAAACGAGGTTCTCTTCAGTAAGAAGGAAAACTTACACATCATTACCCAAGAGGCGGCTGATTTCGCCATTCCAACCATGGCGTACATGGCAGGCTTGCCGTTCGGGAAGCAAACAGAACATGGTCTGGCACGCATGTCACACGAGATGGCAACTTTGCGTGGAGCTAGGGCTCGCGAGCATATTTTGCATCTGGATGAAGAGCAGCGGAAGCATGCATTATCTGGTCGAGATATTCCGTACGACAACCCCGGTCATGGCGACCTTCTTTTGTCTATTGATCACCCTGCCGGGAAGCCCTTACTGCTGGGCAGGGGAATGCTTATGAAAGGACGGATTCTCAACCGACTGCCGAGGGAGATTGTGAGGATGTTCAGTTAGGGTTCTAGGCATTCCAAACAGTACAACGGAAACTATCGATCGCTGGACGTCTCGGACTCTTCGGTTTCTTCGGACTCCTGTATACTCACGCTCCCATGGACGCAAAAGACGACATCCGCGCACGGCTCCCGATCGAACAACTCGTCGCGCAGTATTGTCAGTTACAGAAAAAGGGTCGCAATTACGTCTGCTTGTGTCCGTTCCATAACGACAAGAAGCCCAGCCTATTGGTATCGCCGGACAAGGGAATTGCGTACTGCTTTGCTTGTCAGAGCGGCGGCGACATTTTTTCATTTACTCAGCGCATCGAAGGCGTCGATTTTCCGACCGCTCTTCGTATGCTGGCCGAAAAGACCGGCGTCGAGTTGCCCAAAGATAGAGCACGAGACACCGCACCAAGAATCGAGAAAGATGCAAAGGAGCGGATGAGGGACTGCCTCCAGAAGGCCTCTGAGTTTTATCAGGCGAAACTGAGGGCTGTACCGGCTGCATTCGAGTACGTGCAGAGGCGTGGCGTTACCGAAGAACTGCTGCAAACATTCGGTATCGGCTACGCGCCGGATTCCTTTTCCGAGACATACGATCATTTGCTGAAGGCGGGCTTCAGTCGTTCGGAAATCGTCGGTGCTGGACTCGGCATTCAAAAAGAATTGTCCGAGGAACGCATTTACGACCGATTCCGTCACCGCATCATGTTTCCCATCGGCGATGCGCAGGGCCATATCATCGGCTTCGGAGGGCGCACCATGGGTGACGCCGATGCGAAGTATGTCAACAGCCCCGATGGACCGCTGTATCACAAATCCACCGTGTTGTACGGCTTGTTCCAAGCGCGCGATGCCATACGACAGTCGCGCAGCGTACTGCTTGTGGAGGGCTACTTCGATGTCGTTGCTGCACACAAGGCTGGCGTGAAAAACGTCGTTGCCGTCAGCGGAACGGCGCTCACCGAGGATCACGTGCGTTTGCTGAAACGCTACGCCGATTCGGTCATCCTGTGTTTGGATCAAGATCGGGCCGGACGCCAGGCCGCCGACCGCGCATTCCAACTGCTGAGCAAGGCGCACACACGCGTGCAGTCGGTTGCCATACCGTCCAAGGATCCCGACGAACTTGTCCAGAAAGATGCCGCACTCTTCGCCACGATCGTTGCAACCGCTGCGGTCGAATATGTGGAGGGCGTGATTGAGCAAATGCGAACCATGCCGGATATCTTGGAGCCCAAGGGTCGACTGCGGATTACCGAAACGCTCTTTCCATTGCTCGGCGCAGTCCCGACGTCGGTGGAGCTGCGTTCCTATCTGGAGAAAATGACCGTGGCCTTCGGCATGCGCATTTCCGAAATAGAGGCCGACTTCCGCGCTTGGCGTGCGGGTGCAGAAACCCCCAGTCGCAAAGCTGAAGTCGTTGCGATTGCCGAACAGACGCCGTTCACGCGCATTCAGCTGTGCATCGGTCTTGCGATTGTGTACCCGCGTACGCGGCCCATGCTTGCCGAGCTCATACCGCCCGACGAAGAAGATTGGAATCGTATCAGAGTCGCGTTGTCGACTGCCGATGCCAAGGTGTCCATCGAGGATATTTTGAGTGCTGCTCAGGCAGACGGCGCTTTGAAAGAGCAGGTCGGCGTGCTGACCATGTACTGCGAAGAGAACTTCGCTCTGTGGGCAGAGACGGTCGCCGTGCGTGAGATGAAAAAATTGTGCACCGCAACCAATCGTGAGTTGATGATCCGTAAGCAAAATGAAATCGTTCTTGAATTGAAGGAAGCGCGCAAATCCGGCCGCGCCGACGAAGAGGTGCGCTTGCTGACCAAGTACCAACAGGTGTTGAAGTTATCCAAAATGGCAGGCTGATCATTACTCGAATACGGATATCACGCTGCGTAGCCAACCTTATTCGCAGGTCTTCCGGCCATTGTTCTGTGGCTCTCAGAGACGAATGGTGGCCTGTAATGCCGCCAATTGCGTGGTCTTCTGACGACGTACTGTATCTCTCGGAAACCTTGCGACGCTTCACCTGGACTTCTCGGCTTGCAACAGACAAGGTCTGCCTCTATCCTCTGACCCCGTATCTATGGCATCGCACCCACGCAGTTTCATCCATCAGCCCTCAGACACAGACATGAAGGCTTTTCCTGAAGAGGTGAAGCACTTGGTGAAGAAAGGTCGTGAACAGCGCTACGTAACCCACCAAGAGGTGTTGCGTGCGGTTCCGAATGCCGAAGAAAACATCGATTTGCTCGACTCCGTGTACACGCTGTTCATGGATCTCGGTATCGACGTGATCGACGTGAAAGACACGCTGATTTGGCAGCGCAAGCTGAAGGGTGAGTCTGCTCCGACGACCGACGCCGAAGGTGCAGGCGGCGCAATCACGGCTGCAGACAGCGACGATGAATCTTTGGAAGTCGTGGCCACGGCCGGTATTCGCATTAAAGACGACAAGCAGAGCCAGGCCGAGAAGAAGCGCCGCAAGGAGCGCGAGGTCGACTTGCTCGAAATTTCCAACGACTCGGTGCGCATGTATCTGTCCGAAATCGGACGCGTGCCGCTCATCGACGCACGCAAAGAAGTGGAATTGGCCCGCCGTATCCGCAAGGGTGACGCGTCCGCCAAGCAGCAGTTGGCCGAGGCCAACCTGCGCCTCGTGGTGTCCATCGCTAAAAAGTACATCGGTCGCGGGTTGTCGTTCCTGGATCTAATCCAAGAAGGCAATATCGGTCTGTTCCGCGCCGTGGAGAAATTCGACCCCGAGCGTGGTTTCAAGTTCTCCACCTACGCCACGTGGTGGATCCGCCAGGCAATCACCCGCGCCATCGCCGACCAAGCCCGCACGATTCGTATTCCGGTGCACATGGTCGAGACCATCAACAAGCTGACCCACACCCAGCGCCGCTTGGTGCAGGAACTCGGCCGCGAGCCGACGGTGGAAGAGTTGGCCGTTGAAATGGAAATGGACATCAAGAAGGTGCGCCACATCCAGAAGATTTCGCAGGACATCATCTCGTTGGAGGCCCCGGTGGGTTCCGAGGAAGACAGCAAGCTCGGCGACTTTATCGAGGACGAAGAGGCCGTGAACCCGTTCGACGCCACCAACCGCCAGCTGCGCAAAGAGAACGTGCACGCCATGCTCGAGTACCTCACGCCACGTGAGCGCAAGATCATCGAAATGCGCTTCGGTCTGAAGGACGGCATCGGCCATACGCTGGAAGAAGTCGGCAAGGAGTTCAATGTCACCCGCGAGCGCATCCGCCAGATCGAGGCCAAGGTCTTGCAGAAATTGCGTGACCACCCCCGTTCTGCCTGCATTCGCGAACATGGTGGAACCAAAGTGCAGTTCGCCGTACCCAGCTTCATGACCGGAAACTTGTGCCCGGAATGCCGCAAGGGAACCTTGATCGAAATTCACCAGGGTGGCAGCACCTTCCGAAAGTGTGACCGCTGCGCTTACACCATTAAGGAAAAATAATCCTTGCCGCGTATGCTGCAGTCCACTGGTGCATTGCTAAGTGAAACCTGGAGTTTTTTGCTTGTCCGCTGGAAGTCCGTCGGCATTGGTCTGATTGCATTCACCATGCTCTTGGCCGTTAACCAGGCTTTTTTTGCGCGACAACTCGATGCCAACATTGCCGGCATTCTTTCGCGCACAGGATTGACCAGCGAGCAATTTGAAACGCAGCTGGTCGACTTGCTGCAGACAGGGGCACCTGCCGATGAAGTGGATCGGATTCTGGAGGCGCTCCGCCAGAGTATGGCAAGCGGCGTTTCGGCTGAGCAGTACGGATTTACGCCTACCGCCAGTAATGCGGGCCTGTATTTCGTCATCTCTTCCATGCCGTTGGTCTTTGCGCTCATGCTTATTGCCGCTGCAATCCTTGCGGTGTCGGCAGTATTCTTCATGTTGCTGTCGGTACAAGACGGACGTGGGCCGGAAGACGCAGCCCGACAGTTGCCCGGGAAAATCGTAGCCATGTCGCTCTTGTTGCCGTGGATTTTCTTCCGGTCGTTTGCGTGGCTCCCCATTCTTGTGATTCTCCTGGTGGCCTTTGCCCTGCCGCCGGTCGCGTTCTTGCCGACGTGTTTCTTTGGCTTGCTTGTGGCCGTCGCATTGACATCCCGGTACGTGATTGCGCCGGTATTGCTGTTGGGCGGTCAGAGTGGAGTCTTGAAAAGTGCTTCCATTAGCCGCACGAAGACGAAAGGATTCATCTTGGCGATCCTTGGCTCGCGAATTACATTGGCGCTGTTTCTTATTATCGTCATTTGGTTGGCATCGGGTTTGGTGCAGGTGTTGTCATCCGTGGTACCCAAGGCCGGTTTCCTTGTGTGGTTGCTCACACTGGAGGTCAGCGTCGCGTTTGCAGCGGTCTTTCATGTGCGGTTGGCGCGGGCGCTGATGCTGAAAAACCGCGCGTAGATTATCGAATCATGGTTTGATTGTATGAAGAGTTTTTTTGAATCTCTTCCTTCCACTTTTTTTAGAAAAAAGTGGAGAAAAAAGCGGCCGCTGGTGAAAGAATTCTGCGGTTCTTGCTCGCTCAGCGGGGCACTGCAAACGTGAACTCGCCCGCTCGTCCCCACTCGCGGGCTCAAACAGGCACGTTTGCTTGCGGCCCCGCTTTGCGAAGAACCGCGACGAATTCTTTCAGGGCGGCCAGTACGGCATGCAAGCTCTGGGCGAGTGCTCAAGCCACCAAAGGGGTGGCGTGCGCTGCGCGCGGGGGCCTGCTGGAGGGCGCTCAGCGCACACGCGTTTTTTGGTTCCTTTTTGTCGCTCGGACAAAAAGGGACGGAAGAATCGAGGCATATTCTTGGTAGCATCAGCCTTGAGTCGAGAGATGCTATGATCTCCATAATGAAATCCTTCGCAACCGAATACGCCCGACTCAACCCCGACCAACGCCGCGCGGTGGACACCGTCGAAGGCCCGGTCATGGTGGTCGCTGGTCCTGGCACCGGCAAAACACAGACGGTTGCCATGCGCGTTGCCAATATTCTCCAGAAGACGCAGGCCAAGCCCGGCAACATTCTGTGTCTTACCTTCAGCAACAGCGGCGCCACCGCCATGCGTGAGCGCTTGCGCAAACTCATTGGTCCGGATGCATACGGCGTGCAGGTGAATACCATCCACGGGTTCTGCAACGAGATCATTCTTCAGCATCCTCAAGTCTTCGAGCAATGGTCCGCGCTCGAGCAAATCAGTGATGTGGAGCGCTATCGCGCGGTGCGATCAATTATCGATGAAATGATGCCCGATTTGGAGCTGGTGAATAAGAAAGATCCGCACCGTGGCATCTCCGACATTCTCAGTCGCATAAGCCTGTTCAAACGCGAAGGAAAGGCAGACCCGGCCGAGTTGGCGCGCATTGCCGATGAAAACGATGTCGCTCTTTCGCAACTCAGTCGCGAAGGAACCAAGGCGCACGAGAACAACCTGCGCAAAGCCCGCAAGTTCCGCGACCTGGTGCGCGTGTTCGTCCGCTACCAAGAAGTACTGAAAGAATCCCAGCGCTACGACTACGACGACATGATCTTGGGGGTAATCCGCGCACTCACAGAAGAAGACTGGCTATTGGCGTCTCAACAGGAGCGTTATCTGTATTTGCTGGTCGACGAATTTCAGGATACCAACGGCGCGCAGTACAGACTTATTGAGTTACTCACGCAGCCGCGTACGCCCGAAGACAACCCCAACTTCTTCGTGGTCGGCGACGACGACCAGGCAATCTATCGGTTCCAGGGCGCCAACCTCACCAACATCTTGTCGTTCCATAAGCGCTTCCCAAAGGCGCCGATCATCGTGCTGAAGACAAGCTACCGCTGTACACAGCCAATTTTGGATGCCGCCAATGCGCTCATTTCCAACAATACCGAGCGACTGGTCGGTCGTATCGAAGGTTTGGACAAAACACTCACGTCGGCATCGGGTCACAAAGCAATCAAGCCTGTCTTGCTGCTCAGCCCCAGCGACATGACCGAGCCGTTCTTGATTGCCGATCTCATCGACGATCGTCTGGCCGACGGCATGGTGCCGACCGAGATTGCCGTCCTCACGCAAACCAATGCCGAGTTGCGGCCTATCTACGACGTGCTTACTGCACGCGGCATTCCGGTGCAAATGACCGGTCGCATCGATTTGTTGCTGCACCCCATGGTCCAGCAGATCATCGCCATTCTGAAGGCGATCCACAAGCCGACGGACAGCGGATTGCTGGGTGCTGCCATGGCGTGCGAATGTTTCGGCTGCCATCCGGCCGATTTGGGCCGCATTTTCGAAATTCAGCGCAACGAGAAGACCGACTTGCAGGAAGTGCTGCTGAAGTTCGGTCCGAAGAACACCGGTGATCCGGCAGAGCTGAATGATCGCGAGCAGGTATTGAAGACGCGTGACGTTCTGCTGGATTTGCATCAGAAACTCGGGAGCCGCACCGTGCTCGAGACACTCGAACATGCACTGAAGGAGAGTGGATTACTGACGATTGCCACCGTCGGCGGCAAGCCGGTGGATCCGCTGGATTACGCCGCCATTCAGGAATTCTTCGACCGTGTGAAGTACCGCTGTTACGAATCGCCCCAGTTCAGCTTCGAGTCATTCTTAGATGACCTGACGATGTACGGCGACCCGGATTACGGCGATTTGCGATTGAGTTACGACTTGCCGCATTTAACCGATGCAGGCGTCCAGCTGATGACCGCCCATCGCAGTAAGGGTCTCGAATTTGAGACCGTCATTCTCACCAGCTTCCGCGACCGTCATTGGAACAACCGTATGAGTCATGCCGGCATTTCGGTGCCCGAGGATTTGCTGTTCGGTTGGGAGAAAGAGCAGAAGTCGTTCGAGAAAGGCCAAGATGAACGTCGCGTGGCATTCGTGGCCATGACGCGTGCCAAGCAGGAACTCTTGTTCACTTGCGCCAAGCAACTCACCTCCGGCGACCGCAACAAAGCGGTGAGTCCGTCATCGTTCTTCGCCGAGTCCGGAGAGCTGCCCGAACAAGAAAAGGAATTGAAAAACCCCGAACAGGCAGTCAGCTTATTGCTGAAGCCCCCGCGACACATCGATGCCGAGTTCGCCGCATTCCTGAAGCACCGCTTACAAGACTACGCGCTGTCCGTGACCGCTTTGAACCACTTCTTGGAAGATCCGCAGCTGTTCCTGGAGCGCGATTTGTTGCAGGTTCCGCAGTCCAAGGAATCGAGTTTGGTGTACGGCAATGCCGTGCACGATGCGCTGAAGCAATGGTCCATGCGCACCAAATCGGGCAAACCCATGACCGATGGTGAGTTCCTGGAGGCATTCCGTACCTACTTGAATAAACGTGAGGTGCTTACCGATGCCGAACGCGGTCGCTTGACCAGACTGGGTGAGGAATCGCTGCCGCGCTATTTCGAGCAGCGGTTGGCGGGTGCATTGCCAACCATCGCGTATGTCGAGCATTCCATTTCCACGCATCTGGGCGATATTCCCATCAAAGGAAAATTAGACCGTATCGATTTGGAAAATCCTGCCTCGGCCAATGCCATGGTGCTGGACTTCAAGACCGGCCGTCCCAAGACCGAGGCGCAGATCGTAGAAGGGGATTACTTCCGCCAACTCGTGTTCTATGCCCTGCTGCTGCAGCACGGAATGCCACATCTGACGCCGATTGCTTTCACGCTGGATTTCATCGGCGAAGCTGCCGAACATCCGGTTGAGCGCACCTTCCAGGTCAGCACCGCCCAGAAAACCGAGCTGGCCAAGCTCATCAACGCCGTCTGGAAGAAGATTCAGGTGCTGGACTTCACTCCGGTCGAGGCGAAGGATTTGGAATAGCGCTCTATCTGTACCTCGTCAGCAGCCTGAGGCTTGAGAGGTGTTATGTGTATGATTTTTCTATGCAATTAATTCAAATTGAGCCCTAGATAGAGAGAAAATTAATGATCTATTATTGTGTTCAAGTAAGAGTGAGAAATTCACGCAGTGCCGCCAGTGCTCTTCCTCTATGACTTGTACTATTTTTTTGTTCGACTTTCATGGCTGAGTATACGACTGAATAGCCATCTGGTCTGAAGCAAGCAGAGATGGGAAGGCCCGGCAGGAAGTCTGCCTCCAGGGTATCGGTAATGATTCCGGAGCAAGCACCGTTAAAGATGTGTTCTTCGCCCTTTGGGTCGATATAGGCAATGCAACAAACGAATGTTGCCCTCTTATTTTTCTCGCTGGCCATGCGCTTCAGAAAATACTCGATCCATTCCTTATCCGTGGCTTTGGGACCGGCTCCCCAGCGCCTGGTGGCAATGCCAAGTTCACCGGCCAGGGCATCTACCACGATCCCTGAGTCATCCGCCATGGTTGGTAGTCGCGAAAGCTCATGGAAATGACGTGCCTTAATGAGCGCATTTTCCGTAAAGGTAGTTCCGTGTTCGTGCGGTTCCGATTGAATGCCGATATCCCCGGGTCCAACCAATTCTATAGGCAAACCGGCCAACGATTCTCGAATTTCGATCAATTTTCCTTTGTTGTTGGTACCGGCGAGAAGGCGCATGCCGAAAGTGTACCTCAGGCATGCCGTGCTGCCAGTTCAGCGCGCAATTCGCCGATGCGGCGGCTGAAGAGTTGTTGCACGTGGTATTCCACACGTCGAATGACCCGATCGAGTCGTTCGACCACTATCACAGCCCTCCATGCATCGAGCTTGTGCTGCATTGCAGATTGCGCCTGTGCGATCTTGTGTAGTGTGATTGCACGCAGTTCATCTTCAGAGCGTGTCTCGGCGCCTTGCGTGCGCCCGATGAGGGCTTCGTGTTCCTCCTGTACTGCTTCGGCAAATGCATCGGAAAGTTCGAGTACGTTGTTCCCGCCCCGGAAGACGCACCTTGCGCGGTCGTGTAGCCAAGCCAGCAGCTCATCGTTCGTCACGTTGGCATCTGGAGGCGCATGCATCGTTATGGCAACGCTTAACAGACGCTCCAATTCGCAACGTAACCCGTCCTGGATTTCCATCTCGAAATAGCGGATGCGTTCCTCGAATCGAGCTCGAACAACATCTTCCGCCGGATGGGCATCCTGCAATTCGATCACAACGGAGTGAAGGGGTTCAAGCATACGTAGAGAAATGTGATCAGATCGACGCGTCCTCGGACACGAAGATCTTGCGGGCTTTGGCGCCGTCGGCGGGGCCGATAAGGCCTTTCTCTTCCATGATGTCGAGCAGGCGGGCGGCACGCGCGTAGCCCACCTTCAGCTGGCGCTGGAGCAAGCTTGCCGAGGCCTTCTTGGAAGCCTGCACTACCCGCACGGCATCGAAGAAGAGGTCATCGCCGCCGTTGTCGTCGGCGTCCAGATCGATGCTGGCCGTTCCCTGTCCGGTGTTATTGGCGTTGTCGTCGCCGTTGCCCAGTGTGATTTCCTCCGTCAGCACGCCGCCGCCGGCTACTTTCACGGCGTTAATCACGCGTTCCACTTCTTTGGTGGAGACGTAGATGCCCTGAATGCGTACGGGGTTGGGCGTTGCGGCCGTCATGTACAGCATGTCGCCTTTGCCGAGCAGGTCTTCGGCACCAATAGAGTCCAGGATGGTGCGCGAGTCGATGGCGCTTACCACGCGGAATGCGATGCGGGTGGGGATGTTAGCCTTAATGAGACCGGTGATGACGTCCACGCTGGGGCGCTGTGTGGCGATGATAAGGTGCATGCCGACGGCGCGAGCCATTTGAGCGATGCGCGCGATCATAGTCTCTGTGTCTTTGCGGTGCTGGCGCATCATCAAGTCTGCCAACTCGTCGATCACAATCACGATACGCGGCAGGATCTTCTCTTCGTCTTGCTGCTTTTCGTTGAACTCAGTCAGGTTACGCACACCGGCTTCCGAGAAGCGGTGCAGACGGCGACCCATTTCAGCAATCGCCCAACGCAGTGCCTGAAGAGCTTTGTCCGATTCCGTGATGACCGGCGTCAGCAGGTGGGGGATGCCGTTGTACGGCATGAGCTCTACGCGCTTGGGGTCGATGAGAATGAACTTGAGTTCGTGCGGTGCGTTCTGGAACAACAGCGAAATCAAGAAGGTGTTCATACACACCGACTTACCTGCACCGGTTGCGCCGGCGATGAGCAAGTGCGGCATGTCTTCGATTGTCGCTACGACTGCATCGCCCGAGACTCCGCGTCCGAGCGGAATGGTAAGAGGGGAGTCCGATTGGCGGAACGACGTGCTTTCCAGTAATTCACGCAGGTACACGGTCGAGCGAATGGCGTTCGGCATTTCAATGCCGACCAAAGCTTTGCCCGGAATTGGCGCCTCAATGCGCAGACTCTGGGCCGCCAACGCGAGCGCCAGGTCATCTTTCAGGCTTTCGATCTTGCTCAGCTTCACGCCTTCGGACGGCTGCAGCGTGAACTGGGTGACGGTGGGGCCAGGGTGCGCGTCCTTCATCGTCACGGCGATGTCGAACTCGGAGAGTTTCTGTTGGATCAGGACCGCCTGTGACTTCAGGTCTTCGTCCTTCACCGTGAGTTCGCTGTGCTTGCCTTCCAAGAGTTCCAGCTCGGGGAATTTCCACTCCTCGAAACGGGTGTCCTTCATTTCAATCATGCCGTTGGGCTTGGTCTTAGCCACAGGCTTCTTGGGTGCTTCATCTTCTTCAATTTTGCGCTCGGCGAACGCCGGACGGACGATGTTCAAGTCGGGGATGACAGGCTCTTCTTCATCTTCTTCCTGATCCAGCTTGGCGCCGCGCTCAATAAGGTCTGCATCATCCATTTCCTCTTCTTGTTCCACCACGGCTTCGCGCTGGCGAATAACCTTCTTACTGCTTTCCTCGGGCTTCAACTGGCGCAGAATTGCAGGAATGTCGGGCTCGAAGGTAATGAACAAGCCGGCAATGAATCCAATCGAAAGCACCACGTAGCCGACTTGGGCGCTGAGGAACGTGATGAACGGGAATGCCGCCATGAAACCGACCGCGCCGGCAACGGTGTCCAATTCGTTGGCGATTGTTCCGGTGACGGGCGTGTGCAGGTGAATAAGTCCTAGGAAGGCAAAGAGCGACAATGCCGGACCCCAGGTGCGCTTGGCTTCCACTTTTGGCCCGCTGGCGAAGAGCAGCAAGGTACCCAAGACGATCAGGAACATGGGGAATAACATGCTCCAATCCCCGAACAGTACTTTTAATCCGCGTCCAATGGCTCCGCCGAGCGAGCCAGCGCTGTCTTGCAACGCGAGCAGCAGAACAATGCCGACTCCCACGAACACAATCGCCCGCAGTTGGCGACGGGTGTGGTCTTGCAGCTCCATGCTCTTGTCTTTTCGGCTCCTGCGTCGCTTGATGGTGGTTTTTCGTCGGACCTTCGGCATGTATCCCATTCTATAACAAACGGGCGAGAAGTCACACAGAGAAAAAAGGCTCCAAGGACTCCATGACTCCAGGATTCCCGAATACCTAAAACATGCTTTGCTGGAGCCCCAGGAATCTGGGAGCCTTGGAGTTCCGGCGGGTAAGCGGGCGACTAGAGTTTCGGCAGCCTGTACTCCTTCAGTGCCTTGCGCTCCAATTCGTAGCCGGGCATGGCAGCTTCCACGGTTGCCCAGAAGCGTGCCGAGTGATTGGGGTGCTGAATATGCGCCAACTCGTGGACGATGACGTAGTGCAGTGTGGTACGTGGCGTGAACAAGAGTGCTGCATTCAGCATAATCGTTCCGTCCCCGGAGCAACTGCCCCATTTGGATCTGGCAAATCGGAGTTTCACGTCGCGCACATTCAGTGCCAGCGTATCTTGGTTAATGGCATCGATGAGCGCGACCATTTCGCGGTATTCGCTCATACTGATGCAGTGCCATAACTGTCGGTGTAGCTGAGCTTTTGAAAGAAGTCTCGGGACCGTAAGCGTCCAGCCGTTGGGGGTGTTTTCTGCGCGGAAGCGGCCGCCTTCCGTCAGCGTAAAGCGGTACACGCGACCGGAAGAGACGGTGACGTCGAGCTCCTGTTGTTCGGCATTCAGCAGCGGCCTGAAGGGGTCAACCAACGTCTTTTGCTGCATGCGCAGAAACGCCTTGCTGATGCGTCCGAGTAAATTTTCAATATGGCGTTGCTCTTCTGCCGCACTGAGTCCGCGTGCCAGTCGGATGATAATGGCTTCGTCGGTGCAAATGCCGCGCGAGCAGCGGTTGCGCGTTCGTTCGACCCGATAGGGGAGCGGACTGTCGTTCATGGGCGGCATGGATCCTAACGATAGCGTGTCCGATTGGGAATCCTGGCGCACTCATTCTACAATGGTTTCATGGAGACCATCGTCATCTTCGGCGGAAAGGGATTTATTGGCACGCATTTGAAGGCCGTGTATCCGCAAGCGCATTTGCCATCGACCGACGTTGCAGATGCCGTTGCCGTGGCGGCAATTCTGGATGAGCTGAAGCCGGATATCGTCATCAATGCCGCCGGCAAGACCGGCCGTCCGAATGTGGATTGGTGTGAAGAGCACAAAATGGAGACCATTCGCAGCAACGTCACCGGGCCGCTCGTCTTGCTCGACGAGTGCTCGAAGCGCGGCATCTACTGGGTCCATGTTGGCTCCGGCTGCATTTACGAGGGTGAAAAAGGCGGCAGCGGCTTCACCGAGGAAGATCCGCCGAATTTTTACGGAAGTTTCTATGCTCGATCCAAGCTGTGGTCCGATCAGCTGTTGAAGGATTTCCCCGTGTTGCAGCTGCGTTTGCGGATGCCGTTCGACGGAACCGATCACCCGCGCAGCCTGATTAGCAAAGTACGGAAATATTCGAAAGTGCTGGATGTTCGCAATTCGCTCACGTACATCCCGGATTTCATTGCCGCCACGCAAGCGCTCATCGCCAAGCGCAAGACCGGCATTTACAACATGGTGAATCCCGGCGCCATTTCACCGTATGAAATGATGGTTCGGTACAAGAATATTGTGGATCCCAGCCATGTGTTCACGCGCATTTCGCAGGACGATTTATTGACCGTCACCAAGACCGGTCGGAGCAATTGCGTCCTTAGTACCGCCAAGATCGAAACGGAAGGAATCGGCTTCCGCCCCCTGGATGAAGCCGTAGAGGAGGCGATGCAGTCGCTGAAAGCGCTGCGCCGCTAGCCCAGGTTCGTTCCTGTGATGAAAGAATGCGTCTCGACGAACGTCACCGTATTGGCGGTCTTTGACGCTTGACCCAAAGGAATATTCCGTCATATACTTTGCTACCCTAATCATTTACTTCACTTACGATGAGTGTAACTACGGACGATCTCATCGACTTGGTATTCAGCTTCAGTCGTATCATGCATCGAAAAATGGCGGAAGGTCCGCTGGATGAGCACTGCGTGAAGAATTGGTTGCAAATGCATGCACTGTGCGTGATTCAGGAGCGTGCGGGGATCACGATGAAAGATTTAGCCGGCATCCTGATGATTACCGCTCCCACTGCCACGACGTTCGTTGCCCGCTTGGTGCGACTTGGGTGTATCCAGCGCCTGGCCGATGAGAAGAACCGTAAGTTGGTGCGTTTGCGCATTACGCCGAAGGGCCGCAAACTCATGCGCGAAACCATGCAACGCCACACGATCCTTCTGAAATCGATCCTCAACCCCCTGACGACGAAAGACCAGCAAGACATGACTCGTATCTATAGAAAACTGATCGACGCCCATTCATCTTCTTCCTCCCTGTAGTCCGATGTCTCTTCTTGCCACCCCCCTTCGCTTCCTTGGTATTGCCTGGCGGTTCGTTCGTCGTCATCTTTGGAAGTTTGTCCTTGGTGCCGTTGCTCTCTTCATTGTGGGTATCGTCATCTCCGTTTCCCAGCCCAAGCAGGCCACGTATGTCACCGCCACAGCCGTTCGCGGAGATTTGATGCAGACGGTAGAGGCAGTGGGCACCGTGGTGTCCGAGAAGGATCTTGAGTTGCAGTTTCCCATTACCGACGTGGTGTATCGCGTCGAAGTCAAAGAAGGTGATCGCGTGAAGGCCGGTCAACGACTTGCCTCCCTGCGTTCAGGAACACTCTCGGCCAGCATCGCTTCGGCATCGGCAAACGTGCAGTCCGCCAAGGCCACCCTGCAAGCACTGACCGAAGGCGCTCGCCCCGAAGACATTGCCATCGCCGAAGCATCGGTTGCCAACAAGCGCGCCGCATTGGATGCCGCTCGTCAGACCGCGCTGAGCGCAGAGGCGAACTTGAAGACATCGGAGTTGAAGTTGTCGGTGCTGAAGTCCGAGGCATCCACCGGATTGTCCGGCCAGGTAACGACCGCCAACAGCAGTATTTCGCAGTATTTGGCATCGGCAAAAACCGCCCTGAACGCCACAATGGGAGTATTCAACAGCAACGAAGTGCAGGATGCGCTCGTGAAGAATCCCACCGGTGAGTATGACTCCCTGCGCACCACTCGTACCAATGCAGAGAACGCGCTGAGCGCACTGCAGAGCTCTGCAGTGAACGCGCTGGATTACCAGAGTGCGTTGAGGAATTTGGAGTCTGCGCGGACTGCAGTCGGCTCTGCGGCGGATAACGTGAGCCGCTCGTACGATTTTATTTCGAATCTTCCGTTGACCAGCTACTTCACCAACGCCAGTCGCGAGACGCATAAAACCAGCATTGCAACGCAAAAGACCAACGTTCAGGCGGCGTTTTCCGCACTCGATTCCGCTGCCAAGAGTTTGCGCGACGCCTCCGCAAGTTACGACACGCGCATCGCCACCGAGCAATCGAGCATCACCAGTCTGCAAGGCACACTCGACCGTGCGAAGGCCGATATTTCCACCTACCAAACCGCCCTGCAAATCGAAGAGGCTCAGCTGGCGCTGAAGAAGGCTCCTGCTCGCCAAACCGATGTCGATTCCGCCCAAGCACGCGTTCGTCAGGCCCAGGCAGACTTGGCCCGTGCCGCCGCTCAGTTCAACGATACAATTCTCGTTGCCCCGGTAGACGGCATGGTCACGAAAGTGAATGTGAAGGCAGGTGAAATGCGTCCAAGCACGACTCCGTCCATTACGCTGCTCGGCAACACGCCGTATCGCATAGAGATGTTCGTTTCGGAAATCGACATTCCCAAAGTGCAGGTCAGCCAGAGCGGTTCCATTGAACTGGATGCATTCCGCGGCTTCCCCATTCCTTTGCGCGTGGGCGAAATTGATCCGGGTGCCACCGACCGCGACGGCGTGCCGAAGTACCGTGTGAAACTGGACTTCGTAGCGCCCAAAGAAGCGCTGAAGATCGGCATGACCGGCGACGCCGAAATCATCACCGGCATCAGCAAAGATGTGGTGAGCGTTCCGCTGCGGGCCGTGCTAGAGCGCGAAGGAAAGAAGATCGTTCGCATTCTGAAGTCCGACGGCAAGACCGTGGAAGAGCGTACGGTTACCACCGGAATCGACGGCAGCAACGGCGATATTCAGGTCACCGGCGTGGAAGAGGGGGAAACGGTTGTCGTTCTCGTCAAATAACCATGGAGAAGAACGTTCCACTCATCGAAATTCGCGGCCTGAGCAAATCGTACTTTAACGAAGGGATCGAGACGCCGGTGCTGCATTCATTGGATCTGTCGATCAACAAGGGTGAATTCGTTGCCATTATGGGTCCGTCCGGATCTGGCAAGTCCACGCTCATGCAAATTCTGGGATTCTTGGATTTGCAGACCAGCGGAACGTACCTGTTTCAGGGTGAGCCGACCCAACGCATGGACGATGACGATCTGGCCCGCATTCGTGCCACGCGCGTGAGCTTCGTGTTCCAGGCGTTCAACCTTTTGCCGCGCACCACCGTGACGCAGAACGTCATGTTGCCGCTGTTGTATCACCCCACGATCCCGGCCAAAGAACGCGCCGCGCGCGCACTCAAGGCGGTGGAAACAGTCGGTCTTGGCGATCGCAAAGATTACATGAGCAGCCAGCTGTCCGGTGGTCAAAAGCAGCGCGTGGCGATTGCCCGTGCTTTGGTAACCGACCCGGATGTCATTTTTGCCGATGAACCCACCGGCAACCTGGACTCCGCCTCTGGAATCGCGGTCATGCAAGCGCTGCAGCAACTGCACAAAGACGGCCATACCATCATCTTGGTCACCCATGAGCGCACCACGGCTGAAAATGCCGAACGCATCATCAATATTAAAGACGGACACATTGAATCCGATTCGCGCGACTTCAAGCGCAAATTTGCCGGCTCCCTGAAGGAACTGAAGTAATCCCATGCGCATTTCCGATACATTCCGAACGGCCATGAAAGCGGTGGGCGTGAATCGTTCACGCGCTGCGCTGACCATGCTCGGAATCATTATCGGTGTCGGTTCGGTCGTCCTCATGAGTTCGATCGGCGCCAGTATGGAGCGCGTTATTCTCAGTCAAATCAGCAGCTTGGGTTCTCGGAGTATGGTGATTTTCCCCGGAAGCACCGATGGCGGCCCCAACCCACTTGCTACTGGTTTTGACAGCCTGACGTTCGATGACGTGGATGCCCTACAGAGGTTGAAAACGATTGAAACGCTGGCGCCTATCATCTTCATCCCCGGTACCGTGTCGTACGGTACGCAAGAGGCAAGCCCGCGCGTGCTCGGCGCAGTGCCGCACTTTTTCGATAATCAGAATATTTATTTGCGAACTGGCCGCCTGATGGAAGATGCCGACAATGAAGGCGCGAAATACGTTGCTGTTTTGGGTTCGGATGCCAGTGAAAAGTTGTTCGGTCAGAATGACCCGCTCGGAAAACGCATCAAAATCGGAGAGGCGCATTATACGGTCATCGGGACGGTAAAGCCGATCGGCTCGCAGTTTTTCCAGAACGTCGACGACCGTATTTACGTTCCGTATAAAACCGCCCGCCAAGTCACCGGCCAAAAGCACGTCAATTACATCACCATGCGTTCGACCGTGAATCCGGAAGTGGCGTTGGAGGATGTGAAGTTGTTGCTGCGGCAGCGACACAAAATCGACAATCCCAAAGACGACCCCAAGAAAGACGACTTTGGTGTGCGCACCTCGTCGCAAGCCAACGATATTCTTGGCGGGGTTTCGCTTGGCATTACCTTGTTCATTACGACCATCGCCAGCATTTCGCTGCTGGTCGGCGGCATTGGCATTATGAACATCATGATCGTTTCGGTCACCGAACGGACCCGCGAAATCGGTTTGCGAAAGGCCGTTGGTGCGAAGCGAAACGATATTCTGCTCCAGTTTTTGACCGAAGCCGTCATTCTTACGTTAGCCGGCGGATTCATTGGCGCCGCTGGCGGAATCGCCATTGCTTGGTTTGCCGCCGCCATCGTGAAAAACTTGTTGTCCACCTATGTCTTCGTTATTTCATGGGGGTCCATGCTGGCTGCATTCGGCATGGCTGCCGTCACCGGTTTGGTGTTCGGCATCGCTCCGGCCAGGAAAGCCGCCAATTTGAGTCCGATGGAATCCCTCCGCTACGAATAAAGCAATGCTCCTCTCCGACACCATCCGCATCGCCTATGCCGGCATTACCGTGAATCGCAGTCGGTCCATACTGACCATGCTCGGCATTATCATCGGCGTCGGGTCGGTCGTACTCATGGTGAGCATCGGCAATAGTTTTCAGAACTATATCTTGGATCAAATCGATTCCATCGGCAGCGGAACCGTGGACGTGTTCCCTGTCGGCCTGCAGAAGTTCGGCAGCAATTTGGAATCGTTGGTCTACGACGATTTCGAGGCGGTGAGCAAGCTTTCCACCGTTCGCGATGTATCGCCGATCATTCTGGTCAGCCAGCCGGTTGCCTATGGCAAAGAGGAGGTTTCGCCCATGGTCATGGGCACGCGTCGCGAAATCTTCGGCAACTACGGGTTGAAAATGGATGTCGGCCGCATGTTGGAAACGACCGATGAAGACGGTGCCAAGTTCGTTGCGGTGGTATCGCATCAAACCGCATTGGATCTCTTCGGCAACGTCGATCCGCTCGGGAAAAAGATCAAAATTGGAGAGTTTCCCTTCACGGTCATCGGCGTAGTGCAGAGCATGGGGTCGTTGCTGCTTTCGGACTTAGACAAGCCGGTCTATATCCCATTTTCCACCGCTCGCTCCATTACCGGGCAAAAGTACCTCACTTACATGACACTAAAGGCGGTGGGGGACCCCGCGATTGCCACCGAAGACGTAAAGCTCCTGTTGCGCCAGCAGCATCGTATCGACAACCCCACCGACGATTCCGAGAAAGATGACTTCATCGTGCGCAGTTCCGAACAAGTCACCGGCATCGTGAACTCCGTCACGTTGGGCCTGACCGTCTTTCTTTCGCTTGTTGCGGCTATTTCGTTGTTAGTCGGCGGTATCGGCATCATGAACATCATGTTGGTCTCGGTCACCGAACGCACGCGCGAAATCGGTCTGCGCAAAGCGGTTGGCGCACGCAAAATCGATATCCTGCTTCAGTTCTTGCTGGAAGCGGTTTCCCTTACGCTCACCGGCGGCGTTGTCGGTATTCTCTGCGGCGGTGGACTTGGTTGGCTGTTGGCCAAAGTTGCATCCGGTGCATTGGGGCCCATTCCGTATTCGCTTTCATTCGTCGCCATTGCCATGGCCGTTGGCATGGCGGTGTTCATCGGCTTGGTCTTCGGCATTTACCCGGCCAAGCGTGCGGCAGACTTAAGCCCCATGGAAGCGCTGCGGTACGACTAAGAAGTCCAGAGAGGTTCAGAGGGGCAAGAAGGGCATTGCAAGCCTCTTGCATCCTTTTGCTTTTGCTTGGTCTTCTGGCACAAAAAAAGCCACCGATCCGAAGAAGGGTGGCCTTTGTAGTGGCGTACGAAATTAGCAATCGCAGCCGTAGACCGTCTGGCGCTTGTTCTCCTTGCAGCGCCAAGCTGCCTTCTTCACCATGTCCTCGCAAGCCTTAGCGAGAGCATCGCAGAAGTCGCCGCCGCAGCGGAGATCCATCTTCGAAAGCATTTCCTTAACGTGTGACTGGACGATCATGATATGGGGTGGAAAAAAGAATAGAACGGTCGAGATTGTAGGTTGCCTGCAAAGGCTATACAACCCCATTTTGCGGATCGATATTGAGTGTATGGGCCTCTTGTCGTACAATCCTGCGACTTTGAGCTTTTCGCATATTTTCGCCATTTTTGGCGCTTGTCTTGCCAAACTCGTGTCATCTGGAGATGACATTGTCTGGCTTTTGCCATTTCTTGTACATGGGCGTTCGTCGCGAGTGGTGTCTGCTTTGCTGTACATTGCCGCGCTCGAATGCATTGTGGCGTTGTCGTGGGTTATTGCCGTTGCGGGTAGCAGCGGACTGCAACTGTGGCTAACCGACGCAGCGGCTTCGCGGGTGCTTCATGGCACCTCTGCGTTACTGTTGGCATCCTATGCGTCTGTGCTGTGGAGGCGTACGACCGTTGTCGCAAAAGATGCCGCACCAAGTCACAGATCAATGTTTGTCATCGCGCTGCTGGGCAGCGTGGATGAGCTCAGTTATTTTCCAGGTTTGCAGTGGAGTGGCTTGTTTTCGGTAGATGATTTGGCTGTCGGCACTGCATTGGCGGGGTTCATTGTCATCGGCGCTTGCCTTGGCGCAGGGCGACTGCACGGCCTTGCCAAGCGCATAGAGATGATTCCACTATGGCTGATCGTTGCCGTTTTCGCAGTGCTTTCGCTTGTACAGGCCTTTGGCTAAGCGAAACCATTGAACGCAGACGGCAAACACCATAGAATCCGTTGGCTGAGAATCCGCTCTTTTCCGCGCACAGCATCGTTTCGTGGGTCGGTACCGAAGCAGTCAAACGGGCCTGACTGTAAATCAGGTGGCTACGCCTTCGTGGGTGCAATTCCCACCCGGCCCACCACGAAAATACTCGCGCGAAGACTCAGCATCTTTTCCAGCAATCACATGTCAGTATCCGCACACAACAGCGTCGACTTGGAGGATGCCGAGGATGTTGCCGTTCTTGCCGAAGCTCAAACGCCTTTAACCCATGTGTCGGATGTACTACGAGACGAAGTGGCCGATGTTCGCGCCATGCTCGCCGGACTTGCCGACGCTCCCCAGCATGACCTCACTGCGGCGAAAGAAAGGCTGCTGAAGCGGGTGCCGGCACCTCCGCTGCACGCCTAAGACTTCCGGCTTCCTCCGGTGCTGGAAGCAGTGCAAAATCAACAGGAAATGCCAACGACAACGCAGCGGCGCCTAGAGATCATTGATGCCTTGCGAGGCGTGGCTGTGCTTTTGGTTGTGGCAACACATACATTCGGGCCGCTCATACGCCGTGGTGACCTGCCGGTGTACATCGGGAGATTTCCGTTTTCGCTCTACATGCCGCTGGTCAACGGTACCTATGCCGTGCAATTGTTTTTCCTCTTGTCGGGGTTCGTCCTGTATTTGCCATACGCACAAGGGCGACGCCACATGCGTGGCATAGGCAACGCCGTTTCGTACCTGCGCCACCGCGCGTACCGTCTGCTGCCCTTGTTTTGGCTGTCGTTCCTCGTTCCCATGTTTCTCTACTTCGGTTACCAGCCGTGGGACGTGCGGATGCACCAGCTTGTAGCGCTGTTCACATTCACGTTTCCGTTTTCGAGAGAAATGTTTTTGCCGCCCTACAATTATCCACTGTGGTCGCTCGGCGTGGAGATTTGGCTTTCGCTGCTGCTCCCATTGATTATCGTCTTCATCCGGCGCATGGGCATTCGGACCACGATGCTGCTGTTGTTGCTCATTTCAGTGGGAACGCGCCTGTTCGCAGTCATGACATCTCATACATACGGTACGGATATGATCATCAGCAGCCCTTGGGCACAATTGGATTGTTTTGGTTTTGGCATTGTCGTCGCGCACTTGTTTACCCATGCGCAAGCAACGCGTCCGTTGCGTGATGTGTTGTGCGGAAGTGCATTGGTTTTGGCGGGCGGCTTTTTCACTGATTGGGCATCGGTGGGCATTGTGACGTGGGAATCGGTTCCGTTTGCATTCCTCATGGTGAATGCCGGGTTCGCATTGGCCGTTCACGGCTTGCTGCAGCTGCGCCATCGGCGAGCTGTGCAACTGTTTGCGAATCCACTCCTGTGCCAGCTTGGCATCATGTGTTACTCGCTGTACGTCTGGCATGTCCCCATTCTCAGCGGACTTTCTCGCACGTTGGCCGAGAGAGAGCCTGTGACGCTCTCGCTCTGCGCAGTCACGTTGTTGGTGGTTTCGACGCTCAGTTACCGATACGTCGAATTCGGCCATGTGGCCGACACGCGTTCGTTGTTCGTGTTTCCTAAGCTACAAGCAAAACGCCGCCCCCGTCGGAACGGAGAGCGGCGCTTGTTGCAGGCATAGAATGGCTTAGGCTTTGCACGTTGCTTCGCCTTCCATGGCGGCCTTGATGTCGGCCGGGTCGCGGTGCAGCATGGCGCTGAGTTTTTCAATGACCCACGGCATCATTTGCTTCATGCGGTTCATGTGCGCTTCTTGATGCAGGTAGTCGCGCATGCCGCACACTACGCTGAGTTCATCTTCGGAATAGGGTGCGTAGGCAACGTTGCGCTTACGGACTCCGAACGGGTCCATTTTCAGTGCGAAGACGCGACTGGCATCCGAAGCGAAGGCAAAGTGTCCGACCAATCGTGCTTGTGCCTGGTCCTGACCTCCGTTGTCCGTAATCTGCATATTGTGGTTACGAGCCAAGAATGCCATGACGACGGCTGCTTCGGTGGTGCCATGACCGCGGTGTGAGTGTGACAACGCTTTTTCAGAACGCTGAGCGGTTGTGTCGGCATCTTCGCGTTCATTGGTTCCGGATGATTCCGTTTCGCGGCAGGTGATGCTAGTCACGACGGCGTTGCTCTGGTTGTTGCCCGGCTCGTTATCGCGCTCGGAAGCACGCACGTTGGCACTGGTCGAAATCGTTCCTCCACATTCGAATGACGGCAGTGGGGCGAATGCGATGTCGAAGGCGGCAGTGGCATCGACACCGAGCGACGCAACGGTGCATTCCACATTGCCTCCGACTTGCGTGCATCCGGTCGGGTTGCTGTTCTGGAAGGTCACGCCGGCCGGAAGCGGCAGGCTGATGACGACGTTGCTGGCGGTGGCTGGGCCGTAGTTCTTGGCAATTGCTGCGTACACAACGGTCGATCCGCGATCTTGGCTCGACGGACCCGTGAATGCGGTGATGGCGACATCGGAGACGGGCTCGCACTCAACCTGCGTCACGACATCGTCGCTCTCGTTATCGTTCATGTAGAAGTCCTCTGCGTCGGACGTGACCGTCGCGAACGTCGTTACATCCTGAGGGCAAACGGATTCCAGCGTCGTTGCGACCTTCAGGGAGAATGTGCGGCTGGAGCCGGCAGTCAGCGTGAATCCTGTGCAAACCACTTCAGCACCGACCTGCGTGCATTCCGCGGGATTGCCGGTGGGCGACAATGCGACGGTCGAAAGAGGGAGCGTTGCGCGTACGTTGGCTGCGGTTGCCGGACCGTCGTTGGTCACGCTCAGTTCGTAGCTGATTTCATTACCGCGGAAGATGCGGTCGCTGCCGGTAAGGTTCGTGTGCAACTGGACTTGGCCTTCGGTCGGGCAGCCCACGTACATGGCCAACTGGGCGGAGTTGTTCAAAAGGTTTCCATCGGCTTCGGTGGCATCTACGCTTGTTACTAAAGCGGCGGTGGTTGCACACAATTCTGTGCCAGCGCTAAAGCGCAGCAAGAACGTGGCGGTCGCCTGGGGAGCAAGACCTGCCTCGCCGCCCACGGCACAGGAAATGACGTTGTTCTGGCCCAGTGTGCAACGTGAGTCGCTGGCCTGGGAATCGAATGTGAAGTTGGCGGGAACCGCGGTCGTCACAATGACGCCATTGGCGACCAGCAGTCCGTTGTTCTTCACGCCAGCGGTTACATCGAACGCTGCGTTACCAAGCACCAACTCTGGGCCCGTAATGCTCGCCGAGAGATCGGTGGACGGTAGCGGGAGGGCAATGTGGGAGTACACGGCGTCGGCCAAGGCTCGGCCCTGTGCAATGCCTTGTTCTGCATCGAAGGACCAATGAATTCCCAAATAAATGCGACTGCGTGCATTTTCCAACGCGGCTTCACTAAAATTGGCGAAAGAACGAGGTGCCAGTGGGCGTACATTGCCATCGGCATCAATGGTCTGGCCGTTCAATTCGTCGGAAGTGAAGGTAAACGCGATATCGTCGCGGCCGTAGAAGTTCTTCAGGGTCTCGAAGAACGCTGCGCCGAAGGTGGCGTGGCCGGACGTGTAGGCCGGGAACGGAGGCGTGAAGTTCGTGGGCGGAGTCCCAGGCGTTGCAGACAACTGCGGATTGCTGGCCGGTGCACCGAGCGGTTCCCAGTTCGGGTCGCCGATCGTATCGGGATTGCCGTCGCCAAGTCCGCTGGGCCCTGTTCCCACGTCGGATTCACGGATGCCCGTGATTGGGCGCCAGAAGTCGTTCACATATTTCGTTTTCCATGAAGTGATGCCGGCATCCGCCATGGAAGCATTCATAAGCATGAACAGGCGGGCATTCTGAACTTGCGTATTGCCTTGCTGTTCGGCGATATGGCGTCCAATTTGGTTATACAAGCGCGGTGGAACGCCGAGCCCCGGTGTTCCATCGTACCCCCAGAACAGACCGATATTCGTTTGGTCTTGCGTGCGTGTGACGGAGTTTTTATCGCCCAGTGACTTCACTTCGTTGTAGGCAGCGGTGTATTCAGCGCTGGTGAGTGCTGGCACTGTCGGCGCAGCAAAGTCATCCACAGTACCCATGCCAAACGGCAGCACGAGTCCGTATTCGACCGCATAGGCAGTCTGATCGGGGTGCAGTGGGTCTGGGCGCCAGTGACCCGGCTGATCACTCTGAATATAGTCGACATGGTCTTCACTTCCGTCACCGACGCGTCCTGCAATGCAGTCTGCCGCTGCCGCTTGGCCGATGGCGATACCATCGATCTTGGGTTGGCCGTCGGGGATCAGCGCCAGGTCCTCGGCCATTTTGGCATCAAAGTTTGCCGACTGCTCGGGGTACATTTCCACCAACGTGTCGTGGGCGGCCATGATAATGGCGGCCTCAACCGATGATGTTGAAGGTGCGGTTTGCGTCAACGAGTACGGTGTATGCGTGCGGTCGATAGCATTCACGGCATCGTAAATCGCCACGTGGACGATTGCCATCGCGCGTGCTGCCATGGTTGGGCCGGCATTGCGTTTGAGTCCTGCTCCCGGAACGCTTGCGCCCGGTGTGTGGTCAATCACTTGGGCATCCAGCAGAATCTCGTTCCAGCGCAGGACCATGTCCGGCAACGGAGCGAGCTGTGCGGCACTGAACATCGGCAACAGCGCTACGCCGTTTCCAAGCACAATGGTCACCGCAACGATCTCTGCGACAATTTTGCGCATACGCATAAGAGTGAGTAGGAAAGTGTCACACTTTACATACTTATGCAATTTATGCAATAGAATTTGTATATGTCAAATATTGCCGCAGAACAAGACTCTTACGCACGGCAAGAGGTTTCCCTTGGCTCTATTTCGCCGTGCAGAGTCCCAACTGGCAGACTGCGCGCAATTGGGAACAGCCGGCGCAAGCCATCTGCTCTCCCTTTTGCTGCTTGCACATGAAGTAGCTGTCGGCGTTATCTTCCAGCTTGGAAATGGCGTCTTTTCTCACGGGCTGGCCACAGGTCAGGAACGGGCAACTGGCAATGAAGAGGGTGCAATCGGCGTCCACTGTGCAAGAGCGGTTGGCGGCAGCCATGTTATTGAAGTCATTTTTTTCAGTCTCGCAGCCGAGTGTCCCGCTAGAAGAGCTGCTGGAAGAGCGTGAGCTGGAAAGTGAAGACGACGAGCTTACGCAGGCGCGAAGCGTGCAAGCACTGCCGTTTTGGGTGCAGGTGCAGGTGTTGCAGCCGTCGCTACTGGGGTACGATTGTCCGATTTGGTAGCGCCCTTCGCACAGATAGCCCTGCGGCTGCGTTCCGGCGGTCTCTTGAATACACTCATGGGAACAGCCGTCGCCATCATTTTGATTTCCATCATCGCACTGCTCGCCGGTCTGCCTGGACTTGTCGCCGCAGAAACCAAGATTGGCCTTTTTCCGCAACTCTTCAATTTGGTCGCGCAGCGGTTCAATCGCCGTTGCATCGTAACGTTCCAGCATGACGGCGGTTTGGCCGCGGGTAATGCCATCATTGGGCCCGAATCGTCCATTGCTGTAGCCGCGGACAATACCGAGTCGCGACATGCGTACCACCGCATTCGAGAAGTAATCACCGTTTGCAACATCCGAGAACGAGCCGCCGAACTGGGCAAGTACCGGTAAGGCGAATGCAGTCAGGAATCCGGCTGCGAATGTCAGGACTGCAGTACGATTCAGTTTCATGATCGGGCGGGAATGAATGGGGAAAGCATACGATGTCTTTGCCTGCCGGGGAAGCGCGAATGCCCTTGTCCTTCCAAGGATTCGAAGTGGTTGACGACATTTCCCCAAAGGAGTTGGCTATGGGTATGTCACGTACTCCTCGTGCCGATTTGGAAGAGTGGGCAGACGCGTTTTTTCAGGGGGAATTAGGCCTGCCCAAAAAGAAGACTTTTGGCTGCCCTTCCTATTATGTGGGACGCTCGATGCTCGCTTTTCTCTACAAGGACGGGCTTGGCGTGAAGGCGGACCCCGATGAAGTGTTGCGGTACATTCAGAGCGATCCGGACACCTATCGTCCGTTCAATCCCGGCGATGGAACCATGAAAAATTGGCTGATCATCGTGCATCCAGAGGCAGCACAATACGATGATGAGCGCCCTCTGTACCTGAAGGCGCTTCATATGCTGCAAGGCCGAGGGAATTGAGCGGAAGGCTGTTTTGTGCTATACTGAGGGGATTCAAACACACCCCTATGATGCACAACTCTTTCTTGCGACTGCACTGGAGCTTGGCCGAAACGCGGCTGCTCTCGCTCATGCCGCCTGATGATGTCGCCCCGCCGCCTCCGCGTGTTCCGGGCAGCGAAACGGGCGGAAGGGCTCCGGAGGTTCCGGCGGTTGTGCGCCCAGCAGTCGACACTTCTCGTCGTGTGGAAAGCATTGGCAAGCAGTTGGCTGATATCAGTGTTGAAAATCGTGATCCGTCGGTGTTTACCTCCGGTGGCGGCATTAACCGCTTGTGGTGGCAGAACCGACCGGGTGCAACGCAGCAGCATTATAAAATCATGCATGACGCCCACCTGTCGTGGGAGGCGAATATTCGCCGTGTGCAGCCGCGCACTCCGCAGCAATGGGAGGTATTCAAGGCCGGCGAAGTCGCACGCTTGAATCCGCAGTTGGCTCCGCATGGCTTGCGTGTATTCAGCTACCCGGGAATTCCGGCGTTGGGTTGGGAGGTGACGAATGCCGGAACGGCCGGTATTCCGAGCAATTTGCAGGGTCCGTTGAACGACATGATGAGCCCGTCGCTGAACAGCGGCCCGAACATCAACGTCATGGCCGGATCGCGCCTGACGATTCTTATTGCGATTCTGATCGCACTGCTTGTTCTATTAAAACTTGCGGAGGAGGGCAAGTTGGAGGGCAAGGGGCGTCGACGCAATGATGCACGTCCAGATGGCGATGGAACTCGTCCGGAAGCCGCTGGCGGTTCACCGAGCAGGAACCGCGTGCGAGAGGAAATGCGCAGCAAGAAATTGAATTTGGATGGCCTGAAACAGAGCAAAGAAAAGCAAGTGCAGGCCAACACGAAGGCAATCGAAGGTCATCAGAGGGAAATCAGCTCCATTCGCTTGGAGGAAGACACGCTTGGCGGCCGTCGCAAAGCTTTGCAGGAGCAGGTTTCCAAAATGCAGGCACAGAATGTGGATCCGACCAATCCCGAACTGGTTCGTGCCAAGGCCGAGCTGGAGCAAGTGGATCGCAACATCACTTCGTCCAAGACCCGCCGTGAAACGCTGGAGAAGGACATCAAGCGTCGCGAGGAGGAAAACAAACTGCTGCAGGCCGACGTGAAGGTGATCGATGAAATGCGCGCCGAAGGCCGCGATGCCGTCGACCGCGCCGTGCGTTTGACCAACCTCATGATCGAGCGTCTTCCCGAAGCCGTTCGTAAAAGCTTCGGCGGCTACGAGGTGACCGTCGAAGGCGCAATCTTGCTGAAAGAGCCTACGGGCGAGCTTCATCGCTTGCTCGCCGTTGCCGGACAACCGCCGCTTACTGCCGGAACCACGGTCCAGCTCTCGCAGCTTCAGGAGGCGCTGGATCGCATGCCGCGAACCTAGCAGCCTGGACCGCACGGTCACCAGGCGGTACCATGACCCTCTTCGGTCATGCGCTTACGCCTGTTTACCATCGGCTGCGTTGTCCTTGCGTCGTTGTGCGTCGTCCAAACCGCTTGGGCATTCTGCACATGCAAAGAAACGTGGCCTGCCGGCGCGTTTGCCGACAGCCAAGCGGTGTTCCAAGGTACCGTGCTTTCGGTGGAAACGATTGCGGTCGGTGCGAGTCGCTGGCAAGAAGCACGATTGCATGTGGAGCGTGCCTGGAAAGGAGTAAGCGACGACTCCGTCAGTGTACGCACGCCGGCCGGCAACCGAGATGCCTGCGGTATCGATTTTTGGGTGGGGGATTCCTACGTTGTCTACGCCGAGAGCGATACGGGCGGCACGTTGTTCACCGGTCGTTGCCAGCGCACCGAGTTCACGCGCTACGCCAAAGAAGATTTGCAGTACCTGGAGAACCGTATGGATTCCTCTCCGCAACCCGGCGAGGTGTTTTCCGACGTGCCGACGGATCACCCCAATTTTCAGGCGGTTACGGCGTTGTATGGTGCTTCGCTTGTCACAGGCTACCGGGACGGCACCTTTCGTCCGGAAAAAAGTGTGAGTCGGGCAGAGATTGTAAAAGTGCTTATCGATGCCGCTCCCGGCTATCGCATTCGTGACGACGTTACGTTTCAAGACCCGTACGACAGCGGTTGGCTGAAGTTCAGCGACGTGTCGGACGGAGAGTGGTTCGTGCCGTTTTTACGCAAGGCCGTGCAAGGAAAATTGGTGAAGGGATACCGCGACGGAACGTTTCGCCCGAACAATTCCGTCAGTGTCGCCGAAGCGTCGAAAATGACGGCGATTGCCTTTGGACTGACGCGTGAGTGGGACGGACCGGTGTGGTACGAGCAATATGTGGCCGCACTTGGCGACCGGCGTGCCATTCCCATGACGATTGCATCGGTGAACGCACCGCTGACGCGCGGAGAATTGGTCGAAATCGTCTGGCGTATTCGCGAGAACATTCGTACGCGGGACAGTAAAACCGCGGATGAAATTTCGTTTCGCACGACTTGCCAGCCGTCGAATGATGTCGTTGCAGGCATCGATATGCGACGCGTGCGCGATGCTTGGTTGGAATGGTACAACGTCGAGCGCGCCACGTTGGGATTGAAGCCGTATACCCAAAGCGCTCAACTTGATCGCACGGCATACGAGTGGTCCGATGCCAAGGCAAACGAGGGTGGCATGAATCACCGACGTCCCGGACAAGCTGCCGGTTCGGAGTACGACTACGCGCTCGTGCGGCGTTGGTTTACCGATCGTGGTCTTAGTTTTGCCAACCAGAACGGATCAACATTTACCGAGAACATCGGCTGGGGGCCGTTTCGCTGCGACCAGGCCGACTGCACCGATGAGCTGATTGCCGCGATGCGCCAAACCTTCGACCTGTACCAGCGTGAGCGTGAGTACGCCTACCGTCCGCATTGGAATGGCGTTATCAACCCTGATTTTCAACGCATGGGACTCGGCATTGCGCTGCGCGACGGCAGATATTTCCTTACCGCGCATATCGCCACCGAAATCGTTTCTGAGCCTCCCGCGCTCTGTCGGTAGGCCGATTCTTTGACAACAACCCTATCGCCGCTACCATCGCCCTCTCTTGGTAAAACTCTCCACCCCTCAAAAGCTTGACTATTTGCATCGCGCCCGCGATGTGACGGGTCATTTCAACGATGTAGGCTCCTTTACCGATGAGCTAGATCACATGCTCGTGACCTACGGCACCCTGTCCGACATCGCGCGCCGGGCAGTGTACGGAGTATTGGAGGGGTTGCCTCTACAAGACCAGGATGAGATCCTCAACGCGTTCGTTGGACGCCAGTTGCTCATTGAGACGGAGTACGTGCTGGCAGACCGTTTGGATGTGCAGAATGGCATCGAGCAGTCGCTGTGGGACGTTGAATGGAGAGACGATCGAGATTTGGATCGTGATATCTCCGAGAAATCCAAGCAGGAAGATGAGCATCGTCGTCGCCAATGGAATGCAGGCGCAGTCGCGTCCGAAGTCGAAATCGCCGAAAGCGCGTATGAAGACACGGATATCCCTCGGCTGTTCAAAGATCCACTGCCGCGCGTCATTCAGACCTTGGAGCGTCCGACGGTTCTGCTTGCGAAGGGCATCACGATGAGGTGTCGAGATGCCATGGTACCGCTCATACGCAGCTTTTTTTGTAGGAATACCGTGCGCGACACCATGCGCCGCCGCATCGAAAATATTCACCGTTTCGCACTGCAGCTGAGTGCACACTCCGATGAAGACGAATTCCAGATGCTGTAGTTCCTACTGCAGGAAATACACGCTGACCAACGGGATGAAAAACAGTGCGAACACCGTGGAGAGCAATACTGCCAGCGCTGCTTTTTCGGGTTGTGCCTTCAGTGCGGTGGCCAGTACCACGGTGTTGGCGGCCAACGGAGTCACCGAAAGCAGGATCATGACTTTGTGCACAAGCGGCGTGTAGAAGTGCAAGAACGTCATGTCGATCACAATGACCAGCGCCATAAGTGCCGGCCACACCATGAATTTTGCCAGGAAGCACAGGCCGAAGAACGCGTAATCCAGCTTGAGCGAGCGCATATCTGCTATACCCATGCCGATGATCATCATGCCGAGCACGCTGAACGCACCGCGCATGTTCAGCGCCAGGGCCAAGTAGCCTTCGCCAAGCGGCATGTGCATGGCGTTCACAGCCAAGCCGATGGCGAACGCGTAGATAGTCGGCAGTCGAAGCAGCCGACGCAGGCTTTCCTTGGGTGTGTAGTTGCCGCGCGCGGTGAAAAAGAATCCGAGTGAATTTTCGAACAGGACGAAACCCATGATCGACAACACCATGGTGCCCAGCACGCCTTCGCCGAAGATCGCCAACGCAACCGGAATGCCGAAGTAGCCGGTGTTTCCCGTGGCGCCGGTGTAAGCGAAGATGCCGCGCGTTGAGTCTTTCCAAACGTAGCCGCCGATTGCATACCACAGTACCGAAAGGCCGCAGCACAGTACGAAAAACAAGATGGGGAGCGAAATTGCTCCGGCATCCAACACGGTGGTCACCACGCCGTGGAACACCACGAACGGCGATAAGATGTACAGCAACAGTCCGGCAACCGTTTCCTTCTGTGCTTTCAGCGCGCGTCCGGCGATGAACCCCAAGAAAATGAGTCCGTACAACGGGAGTAATTTGCCGAGCAGGGTGAGAAAAATATCCATGCGATTGAGCAGGCATTTCATCGGAAAGAGGTTCGGTGTGCAATGCTTCGACGAGACTTTGACTGCACAATGCTCCTGAAATGTTGCAAGGATACGCGTAAGAATCCGAGGGTATCCTCGTCATCATAGTCACTTACTTTTCCCCATTTTTCTTATGAAGCTTCGTACGTTTGCCGCAGCAGCATTGTCGACGGCAGTCGCAATGAGCATGGCTGTTCCTGCTTTTGCCATGGAATCGAACACGGGTTCCAGTTCTTCGGCCAGAATGGAGCGCAAGCAAGTCGACGGTGCATGTATGTCCAGTGCAGTCGATAAGCGCGATACCGCTATCGTCACGGCATTCGATGCATTTGCAGCTTCCACGAAAACCGCTCTGACGACTCGCAAAGATGCACTCAAAGCAGCTTGGGCACTGACCGACACCGCTCAGCGCCAGACTGCTCTCAAGGCCGCCTGGAAGGCATTCACCACCAGCCACAAGTCGGCTCGTGAGGCATTCCGCAAGGCAAAGAAGGCTGCGCACCAGCAATTCCGCACCGATGCGAAGGCTTGCAAGGGCAACACATCGGAAGAGGGGAATGTGGAAATGAGCTCGGACATCAGTCTGTAGTACACGACTTCGAATAATACGACAAAGGGGGCTTCGGCCCTCTTTTTCGTTACGCCTGTGAAACCACGCGACGGTAGTACAGCACAATCAGTCCCATGGTGAGTACCGTAACGATGATCATGCTCTCGTGGGGGCCGGTCTCCACGTTGGCACGGGGCTTTTTCGTCACTGTGCTCACGGTTTGTACCGGTGTGGTAATTCTGCGGAGCGGTGCGCCACTCTTCAGCGATGACGAAGTGCTGCTGTTACGACCGCCGCTGGAAGAGGTCAGCCCGAGTCGCTCGGCTTCGATGCGGTTGCCGACCGTATATGGATTATTCGGCAAATTGCTCTGGTTCCCGCTCAGCGACGGCAATGAGCTGCTCGATACGGATGCGGCTGCCGGTCGGAGGCTGAATGTCGACGGCTGGCCGGTCGCGCGGGCGGAGGGTGGGATGCTGGACGAAATCAATGCGACGACGAGTGGTTGCCCAGATGCTGGCGTCGATGCTTGGACCACCGGAATGCTGCTGGACGACGAAGAGCTGCTTTCCGAAGACTCGGACGATGACTCGCTGCTTTCCGGTGTAGGCAGAATGGGTGGCAGGGGAATAAGGTCCTCACTGGAGTTGGCGTCCGAGCTGACGGCCGCTTGTTCAACGCTCTCTACAACGCTGATTTCCAGCAACGCATCCTCGGGCAGTGTCTCCGAAAAATACGTGTATGTTTTGCCGAGTGCGGCAACCGGCACCACAAACGAGAACGGCTCATCGAACAACACCTGGACGCTGAATAACTCGGCGGTGTCTTTTGGTTTCAGAACTTGAGGATCCGGATTTTCATTGGTGATTACCAGTTCATCTCCAGGTCGAATGGCAACGCTGTTTGGACTGAATGCCCCTTCTTTGGTGATCGTCACGTTCACGCTGGTTCCTGCGCCGCCGGTAAGACTGCCGCGCAAACTGTCGGTGCCAAGGTAGAAAATCGCACCGAGCAACAGCACCAAGCCGATGCCGGTGAACGCAGCCAGATGCATGGGCCCCTGCGGTGCTTCGATCCGTACCGCAGCACGATGCACCGGCTGCTGGTCTACAGGCTCAGGTGCACTGCTGCGCACCGGTACCCGTGTTTCAGACGAGTCAGTGGAGTTCCAGCTGGAATGAAGCGGAGAGTCGGACACTGTTTACAGAGGAAGGTGAAGTTGGCGGCGCCAGGCGAAGAATGTGCCGATGCCGGCAGATGCCAGTGCCAACAAAGCAAGCGTGGAGTTCACGCCGGTTTCGCCGGAGATGTTTTTTCCATTGTGGGTTTCGATGGGGTTTTCTTCCGGCGGAAGATCCTGCGGATCGATTTGTGCCAGCGGCGCACTGGATGTTTCGGGCTTGCCGACCACGACCGAAACTTCGTGGCTGAACACGGTTTCCTGGTTCTTGGAATTGAATCCGCGGACGGCCAGGAAGTACTGGGTGCCGGGCTCTAAATCTCGGACGACCAAGCTGCTGGATGTGTCCGGAACGCTGCGGCGGTTAATGTACTTTCCGCTCACGGTGCCGTAGTAGACGTTGTAACCGGCCAAATCGGTACTTGTCAGGCCTTGCCAGCCCAGGAAAATATTCGTGTCTTTGGAGGTCACGCGAACGTTTTGTACCTGCAGCAAGGTGAATGCGGAGTTGGCGCCGCCGATTGCGCTGCTGGACGAGCCTTGCGTACCGCTGCCGCCGGTTGCCCCGCCCCGCTGTTGCAAGATGTCGAGGAACGATCCGCCTGCACTGCTACTGCTGCTGGACATTTGCTCGGTGGACAGTCGAACCGTAAGAACGGTCGGCTGCACGGTCAGGAGCGACGCATTGTCCGATGCAGTCACCGATGTTTCGCCGGTGCCGTCTTCGAGAAAATTCTGAAAAGAAATGGTCGTATTGGACGACGTCGACTTCACACGGAACGTAACGCGGGCGATTGCCGTTTTTGGTGTTTGCAGCGAGCCGTTTGTTCCGCCACCGATTTTAACGATGCCGTTATTGGCATCGATTGCCTGTTCGCCGGGAATCGGTTGCGAGAGAGCTGAAGTCAATTCCACGCTGCGGGCCTCCAAAAAGGCCGGATCGAATTTGATCCACGATCGAATCGTGTTCACTTTGGACGGGTCCGGAGTTTCGATCACGATATCCATGTCCACAATGTCACCTGCCCGCAGAACCGAGGTCGTCAGCTCGCTGCCGTTGACGGTTTCGAATACCGGGCAATTCCTGCGATCTTGATTAATGCAGTGCGGTTGAAAGGTGAGCTGCGTCACCGTGACTGCGGCGGCGCTGGAGTCGACGTCGGCTGCTTGCGCCGTGCCGACGTATGAATCGCCGTCTTTGCAGCCGATGAGCGCATCGGTGCAGGGTGGGGCGCTCAGCGGTCCGGTCTCCGGCGGATCACTCAATGCGGCATACGCAGTGGAAGATGCACCGAACAGCGCCAGGACTACAGAAGCAATCCACAGCGTGGAGCGTGTCATCGTCTTTCCCTGGAGCGGTGAGTGCAACAGCATGGATGTGTGTGTTTGAAAGGGGTCTAGCGCCGCTCGACGATTTCCAGAATTGCCGCCACGTCTTCAATCGTAATGCGGAAGTCTTGGTTGGTGTCTGCCTCAAGTTCTTCCGGGGTGGCATTGCGGTAGCCGCGCGCTATTTCCAGCGCCAAGCGAGCATCTGCAAGCGTTACCATGTCATTGCCGTCTACGTCGCCACTCAATCGGATTCCTGCACGCGTTGGCTCCACCAGTGGACGCACGTCACCGGCTGTTTGAATACCCACGGCAAATGCCACGGACATGCAGCCAAGAACCAGTCCTGCACGACGGATTGTTTGTGCCGAGAAGGTGGTGAAATATGTGTGCATTTCCTAGTACTATAGCAC
>CAYUVW010000004.1:19184-27570 GCA_964448405.1 uncultured Candidatus Peribacteria bacterium | reverse complement strand
CGGCCTCCAGCCGTGCTATTCTTACAGCCTCATGGAGAGTCAGTTTTTCTTCTTCGTCGGCGAGAACTCCTACACGCTCAAGCATGAGATTCAGCGCTGGAAGCAGTCCTTTGCCGCCAAGCACGGACCGGAAAACCTGCAGGTGCTTTTGGGCGCCACCCAGACCGTTTCCAGCATTATGGATGCGGTCGCAACCATGCCATTCATCGCCGAGCGTCGTTTGGTGCTGTGCGAGGGTGTTCCGAAGATCGACAAAGACGGACTCTCGCGCGTGCTCGAGGTGTTGCATCCCCAGGTGATTTTCGTCGTCTATGAAACGAAAGTCGATAAGCGTCTCGGTATCGTGAAGGACTTGCTTGAGAAGGCGGAGGTGAAACAATTCGATTCCTTGCCGCCACCCAAGCTTTCCGCATGGATTCGCGAGTACGCCGCATCGAGAGGCGCAATCATCGGCCCCGATGCTATACGAGCGTTGCAGTCCATTGCAGGAGATGACCAATGGATGTTGCAGGGCGAGCTGGACAAGCTGGCCGTGCATGCAGGTGTTGCTTCGGCAGCAGACACGGTACGGAATCCGGAAATCACCATCGACCATATCGACGTGTTGTGCGTGCCCTCGGGGTCACAGGTGGTGTGGCAGCTGACCGACCTGATCGGCGGTCGAAAATCGGTGCAAGCGCTGCAGTTTTTCCGTCGCAGACTTGAGCGTGGCGAAGAGCCGTATGGCATGTGGGTCATCTTGCTGAATATGATCAAGAACATCAGCGCGCTCCGCATTTGCCTGGATGCCGGCATCTGCGATGAGCGGAGTATTGCTAAATCCTCCGGCGTGAATTTCTTCAGCGTTCGCGGTTTGTTGCCGCTGGCCCGTTCGTTCGATCGAACGCGCGTGAAGACATTGGTCGATTGGGCTGCCAGTACGGATATTGCACTGAAAACAGGTGAGTTGAAATACACCGCCGAACGTCCGGAAGAACTCATTGTGTTGGCGGAGCGGGCGATTCTGGCATGCGGCTAAAAAAGAGGACAAAGAAATCAATGAAGACAACGAATCGTTGTGCTCCTTGTCGTCTTGATCTTCTTTGATTCCTTAGAAATTTTGAATCTGCTCCAAGATGCTGCTTTCCGTTTTACCCTCTTCATCGGCAAGCTTCTTTTCGATTTGCGCGCGTTCGGCACGCTTGCGCTTAATTTCTTCTTCCATCTGCGCCACGACTTTTTCATCGCCGATCGTGGATACTTCCTTGCTGTATTTTTCATCAATGGCAGCGAGCTGCTTTTTCTCGTTGGTCAAAATTTCCTCCAGATTTTTCAGCTGTTCCGGGGTCATGATCGGCAGGATGTTGATCCAATACTGCCGCTCTTCGTTGTTCATGCTTTCTGAACCTTTCACCAATGCAATAAGCGGACCGAATTTCTCCTGAATATCCGGAGGAATAGTCAGGCCCCCGCTTGCGGCGGCGCCTCCGGTTGCTGGTTGCTGATTGTCGGCCATGGCTAACAGAATAGGTTGAAGTGCACTGTAGCGAAAGAGATTCGCGGATCGCCTACGCGACCTTCAAGATTTCGTACTTGAACTTTCCTGCCGGAGCGTCCACGTCCACAGTGTCTCCTTTTTCATGGCCGAGCAGAGCGCGACCGATGGGGGACTCGTTGCTGATTTTGTGGTCGATGGGGTCGGCCTCCATGCTACCGACAATGGTGTACGTTTCAGGTTCGTCGTCATCGGTTTTGTTGCGAACCGTGACCGTGGAACCGATATCGATGGTTTTGCTCTTCGCGGCTTTGTTCTGTGATCCTTCGACAATGATTTTTGCATTCTTGATCTGATTCTCGAGTTCCAAGATGCGTCCTTCAATGAACGCCTGGTCGTTCTTGGCTTCTTCGTATTCGGCGTTCTCGGACAAGTCACCGTAGGAGATGGCGTCCTTCAAGCGATCGGCAATTTCCTGGCGCTTGGTGGTCTTCAGGAAATCGAGTTCTTCCTTCAATTTCTTCAAACCTTCTTTTGTGATCAGCATCTCTTCGCCGTCGGCGAACGTGGTGGTTGGGGTGCTCATAGCGCACGGATTCTACTGGATGCGCCGAACCCGCACAAGGCGCGTTCTTCAGGCAAAAAATAGAGGGAGTCGCAACCGTGCGACTCCCTCATGGCGGCTCTGGTCCGTCTGCCCAAAGCCATGCCGGATGGAAAATGTGGAAGATCTGCTCATTCACGGTTGTGGGTTCTCGTCGTCCCCAAGGGTCGACTTGGTATCGCGGGGCTCAGTAGCCCCGAGGGTTGAGGGATCGCAGTGACCCCTTCCGATACCCACATCCGCAGGTGCCTCGATGCCGTAGCGGCCGTTACCGAGGACGGTGACCGTGATCCCCAACCCGGGGAACGTAATCTGGTCACCCTTCTTCTTCCTGGTCAGAACCAACATGGCGGTACTCCTTGTGTGCCATGGCGCTACCTATACGAGTCTTTCCGCATCCGAACGGATCGATCAGCGTTTTGGTGGCGTGCGCCCATAGTACAGGAGTTCACAAAATAGTACTAATAACTATTTATTTAAATCCGTCAAATATCGGCTGTGTACGGCAGTTTGACGCATTCCATGCATTGCTTCCGCTCGTGTCTGTCCCTACACTGTGCGGGACACTTTCCCATACCGTTTTCCCATGGCTGATAAGGATAAAACTTCCACAAGTTACGGAGCAGATAAAATCCAAGTTCTTGAGGGACTGGAGCCGGTGCGCAAGCGTCCGGGTATGTATATCGGTTCTACGGACCAACGCGGTCTGCACCACTGTGTGTACGAAATCGTCGACAACTCCATCGACGAAGCTATGGCCGGCCATGCGTCGCACATCACTGTCATGTTGCACGACAACGGCTCCGTGAGCGTCGAAGACAACGGTCGCGGTATTCCGGTCGACATTCACCCCAAAACCAAGAAATCTGCGTTGGAGACGGTGCTTACCGTTCTGCATGCAGGTGGAAAATTCGGCGGCGATGAATCGGGTTACAAAGTATCCGGAGGTTTGCACGGCGTGGGTTCCTCTGTAGTGAACGCGTTGTCCAGCTACATGAAGGCCGAGGTATTCCAAGGTGGCAAGATCCACATGCAAGAGTACGTCCGCGGCAAGCCCAAGGCCGATGTAAAACCGGTCGGCAAGACCGACAAGCGCGGTACCAAGATTACGTTCCAGCTCGATGACGAAATCTTCGACACACTGGTCTTCAGTCTGACCACGCTCATGTCTCGTTTCCGTCAGCAGTGCTACCTCACGCGCGGTATCACTATCTCCATTATGGATGAGCGCGAGAAGCGCCCCGAGGAAGACGTGAACCTGCCACGCTTGTACCGTTTCTCCTTCCAAGGAGGAGTCGGCGCATACGTCCGCCATCTGAACCACGATCAGCAAACAATCGGTGAAGTCATTTGGTTCGAGAAAGACAGCGAGGAAGGCTTCGTGGAAATCGGCATGCAGTACAGCCAGGCGTTCCAGGAGCAGACCATTTCGTTCGCCAACAACATCCACACCACGGAAGGTGGATCGCACATGACCGGTTTCAAGGCCGCCCTCACGCGCACCATCAATGCCTACGCCCGCAAGGAGCAGATCCTGAAAGAGAAGGAGGAGAACCTCACCGCCGAAGACGTGCGCGAAGGACTCGCCGCCGTCATCTCGGTGCGCCTGCGCGAACCGCAGTTCGAAGGTCAAACCAAGAGCAAGCTTGGCAACGCCGAAATGAAGACGGTCGTGGAGACCGCAGTGAACGAGAAGCTGGCTGAGTACTTCGAAGAGCACCCCGGCGATGCACGCGAGGTCATCGGCAAGTGTTTGCTTGCTGCCCGCGCTCGCTTGGCCGCCCGCGCCGCCCGTGACGCCGTCATCCGCAAGGGTGCATTGGAAGGCATGACACTGCCCGGCAAGTTGGCCGACTGCAGCTCCAAGGACCCCAGCGAATGTGAGCTGTACATCGTAGAGGGTGACTCCGCCGGAGGCTCCGCCAAGCAAGGCCGCAACCGCGAGTTCCAGGCCATTCTGCCCATCCGCGGCAAAATCCTGAACGTCGAGCAGGCCCGTTTGGACAAAATGCTCGGCAACAACGAAATCAAGTCGCTCATCATCGCCATGGGCGTGGGTATCGGCGAAGTGAAGGACATGAGCAAGTTGCGCTACGACCGCATTGTGATCATGACCGACGCCGACGTCGACGGCGCGCACATCCGCACGCTGCTCATGACGTTCTTCTTCCGTCACTTCCCGGAGCTCATCAACCAGGGCCACCTCTACATCGCACAGCCGCCGCTCTATAAAATTCAGCTCGGCAAGGAGATCCGCTACGTGTTCAACGATGCCGATAAAGAAAAGACGCTGAAGGAGTGGGGGATCGGCGCGCAGGATTTGGAGGAGAGCCAGACCGAGGAACCGGGCGCCGAGGCACCCGAAGCCGAAGCCGAGGAAGAGCAGCCGACTGCCAAAGGCAAAGGCAAGAAGGGCGCAGTCGAGGCCAAGCCCAAGAGCCGCAAGCCGGGTATCCAGCGCTACAAGGGTCTTGGTGAAATGAACCCCGAGCAGCTCTGGGACACCACCATGGATCCGGAGCGCCGCACCATGCTGCGCGTGACCATGGAGGATGCCGAAGCCGCCAACTCGATCTTCACCACCTTAATGGGTGCCGACGTTGCGCCGCGCAAGAAGTTCATTCAGACCCATGCCAAGGGTGTGAAGAACCTGGATATTTAGTACATATGACCAACGAAGCCTTCTTCCTCGCCCTATAGTGTGAGGGAGGCTTCTTTGGCTGCGTCTCAGTGATTGGTGAGGACGAAGAGGTGCTACAGTGGTCTTCTACGAGCTTTCCATGCGATTAGCTTGCGCTTTCCTACAGAACCCCTAGGCTGAGTGCGTAGTAAAGACTTTTCTTTCTACAGTTCTACTTTTTCTCCCTCTTAACCCATGGCTACGGGTACTATCAAGACCAAGACCGACAAGGGCTTTGGTTTCATCACCGTCGAAGGATCCGACGACGTGTTCTTTCACCACAGCGCTTGCGGTGGACAGTTCGACAACCTGCAGATCGGACAGGCTGTCTCGTTCGACCTCGAGCAGGGCCCCAAGGGTCCGAAGGCCGGCAACGTTGTTGCTGCCTAATTGCTACAATCCAAGCAATCAAGAAAAAAGCGGAGAGCAATCTCCGCTTTTTTTGTAGTCGGTGATCGGTTGGCCTAGCCTTCTCCTGGGTCCGAGAATTCTCCGAGTTTGTCCTTCATGGAATACGTGTCTAAGTTTTCGATGCCAAGGAGCTTGGTGACTTCGGCCACTGCTTTGTCGAAGGCGATTTCCTTCTGCTTTCCGGCGGCCATGTCGCGCAGGATGATCTTGTTGTTCTTCACCTCCAGTTGCCCCAAGAGCAGCGTGTAGCGGGCCTGGAAGCGGTCTGCCAAGCGCATTTGGCTCTTCAGGCTGGCTTCGCCGAGCGCACCCACCGTGTGCACGCCCAGGTCGCGAAGCTTACTGACAAGCGGCAAGCACTTCTTTTTTGCTTCGGGACCCAGCTGTGCAACGAAGACGTCCACTTGGTCTTTGTCCGGAGCTTTCACGCCGGCTTCCTGCATGTGCCACATCACGCGCTCCATACCTACTGCAAAGCCAACAGCCGGAGTCGGCTTGCCGCCAAGAGTCTCAATCAGTCCATCGAAACGTCCTCCTCCTCCCACCGCGTTCTGCGCGCCGGTGGATTTGTCCCAGAACTCGAACACGGTCTGATTGTAGTAGTCCAGTCCGCGTACCAGCGTGGGGTTCAAAACGTACGAAATGCCGAGTTCCTTCAGGTAGTCGAGCAACGTTTCGTGGTATTTCTTGCTCTCTTCGCTAATGAACTGCTCCATGGTCGGGGCCATTTTCAGCAAGATTTGCGTGTCTTCTTCCTTGGAATCCAGAATGCGCATGGGATTGCTCTGCAATCGGGCGCGGTCCTGCTCGGGCAAGTTGCGTTCCTTTCCGACGAAGTAGTCTTTCAGCGCCTCCACGTACTTCTTGCGGTCCTCGGCTGAGCCGATGTTATTCAGCTGCAGCGTCAGGCGGTCGCTGATTTGCAGGTCCTGGAAGATTTTAGCCAGCGCGTGAATGAGCTGGGCATCGATGGACGGATCGGAGATGCCGAGTACTTCGAAGTCGAATTGGTGGAATTGGCGGTAGCGGCCTTTTTGCGGACGGTCGTAGCGGAAACACGGTCCGATGGCGTACAGCTCGACCGGCTGCGGGAGCTGGTCCATGCCGTTTTCTAAGTAGCTGCGGCAGATACCGGCGGTGAACTCGGGACGCAGTGCGAACTCCGAGGCATCTTCGGCACCTTTCTTGCTGACGGCAAACAGCTCCTTTTCCACCACGTCGGTGACCGCTCCAATGGAGCGCTCGAACAAGGCACGCTCCTCGAACATCGGAGGATCGATACGCTTGAAACCGGCTTGGCGCGCGCGATGACGCACGGCCTTCTTGATGTACGTGAAGAACTGGTGATCGAGCGGCAGCACATCGTTGACGCCACGCGGAGACCTGAATTTGGGCTGACCCATAAGAAGAAATTGGAATGATCGCGTTAAACCACGCGATTCACAGACGGGCAGTGTACCAACTCGGTGCCACAAAGTCCAGTCTCGCCGAGGGGCCTTTCCTAGGGCTTCTGGCGGTCTTCCGTTCGGGGCAAACCGCATGTATGCTGCCTGCGCCCGTGGCGAGCGTAGCTCAGCTTGGTTAGAGCATCTGGTTGTGGTCCAGAGGGTCGCGGGTTCGAGTCCCGTCGCTCGCCCCAGTCAAAAAAGACAGCATCGACATCCTGAAAGCACGGCATAGTGCTACTCTGTCGTCCTTTTTTATGGACACAGCGCATCCGCATTCCGGTGAACTGGCCGAGCCTACCGAGGCGCAGCGACTGCTGCGTGAGCGTATTGAGCGCAATGATCCGAGCGTGACCGCTGCCGAATACGATGCCTTCGTCCTTTCTCGTGGACGGGACCAGATTGCCTGCGTGGTGCGCGACCTTGTTGGCGATATCCGTCAGTCGCTGCCTTTCCATGACGTGCTCGAAATCGCCATGGGCACGGGTATCGTCACACAGCGTTTGCGCGAACTGCCGCAACTTTCCCTGGTAGGAGTGGATGTTCGTGCCGCCTGGATGCGCTATGCCATGGATCATGGTCGCATTGGCGAAGGACAAGCGGTGTGCGCAGATTTCGAAGCGCTGCCGTTCGCATCGCAGCGGTTCGATTTGTGTACCGGGATCGCATTTTTGAATCACCGTAAAGATTCGACGCGCTTTTATCGCGAAATGCACAGGGTGCTGCGAGCGGACGGCGCAATGCTGTTGCCTTGGGTAAAAGCAAAGCCAGGCTCTGTAGAACGCGAGGCAGAGCTGATGATAGAGCACGGCTTTCGCATTCTTCGACGCGAGGCGTGGTACGTACTAGGGCAGAAATCCTAGTCCTTACGAATTCGCCCTCGGAATATCGATAGGCGTTGCTGGCGCCGGAGTTGTCGGCGGTTGCACCGAAATGCTTTCGGCTTTAATGATTGCAATCGGCGCTTCTTCAACAGCCGGAGTCACCGGCTGCGGTGCTGCAGTCGGTGCGGGCTTGGCAGCCTCGATGGGTTTTTGTGCAACCTGCTGTGCCGGAGTGGCAGCGGCAGGCTTCGACGGATTTGGCTGTTGCTGCTTCGGCTTGTTCGGCTGCGTTCCTTTGGGCTGATTGCCCTGAGGGTTGCCGCCCTTCTGGGCATTCTGCGGCTTGGGCTGTTGGTTCGGTTGGGTGTTTTTTTGTTTCGGCTGCTGTTGCTGCTTCGGCTTGTTCGGCTGCGTTCCTTTGGGCTGATTGCCCTGAGGGTTGCCGCCCTTCTGGGCATTCTGTGGCTTCGGCGCCTGATTGGTTTGCTGTTTGGGTTTTACGCCGACGGTAGCCGACGGTGCGGCGGCCTGTGTGGGCGCAGCTGCAACAGCAGGCGGTGTAGGCGCAGGAGTTGTGACCGGTGCCGAGACGGCGGGCGCCTCTGTCGTTGTTTTTGGTTTCAACCAATCCGGAACCGGAGCGGTTTCACCTGCCAATGGCGCAGGTGGTTCAGCCGGCTTCTGTTCGACGGGAGCAGGCGTTGCAGATGCAGTCTTCAGCCAATCCGGAACAGGTGCCGTATCGCCTGCAAGAGGTGCTGGTTCAGGAGGTTTCACTTCTGGCGTTGCCGCAGGAGTCGTAGGTGCCGGGCCTTTCAGCCAATCCGGAATTGCAGCCGGGTCATTCTCCGGTGCCGGTGTCGGCTCAGGAGAAGGTGTCGGTGCAGGGGTTGGCGTGGCGGATGCAGCCTTCAACCAATCCGGAACCGGAGCGGTTTCACCTGCCAA
>CAYUVW010000004.1:0-19084 GCA_964448405.1 uncultured Candidatus Peribacteria bacterium | reverse complement strand
GCGTGGCGGATGCAGCCTTCAACCAATCCGGAACCGGAGCGGTTTCACCTGCCAATGGCGCAGGTGGTTCAGCCGGCTTCTGTTCGACGGGAGCAGGCGTTGCAGATGCAGTCTTCAGCCAATCCGGAACAGGTGCCGTATCGCCTGCAAGAGGTGCTGGTTCAGGAGGTTTCACTTCTGGCGTTGCCGCAGGAGTCGTAGGTGCCGGGCCTTTCAGCCAATCCGGAATTGCAGCCGGGTCATTCTCCGGTGCCGGTGTCGGCTCAGGAGAAGGTGTCGGTGCAGGGGTTGGCGTGGCGGATGCAGCCTTCAACCAATCCGGAACCGGAGCGGTTTCACCTGCCAACGGCGCAGGTGGTTCAGCCGGCTTCTGTTCGACGGGGGCTGCCGCTTCGGCTTTTTGTCCTTTCAGCCAGTCCGGGACCGGGGCGTCGTCGGAGCCGAGTGGTGTTGCGACCTGTGCGCTTTCACCGGTTTTCAAATCCGGCTTGGCGGTCTCGCGGTCCGAAATATCACTTGGCGTAGGAGCGACTGTCACCGGCTCGACGATCGGCGATTCGACCGGGGCGACATCTTTCTTCTCCTTTTTCTCTTTCTTGAGCTTCATTGTTGAGGCTTTCGTTTCAGTTTCTTTTTTGTCCTGCTTTTCTACCAGCGTGTTTTCCATTTTCTCCAGCGTGTCCTGGAGCTTGCCCGTTGTTTTATTCTTCAGCCACTTCAGGATGAAGAACATGCCGACCGCCAGCGCAAGCAGCAAGAAGACAATAAGAATGACTTTGACGATGGCGCCGAAGCTTCCGGCCGAAGATCCGTTTGTCGGCGGCTGCGGAGTAACTTTAATCGGCGTGGTGGGCGGCGTGGGAGTCGGACCTGGTGTCGGCGTGGGAGTCGTAACGGTATCCGGTTGTACCTGCACCGTTTCCGCTGCAGTCATCACGACTTGGCCGTTGGTGATGTCGCGTACGGTCAGCGTCACGTTATAAATGCCGCTTTTCACATACGTGTGAATGGGGTGGTCCAGCAAGCTGCGGCTTCGGTCGCCGAAGTCCCATTCCAGCAGCAACTCTTTGTTCATGCGAATGTCGCTGTCGATGCGCGTGTCGTACGCAACCGTCAGGCCGTTTTTCTCAGCCGAAATGGTGCCGTAAAATGTTGGTTCGGTTGTTGGTTCGGTTGTGGGCGTCGTCCCAGGCGTGGTGACAATCGGCTGCATGCCGTTGAATGCCACATTCAAAATAGCCTTCGATACCTGCGTATTGTCCGGATCGGTCACTGTGAGAATGACGCGACGGGGTGAATCTTTGGGCATCATGAGGACGTACAGCGGCGTAGCGTCCTTTTCGCCTGCCGTCAGTGCGTTGTCGCGGTCGTTTTCCGGGTCGCCGTCGCCGTCGGCGTCAACGCCGGTATCCAAATCCAGCGAATACGTTGCGATCTGCCCGGTGGACTGAATCATGTCGAGGCGCACAATCCCGCCTTCGGGCGGGAGCGTAATGGTATCTTTGCCATTCCATGGCTCTGCACTCAGCACCGCCTTCAGCGGTCCGTCGAGTTGGCGTCGCGGCCGTGGTGCATCCGTTGCCGGGTTCACGACCAAATCGAACACATGGTATTCGGTTCCGTTATTAATGGTGTCTTGGATGTTCACGTCCAACACGTAGGTGCCGGCAACCGTTTGGCGTGTCTGAAAGAATTCGGCACGCTGCGCATTAATGAATTTGCGGTCTCGCGTCAGAATCCAGCTGAATTCGGGCTTGGCCAACTGACTGTCGATGGTCATTTCGAATACGCGTCCAGCCTCAATCTGAATGGAGAACTGCTCCGCTGCATTGGCGAAATGCATTCCACCGAAGACCGAGGCGGCGACGAGAAACGTCGATGCCAGTGCGGCGAGCCGTTTTTGTGGCATCAGCTGCAGCATGGTGAGGGTGATCAACCGAAGAGGTTGTTGATGTACATGACGATAAGGCGTGATACAAGGATGACGATGATACCGATGCAGCAGTAGAAAATGATTTTCTTTGCCTTGTCCTTCTGCCCTTCGTCGCCATTGCTGGTAATCAGGTAAATACCGGCGATCACAATCACAAGGACTGCCAGAATCAGCACAATCATCAAAATGGCGTTGATGATCATGAGAACGATTGCCACAACGCTTGTTTGGTCGCTAATACCTCCCAAACCCGCAGCAGCAGCGATTCCTTGCTGCACCGTACTGCCTCCGAATACGGCGGCTTCGACCGAATGAGCCCATCCCGCGGCAACGATTGCCGCAGCGGTGCGAAGAATGGCTCGCCAGTGAGAGAATAGTTGTGATGCCATGGAATCGCTTTATAATAGCAGAAATTCAGACTTTTCGCCAGAGCCACAATGTCAGCATCTCTTTCTTTCCCGCCCGTAAGCGCGGCACGCATCTTGCAGCGTGCAAAGACGCCATGCTTGCTTGTCAGTCATTTGACGAACATTCGGTACTGCACCGGACTCGAGCTTTCGGCAGGTTTTCTCCTTGTCGAGAAGAGGGGATTCACGCTGTATGTGGATGCCCGATACAGCGAAAATGCAGCTCGAAAACTTGGGAAGGCCATCCGGATCGGTGACCCGAAGGCGTTGCCTGCGTACCTGAAAACGCTCAAGCGATGCGGTTTCGAAGCCGGTCATGTACCTGTTGCACAATATGGCGAATGGAAGACAAAATTTAAGAACACAAAATTTGTTCAAACCGTGGATGTTGTTGAGGAATTCCGCCGTTACAAATCGGCAGCCGAACTGCAATCGGTGCGCAAAGCTTGTGCAATCACGAAGGATATTTTGCGTAAAGTGCCGTCGTTTCTTCGACGAGGTGTGACCGAGCGCGAGGTCGCGCGGCGTATCGCCGATGCCGCATACGAAGCCGGTGCCGAGTCCATGGCGTTCGATACCATCGTAGGATTCGGGGCGAACACGTCACAGCCGCATCATCGACCGACCGATGCCGTATTCAGGGCCGGCGATATGGTCCAGATCGACATGGGTGTGAAGGTCGGCGGGTACTGCAGCGACTACAGTCGCGTGTATTTCACCAAGAAGCCGACGGTCGAGCAGGCAACGGTGTACCGCATTCTCAGTCGTGTGCAACGCACCATGATGACTCGCGTACGAGCCGGCGTTACCAATCATGCCTTGGATGCAGAGGCGCGGGCGATGCTTGCAAAACACGGGTATGGGATCGAGCACTTCTCCCATGCGCTTGGTCACGGTGTGGGTTTGGACATTCATGACGGTATTGTGTTATCCGGTCGCGTTCCGGAAACAACCCTGCGCAAAGGAGAGGTTGTGACAATTGAGCCCGGGCTCTACTTTGCCGGAAAATGGGGCATGAGAATCGAAGACACTGTTATCGTCCGCTAACGTGCGGTCGACCGGAATGCTCGAAAACTACTTTTTCCAAATCGTGCTCAGGTTCAGCTTTCGCTTGCGACGACTGCTCCACTCGAATTTTCCGAGCATGAGCGTTGCAAGCAGGAACGGCAGTACGTAGAAAATTGCCCGGAATGCCAGCAGCGTACCGATGGTTGCGGCGGTTGAAGCGCGACGCGGGAGTAGCAACACCATAATTGTTTCAAAGACGCCTACGCCTCCGGGTACCTGACTGAACATGCCGGCTAACTGAGCGAGGATGTAAATGCTGAGAAAGTCGGTATAGAGCATGGTGGCCGAATGTGGAACCAGAACGTATGCAGCGGCACCGGACAGCATCCAGTCGGCACTGGCGAGCAACACCTGAACGATAATCACGCGCAATGGAAGACGCGGGATGACCCATCGCCAAATGCGTACAGGCTTTCCGCGCCGTGTCAGCAGCCAGATGTACAGCACCAGAACGCTCATGGAAATCCAGGCAAACGGCTGCATGGAACGGAACGGCAAGTGGAACGCAATCGGAAGCTTTACCGGACTGAACAAAAACACCACGCTGCCGACACACAGCATGCCCAGCAGCAGCGTCAGCGAATAGAACGCGACGACTTTGGTCGAGTCTTTGAGCGAAACGCCATCATGCCTGTGGATGTGATAGCGGATCGATGCATTCGTAATCGCGCCGAAGCCGATCATGTTGCTGTACGCGAAGCTCACAAAACTTCCCAGCGCAATGGTGCCGCGATTCGCCGGTAACTTGAGTGTGCGGAATGCGAGGGTGTCGTAGCCGGTAATCACCAGGTAGTACGCGCAGGTAAAGACCACTGCCAACAGTAAGCGTTGTGGCGGAATCACCTTCAATCCACGTTGCAATGCCGCGCCGGAAAGCAGTGCGAATTTATCCTGCAGCGCGAGGACAATAAGCACCAAAACAACGCAGCTGAACAACGGTGCAAGCCAGGAACGTTTGAAGCGCATTACGGCGATTGTAGCAGGCTGCACTTTCGCAGTGGCCATGGTACTATTGGTTCATGCCCAGACCCAAAATCGCCGTGCTGTACATGGGTGGATCAATCGGCATGATCCGCAACCAGAAAACAGGACGCATCGACCCGCTGGAATCGCTTGCCGAGATTCATCGATTCTTACCCGAAGTGCAAAAAGAGGTGTCGCTGGAGTTCGTGAGCGTGGCGAACCTTGGTTCTTCCGAAGTGACTCCCGAACATTGGACCGAGCTTGCCCGCACGATTGAGAAAATGTACGACCGCTGCGATGGATTCGTCATCGTGCATGGATCCAACACCATGAGCTACACCGCATCGGCGCTCAGCTTTGCTTTGCAGGGGTTGAGCAAACCGATCATTTTGACCGGCTCGTTGATGCCGATCAACGATATCGGCAGCGACGGACGCATGAACTTGGTCTTTGCCATCCGTGCGGCGCAATTGGATATCGCCGAGGTTTGCATCGTGCTGGGGCCGTTGGTGTTGCGCGGTTCGCGCTCCAAGAAAGTCGACCAGTCTATTTTGCAAACATTCGATACGCCGAAGTTTCCGGCGCTGGCCGAGTTCAACGTTTCTGTGAAGCTGCACCCCTGGCGCATGGTGCGCCGGAAGCGTGGGCTTATCTGCGAGCCGGAGTTCGACCCCAACGTGGCGTCCATTACGTTGCACCCAGGGATGCCGGAGGCATACTTCGACGCAGTGCTTGCGGCCAAGCCTCATGGACTGGTGCTGCGTGCATACGGTCTTGGCATGTTGCCCGAGCGCTTGTTCCCGTGGCTGCGCAAAGTAACGAATGCCGGCATTCCCATTTTGATTACTTCCCAGTTGTTGCGCGGCAGTATCGATTTGCATCTCTATCGCAAGCAGTTGGTGCTGGAAGAGCTCGGCATTATCTCGGGTAAAGACATGACGTATGAATGTGCCGTCGTGAAGCTGATGTGGGCGTTGAAGCAGACCACACATCCCAAGCGACTACGCGAAATCATCGAGCGAGACGTTGTCGGCGAGCTCTCGGACTAACGCTGTTGCACATTCAGAACGAACCCGCTGCACACGTGTGTGCAGCGGGCCGTCCATTGTCAGTAACTCCCGTTGTAGGGCGGTCGGGCCGTCCCGTCTTCTTGGTTGCGTCGGCGTGCGGCCCGCGCGATGGGACTGTGGTCCCAATCGAGCTGGTTGCAGGAATGCCAGTCGGGGTTGCCGATGGTCGCTTCCCGCGAGCGTTCCGCGTGCAGACAGACGTTGTACTCGTTGTAGAGGTGGTTCAACACCTGTTCCAGCGGCTGAATGCACCCCACCGAGATGGTGAGGCAGTACAGCATCAGCAGACCCACGGTCAGCCCGAGCACGATGCCTTGGTGTTGCAAGCCGAGGGGGATGGACACCCAGTCTCCCGGCCAGCGTCCGTCCTTGATGACGAACACCAGGAACGTGGCGGTCGTGATCATCGCGACGATGCAGATCAGCAGATAGAACTGCCAGAGGCGGATCTGTCGTGCGACGAACGCGATGTCCGTGTCCACGTTGGACGAGTTGCGTTGCCCCGGCACGTAGCGGTAGATCGGGGCGCTTTCATCGGCTTGGCCGATGAGCAGGGCCGCGACGATTGCCGCGGCGAGGATTGGTAAAGGCGTGTGCGTGATGGCCGCATATGCGACCAGCGAAACGAACACAGCCACCAGCAGGGCGTCGAGCGTCTTCATGTGTACCGCCTCCCAGCGGTGTCGAAGACAGGGGGCCGATTTGCCCCCAAGGGGCGACAATGAACGATTCCACGGGCTTTCGCCTGTGGAGATTCATTATAACACATTATTGACTTTTGTATATATTTCGTCGTGTTTTCGTTGAGTGGTGCCGGGGGCGGGAATTGAACCCACACATCCAAGGAAGGATAAGGGATTTTAAGTCCCTCGCGTCTACCATTCCGCCACCCCGGCATACCGTGATTGCAATGATCTCAGAAGAGACTATAGCAAGGTTCTCGCAGACTCTTTCTTTGCTAAAAATATAGAAAAGTTGTATAATATACGTTAAGACAAACACAAAGTATGTTCGCATTCCTTCGCAATCCCGATCAGCGCAACGTAGGGCTCGTGTTCGCCTTTGGGTCGCTGCTCTGCAACGGCTCCTATAATGCACTAGCAAAAGGCCTTACGCCGTGGCTCTCGCCTGCTTCGTTGCTCATTATTAGCGAAGCGCTGATGGCATTCTTCGTCATCGTGACATTCGGTGCCGTGCCGCTGCTTCGCCAACTCGCGAAATTGGATATGAAGACAGTCGGTGTCTGCGTACTCATTGGCTTACTGAATTCCGGATTGGCGCCGCTGTTGTGGTTTAAAGGGCTAAGCATGACGACCGCTGTGAATGCGTCGGTGTTATCGCCAACAGGGCTTGTGACCACATTGGTTTTCAGCAGTTGGTTGCTTGGCGAGCGCGTCAGCCGAACGCAGATTCTGGGTGCATTCATCATTTTGGCCGGAATCGCGATTATTAACTTCGGTGGAGTCGCCACGTTCCGGGTGAATCCGGGTGACGTCATTATTGTTTTAGCCACACAGTTGTTCGCCCTTGGCTCCGTCTTGTTTAAGAAGTATCTCACGCACATCATGCCCGAGTTGGCCATTGCGGTGCGGAACGTCGCGGGCATCTGCGGAGTGCTCATCGCCAGTTCTGTGTTCAAGGGGTCGTTGACCATCTCGGATATGTCGGCGTTCCCAATGCATTTGGTTTCACTCTTGCTCGCATTCGTGTTCTTCTCACGGTACCTGAATCTGTCGTTCTACTACGAAGCGCTGGATCGTTTGCCGGCAACCACCGTGTCGCTCATCGATATTGCGGCACCGCTCTCTGGAATGGCATTCGCAGTGTTGTTGCTGAACGAAAGCATTCCGGCACAAGCGTTGTTTGGCGGGACGTTTATTGTCATCGGTTTGTTGCTCGAGCAGCTTTCGCAGTCGTCCATTGAGCGGCTGCAGGCCAGGCATTGGCCCCTGCATTTGTGGCACCGCAGTCACCCCATGCAGCAGTTGGCACTGCAGGCCAACAAGCAAGCCTGACGAAATCCAAAATCATAAATTTCATTTTCAAAATCATCCAGTATCCGTCAGAGAGTTTTTGGAATGTAGATTTTGAAAATTTGCCTTAAATCGGCAGCGCTTCGAGCTTGGCGGGCTTGGAATCTTGCACAGTCGTGCGTTCGCCTACATGCAGCTTCGATCCGGTCGATGGGTCAACTTCCTCCGCCACAAGGATAAGGCGGCGCAAGGTGGTGCCAATGGGCGTGCAGGTCATAAGCGTACTCAGCCGCTTGCTGGTTGGCTGGTCGAGTACCGAGGTGTTGCTTGGAAGAACCTCTTTCTTCTCAATGACTTTGTACGTGTGCAAATCACCACCGTAGTACACGGAGTACGTGTCGCCGATGTCCAATTCGTTCAAGCGGGCGAAGACATCTTTGAATAATCCGTCGTCCCAGGGGTAGTACGAACTGTGTCCTGTGACGAAGAAGTTTCCCGCCTGACCTGGGCGTGCCGATCCCGGATAGTGCACCACACCGTGATGCAATGCTTCTTGTACGTCTTCTTCGAAGTTCTTCCAGTCTTCACGCATAAGTGAGTCCATGCTGGGAAGCACGATCGGGACGTTTTTGCCGATTTTGGGAATGATCAACCGGTTTTCATACGGGCCTACCCGGGGTAAGTACGAAAGAAGGTCTCCGCCGTCCGATCCTGATTTGCGAATGAGTGAGTTTCCAGCAATGGGATTTGTAATCGACGGCGTATCGCTCTTTGTAATGGCATCCAGCGCTTGTTCGGTGTGCGATTCATCGCCAAGCGCCAATTGAGCGCGTGCGATTTGCCAGAAGCTTTGGTAGTTGATCGCTAGGAACAGGGAAACGAAAATGGCGGCAAACGTTCCGCCGAAGCGAATGGTATCGATGGCAAACAACGTTGCACGAGAGTGCGGCTTGGTACGTTTTCGATTCCACGGCGCGGTGCGCGGAGCATTGGCTGATTTCCACGCCCCCGCCGCATGGCGCGGTAGTTTGCGCAGCGAGTGCCAGGCTTCGGACAACCCGCGGCCTGCGCCGGCATGCGTGGCATGAATCTGCGCTTTGCCTTCTTGCAGCGTTCCACCGATCAAGCTGTTGGTGACCTGGGAGATGCGTTGCACGAAACGCGGATCATTTTCTTTCAGCGGAACAGGGGACTGTGTTGGGGCGAGATTCTTGGGTGTTGCCTTTGTCTTCGCCGGAGTCACCGGATCTTCGGCGACCACATTCCATTCAGCAAGCACGGCGTCTATTTTCGGCGTCTCTTGGCGCACGTGCTTCACCTGTTGCGGACGTTCTGTGCGCGTCTCGCGGACCGGTACGTGCTTGTGGGCCGGCATCCGCTGGACGGAAGGTTTTTCACCCGCGCCGAAGATGACCACGTCACCGTTTTCGTCGTAGCCTGCCCTTGGTTGTGGTTGGTGGTTCGTCATGAAGGAGTCACTTACTATAGCATAAATGCCCTACTTTAGGGAGGTCTGGGCTAGCCTAAGCCACGATGAATTCATTGACAATCTACAAAAATGAAGCAATTTATATAAATAATTGCATCAGGCAAGCATGACGCCGCCTCCAACCACCTCTTCGCCGCGATACAGTACCAACGATTGACCGGGCGATTGCGGTGGCTGGGCATTGTCGAATGTGAACACTCCGGAATCCCGTTGCACGGTGATGACTCCACGTTGCCGCACGGACAGCGATCGCACGCGACACTCGAATTCGGTTGCCTCGCCGTCGCTTGGTTTCCACGATACGAACCGCAGTGATTCCAGCCGGACCTGCTTCACGGTTTCGCGGCCCTTGGGTTCCACGATCAGGCTGTTGCTTCCGCCATCTTTCGCAACCACCTCCAGCGGAATCTTCTGTCCGCCGATGCGTAGTCCGCGGCGCTGGCCCACGGTATACAGCGGCAGCCCCTGGTGTGTTCCCAGTACGGTGCCATCGCGTCGGACAATCGGACCAGGTGAAAGCTTGTCGTTCAAATGACGCTTCAGGAATTCCTGCGGCGTTTTCTCCGGGAAGAAGCACAGGTCCTGGCTCTCGCGATACGACGCGTCGGAGTAGGGGACTGCGAAGTGTTTGGCGAGTGCGTAGACTTCCGGCTTATGCATGGAGCCCAGTGGAAAGACACAACGCTTGAGTTGTTCTTGCGTCAGGCCGTAGAGGTAGTAGCTCTGGTCCTTGCGTGCATCCACCGCTTCCAGCAGCAAGTGGCGTTGGGTGCCGTCGGACAAATGCTCGGTGGCCGTGCGTGCGTAGTGGCCGGTGGCCAGCTTGTCGCAACCGAGTTGTTCGCATAGCTCCAATAGCTTGCCGAATTTAATCGTACGATTGCAGCCGATGCACGGATTCGGCGACAGGCCTTTGGCATAGCCTTCTAAAAACGGGTCGACGACGTTGGCCTTGAATTCATCGGCCAAGTCCACGATGTGCAGTGGGATGCCCAGTTGCTTGGCGACTGTTTTGCAGCGTGCCGCAGTTTGCGCATTGCAGCATTTGCTAGGCAGCACCTCTGCCAATGCGGGTGCCAATGGATCGCTCCACAGCGTAAAGCGCACGCCCACGACGTCGTGACCTTGCTCCTTGAGCAGGTGCGCCACAACGCTGGAGTCGATACCGCCGGACATGGCCAGAAGGACACGCATTCGTTCGTATTCTAACGCAAAAGGAGAATTTCGCATCTATGAGCCTTCCCGACCCTTGTTGAAGGTGTTGTTCTGACGATACTTGCAAAGTATGAAAAATATTCCAAAAGACTATTCACCGGCGGATTACGCAATTCTCGAGTTTTTGCACCGCGGCACCCCGCCAGAACAGGGCGTAAAGCTCCAGCAGTTGCCCGGCAATTTGTCCGTCGTCGCCGTGCATCTGCACGAAGGCAACGACAGCTATATGCGCACACTGGTGGCAGAGGCCGAAGCGGTGACGCGGAAGATTCATGCGTCGTTATCGCACATGGTACTCATCAACAACGAAGGCGACCCGCCGCAGGCGCTTGCCTCGCACCCGCAGGCGTCTGTGGTGGGCGATTTTGAACTGGTGGCAAGTCCCTGGCGCGAGGTCTTCTCGCAGCAGAACCGTATTGTACTGATCGGCTGGGATGCCCGTGCTTGCGTCGCGCAAACACTGGAAGCTCTGGCGGTGATGTTGCCGCAGGATGAGCAGGCGGAATTTCATTTTCCACTTGGAGCACTCGATGACGCCAAGCTCGACGATGTTCCTTTGCAGGAGGCCAAGATCCTCCTCACCACGTTGATGGGCTTGTTTGCCCGCAAGGTTGCCGATGTGCGCGGTCGCACCGATGTGAGTTACGACGGCGTGTATCTGGCGCGTCATGAGGAAGGCGGCCCCGGTACGTCGCTGCATTTCCATTCGTCGGTCGACGCATTCGGCTCAAACCTCAACGCATAGCGCCGACGGCCTTTCTGTCGTGGTTGAAAATCGCTACCATGCCGCCATGCTCGAGAAAGTCAGGGCCCATATTGCTGAGTACGGCGAGACCGAAAAAAAGATGCAGGATCCCGCTATTTACGGTGATCCGAAGCAAATTACCAAACTCTCCCGTCGCCTAAAGCAACTGAAGCCATTGGTGGAGACGTATGCGCAGTACCAGAAGCTGGAGCAAGCCGTGGCCGATGCCGTGGCGATGAAAGATGATCCTGAATTGGGTCCCATGGCGGAAGAAGAGGCTGTAAAGGCACGCGAGCAGATGCCGGTGCTGTTCGAAAAAATGAAGCGCTTATTGGTGCCGAAAAACCCCGATGACGAACGCAGCGTCATTATGGAAGTACGTGCCGGCGCCGGCGGCGACGAGGCCGCGCTCTTCGCAGCCGAGCAGCTGCGCATGTACCTGAAGTACGCTGAGTCGAAAGGCTGGAAGACCGAGCTCATCGATTCTTCCACTTCGGATTCCGGCGGCGTGAAAGAAGCATCTGCCCGTATTGAAGGCGAGGGTGTGTACGGTGCGTTGAAATGGGAATCCGGCGTGCACCGCGTGCAGCGCATTCCCCAGACGGAAGCCAAAGGTCGTGTGCATACCTCCACGACAACGGTTGCCATTCTTCCGGAGGCAGAGGAGGTCGACATCGTCATCCTCCCAAGCGACCTGCGCATCGACACTTACCGTGCCGGTGGTGCCGGAGGCCAGCACGTCAACAAGACCGACAGTGCCGTGCGTATGACACACATCCCAACCGGTGTGGTGGTGGCCTGCCAGAGCGAGCGAAGTCAGCTGAAGAATCGTGCGCTGGCCATGAGCGTGATGCGCAGTCGTTTGTACCAGGCCCAGCAAGAGAAGCTAGCCAAGGAGCGCGACGATGCCCGCAGCAGCCAGGTCGGTACCGCCGATCGCAGCGAGAAGATCCGAACCTACAACTTTCCGCAGGATCGCATTACGGACCACCGCATGAACCTCAACTTCTCCAACATCCCCGCCGTCATGGAAGGAGAGTTCGGCGATATCGTTGAAGCAATGCAAAAATGGGAGGAAGACGAGGCGTTGAAGCAGCTGTAATGTTACGCACAGCCGGGACGTTGCGTCACGGTACACAGCGGCTTTTTCACGTAGCGACACCATGTCGCGCCGCAGGCGTGATTAATACACAGCGCTCTCCACATCCAGCTTGGAGGACTCCGGGTCCAGCAGGCGGATATTGCGGCGATAGCAACGACCTGCCTCGGTGCGCTCCGACGAGCGCTTTTGGCATGTGGCCCACAATACTTTTGCCCGGGCATCGCGCTGCTTCTGCATGAGGCTGGTGTCGTTCGGAGTTGCGGGGGTCCAAGCCGTGGTATCGGCTTTGGGTTCGCTGACTTTCGTCACCGGTTTTGGCGTTACGGCTTGGTCGGCGCCGTTCAGGTACGAGTAACGTGCTAGAATTTCTTTCAGTTGTCCGCTTGCAAGCGTTTCGTACAAGTTCCAGTACGGTCCAAATTCACGTTCGCAGCCTGCTCTGTCGTACTCCGTTGGGCGGAAGCAGGTATGGCTGAAGTACTGCGCGAAATCGAAGGCATTCGTTTCGACAAAACGGTTGTCGAAGCTGTTGGCGGTTTGCGCACCTGTTTTCTGGAAGCGATGCACGATGTAGTCGCCGTAGGCGGTCGTGGGAATGGTTGAAGACGATTGTGCGAGCAACGGAAGGCCGACCAATGCGAGCGATACCAGTGCGCAGATTGCCGCACATTGCATGGCGGAACCGTTGCGTTTCACAGCGGACAGGGCGTTCATGAAAAAGGGTGAAAAAAGGGGGTTACCCTACGCCCGACATCTTGAAAGTCAAGCATTCTTCACCTGTACGCTTTAGGTGACTGCTGTTACGTGGCCGATGTGTCGCGGCGCAGCTTCGCCATGGTATCGATGCGCTTTTCAGTCAGCTCCACCGTGCCAACGTCGTATCGGAAGCGAACCGGGCCGGAAACCGCTTCGCAGACTTTCTCTGCGGCTTGTTCGGCAATATCCAGGTTATCGCCTATGCCTACGACTCCAATTGCGCGCGACGTGCCAAGTACAAACGATCGCTCGTCTGCACCTTGTGTGACATCGCCATAGTACACACGCACGTTTGGCGGAATGTTCTCGGGCATGGTGAAGGTTTTCCCTTTTTCATCTTTTTTGTCCGGATAGCTTTTCGGAGTCAGGTACTTGCAAACGGTTGCCTGGTGCTCGAACTCCACCATGTCCGGCGACAGCGTTCCGTCGATGATTGCCAGACAGATTGCAACGAAGTCGCTCTTGAGCAGCGGAAGAATATTCAGTGCCTCAGGGTCGCCGAAACGCGCGTTGTACTCAATGACCCGCACGCCGTTTTTCACCGCGATGAAGCCGCCGTACAGGATTCCCTTATAGGGTTCGCCACATTCTTTCATGAGTGCTTCGGCGACTTTGCGGTTGATTTCGCTGGCCTGCTTCATGTCACTGTCCGAGAGAAAGGGCAGTGAATGGTTTGCATCGCTGTAGGTTCCCATGCCGCCGGTATTCGGTCCGGTATCGCCGGCAAACGCCCGCTTGTGGTCCTGCACGGCAGGCATATCCACCACTTTGTTGCCGGAGACGAAGGAAAGAAGGCTGAACTCCACGCCGATCAACTTTTCTTCAATGACAACCGATCCGCACTGCTGCAGGCATTCCAGTGCGTACTTCACGCCGATGTTTGTCGTGGGCAGGTGTTCACCGCTTACCTTTACGCCTTTGCCGCCCTTGAGTCCGTCGTACTTCACCACGTAATTGCCCTGCAGATCGTGCTCGATGTAGCGAGTGATGTCCGCTTGCAATTGCTTCATCATCGCAATCGAGGAGAACTCGAAGGAGCGGAATTTCGGATTGGCTTTGATTTCATACTTTTTCAGCAACTTGCGTGTGAATTCTTTGCTTGCTTCCACCCGGGCCAACGGCTTCTTCGGCGCAACGCAGTGCACTCCAACGGTAAGAAGGCGGTCGGCCAAACCACCGCAAATAGGGTCTTCGGGTCCGATAATGGCAAAGTCAGGTTTGGTCTCTTTTGCAATGTTAATGATCGGGGTGAACTCCATGAGGTCGGCGATGACGTGCACCTCTTTGGCAAGCTTCACCATGCCAGGGTCTTTGTTGGTGACAATGGCAATGATTTCAGGTTTTTGAGGACTTCGGGCAAGAGCCTCGGCAATGGCGTGGCCGCGGGCGGAGTTGGAGATGACGAGCACTTTCATGGTTGCGAGTGTAGCACACACCCCGCGTTCAGCGAGGTAGCTCCAATTGCTCGATGCCGAGGCGGAAGGCTTTCCTGCTGCGTACGATGCTGGGCAGCGGGTCTTCCGGGTGCGACTGGTAGGCGATCATCTCCGGTTGTGCGAGCGGGACGGGCTGCAAAGGCTTTTTGTCTACCAGCGATTCGAAGAGTAAATCCCGAACTCGGTCCACCGGAACACGCCAATTGGGAGCATCGACGCCGACGATGAAACCATCGGCCAGTTCGGCAAGTGCTTCCGGGTCAACCGGTTCGTCATCTTCTAGGATGTCATCTTTCCAGCCCGCAAGCTCGGCCAAGCCCCAATCCTCATCACGGCCATCGGAATCGTTCCAGCGTGATTCACTCATAAAAAGTGCCGTATCTCGTTTGTGTCGTAGGTCAAGAAAATGCGCAGACCGCAGTTGGGAACTCAAAAAGCCAAACCCCCTAGTCATGCTTGGGATTTGGCTGGCTTGCGGCCTGAAATTTGCTTATACCAGAGCCATCATTTTGGTCTGGTCGCTTGTCGGCTCTTCCAATTCTTGGTTGTACGTTTCGCGCGTTTGATTTCGTCCGCTACCCATTTCACGGAGTAACTTGGGCGTCACTTCCGGGGTCGGGTACTTGCCGGTGAAACAGCCGTCGCTGAACTTCTTGATGTTGGGATTACCGATGCGCACAGAGTCGTGGAGTTCCTTAATGGTCGTGTAGAACAGGCCATCCGCGCCGATCATTTTCTGAATTTCAGGGATCGTATGATTGGAAGCGATGAGTTCGGTGCTTGTCGGCAAATCGATGCCGTACGGATCGGGGCCGATGATCGGCGGCGATGCGGAAGCGAAGTACACTTTCTTGGCACCGGCTTTGCGTGCCATTTCTACGATCTTGCGGCTGGTGTTGCCGCGTACAATGGAGTCGTCGACCAAGAGCACATTGTTGCCTTTGAATTCCAGTTCGATGGGGTGCAGTTTAAAGTTCAAACTGCGCTTGCGGACCTCTTGTCCCGGCATGATGAACGTGCGGCCAATGTAGCGGTTCTTCACAAAGCCTTCGCGGTAACGCACTTTCAATTTGTCTGCCAAACCTGCGGCGGCCGGACGACCGGTATCTGGAATGGGGATGACGGAATCGATGTGAATGCCGGCTGCCTTGATCTGCTTGGCCAACGCCTCGCCCATACGTACGCGCGCCTTGTAGACGTTCACACCGTCCAATGTGGAGTCCGGAGCGGCAAGGTAGACCCACTCGAACAAACATGGGTTCAGTTTGCCCGGCACGACTTGGCGGCTGTGCAAACGGTTCTGCTTATCGATGAAGACCACTTCGCCCGGGGCGATGTCGCGCACGAATTCGAAGTCGAGTGCCTTGAAGACGGTGTTTTCGGACGTGATCATGTATTCCTCTTTCAGTCCCAGCTTGCGCTTGCCGAGTTGCAGCGGGCGGATGCCGTGCGGGTCGCGGAACCCCAAAATACCGTGACCGCCGATGAGCGCGACCGCCGAATATGCGCCTTTGCAACGACGGAAGACCTGCTGCATGGCACCGAAGATGTGCTTTGGAGTTAGGTTGCGGGGCTTCTGCTTCTCCAGCTCCAACGAGAACACGTTGAGCAGAACTTCGGAGTCGGAGTTGGTGTTCAGGTGGCGGAACGACTTCTCCATCAATTCTTTCGACAGCTGCTTCGAGTTGGTCAGGTTACCGTTGTGTGCGAGCGCTACGCCGAACGGCGAGTTCACAAAGAACGGCTGGGCCTCGAATTCGCTGCTGCAACCGGCAGTGGGGTAACGCACATGGCCGATACCCATGGGCCCGCGCAAACGAGCAAGGGAACGGGCGTGGAAGACTTCTGTCACCATGCCGTTGGATTTCTTCAGGTGGAATTGGCTGTCGTACGTCACAATACCGGCGGCATCTTGGCCGCGGTGCTGCAGCACGATGAGTCCGTCATACAAATCTTGAATGACGTCACGGAAGCCGGAAACGGCGATAATTCCACACATGTTTAGATGATGAAGGAAACGGCAAAGCACGGCCGTCCCAAGATGGGGGAGGCCGGAAAAGCGCGGTAGGGGGCTACCATGGGGGCATTGTACAGAGTTGCGTCGGGCTCGCAAGACCATGGCAGGATTTGCACGTCGATATGCGCTTCAAGGCTTTCGTATGAGAGAAGTTTTGACAAACGCAGCAAGGGGCATTTTACTTCATCTCCTTTATGTCTTCCCGAGCGGGTTTGTTTCAACGGCCGAAGTCGACGCACAACAATGAGGTGACATCGCTGTTCGATGCCGTTGATCGTTGGACTCTTGCCGGGCGGTTCAACATCGGTCGCGTCCACGAGCGAACCCGGGTGGAGATCTACAACGCCGTTGCACGTGGTCGTTCCTGTTCGCATTTCCAGGACGTGATTGGCGAACTGACGCAGACTGATCCCAACCGAGAGCAGCTTAATGCCAAGTCCGAGAGTCCAACCGGCCAACTTTTCGTTCAATGGAGTGACTTTACGAATGACGTGTCGAATCCGGATGCCACCGACTACGGTTCGCTTCAGCCACTGGCCCACACGCATCGTTGGCTACGCGATGTCATCGCCAAGCATTGTCCGTTCGTCCAGCCGTCACTGAACCATGGTCGTATCTGGATGTCTGTTGCGCGCCCCGAGGAAACCAATGGCGATGAACTGATGCAGTTGCTGGGCCGCACGCGTGACGCATTCATGGCGCTGAGTGACTCGGACGACCGGAACAAACTGCTGAACGCCATGGTATTGTTAACGCCCGACATTCCAAAGAAGCCGTTGCGCATGAGTCCGCGCGAGTATTTAGGTCAATATCGACAAGACTTCGGTGAGGAGCAAAGCGGTACCGACATCACGGTCGGGTCGTTCGTACCGGCTGAGCCAGTCAGTGCCATTGCCGATCCACTGCGTGTGGCGCCGCCGGTATTCGTTTTCCGTCACAGCGTGCCGCGCAATCCCCATCGGTACTTGGCCGAACATCATGAGGACGGTACTCGACCGCTCTAGGCTGTACAGGGGCTGAAAAATCGCTACACTGGATCGACTGCGCTTCGCAGTTTCTTGTTTCCCGTCCTTTTTTATGGAGTTCCGTACCATCGCCATCATCGCCCACATCGACCATGGCAAAACCACCCTCGTCGACCAGATCCTGAAGCAGGGAGGCGCTTTCTCGGCCCACGAACACGTGGACGAACGCGTGATGGACAACAACGACCAGGAAAAGGAGCGCGGAATCACCATCTACGCCAAGAACTGCTCCATTCTCTACAAGGGCACCAAGATCAACATCGTGGACACTCCCGGTCACGCCGACTTCGGATCCGAAGTGGAGCGCGTGCTGCGTATGTGCGACTGCGTGTGCTTGCTCGTCGACTCGTTCGACGGCCCCATGCCCCAGACCCGCTTCGTGCTCAAGAAGTCGCTCGAGATGGGAATCCGCCCGATCGTCATCATCAATAAAATCGACCGCCCCGGCGCCGACCCGGAGAAAGCCCTCGGCCAGGTATTCGACCTCTTCGTGCAGTTGGGCGCCAGCGATGAACAAGCTGACTTTCCGTACATTTTCGCCATCGGTCGCGACGGCGTGGCCAAGATGAAGATGACCGACGAATCCAAGGATCTTACGCCGCTGTTCGACCTGTTCCTGAAGCACGTGACGCCAAAAGCCAACGACGCTTCCTTGCCGCTGCGCATGCAGCCGGTGAACCTGGCGTACGACAAGTTCTCGGGCCGCATGGCCATTGGGCGTGTTATCGAAGGAACGGTGCAGCAAAACCAATCCATCTGGCTGATTAAGCCGGACGGAGTCCGCAAGGCCGGACGCATCACCAAGATCGCCACCTACCAGGGCATTCGTACCGGTGAAGTAAAGGAAGCTGTGGCCGGCGACATTGTGATGCTCTCGGGCTTGCCCGATGTGTACGTGTCCGACACCATCGCCAGCGACGAAAACGCCGAACCGCTGCCCATCATCAAAATCGACCCGCCGACCGTGGCCATGGACTTCATGGTCAACGACTCGCCGTTTGCCGGCAAGGACGGCAAGAAGGTCACCACGCGCGCTATCCGCGAGCGCTTGGAACAGGAGCTGGAAACCAACGTGGGTCTGAAAATTATCTTCGACAACCGCAACGACGCCTTCCGCGTGGAGGGTCGTGGAGAAATGCACTTATCTGTGCTTATTGAGACCATGCGCCGTGAGGGCTTCGAGCTCCAGGTCTCGCGCCCAGAAGTCATTATGAAGCAGGAGGGTAACCAGAAGATGGAGCCGCTCGAGAATGCCTACATCGACGTGCCGGACGAATACGTCGGAACCGTCATCGAGAAGCTCGGTCGCCGCAAAGGAATCATGCAAAACATGGAGGCCAAGAACGGTGTGACGCGTCTGAGCTACGAAATCCCGACCCGCGGTCTGCTTGGTTTCCGCAACGAGTTCATCATCGACACCCGCGGTAACGGAATTTTGACCCACTCGTTCCTGAAGTACGCTCCGTACGTCGGCGACATGCCTGGCCGCACCACCGGCTCCATTATTTCCGGTGTGACCGGCAAGGCCGTGGCCTACGCCATTTGGCAGCTGCAGGAGCGCGGCATGTTCTTCATCAACGACGGTATCGAGGTCTACGAAGGCATGATCGTCGGCGAATCGCCGAACGGTCAGGACATCGAAGTGAACATTTCCAAGGAGAAGAAGCTGAGCAACGTCCGCGCTTCCGGAACCGATGAAGCCATTCGCCTCACGCCACCTCGCATCATGACCCTCGACGGCGCCATGGAGTACATCCAGGACGATGAGCTGGTCGAAATCACGCCGAACTTCATTCGTCTTCGCAAGAAATTGTTGAAAGAGACGGATCGCAAGCGCAATCGCCGCTAAACAAGAATTTGAAACGAAAGGCGGCCAAGTGGCCGC
>CAYUVW010000003.1:50734-80227 GCA_964448405.1 uncultured Candidatus Peribacteria bacterium | reverse complement strand
GGCGTCATCTCCAGCGTTACGGTGTCGCCTGCACGCAGGTTTTTGCCGGGCTCGAACCAGTGGCTGCCCTTGCCGTCGGGCTCAAGCTCGAACTGAAACCTCGCGCCGTTGAGCGTGCCTTCGGCCATGGCCATGCCGCGTGACGGCAACTTGGCGCTGGCACTCTTGGGCAACAGGACAAGCATGCGCGAGCCGATGGCGACTACTGTGGTTTCGCAGCGGATGGCCGGTGCAACGTTCTTCTTCATAACCATACGTGTAGAACAATTCATGGTAGTCCCGGCGGGAATTGAACCTGCATCTACCCCTTAGGAGAGGGTCGTTCTATCCGTTGAACTACGGGACCATAGACGGAAGCATAGCAAAAAGAGCGAGTCGGCCCGGCATGCGTCTTGCGCAAGGCCTATTTCAAAATGACGACCTGCCTACTGTCGCTCGGCAGCGAGCCGGCCTTGGCCTTGAACTCACTGACGATCTGCGTGTCCTTGGCTCCGCAGGCTTTTGCCACGGCCGGAGCATCGATGTCTTTGGTTGGCACAAGAACGACCACGCGCGGGTCGATGGATTCCACCAACGCGACGGCCTTCTTCTGGTCATCTGCACGGATGACCAAAACGTCCACGTCTCCCATAAGTTGCAGTTCTGCGTCGGTCCAGTCCATGAGCGGCATGTCGACGAATCCGCAACGGATACCGTCGATGGACGCCGTGTACGACACCTGCTTGCCGGCACCCTGTCCGATTCCGCGCAGCGTCATGTTCTCGAAATCGTATTCACCCGGCCAGCTGACGGTCTTCTCGTCGGTCATCACCTCTTCCGGATGGCTGAGCAGTACATACTTGCCTTTCACCGCCTCCTTCGGAAACAAGGCGAATGTAATCGAATCGCCTTTGACCATGCATGCCGAATCTGAATCTGGAGTGAACGTAATCATCGTGACTACAGTGTAGCGGGAAAGCCGGAAAGCGGGAAGTGCCTAGTCGTTAGCGGAATCACTCTTGCTCTCTGTAATGCCTAGTTCTTCCAAGCGGCGCTGCACCAGAGCGCGTTGCCTGGCGCTCAGGCCTTCGGTGCGGACATTGAAACCCGTACCGCCTTCGACGTGCTGAACGGGGGCATCGATGCCGTTTTCCGCCAGCATATCGCGTACGCGCCCGACGCTGCCTTTGCTGATGGATCCTTTCATGGAAATAGAGGGGAAAAGAAGGAGGTGATTCTGCCTCACCGCTTTCGCTTGTCAATATTTTACTTACGCGGTCTCGCGCACGATCTTGGCGCCGAGTGTCTTCAACTTCAGTTCCAAGCGATCGTAACCACGCTCGATGTACTGCACATCGGTGACCACCGTTTCGCCGCTGGCGATCATTCCCGCAAGCACCATGGCGGCGCCGGCACGCACGTCGTTGCTGACCACCGTGCGTCCGCGCAGCGCGGTCGGACCGATAATGAGAGCCTGGTGTGAGTTCAGAATTTCAATCTGAGCGCCCATTTTCTCCAATTCGTACAGATACGCCATGCGACCTTCGTACAGACGTTCGAAAATGCGACTGACACCCTTGGCTTGCGTCATGGCCACGCCGACCGGCGCAAGCAAGTCGGTGGGGAAGCCGGGGTAAATGTTCGTCTTCACGGTGAGCGCGTTCAATGACGATACTTCACCGTCCACGAAGAGTACGCCTTCGCCTGAATCGTAGCGCCACGTACCACCCATGCGGCGGACGGCGTCCAAGAAGGAAAGCAGGTGCGTGGGGTCTAGGTTGTGCAAACGGACTTTGCCATGCGTGCAGAGTGCGGCCATGACGAAGCTACCTGCTTCCAGGTAGTCCGGCGTCACCGCATGCGAGCAGGCTTTCAAATCCGGACGACCGCGCACGACGATGGTATGCGTACCGGCACCTTCGACTTCGGCACCCATGGCCTTCACCAACTTGGCACAATCTTGCACATGCGGTTCGCCGGCGGCGAGATCGATGCGCGTTTCACCGGGCAACATGGCGGCGGCAAGCAGTGCGTTCTCGGTGGCGGTGACGGAGAATTCCGGAAGAATAAGGTGGCCGGGGCGCAGTGCGCCGCGCAATTTGAGGTATTCGTTCGTACTGAGATCTTCGGCACCCATTTGCTGGAATGCGGCAATGTGCGCATGCACCGGACGCTTGCCGATGACATCGCCGCCGGGGTACGCCATTTCCACTTCTCCGAAGCGCGCCAGCATGGGGCCGAGCAAGACAATGGACGCGCGAAGCATGGAAACCAGTTCGCGCGGCAACGGACGACTCTGGAGTTTATCGGCACGGATCTTCACCGTATTTTCTTCGAAAGATGTTTCGGCACCGAGGTACTGCAAAATCTTCAGCAGCACTTCAATGTCGCGCAAGCGCGGAACGTTGGTGTACGTCATCTCGCCTTCTTTGCACAAAATGCTTCCGGCTAACAGCGGCAGCGCTGCGTTCTTGGAACCGCTAATGACCACGTCGCCTTTCAGCGTGGTTCCGCCTTGAATACGGTAGCGAATGCTTGCGGCTTCGGCCTGCTTTACAGCCTGTGCGTCCAGGATCAGCTTGCGCTTCGCCTGTTCGGCAATGTCGGCTGCAGATGCTCCGGTTTGGGCTGGAGTCATAGAGTGCGTATTCTACTGCCTTTTGTCATAAAAGTCACCAGAGCCTATATTTTCGCAGGGGTAAGCCCTGAACGCTTCCGAATCTCCTCCAAAAGGACCTGGAGAAGGAGGAGGGCAGCCCCAATGGTGATAGCGCTGTCGGCAACGTTGAATATAGGGAACGTACCCACCTGGAAATAGTCCGTGACGACGCCGTCGGGCAGTCGGTCGGCAATGTTGGCGAGTGCGCCGGCCAAAATGAGTCCGAAGGCGATTTGATTCAGCCGATGCCCGCGTTCGCGGTACGCAATGAACGCGACTGCGCACAGTGCGGCACCAATGAGCACCTCCTGCCAGGGCGATGGCAGATGCACGCCGAACGCAATACCCGGGTTATGCGATAACTGCAGTCCGGCGAACGTTCCGACGACGGCAATGCGTTCGGTAAGGAACTGCTGTGCTACCCATGCCGAACCCAAGGCACAGACAAACGTGACGATGATAGTGAGGATGAATGGGAGCACGCACGCATGCTAGCCGTAGGCGTCGCCGAAATACAAAGATGTCAACGAGGACAACCAGCTGCCGGTCGGAGTATGATGGCGGCCCATGTTCCGTCGTGCGGACTTTCTCCTCCTCGGCATCGCGCTGGGTCTGACCCTCTTTGGTCTGGCCATGATCGGCAGCGTGAGCGTGTACCAGAGTTACCAGCTCACGCTGGCCAAAGCCGCAGTGCCCTCGAACTCGTTCTATTTGTGGCGCAGCTTCGTACACGTGATTGCCGCACTGTGCGTCATGGGTGCAACGGCATCCATTCCGTATCATTTTTGGGAACGCCATGCACGCACGCTGTTCCTGCTGAACCTCATCTTGCTCATGATGTTGTTCATGCCGGGCGTTGGCAACGAATATGGCACGGCACGCAGCTGGATTCAGTTGGTGGGATTTTCCATTCAACCATCTGAATTTTTGAAAATTACGATGGTGTTCTACTTGGCCACCTGGCTCCAGAAGCGCGAAGCGGCAATCGCCACATTTCAAGAAGGCTTCATTCCATTCGTCGTGCTGTTGTGTATTTCCACGTTCTTCGTGGCCATTCAACCGGACCTGGGTTCGTTCTTGGTGCTTACCGTCATCGCTTCGCTGATGTTCTTCGTGGCCGGCGGAAACATTTTGCACTTGATGATGGGCGGCAGCTTATCGGCACTGCTCAGCCTGCCGATCATTCTGAATAAGGAATACGTCCGCAATCGCTTCACGGTGTTCCTCCATGTGTTGTTTAAGCCCGATGATCAAACCTTTAAGGAAGGCATCGGCTTTCAGATTCACCAGGCACTGATTGCCATCGGCAGCGGCGGCTTGTTCGGCGTCGGCTACGGAAAATCCATTCAGAAATTCGGCTACTTGCCCGAAGTGCAGTCGGATACGATTTTCGCCGCCATGGCCGAAGAACTCGGGTTCATGCGCCTGCTGATCGTCCTGAGTTTGTATGGCATTTTCGTCTATCGCGGATTGAAAATCGCGCGCAATGCCCCCGATCGTTTCGGATTGCTGGTCGGTACCGGCATTACGACGTGGATCGCCTTCCAAGCAATTTTGAACATCTGCGTGAACTTGTCGCTGTTCCCGCTCACCGGACTCACGCTGCCGTTCATCAGCTACGGCGGTTCGTCGCTTATGGCAACGTTGGCTGGTGTTGGCATCTTGCTGAATATTTCCATGTACAGTCACCAAGAAGACGCACTCATGCGCCGCCGGACTCGCGCCACGCACACCGGTTCCCTGAAGCGTTACATTCAAGCATGAGCACGCTGAACATCGTCTTTTGCGGCGGAGGAAGCGTCGGACACATTGCTCCGGCAGTCGCCGTTGCGCGGGCGACCATGCAACTGCGCACCGACGTCCGGCCACTCTTTTTCTGTGCCAAGCGCAACGATGAAATCGCATTCTTGAACCATGAACACCTCCCGTTTCGCTGTGTGTCTGCAGCTAAATTCCCGCGTGGCCTGAGCGTGGGTTGGATGACATTCCCCTTCGTCTTCACGTGGTCCTTGATTGCTACGCAGAGGCTCTTGAAGGAGGTGAAGCCCGCGGCCATCTTCAGTAAAGGGGGCTATGTGAGCGCACCGGTCTGCATCGTGGCCCGTATGATGGGCATACCGATCGTGCTGCACGAGTCGGATGCCACCGGCGGCATGAGCAATGCGCTGGTTGCACGCATGGCAAAGACGGTCTGCCTTGGTTTCCCCACTGAAGCCGCAACCCCTCGCAATGCGATTCTCACCGGCAACCCGGTGCGGCCGGACATCGCCAATGGTTCAAAGGATGCGGCGCGGCGCATCACCGGATTTTCGGGCCGAAGGCCGGTCGTGCTGATCATCGGTGGAAGCCAGGGCTCGCTGGCGATCAACCAAGCCGTCGATGCGCATTTCGACACACTCATCGACATGGCAGACGTCATTCATCTGACGGGTGCCGGAAAGGGGATCAATCGTGTACACGCCCGCTACTGGGCACGACCGTTCGTCACCGAGGAATTGAAGCACTTGTATGCACTGGCAGACGTGGCGGTGTCGCGAGCGGGAGCCGGCACGCTCTCCGAGTTGGCGGCCGTTGGGAAGCCGGTGATCGTGGTACCACTGCGTGGAGTGGCACAGGACCATCAACAACGAAATGCAGAGTTGTTGGCGCAAGCCGGCGCAGCGGTACTGCTGCCGCAGCAACGCCTTGTCGAATTACCGACGACGTTACGCGGACTGTTCGCAAACAGTGCCCAACGCGCGACGCTTGGCCAGCATCTGCAGGGCTTCTTTCCACCCAATGCGGCAATCGCCATTGCGCGCACCGTTCTGGACGCCGCCGAGTCACGGGAATAGAATGCGGCTCCATTTTGTTTCTTTCATCCTCGTTTCCATGCGCAATGCATTTCTTGCAGCCACAGGAATCCTGACTATCGGCATGTTGGCCGCCTGCACACCGACCACAACGCAGACCACCGATACCCCTGGATCATCTTCGTCGTCCTCGGACACCATGATGATGCAATCGTCATCGTCGTCCGATGCGATGATGCCTCTCTCCTCGTCTTCATCTTCTTCCTCCGCTACCGCCATGACGAAATCTTCTTCTTCCAAGTGGACCTGGGACGGCAAGCTCGTCACCGGCAAGCACACCGCCGTCATTGCCACCAGCATGGGTGACATTACCGTCGAGCTGAATGCCGACGCCGCACCCAAGACCGCCACGAACTTCATGGCGTTGGCCAGCTCCGGCTTCTACGACAACCTCACCTTTCACCGCGTCATCCCCGGATTCATGATTCAGGGCGGCGACCCGAACGGCGACGGCACGGGTGGTGCAAGCATTTACGGCGAACGTTTCGAGGATGAAATCGACGCCAAGTCCGACCTGTACAAGGTGGGCTACAAGGCGGGCGTCCTCGCCATGGCGAATGCCGGACCGAACACGAACGGCAGCCAGTTCTTCATTATGCAGACCGATTACCCGCTCCCGCCCAACTACACGATTTTCGGAAAGGTGACCAAGGGCCAGGATGTGGTGGATGCCATCGCCAAAGTTGCACGCAACATGCAGAGCAACATGCCGTTGGAACCAGTAACCTTCTCGGTCAAGAACGTTCAATAATTGGACTCTGGAAAAACAGTGACTTAGGATGCGGCACTTATGCGGCATCCTCTTTCACTGTTGCCTGAACCGAATCCGGGTGTCCTCGCAGCATTGGCGGGGATGAACGGCGAGCCGTGCGGCATTCCGCACCACCGTCGTTGGCTGCATGCCGGCCAGGATGTGGTCCAGTGTCCTGCGGCTGTGAAAGAAACACAGGTGCGCTGTGTGCATTCGAAAAATTCGGTGTTGCGCGCCGCCGTACGCGAAGCGCTTCTGCGCCGGTTATTGACGCAAGTGGAAGCCAAGCAACTTGATTTGCTGCTGGAGGAAGACATCTACGGCCAAGCCTGGGAAGCCGATATGTTGGCAATAAAATTGGGCCAAGTGGTGCACATGAACCAATCGGACAAGAGTTATGACATCGGGCATGTGCAGTCGATATCCGGACTGGATCCACGCACGCAGCGCGTGGAATCGCTGACCGATGACGATGCCGTGCGATTGACGCTGGAAGCGCAGACCAAGGCAACGAACTGGCGTGAGGATGTCCGGCAAGAACTCTTAAGGCTATTTGCCGGCGGAGAGCGGGATGAACAGAGAATTGAGACTCTACTGTTTGAGCGGCTTGCGTAAGCGACGCACAGGCCCTCTTTATTGACAAATAACATGAAACACGTACAGTAAAACCTTTCGGCTATCGCCGAGAGGAGGACGCGCTTTGGCGCCTCCTGAATGTTCCGCTCTTTGAAAGGAATTGACCGATGAGTGCGTTCCCACGCACCGTCCGGCTTGTGAAGCCGGACGACGAGTTCACCCGCGGTTGGGCTGCGGGCGACAGCAACGTCATCCAGAACCTGGGCTTCGGCTGCGCCATCCCGCACGTGGTGTGGGTGGATGCTGCCGGCAAGGCTCTGTACGACCAAGTGCTGGTCGCTCAGTCCGGCGGCGCGTACCTGCTCCCCATCCATAAACCCAGCGGCAAAATTGCGCTGGTCCGCGCGTTGCGCGCGGTGGTGCAGGACATGGAGGCCTACCGCCAGCAGTGGCGGGCCGTCGACCCCAAGAACGCTGACCAGGTCCGGCAATTCATGCTGGATTGCAGCGATCTGTGTCGGTACTCGTGGGAGATCCCACGCGGCATGGCAAACAAATGGGAGTCGTTGGCAAAGGCTGCCAAGCGGGAGGGCCAAGAAGAGTCCCGCTATCGCCTGACCGGAACCCCAACGTCGCTCGGGCCCGTCAACGGCGATACGACCTTCTTCCCCCACTTGAACGAAGCGTTCTGGTGTGAGTTGGAGCTGTCGGCCACGGACGTCCCGGAGGACAAATTGGAGGGCATCGGCCCATGCAAGCTGGTGAGCCTCGCCGAGTTCGACACCATGGTCGACTCGCAGGAAATCATCTGCGCACCGACCGAGACCGCCCTGCGTCGCTTTGAGCGCCGGAACCCCGGCGTGCTGCGGTAACCACTCGCAGTGATCAACCCTTTCGAATCGTCCCTGACGAAACGGAACATTGACGAGCCCTGGGGAGCATCGTCTCCCCGGGGCTCTACCCATAAAACGACCCATCTTCACCGAACTTCAGGTATTCTACGCCCGATGCGAACACGTTTTGCCCCATCACCCACCGGCTTGCTGCATATCGGCGGTCTACGCACCGCGTTGTTTGCGTGGCTCACCGCCAAGCAAACCGGCGCGCCGTTCACGCTGCGCATCGAGGACACGGACAAAACCCGTGAAATGGCCGGCGCCACCCAGGACTTCGTGAACACCATGACGTGGTCCGGACTCACCATCGACGAAGGCGTCATGCTGGATGCAAATGGCGCGATCACCGAGAAAGGTCCCTACGGTCCGTATCACCAGTCGGCACGTTTGGGCATCTATAAAGAACACATCGATACGCTGTTGAAGAACGGCCACGCGTACCGCTGTTTCTGCACAGCGGAGCGCTTGGATAGCATGCGCAAAGATCAGGAGAAGATGAAGCAACCGCAAATGTACGACCGTTTGTGTCACACGCTCAGCGCGGAGGAAGTTGCCAAGCGCGTTGCAGCCGGCGAGAAGCACGTCATCCGCATGCTGGTCCCGCGTGAGAAAGTCATTACCTTTAAAGATGAAATCTACGGCCACATCACCTTCCGCGGCCACACCGTGGACGACCAGGTGCTCCTGAAAGGCGACGGCTTCCCCACGTACCACTTGGCACACGTAGTGGACGACCACCTTATGAAGATGGACATCGTGATCCGCGGCGAGGAGTGGATCAGCTCGTTGCCCAAGCACCTGATTCTGTTCGAGATGTTCGGCTGGACGCCGCCCAAGTACGCGCACATGCCGCTCTTGTTGAATAAAGACCGCAGCAAGCTCAGTAAGCGCCAGAACGACGTGGCTGCATCGCACTACAGTGAAAAGGGATACCTGCCCGAGGCCATTATCAACTTCCTGGCGTTGCTCGGCTGGAACCCGGGAACCACGCAAGATGTATTCACGCTGGAGGAGTTGGTGAAACAATTTTCGCTAGAGCGTGTACAAAAATCGGGCGCTATTTTTGACTTAGAAAAGTTGGATTGGCTGCAAGGCCAGTGGATGCGCAAGGTGCCACCCGCCGTGTTCGCCGAGAAAATTAAGCCACTGGTAGTCGCCGTGTATCCGGCCGCCGCAACGGACGCTAAATTCGCTGAAAAAGCGGCGCTGGCCCAGGAGCGCGCCGTGTTCTACAAGGACGCACCAGAGATGCTCGACTTCTTCTACGTTGATCCGCCGGCCGCCACACCGGAGCTGCTCATCAACGAGAAACAGGGGGTGACCACCGAGACGTTGCCGAAGATCTTTACGGTGCTCAAAGACACGCTGAACGGCATCGCCGATACTGAGTGGAATCTGGCGATGATCCAGGCCGCACTGACGGCCGCCATCGAGTCGTCCGGCATGAAGAAGGGGCAAGTACTGTGGCCGCTGCGCGCGGCACTGACCGGCCGCAAATTCAGCCCCGGCGCATTCGAGGTCGCCACCGCACTCGGAAAAGCCGAGACACTCAAGCGCCTGAGCGCCGCCAAAATCTAACGACTACAACCCTGCTTGTTCGACAAGCGCGACAACCGGTTCAACGAGCGCCTTGATACCGGAATCCACAGCAGCGTCGAAAGAAGAAGTGGGCTGATCGGGCGCCAAGGCGATTGGCAGCATGGGAACGTTGCTGACAAAACGCACCAAAAGCAGGTCGCGTTCGCGCAGCACCCACAGCTGCTTCTTGAGACGGTACTGCAGAACGGCGGCGATGAACGGCGGGTTCAAGACACCGGGCAACATGGAGGAGGATTGCTGTGCGCCGCTGGCCACGCTGAACGCGGCATCGAACTCGGCGTTACCGGTTTTGTATTCGCCTTTGAACAGCTGGAGGAGCTTCTCGCCCAAACCTTCAGGTGCCAGGCTCACCGACGTAGCGGCGGATGAGCGGACGCGGATGCCGACGATGGGCGAGTACTCGGTACGCGTATGCTTGCCGGCCGAGACCTGGTACCGCAACTCGGCGATCCATACCGAACATTCCCGTTCGCCGGATTTCCAAGTTCCCCACCATTCCTCGGCGATGCAGGCACTGCTGCCGCGCGGGTGCATGAACGCGGGAAACGCCGTCTTCAATTGCTGAAAGCGGTTGTTTTTTTCGATGCGGACAACCCAACCGCATTGCTTGGCGTAGCGCATTTTAGCTACGCGTTCGGCGGCTTGTCGCTTGAGGCGCTCGGTATTGAATTGCGCGAGGCCGATGAAGAAGAACGGCAATCCGAGCAGCCATGAACTGAATCCGGCGACAATCTGCAGCGCCGTGTTATCGAAGTTGCTGGTCAGCAATGGCACGAAATTGCCTGCGACGAATAGAATGCCGCCGATGATAAAGAACGTGTACGGATTGCTTTTTTTCACCTCGGTTGACGCAATGCTTTGCGCGGCACGCTCGGCATCGGCCAATTGGCCCGCCATGGCAGCGGAAGGCACCTCGGACCCCAGTGGGTCCCACGACGGTATTGGCAACTCGAAATCCATGGCATGCAGTATGACATGCCTGCGGGGGACTGGTACACTGCGGTCCATGTCTGAAGTGGAACTCGAAATGAGCGACGGCGGCAAGGCGGTGATTGAAGGAAAGACCAACGTGCCGTTCAAAACATTCGTCGGGCTTATTCTGCAGCGCAAGGTGCAGACCCTCTTTAAGAAGTGCGGCGACGAGCCGGTGATCGTGGACAGCGAGCTGCTCACGCAGTTGGCCAGCGCACCCAATGACACGCAAGAAGACCGCAGTAAGTTGGTGCTCGTCACATTTGGCGTGGGTATGTTGTGCGGCTTCTTTATGACCGTCGTGGCGCTCTTCGTCTTGTTGATGCTGAAAATCCAGCCCAGTGTGGTGGACTACGGCATTGCAGTGGGAGTCATGCTCGTCTTGGGCGTCGTGATCAGCGTCATGCAGAAGGTGCAAATGAGCAGCACGAAGCAGAAGCTGTACGACAGCATGGAGAAGATGACAGACCTTGTGTCGCGCTAAGTCGTATCCACGATTTCCGGTACACTGTGTTTCCTATGGAGCTGAAAGAGGCGTTTGCGATCAAAGGCAAAACGACCATGCGCATCGGCGGCGCGGTGGAGGCGTACGCCATGCTGCAGACGCAAGAAGACTGCGAGGCCGCAGTGAAGCTGGCAGCCGAGAAAAAGCTGCCATTGATCGTGCTTGGCTCCGGCTCGAACACCCTCTTTGCCGACGGTGACATCCGGGCAATGGTCGTGCAAATCGGCAACACAGCATCGGCGGTGGAGGGCAGCCGCGTAACGGTCGGCGGCGGCAAGAACCTGGCCATGTTGATCAACGAGCTGGCTGCCAAAGACATGGACCTCTCGGCGCTCACCGGTATTCCGGGCACAATCGGCGGAGCGTTGTTCGGCAATGCGGGGCAAGGTCCGAGGGGCATTTGGATCGATACCTACGTCGTGAGCGTGACTGTATTGATGGACGGCAAGTGGCGCACCATGACGCGCGAGGAGTGCCGCTTCCGATACCGCGAGAGTGCATTCAAAGACCATCCAACTCCGGTGATCATTTGGGAGGCGGTGCTCGAAGTGCCATCCAAACCAGGTGCTGTAGTAAAGGCCAACGTGGAGGCATTGTTAAAGAAACGCATCGAGACGCAGCCGCATCTGAAGACTGCCGGATCATGCTTTAAGGCGGTGGGCGGAACACCTGCCTGGCAGCTGCTCGACAAGGCCGGACTGCGCGGCTTGCGCATCGGCGGCGTGGAGATTTCGCCCAAGCACGCCAACTTTCTGATCAATGTGGGTGAGGCGACCTATGCGGATGCGAAAGCCGTAGTCGAGCAGGCCAAAAAGGCCGTCCCGGACCAGCTGGAGGTGGAAATGCGGTTCATCGAGAACGACGGCACTCCGGCATATTAAGGACGGATGCACCCAAGAAGTTGACGCGCCTGCGTTCGCCTTTAGAGTACGCGCAACCTATGAGCGAAGTCCTTGAACGAACATCGGCTGACGAAGTGATTCCGGCCGAAGTCGACAATGCCATTGTCGCACTGCTGGAGGAACGTGATGCGGTTGGCGATGACGCGATGGCAATCCTCCATGCCGCCGAGGCACGTGCGCAACTCGGCATTCCGTCCGAGTACGACGTACACCAACTCGACGAAACGGGCACCGTGTTTACGGTGACGATTCCGGACCGCGCACCCACGCCGGGCACCAGATCGATCGGCGGAGACAAAATACTGGCGCTCCAATGGGTCGAAGGTGACACATTCGCGACGCTGGATGGCAAGAGTATGCCACTTTCAGCGCTGCCTGCAGCTCTCTACGCCCATGACAAGGCGCTGAACTGGTCGGCAACACAGGGTCTGGATTTCTGACAAAGAAAAACCCCCGACGCCGGGGGTTTTGAACATCGATGTGAAGTGGATTAGAACGGCAAGTCTTCGGGCTTGATCTCGGACTCGTATTTAATGTCCGGGATGGACGCACCGACACCCACTGCCTCACGCTCGACCTGGCTGGCCGCGCGCGGTGCGGATGGAGCGGAAGAGCGGGCCGGCATGGCGGCACCTTCGGCCGAGATGGCGGCGACGGCATCGGCGTTCTTGATTCCCAGCATGCTGACCTGGTCGGCGATCACCTCTGTGGTGTAACGCTTCTGGCCGGCCTGCGTCTCGAAGCTGCGGGTCTGGACGCGACCACAGGCGTACACGCGCTGGCCCTTTTTCACGTTGGCTTGAATGGCGACGGCAAGTTCACCCCATGCCACGACGTTGTGGAACTCGGTACGCTCTTTCATCTCGCCGGAGGCCTTATCCTTCCAGCGTTCGTTGGTAGCCACACCGAACGAGAGGACGCTCTGTCCGCTGGTTGTGGTGCGCAGTTCAGGATCGCGAGTGACGTTGCCGATGACCTGCACGCGGTTGATGCACTGCGTGAGGGGAGCGGCGCTGGCGGCGACTTCGGTCTGTCCGCCTTTGGGGTCTAGGAGAATCATGTCCATGGCGACGACTTTGGTCTTGCTGCGCTTCTCACCACTCTGTTCGTCTTCCCAGCTGTCGGTTTGCAGACGGCCGGAAATGTACATCTGGCTGCCCGGGCGGACGTACTGTCCGGCCACGTCGGCCATGCTGCCCCACACCGTGACGGTGTGGAAGCTCTTGCCTGAAAGGGTCTCGCCTTTGCCGGACTGAAAGGTGTACGGCACGACAATATTCAGGTCGGTCACGCTGGTGCCGCCAGGTGTCTGGCGGAGGCTGACCGGCTGGGTCTGGTATCCGATGATTTCGATGCGATTCAATGAGAACATCGCTGTGAGGGGAAGAAGTAGAGGAGGCCTCGAACCGTCGACTCTCATCCGAGTGCGCCGTCGAACGGAGCGTCGGGTTTAGAGACGTGTACGAGGGTACACCTGGACCATTCTTGGTCAACGAAAGCTCCTTGCCGTTTTTTTGAATCTGGCGCGGAATACATTAAGCATTCCGATTTCGGTTTTTTGGCTAACAGAAGTACGATATCTCTCCGGAATGCGATGGAGATTCGTTCTGCTTCCGGCCATGGTCCTGCTCTGTGTTCCAACGAGCAGTTCTTCGGCTCCGCTGCACCCCATTATGAATGAGCCGGAGGCGTATCACGACGTCCGTTTTGGCATAGACGAAGTGAAATCCAATGTGAACTCCGTGCAATGCGGCGGATGGGACCCTGACTCGAAGGTGAACATCGAATACGACCCGGACATCAACCCGCCGTGCAATGTGCAAATCAATTGCCAGGGCGGCATTAACAGCTGTAACGGCACCACCGGCTACGCTGACTTAAAACAACCGGACGGCACGATCAACTTGTGTATGTCGCTGGCAAGTCCAACGGGAGGCGGAACCGAGTACTTGCTCATGCACGAGTTAACGCACGCCAAACAAATTTGCCCCGAGCCTCCGGGCGTACGACCGGCCGGAAGCTGCTGCAATTTCGAAATGGAAGCCTACACGGTGATGTGCCAAGCCATGGAAGACGACGGCATTTTCGCATTGCCGCAGTTCGTCGCAGCCGGACTGAACGTGCAAACCTGCGCGCAATTCGGCACCGAATACGTCAGCTGCCCGGGGCAAGGTTGTTTCCCCAGCGTGCCAGTGACATTGGGCCCAGCGTACATGGCTGCAATGCTCATTAATCCCACGTCCACGTGCGAAGATTTAAAGAACAACCCGCCGCCGCGCGTGAAGGCCATTATGGATGACATTGAAGCCATTTCGAATTCCATGACGCACCTGTACGTACTGAAATGCGAAGACGGGAGCCAGGATTGCGTGCCGCTGCCCGACACCAGTCCGGATCTGCCGGGGCGCGACAACATCGAACCGATCACCAAGGAAGAGACCGGCATCGGCGTGCGTGGAAACTACATTTTTCCGGACACGACACAGGGCTATACGTCTGCGTGCAATATTTACGACACAAAATACACCGACGAAGATTTAAAAGACCGCGGCATTTCTTACGGTTTGAAGGACGAGGATGACGATCGCGACCCGAATACAGGCACGCCACTTGATGAGCCGGGCGACGTGGAAGTGAACCAGGAACGACTGTGCATCCGTTACGGCAACGCAACGCCGCACCAATGCGAGAAGCTCTACAACCGCTTCCGGACATTGTCCGACAATGCGCCGCGCCCGGTGATGTCGTGCCACACACAGGACGTCGACGAAGGCGACGTGGATGGCGACGGAAACGACGGCGACGTCTTGAACTACGCGTTCAATTTCGTGAAGACGTACTGTTTCGACTACAACGACCAGGGTACGCGGTCGCCCACCGACGTACCGTTCCTGCAAGTGGGCTTGCTGAGCGGCGACGAAAGCACCGTGATGACGCCATTCGTGCCGCCGGAACTGTCCAAAAAATGCTTCGGACAGGAGTGCCGCACGCCGTTCCTGCCCAGGTTTATCGACAAGTTTCCGGAGAACTGCGACTACGACGATACCACCGGCCAGATGTACCACAGCCACACGCAGGAGGCGATTCTCAGTTCGTATTACCGCCACTACTCCGGACCGCTGCTGTACAACCTGGGTGTCACCATCCGGGAGGTAAAACACGGCGACACCATTCAGGAATGGAAAGTACGCGGCGAATGTTACGAGTACTACGATATTGATGCGGGCGGTTCCCCGAACGGGGAAGACTGGAAGCCATACATCAGCACGCTGTTCGATGAGAAATGCGAGCTGATCATCGGCACCAAGGAGTGTGGCTCTCCGCCGTGCACCGAAACCGATCCGCACCAGCAGGAACCACTGAAGCCAGAATGGAAAGACGGCAATCACATGCCCGACAACTTCAATACGCAGAAAGAGAGTTACATGCCGGAAGTGTCATTGGCTGAACCCGACCGCGGCGGCCGCACCGCACCCGACGCGTGGGTCTACGACGAACGCTCGCCGCTGGCTATGTTGGACAACCGGCGCGTACAGAAGGTTCAACGCTTCTTCGATGATCCGAGTGACCCAAGCGGCTTCTTGGATGTCATGCTGGAAAGCAAGGTGCGCGGCGGGAAGACCGTGCCGGATAATGCTCGTACCGACGGATTCGACGATACCGCCGAGCGTGATTTTACGAAGTGGTGGGAAAAGCAGCAGAAGGCGTTATTGAATCTGATCCGCGACCCCACCGTAAAACTCGTCATGCCCGCGCGCATCCTGACAGGCCTCTCCGAAGACGACCCGCTCATTAAATTGGCGGCCGGCATCGTGAGCCAGCCGAACGGCACGGTGGCCATGACGTTGCGCGCGGGCCCCGAGGAATTGGGTGCGGCGCTGCAATCTTTCCGACAGCTGTACGTTGCGCCCATCCGCGAGGTACGCATTCCCATTTTGGTCGCACTGGCATCCAAGGCGGAGCTGCGTACGCGCCGTGCGGAATGGAAGCTATGGCAATTGCGCAACCCGTCGATTGCCGGACAGGCGGACCCGCTCATCGATAAAATCGACGGTTATTTGGAGGACTTGGAACGCATTCGCCTTATGCGGTTGGCACTGGCCGGTCGCTTGCAGAAAATGTACGAGACACAGGAAGAAATCCGCGACTTCTTCGGTGAATGGTATGTGCAAAACAGCCAGATCATCCGCGATGCAGCCGAAGCCTCGCTCGAGCGCCAGAAGCTGAAGACCATTTGGCGAAAAACACAGAAGGCCTACCTGCAGGCCGACGCCTGCCAGGTCACTTGGTGCAGCAATCAGCGCTACTCGGCACCGGTCTATACATTGCTCGACAACTGGTGGCGCCAGAAGACCGCCCCCGGCGAAGCGCCGATCTCGACGCGAGATCGCGATTCGTTGCCAGAGCCACCCGATCTGACGCCGCTCATTTCCAATGCAGAGGACAAGAGTTATGACTTCTCGTTCATGGGGCTCTCCCAGGATGAATGGCGTGTACCGGTACTGTGGCCGGTAAGCGTTCGCATTGAAATCCCGCTGCCGCCCACCTACAAGGGCAGCCTTCCGCTGGGTGCCGATCAGTATGCCGATCTACCGGATTACCCAGATATTTCGGCCTTCGACAGCCTGCCGGACCCCAACGTTACCCTTCCTCCGCAAACGTTCATCGACCCCATTCCGCTGCCGAACCTGGGTGACGCCAAGCAGAAAATGATGCTCATCCGCGAGATGATCGAAGGCATTACGGTGGACGCGCAACAACAAGAAGAACAAAACGAGGCATCTGGAAACTCGTCGGCGGAAAGCACGACCGACAACTTCCCGAAAATGCGTGACAGCATGCGTGGCGCACTGTGCCGAATGCCGCCAAGCGTCCTTACGCCGCCTTCCAAGGAAGAGGATATCGCCATCGATGAAGACTATGGCAATAGCATTAAAATCATTCACACCGAGACCGATCTTCTTGAGCGTACTGGACGCCTGTGGTCGCGTTGGATGCCTGAACGAAAAGAGGACTATGCCGGTCGCATCATTCGGATAGGGGAAGAGTATCCTGACCCCGATGATCCGCCCCCATGCAAAGAGGACGTCGTCTGCATCCATTTGCCCACCGAAATCTTCCGGTCCTTCAAGTGGCAATGGTTCATACCGAAGCTGGACAACGAGTTCACGGATATCGCGCACACCATGCGAGACCTCACGCTGCCGGAAAACGACAGTCCGGATGAAAATCCGTTCCAGGATGCCAAGGCCGAATTACTGAAACGATTGTTCCCCAAAATGTCGAAGCCTACCGATATTCGCCTGGAACCTCCGCAATCCTAAATGTCTGCACAACGCTTCTCCGTCGGCCTGCTTCTCTGCCTGCTTAGCAGCATGGCTGCAGCACCAGCTCTTGCTCAGGATTCAAAGCCCTTGGAGGAATGCCGAGACCGCGTGATTGATGAATTGTCGACGGTGCACGACGAATACCGCAGCGTGTTGTTTGGCAGCCGCCAGGATGAAGACGGTAATTTCATCGCCAATACGGGCGGCAAAGTCGACGAGGAGCGGACCGGTATTTTCGAGACCCGCTACCGCGAGACCTCCGATTTGGTATGGCCGTTGGTGGAATCGTATCGGGTCCTGCGCTGCAGGAGCGTCGGGATCTGCCAGGCAATGCAGCAATCGTTCACTGCCGAGGATGATGATCCGCTGAGTGTGGCTTTACTCGGTTGTCGCGAGCAAAACTTCACGCCCTACGACGAATGTAAGTTCGTGCAGAAAAATTCCATTGCGGACCCTGCAACACTCACCACCGACTGCACGCAGCTGGTAAATGATTCCCTGGCAATGGAGCAAGGGGTGCTGCGCATCGCAGTCGCCTACGACTCGGGCTACCGCGGAGCTCTGCAATTCGTCGGTATGACCGATTGGATGATGAAGGACTTCCCCAAGCGCGCGTTCATTCCGCTGCGCGGGATGGTGAACATGCTCGGTAAGCTGTACCAAATTCCCTGCTTCATGGGTCAATGCGACATGCCGGATAACTCCGACATCCAGTTGCCTGAAGGAAACTCTCCGCTCAATGACCCGCCCAATCCCGACGCCTTCACCGATTAATCCATGCCTTCTTCCAAGCGCACAACGCCGGCAAATAAAGGGCAACCCGTCACCGCCGATTTGCAACGCTTGTACACTGGCGTGTTGGCGTTGATCGTCGGCATAAGCATTCCGATCATCGGCATGCAGTTGGTTCGTGCGCAAATTACCAACGGCGCAAGCTCATCATCGTCTTCGTTGGCGAGTAGCGACGATCCGCGAAGCTGTACATCCGTCGGGACAATGTTTGAGGGCATTACGCGGCCGGTCGTCGCCATTAATCTCTTCCGCCAGCACATGTCGGCGGTCGTTGCGGAGCGTGAGGCCATTCTGAAAAACACGCTTGCCTGGAGTTGCTTCGGCGGACCAAACGGCATCCAGCCGCCACCTTCGCCGGTGCTGACCGCGTTGGCAACTGCACTGCCAGGCTGGCACTACAAGTACACCACCCAAGTGGGTGGACTCGGCACGCAAACGATCATGGTGCCAAAGCCCGTGAACTTCGAATCATTCGCTTCGGTCATTATGGAATTCGAGCGCGAGTACGAATGTAAGCTGGCGGAATTTCAGCCCGAAAGTCCTCTTATGGTCCGTACGGATCAGGATTTGGACGGCCCGGAAGGAATGGCCAATGCCGGTGGTGGCACGAACTTCTGCTGCACGGAAATCACCAACTTCTGCGTGGATCCGAATGTGCCGGATTCCAATGGCGATCTGCCGACGTGCAACTCCGCTCGCTACCAAGGGCCAGATCCCACCTGCAACCAAGAATGCGTGATCAGCGATTTTTACGGCAATTTCGGCATGCGAATCCAGAATAATTTCGAGCGCATGAACAACGAGCGTATCCGCGCGCGCATTGCCGTTGAGCGCACGATCAATACGTTGCGCTCCTTTGAGCAAGCCGTGGTCTTTACCGTGCAAATGTCATGTTTCCAGCGTGCGGGCTTGGACATCAAGAACGAATTGGCATTGATGGCCGACGGCACCAGCTGCATGCCGAAAATCTGGGACTCGCTGAACTCACTCCATGACAAGCTCGAACAAGTCGTACCCGAACTATGAAGCTCCGCGCATTGCTCATCGGCGTTCTCCTAGCGCTGCCGCTCCCTGCATCGGCGATCACTACGTCTGTGTTTGATCAATTCTTCGACAACGCATTCGAGCTGACGCGTCATCCGCAAATGCCGAGTGAGAAGATTGTGGATTTCGTCATACGGGAAATGGAGGACTGGCAGGGTGATGGAATCGAGCTGTTCCCAAGCGACGTGCAAGCCGCGCTACTGAACGACATTGGCGTGCTGTGCCTGAATAAAAACACCTTCCACAACAGGACGCCGATCACCTTCAGCATCGGCGGCATTAACGACGGCGCCGGCTGCGATTCGTTGCGCGACTCGATCCTCTCGCTGGTGAAAACCGAGATGGATTTCGACAACCTGGGCGACGTATTGACCGTAGTGGCCAACGGCGGATCACTGGCGCTTTCGGACCAACCCAACCGCCCGGCCAACGTGGGCTTTTCCACGCTGCTCACCACGCGCATTTGGACCGCAACAGGAACAACCATTCTGGCATGGCCCGATGAGGCAAACGACGTTTTGGAGAACAAGCTGAATCCCGAAATACAGCAAGACGGCATATCCGACGAACTGCTGTGGACCTACCAGCACGGCTACTTCCGCAACGAGCGCGAGGCGGATCCGGAAATAGCGTCGTGGACGCCGTTTCTGGATGGTGACAACGACGGCTATACCATCGGCATGGCATTGCGGGAATTGGCCGATGCGCTGAACATCAAAGCCACGGATTACGCGAAAAAGGGCGAGTACGTTGTGCCGAAATTAGACGGTAAAAATCTTGGGTTATGGGCGCGTGCGGATGACCTGGGCCTCATGTGGATCTACCCCGACCACTTCACCCGCATGCGGGAAATCAAGAAAGCCGGCGATTACCCGGAATATCACGACGGCGGCGATCAGTTGGCATACCCCTTCACCTACGAGGGCACTGCGGACTTCAGCTCAATGCCGGAAATTCAGAGCCCGTTGTGCAGTCGCAGTGCGGGGCGACTGGGATATTTGTGCCGCAAGGTACCTGCTCCGGTGGAGAATTGCGCATCACCGGAAAATGAAGACGATATTAACCTTATTCGTTGCGACGAGCAGGAGCGCACGACCATTGACGGTCCGGAATTGTGTCCGGAAATCACCGCGCTCTTTCAGGACGATGGAACGCCGTTGTGGGATCCGTCCGACGAGCGATTCTTGAATCCCGCATTGAAGGCGGCGGATGTGAATCATATCTGCGACCCGGAAAACCGCGTGATGTACAAAGACGAAATCATGGCCCACGCCTGTTACATTGCCTTCTGCGTGGCGCAGTCGCATAGCGGTCACACATTGGTGAGTAATCGCAGTCCGAACGTCGTCGGTGAGGCGACCTCGCCCTACTTGGCGTGCATGCGCCAAGACCCGCATTTGGGCCTATATTCCGAACTGGCACAAATGACTCCGTTCGCGCTGCCGAACTACCTCGGCCATGAGTTGGCGCAAGAATACGAACGTGAGTACTGCTCTATTACGGGCTTGCCGCCGCACCCGCTTGCCGGCTTCTGTGCATACCGTGAAAACCGCCGCGCAAACTCGCCGTTGTATACCATCGGCGCAACGACAGGCAACGCACAAGACGAACTTGCCGGCGTGCGGGAAGACCAGGGAATCTACACCGGAGATGCCGTTGCCATTGGTCAACGCATAGCGCTGGACCAGTGGTTGCCGGTGCAACGAAAAATGGTAGGCACCATCGCGCAGGCCATCGACGAGACCGCAACGTTGCTGCGCGAATTGGCCAGGGCACCACTGACAAAAACCCCCTGCCCATGGACAGGCCCCTTCCCCCGTAAGGCAGACGACGGCACCTCCCCGTAATCATGCGCCGCTTTTCTCTCACCGTCGGCCTGATAACTCTCCTGCTGCCCGTTGCTGTGCACGCCGAAGCGCTGTCTCCGTGGCTCCAGGAAGTGCTCGACCGCATCGACGCCGGCATGTCGACGGCGGACTCTCGGCCGGCCGGCACGTGCAATCCGAATACGGACAATGGTTACTTGGCCGAGGCCGAGGCCAGCATTCGTGAATTCATTGATGTGCGCCGGCAAATCTCGCGCTACCAGGCATACACCAAAGAAAACACGATCTGCTTTCAGAGCGACGTGGATTTATTGGAAGACAAAATCAACGAGCTGCGAACGACAATCGTGGATGACGCGGAGGCCTGCAAATTGGAGTCGATGCGCATCTTGATCGAAGTGCTGAGCTTCGCGGTGAAAGCCTACGATCTCCTGCTACTCGGCGGCAATGACCCGTCGATCCAGAGCGACATTCTGCAATACGAATATTTTTGGGAAAGTGAAGCTCTGCTGGCAAGTGGGAGCGGAAGCGGTATTACGGATACGCACGCAGATGCCGCACAGTGCCCTTACACCACGGATTATTCACCTCATTCCATCGGCTACGTGATTGCCGACGGCGGCGCGATTGTCGTGGACAGCTCCGATATCAAGAGTTACGGCTGCGACGCATCTGTGCTGGAAAACATGCCTGACCCAACGCAGGAAATGACCGATATGTTGCGATTTTTAAACGGCGACGGCGGCGACAACGAGGGCACGATTGAATTTGCAAAAAACATGACTACGTCTCTTGAGCAATTTCTCACGAATCTCGACACGATTATCGCTGATTTGCGGGGCACGACGCCGACAAGCTCGTTCCCTGCCGTCATGGATCCTCCGCCGGATCACGAGGAGCGGACCGGCTGCTTGCGACCACAGGTGCCTTTGGTGGCATTGAATCCCGGGGATGCCGCTCCCGACTCCATGTTGGACGACTATCCGGACTACTACAGCGAAGACAACATGCGTGAAGTGGAGATCGCACCCGGCGTGTTCTTCCAAACGTTCAATCCTCCTCCGGAGGAAGCGCTGCCAGTGGGCGTCCACCTGCGCCCTGCGTACGACTATTTCTCGATTTTCAGCAATCCCATTTTGATGCAACGGCGCTTCACGGCAAAAAAGAACGCCCTGGGCAACAACCGCCCACTCCCGGTACGCGCGGAAGGTGGAGAGGGTATTGAACGCTCGATGTTCTTATTGATCTACGGCGCGGACGCCCCGGCGCAATACCGCTCCATTTCGGCCAGCGTCGACCGTCAGACCGGCTTTCTGGAGGCGGCCAGCCGCGATGCCATTGAACGCACGATGCAAGCCTACGCTCCGCTCCAGACCGCCATTACGACGCTCAGCGAGGTAGCGGAGAAGGAGTTGCCGGAGTATATTCAGGACTTCGGCTATTTCATGTTACGACAATGCGTCAACGGCCATTGCAGCGAGGTCGACGGCACGCTGGACAACATGCAAAAACGTATTTTTAACCCGGCGTGTCATCCGTATGTCTCCGGGGAGTACACCGATACCCGCACGCACATTAAATGCCTGTGCATTCCCAAGAGCGCCGAAGAGCCGGACGGCCTGGACGTGGACGCCTGTGATTGCGGCGGCACGCCACAGGACGGTGACTGCAAACCGTGGTGCGCCTACTGCCAGCAAGATCCGTCGCAGCAAGAACGCGATAAATGGGCCGATATGGAACCCGAGCTGTACCCCGGTTGCCGCGTTGAGCAGGGCGACCCGCAAAGCGGGTACTAGAAGCGCAGGGAAAGGCATGCAGTCATGAGGAAAAGCCTTGTGAACCTTTTTGTCCTGCGGGTCGTTTTTCTTGGTACACTCACGACATGAAGCCGGAAGATTTCGTCCACATCCACTGTCACTCCACCTTTTCGCTGCTGGAGGCGTTGCCGACGCCCGAGGAAATCGTGCTGCGTGCCAAGGAATTGGGGCACACCGCGGTGGGATTGGCGGATAAGGGATACACCTACGGCCTGATCGAATTCTACAAATCCTGCAAAGAACACGGCTTAAAAGGATTGATTGGACTGGAGGCGTATGTCGCCGCCCGCACCCGCCACGATAAAGACAGCTCCATGGACACCCGTCGCTATCCGCTGGTGCTGCTGGCCGAAACCGACGAGGGCTACGCCAACTTACTGGAGCTTGCCACCCGCGCCGCGCTGGAAGGCATGTATTACAAGCCCCGTGTGGACGCCGAGCTGTTGGCCCAATACGGCAAGGGACTGATTGCGCTCTCGGGACCGATTTCGGGCGCCATTCCGCAGGCAGCGCTGGCCGAAGACTTCGACCGCCTGAAGACGTTGGTGGATCAATACCGCTCGTTCTTCGGAAAAGAAAACCTGTACTTCGAGTTGATGGACCTGCCCAACGTTCCCGGTCAGGCCGAGGTGAATCAACAACTCATTCGCTTCGGCAAGGAGTTGGGCGTACCACTGGTCGCCAGTTGCTCAAGCCACTACTGTCGTATTGAGGACGCCGAGGCCCACGACGTGCTGCTCTGCATTCAAAAGAGTTCCAATGTGGCGGACGCCGGACGCTTCTCCATGCGCGACAGCGATTTCTCCATGCGTGAATTCGCCGACATGGAACGTGCGTTCGGCCACGTGCCGGAAGCACTGGAAAACACGCGCGTCATTGCCGACCGCTGCAACGTGAAGATCCCGTTCGGTAATTATAAAATTCCGAAATTCCCCGTCACCGCAACCCAGACCGAGCCCCAGTTATTGAAGGATCAATGCGCCGCGGGCGCCAAGTTGCGCTACCCGAACGCCGACGACGCCAAGAAGAAATTGATTGCCGAGCGTCTGGAATACGAACTCGGCGTCATCGACAAAATGGGCTTCTCGGGGTACTTCCTCATCGTCTCGGACATCGTGGGCGAGGCCAAGCGCCGCGGCATTACGGTGGGTCCCGGCCGCGGATCAGCCGCCGGCTCGATTGTGAGTTACGTGCTCGACATCACCACATTGGACCCGCTGGAACACGGACTGCTGTTCGAGCGCTTTTTGAATCCGGAACGTATCTCCATGCCGGATATCGATATCGACTTCGCGGATACCCGCCGCGACGAAGTGCTGGAGTACGTGCGCACGAAATACGGCGCCGACCGCGTGGTGCAGATCTGCACGTTCGGAACGCTGGCCGCCCGCGCCGCGGTAAAGGACGTGGGACGCGCCTACGGCGTGTCGTTCGCTGAAATGAATGCGCTGGCCAAGCTGATTTCCGAACGGCCTGGAACATCGTTGGAAGAGGCGCTGCAGAGTTCGGAGCTGCAAGCCGCATTGGAAAGCAGCGAGGTGTATCGCAAAATCTTGGACGTCGCACAGAAATTGGAAGGTAAAGCGCGTCACGTCTCGGTGCACGCCTGCGGTGTTGTTATTACGCCCGAGGCCGCCACCAAGTACACCGCGTTGCAGCGCGCGCCCAAGGACGACCAGACCATCATTACGCAGTACCACGCCAAGCCCCTGGAGTCGCTCGGTCTGCTGAAGATGGACTTCCTGGGTCTGAAAAACCTCACCATTATCCAGACTGCGCTGCTCATTATCGAGCGCATGCACAAAGTGAAAATCGACATCCGGACCATCCCGCTGGACGACAAGGCCACGTTCGAGCTGCTGTCACGCGGCGAGACGACGGGCGTGTTCCAGCTTGAGTCCGGCGGCATGCGTCGGTACCTGAAACAATTGAAGCCAAGTGCGTTCGACGACATCACGGCTATGGTGTCGTTGTATCGCCCGGGTCCAATGGAAAAGATCCCCGATTACATTAAGTGCAAGCACGGTTTAAAGGAGGTGAAGTACCTGCACGCCGACTTGGAGCCTATCTTGAAGCCCACTTACGGCGTGGGTATTTACCAGGAGCAAATCTTGGAAATGGCGCGTGTGTTCGCCGGATTCTCGCTCGGCGAAGCCGACTTGTTGCGCCGTGCCATCGGTAAAAAAATTAAGAAGGAACTGGACGCTCAGCGCGACTTGTTCATTAAAGGTGCCGTAGCGAAAGGCTACGCGAAAAAGTTGGCGGTGGAGCTGTTCGACGACGTCATCACGCCGTTCGCAGGCTATGGTTTCAATAAATCGCACGGCGCCTGTTACGCGCGTGTTGCCTACGAAACGGCCTACCTGAAGGCCCACTATCCGACCGAATTCATGGCGGCCCTGCTCAGCAGCGAAGACGGCGATACCGAACGCATCAGCATTGAAATCGAGGAATCGCGCGCTATGGGCTTAGACGTGCTGCCGCCGGACGTGAATGAATCCTTGGCGCACTTCACGTCGTTGCCGGACAAGAAAATCCGCTTCGGACTGGCGGCTATTAAAGGCATTGGCGAAAGCTCGGTGCGACAGATTATTGCGATCCGCGACGAGGGCGGAAAGTTCGCCTCATTGGAAGACTTTGCCCGCCGCGTGCCGAGTAAGATTCTGAACAAGAAGTTCCTGGAGTCACTGGCAAAATCCGGCGCGCTGGACTCGCTCTGTGAACGCGGAACTCTTGTTTCGCAATACACCAAAGTCGTGGAATTCAGTAAGTCCATCGGGGACGCCGGCTCGTCGCAAACCGACATGTTCGCCATGGCCAGTGGCGGCGCCGGCGTGGCAATCGCCTTCGATGCCATGGAACCGGCGACCTCGCAGCAGAAACTGGCGTGGGAAAAGGAAACATTGGGACTCTACGTCAGCAGTCATCCGCTGGCCGGACTGCGCAAATACATCGGCAAAAAAGCTCGACTCATCGAGTCGCTGAACGGCGACGACGTCGGCCGCAAGATCACGGTGGCCGGCATCGTGGAGAACGTAAAAGTCCTGCGCACGAAGAAGGGCGAATCGATGGCGATCCTCTCCATAGAGGACCCGACCGGCAAGATGGAAATCACGCTCTTCCCGCGCACCTACGCCCAGGCTGCGGAAGCAATCGCCAAGCCGGACACGGTGCTGGTAATGGGCGGTACGCTGGAGATGCGCATGGGCTTGCCGCAATTGCGCGCCGATGCGGTGAAGCGCGCTTCGTTGTCGATGATGATTGAGAAAGCCAGGGACGCCGGTATGTATGACGAAGACGGGGCCAAGCAGTGGCGACCGCGCGCCAAGCCGGCCATGACCGACAGTGTTGAGCTGCTGACGGAAGAAGGCGAAGTGATTGTGGCGACCCTTGAGGAAGAGCCAAAGCCAAGCGTTACCTCGCAAGAGTTTTTGGGTCCGGTGAGCACCTGGATCAAGGGGGGTATGGATATGACAGCACCGGCTGCAAAGGTTGGCCTGAGCACCGCGCAAGCAAGCGCAACGACTCCTGCGTCATCCGCGACGGTCGAGCCGCTGCACGCCGACTCTGCGACGCAAATTTCGGTACACACCATTGCGCTGCCCGCACGCGCTTCGAAGCAACTGCTGCTGGAACTGAAGAAAGTCTTCGAGACATTTCCCGGTCGCGAAAAAGTGCAGTTGAAGATCGGTGACAACATCGTGCCGGTCGGACTGACCATTTCCATGTCACCGATTCTGGAAAAGCACATCGAGGACACCGTGAAGCGCTACGCGGTCGTTGCATAATCCACTTCGCATGAAGATCGTACCCGCCACCCCAAAGGCCGTGGATGAAGCGTTGGCGCTGCTCGCGCGGGGCGGCGTGATCGTGCATGCAACCGAGACCTGCTACGGCATTACGTGCGACCTGGCCGATCCGCAAGCGGTAGCCAGACTGTTTGCCATCAAACGTCGGCCGCCGCAGCTGCCCGTCAGTGCGCTCTTCGCTTCGAAGGAGCGTTCTGAGCGCTACGTGGAATGGACGCCTGTGGCAGCCAGCCTTGCCCGCCGCCATCTTCCCGGACCGCTGACGCTGGTACTGCCAGTACGCACCGAAGCGCCGGCAGTGCATCCCACGCCGGTTGGCAAAGCCGAAACGCTGGGAGTACGTATTTCGTCGCACCCCATCGCCATGGAGTTGGCCGCACGTCATCCGACTCCGCTCAGCACCACTTCGGCCAATATCCATGGCATGCCGGAAGCCTACGATGTGCCGTCGCTCTTAAAGCAATTCGGCGGGGTGCAGCCAGACTTGGTGATTGACGAAGGGCTCTTGCGCAAGACGCCGCCCTCCACCGTGGTGCGTATGGAGGGGGATACTGTCATGGTGCTGCGCCAGGGCGGTATCCGCATCGAGAAACAAGGTTCGTAAACCGATTCCGCGACGGCACGGCATGCGCTAGTCTCTGCGTATGCGCTGTCCACGATGCAAATCCGAGGATACGGCCGTCATCGACTCGCGTCTCACCGAGGAAGGCCGTGCCGTGCGCCGCCGCCGCGAGTGTCCTAAGTGCGATCACCGCTTCACGACGTTCGAACGCCAGGAGCTTTCGACGTTTATCGTGGTCAAGCGCGACGGTACCCGCGAACCCTACAGCCGCACGAAATTGGAGCGTGGCGTGTGGGTGGCGTGTACCAAGCGCCCGGTCAGCCAGAAAGACATCGATACCATGCTGAACGCACTGGAAGAAAAATGGGGCAAGAACAAGCAAGAAGTGGAAAGCACGACCATCGGCAAAGACGTCATGCAGGCGCTCGCGAAGATCGACAAAGTGGCATACATCCGCTTTGCGTCGGTGCATCGTGAATTCAAGGACGTGGAGGAATTCAAGAACGAGCTGGGCAAGCTCTTCAGATAGAAGACTGCTGCTCGCGTGCCTTGAACAGTTCGATGGCGTCATTCAGCACGCCGGTAAGGTTCTTTACCGAATATTCAACCGCCTTTGGATCGGCATAGCGCTTGTCGGCAATAATGAGCTGCGTGCGTACGCGGTCGGCGATCGGCTTCCAATCAGCAGATCCGGAGTTGTTTTTCGCCATTGCTGCGAGTAATCCAAGATCGTTAATGGCACGGAGCAACGGCTCATATTCCCTGACGCTGTTCTCCATAAACTCGATGATCTGCTGACCGGCATCGCCGAGGAGCGTTGCGCGCGCAAACAGCGCTTTGTAGCGTTCGTCGAACGTACGTTCGGGGCCGACATACACGCCATGCTCGAAGAAATGCTCTACGACATGGGTGAGAAGCGGCGCCGAATCGAGTGAATGGTCGTTTTGCATGGAAAATATGATTTCTGAACATTGTACGCCGAGAAGCCATTATCGGCAACCTAGCCGAGTCACCAACCGTAGTACCCGCACGTAATACTTTTCCGGTACAATCGGCACAATCTTGCCCCTTCCTTCTTTCCCTATGAAGAACAATAACCTCGGATTTCTCGCCGCCGGCACAATCCTGGGTTTCGTTATCGGCATTTCAACCGCAACGCTGACACCGATGAGTCTGAAAGGGGATGTAACACCTGCGCAACCAACGCCGACTGCTGGGCAAAGCTCATCGACTGCAGGTGAGCGGCCAACGATGGGTGATCCAACATCGGTGCCGACTGAAGATGCAGCTGCACGACGTACGTGCTACACCTTTGCCAGGGCGGGCGATTGCGTTGCCGTGACCGTTCCTGCCACGAAGACTTGCAGCGAGTACGATCCGCCGCTGTTCGACCGCGAGGATTGCACGCATTCCACGCCAGATCTCCCGGGCGGCAATCAGCCACCTCAGGATCCCCCTGCAACTGTGCCGGCCAGCAGGCCTGGTGCAGGCAGTGCTTCCACTGGCCCAGCGGACTCGGCTCCGCCTACGGTTAACCGACCCAACGCATTTACAATCATCAACTGCTGGGGTCTCTACACACCGCAAGGTGGCATCAATTGCACGACCGGATGGTCACCAGTAGTACGAGACGACGGCACAACGTGCCAATCCTTCAATCCGCGCATGTATTCCTCCACGGAAGAGTGCAGTGCCGACCGCCCTGCTGTAGCTCGATAATCTTCTTTCTTCATAATGTTACGTACACACACCTGCGGCGATCTTACTTCCAAGCATGTCGGATCCACCGTCACCCTGTGCGGATGGGTGAACGGCCGCCGCGACCACGGCGGACTGATTTTCATCGACTTGCGCGATAGGTACGGCCTGACCCAGGTGGTGTTTCATCCCGAGAAGAACAAAGAGGCATTCGCTCAAGCTGAAGCCATTCGTCCGGAGTGGGTGTTGAAGATTACGGGTGTTGTGGACAAGCGCCAGGCCGGTACTGAAAACCCCAAACTTTCCACCGGTGATATTGAAATTACGGCTGCCGATTGCACCATTTTGAACAAAGCCAAAACGCCGCCGTTTGAAATTGATGCCGACACGGTCAACGAGGAATTGCGCCTGCAATACCGCTACCTGGATATGCGCACCGCACGCATGCGCAAGAACATCGTGCTGCGCTCCAAGGTCTTCCAGATCATCCGCCAGTACTTCGCGTCGCAGGACTGTCTGGAAATCGATACGCCGTGTCTCATTAAGGGAACGCCCGAAGGCGCCCGCGAATACATCGTGCCGTCGCGTGTATACCCCGGCCAGTTCTTCGTGCTGCCCCAGAGCCCGCAGCAGCTCAAGCAGCTCTGTATGGTGGGCGGACTCGACCGCTACTTCCAAATCGCACGTTGTTTCCGCGACGAGGACCTGCGCGGCGACCGCCAGCCGGAGTTCGTGCAGCTGGACTTCGAGATGAGCTTCGGCGACCAGTTCGACGTGCAGAACATTATTGAAGGATCGCTGCTGGAAATCCTGAAACAATGCAGTCCCAAAAAGCTGAAGACCGGCAAAGTCATGCGCTACACCTGGAAGCAGGTGATGGACACCTACGGCTCGGATAAGCCTGATTTGCGCTACGAGCTGCCCATT
>CAYUVW010000003.1:28543-50634 GCA_964448405.1 uncultured Candidatus Peribacteria bacterium | reverse complement strand
CTGTTCTTCGGCGCCGACCGCTACAAGATCGTCTGCGCCGCGTTGGCCAAGGTTCGCGCCGAGGCCGCCAAGCGCTTCAAGCTCATCGACGAAACCACGCACGCCATGCTGTGGGTTACGGATTTCCCGATGTTCGAGGAGAACGATGACGGCAGCCTGACCTTCTCGCACCACCCGTTTACCAGCCCCAACCCCGAGCAGTGGAAAAACCGCAAAGAAAAGCCAACCGAGGTGCATGCCGTGTGCTACGACCTAGTGCTCGACGGCTATGAACTCGGCTCCGGATCCATCCGCATTCACGACCCGGTGTTGCAGAGCGAAGTGTTCGACATGCTCGGTATTAACGCCGAGGACCAGCAGAAGCGCTTCGGGCATATCCTGAAAGCATTCGAATATGGCGCTCCGCCGCACGGCGGCTTTGCGTACGGCATCGACCGGGTAGTCATGATTTTGGCCGGCGAGCCGAATATCCGCGAGGTGACCCCGTTCCCGAAGGATCAGAAGGCCAAGGACCTTATGCTCGGCGCGCCGTCGGCCATGCCCGACACGCAGATTGCTGAGCTCGGCCTGACGATCAACGAGACGGTCGCATAATTTTACTGCTCTACGAAGCCCAGCGTTTCGTTTGGCGACCCCGCCTGATTGACCCCGTCTTTCGGCGAGCGTAGACAATCACCATGCTGCTGCGACGAGACGGTTGTTCGGTCGGCATCCTGCGGCCTCCGGCCACGGAGATGTCACAACTGATGCGCGACCAAGTAGACCGTAAGCGCAGCGTAGGCGAGGCGGAAGAGGCGGCTCATATCGATGACCAAATCGACCAGATGGTGGAGATGTTCCGCATGGCGGTGGAAGGGTTGGGCATGAAATTTTTCGTGACGCAGTACCAGCTGCACGGCCTCGATAGACTGCGTGTTGTCTCAAGGCGGCGCGCGCGCAACATCGCCGAAAACGACATCCTGGCGACCATTAATCCGACGCCCAGCACCTACGCATTCACCACGGGCATGCACGGCAATCCGCTGCACCGCGCGGTGCTGGCGTACACCGATCCACAAACATTCGAAGACTCGGCGCAACTACTTGGCACCGGCGTCGTGGATATCGTCGGACGTGAGCAAGATGAGCATCAGTACGCGCTTCGGCGTGTATTTGCGGTGTACGTGTCCCCGCACGAGGCCACCGCCGCAAATCGATTCGCCGGCAACGCAAACGTCGTGCGGCAGGCGGTGTTCTACCCCGATGTTGCGCCGACGGAAACCACGCGCCACACCGATGATCTTCTGCTCCCATTCGATAGAGTATGCAACGAGGAATGCCGCGGGTTGTTCGTCGACGCAAAGACAACGGTGTCGCCATCGATTCGTCGCTCTTCCTAGCCAGAAAAGCGGTTTTTGTGGTATAATGAGGAGATGATATTTACCCGAAAAACAGCGTTTCACGCAGCGGCGGTTCTTGTTGTTGCGGCTCTTGCCGGCGGCGGCACATCGCACATGCTGGCGCGCAGTGCGGTTGTAACACCGCTTTCCGCGACCCCTGCGGAAAACGGCATCGTGCTCATCGGCCATGCATTAGGCGGCGTGGAGGGCAAAACATACACCAACTCACGCGAAGCATTCGTGCAAAGTGTGCTGGCAGGGCGAACGATTGTGGAGGTTGATTTGCAGTTCACCCGCGACGGCATCGTCGCATTTCATGATGAAGTATTGTCTCGTTTTATGGAGAGTGACGCGCGTACGGACTCGCTGACGACCGATGAATTCTTGGAGCATCGGGTTCTTGGGGCGTACACACCGCTTTCATTGGAACAGCTTTTGGAGTTGCTGCAGCGGCACCCGAATGTGACATTGATTACGGATACAAAGCGGAATACCGCCACCATGCTGGCGACCGTTGTAAAAATCGCCCGCCGAAAGGACCCGGCGCTCTTGGAGCGCATTGTGCCGCAAATTTACGACCTGAAAGAGTTGGCGCAAATCAACGTCGCTCACCATTTCCCGCGCGTGGTTCTTACCCTGTACCGCACAAAAGCGACCGATGACGAGGTGGAGAATTTTGTGAAAAGAGAGCCCCAGGTGGTTGCGGTGACCATGAGCGAATCACGATTCTCTTCGGCGCTGGCTATTGCCGTACGCGAAGCGGGAAAAGACGCGTTCGTGCATACGATCAACGATCCACGGCGGGCACGGCAATTTCTTGAACATGGTGCGAACGGCGTCTATACGGACTTCTTAACTGCGGACAATTTTTCTGCAATCGGTTCTTCGCACGTTTCTCAATAATTTCATGGAGGACGGCAGCATCCCCATCGGTACGCGTGAGCCAGCTGCGCAACCCGCTGCGGCGGCTACGTCGGCCGACGACCCCAGGGCGGCTGCGGAAAGCTCCAAGCAGGCACGCGAACGCGAGCAAGAGATGCAAAAAGTCGCCGCAGTCGGACAGAAACGTTTTGAGCGCGAGGCGCGCATTAAACAACGTCTGAAAGACGAGCAGGCCAGCCGCAACAAACGCTGGCAGGCGGCCGCCAAGGAAGAGGCGGAACGAAAAGAAGCGAAAAAAGATGCGGCGGCTGGCTACAGAAAAACGTATCGCCAACGCGAGAAGGATATTGCCGATGAGAAGAGGCGCCGGGAGAAAATTCGCTTGGATATGGAGGCCAAAGAAAAGGCCAAGGCCGAGGAGCGCAAGAAGCAGGCTCAATACATGGGCGAACTGCACGAGCAGGCCCGTATTAAGGGTGAGGCGCAGCGCAAGAAGCTGCAGGCCGAGGAGGAGCATGATCGACTGACGCGCGAGGCGCAGCGGAAATTCCGCGCACGTATTGAGCAGCTCGATCATGAATACGCCGCCAGTATCGAGAATGCTTCGACTGAAGCGCAGGCGCATAAAGTGGTGATTCAAAATTCAGCGCAACAGAAACTGTATTCCCTGGAGGGCTGGCATCGCATGCGTGTTTCCGCTCTGGATTCGGATATGCGAAGCAAGCTCGCTGCCGCAGGCGTAGGCGTAAGCGCGCTGAAAGCTGAAGATCGTCGGGCGACGCTGAATGCGCAGTCACGCAATGCCTATAGGCTCATTGAAAAAGAGTTCGCCGAACGCCGCGCGGATATTGAGATGGATGTACGTATGGAAAAAATAGGCGTGGAGAATGGTTTGAAAATGTTTAAAGACAGAGCAGACCAAAATCTGCGCTTGCAGAAGCGCAAAGCGGAAATTGACCTGGCGCGGACGCTGGAAGATTTATCGCATGCCGACGACAAGAAAAAGAAGCCGTCGTCGCATCTGTAGCGCGCTTATGACACACTGTGGTCATGCCGGGGTGGCGAAATGGCAGACGCATCAGCCTTAGGAGCTGACGGGGGCAACCCCATGGAGGTTCAAGTCCTCTCCCCGGCACCATCCGACTTCGTCCGTGCCTACTGTGCCGAAACGACATGGAGAGGCTCATTCATAAAGACCGGCCTCACCGAGAGGCCGGGGAAGATGTTTTGCTGACCTTACGTCGTCGGCAATGCCGCCCGTGCGCGTCGTGCATCTGCAATATTGGTCTCCAGCTCAACGATGCGAGCGCTGCCAGCCGAGTAGTGGTCCTGGCGATGGATCAGCTCATTGCGATACGCGGTGACCATGGCATCCAGGCGACGCAGCTTCGCAGGATTATCGGTTTGCGGCATGCCTTCGGCAGTTGTAGATGCTGCCTGCAACTGCGTACTGATGGCCTCAACCTTACCACGTTGGGCGGTGGCGATATCCGAAGCCAACGTCAGTTTCTGCGCGCGAATTTGCGTATTCAAAGCGGGTTCTCCGGCAACCGGAACGTCTGGTACCTGGTAGCCGGCAAGGTGCACCAGTTCGGCCTGCATTGCATTGATGGCGTTGTCGTAGCCGCGCAAAATGGCTGGCGCATCGGTGCCGCTGGCGATTGCATTTGCCAGCGCTTTCTTGGCAACATCCGTCTCTTTGGAAAATTTCTCGCGCGTTTCGGGCGTGTGCGGCAAAGGCGGCTCAATCGCGGCGCGATCACGAAGAACTTGTGACAACTCCGTGGCGTATGGCGCTTGCAAAGCAGGCACCGTCGGGTAGTACCGCTGCAAAAAGGCAAGCTGTGTTCGAAGCGCTGTTGCAACGGCGTCAAATTTCCGAAGTTTGGCAGGGCTGTCGGTTTCCGGCATGCTGTGGGCTTGCGTCAAATCCTGCTCGCCCTTCTTCCAAATCGGACCGTCAGTCGACGTGCGCATTTCGCGGAGCGTTCCAATTTTATCAACGACAGTTTTCAGGCGTCCGGGACTTACCGCGTCTGGATTTGCATATTCTTGCAAATGAGCTGCCTCGTTTTCATAGGAACCAATTGCTCTGTCGTAGGCCTGAATCGTGGCAGTGTGATCTGTTCCGCTGGCAATGGCGTTATCGAGTGTTTTCTGCGCTTCGTCGCTGGCTTTTTGCAGAGCTTCGCGATTTTCAGGGGTATGCGGCAAGCGCGGCCCCTCTGGGCCAGGGCCAGGAGGGGGAGGCGTATTGCCTTCTTTTTGCAATTTTTCGCGCTGCTGCCGGAGTTCCTTGTTCTGGTTTTCCAGTTTCGTCCTTTGCTCGGTGAGCGCCTTCACTTCGGCGGCGGGCAACGGCGGCGGGCCGTCTATTCTGGCAGTCAGTTTCTTGATTTCCTCTTCGTTTGCCTTAATGGTTTTATCGATTTTTGCAATCTGTTCGGCATTGGGGTTCTGGGCAACTTCTTTTTGCAGCCGCTCACGCTCGGCAGCCAGCGACTTATTGTCTTTTTCTAATTTGGAAATGCGCTCTCGAATCTCCTTGGCGCGCTTTTCATTGGGCGCCGGAGGACCAACAAGTTCTGCATTCAGCTTCTTGATCTCTTCTTCGTTGCGCTTGATGGTTTGATCGATTTCACTAATGCGCTTCTGTCGATCGGCATTGTTTTGGGGATTGGTGTTGGGCCGGTTCAGCGGCTTGTCATCTTTACTCAATTTATTGACGAATCCGGACAAGAACGTCAGTGCGCCCATAAGCTGCATGCCGCCCAAATCACGCGGGTGGACGGTACGAACGGCGAGTTTGCCGCCGATCGGCTCGTTGGCGCGCATTTTGTCGCAAACTTGATTCAGCGTCATGAAACCGTCGACGCGGGCATCGGGGTTTACGCCCATCATCATAAGATTGCCCTTCTCGATGTCGCGGTCTCCTTCGGTAGCATCGGGGTTGCCGCCGATTTTTTCGACGTAGTTCGCCAGCGCGACGCGGATGTTGCCCACTTGTTGCGGGGTGAGAGCCGGTGCGCCGATGGCAGACAGAATTTCCGCGGTGCGAGCGGGATTATTCGCCGGGATTTCACTGCCGTTGGCGGCACCGCTTGCAACGACGTTCTGGCAAGCCTCAAGATGGCGCTTCAGCACATCGCGAGCAGCTGGGTTGGCATTCACGGCGGTAAAGAACTCATTCACGGCGCGTGCTTGGGCCGGATTCAAGCGGAATGTTTTTACCAACTGATCCGGTGTCGTACCTGGGTTCAGTAAGCCCGCAATGACGGCCTGACGCTGGATTGCGTTCATGCCCTCCACGCGTCGCAGGGCGTCGGTCAATACCGGGGCGGCTGCTGTTAGTTGTTCCGGCGTCATGACCGACAACGTGCGTGCAAACACCTCCTGTTCGGCAGGCGGCATATTCATGATTTTCTTCTTCAGTCCTTCGGGCACGTTGCGCAGCGCATTTTGCAGATCTACGCGTCCGGTTTCACCGGTGGCCAAGGAAATGTTTTCACCTTGTTGGACGACGCGATACGACGGAAATCCGCGCGTGTTGCTTAGCTCTGCAAGACGAGCGTTCACATCGGCGATGATCTTGGTGACGCGCTGGTCGCGCTCCGCCGTCAATTTATTGGCAAGTTCGGGATCGCCATTGGCAACCGCTTCCTTGATTTGTTTGGCGTAGCTGTCTTTAAAATTGGCAAGACCGGTATTGAACGTATTGAATGCGGCCGTAATGAGTTTGGTCTTGGCCTGGAGCTGCTCCTGCGTCGCGCGTTGCACCTCTTGTCCGGTCGTCGCCTCGGTATTTTCGATGTTGAATGGTGGCGCAACCGCCTCGCTGTTGATCGGCGGAGCTTCCGGACCACGCGGGTCTTCCGGCGGCATCAGGAAGGCCATGCGCGCTTCGCCCCATGTGTGACCCGAAGTGCGTGCGCCGTACAGCATGTGTGTGTTTTCCATAGAACTAAGCGGAATGAATTTGCTGCTCAAGATCGAGCATGTCGGCGTCTTCGATTTTCTTATTGCTGTCTTCTAGGGATTTCAACGCCTGAGCCTTGTAGCGAACAACTGCCCCATCGCGCTTGGCTTGGTATTGGGCATACTGCGTGTCGTACTCGGCGTACGCGGCTGCATAGCGCTTGGCACGCGCCTGCTTTTCCTCGGGTGTTTCCGTAGCGTATTTCTCCTTCAGTGAACCCACGTTCCCAGAGGTCAACTCCGGATCGATTCCACTCATAATGCGGTCATACACGGCTTGGCCGTCCGGCAAATCAACATCGTTGAATGCAAACAGGCTTGCTCCGTCGAAATTCGGAATACCTCCGGCGCTTGTTGCGCCTGCAGCTGTGCCGCTATCGGAATTGGTTTGCATGTTTGTATGCGAAATCTTCTTATTGTAGCACAAATCGCCTTTTCGCTCAATCGAGAGCTATTTCTTTGGTGTTTTCTTGGCGAGCAGACCGATTTCAGCCGTGAGTCGTGGGAGCCACTCGGCACCCTCTTCGCGCTCGTAGAAGGCTTGGGAAAGCCGCAATGTCTGGCTCACGATGCGCCAATTCGAGTTCTTGGACAGTAATTGCATGATTTCGTTGGCAGTGACGCGCGGCTGCAGTGTGAGCACGATTTCTTTGTCGTTGCGGACGGTTTCAGCCTTCACACGCATGACACCGGCACGGCGGCAAGCCATCTTCAGGCGCAGGATATCCAGCAGGTTGAGTACTTGTTTGGGCAGCGGTCCGTACTCTTCGCGCAAATCCTCGGAGAACTCGAGCAGCATGGCTTCGTCTTCGCTGCCGGCCAGCTTTTGGTACACACCGATTTTCTCTTCGTCATCGGGAATGTAGAACGTCGGAATAAGCGCTTCGAACGGCAAAATGATTTCCGCGCTGGTGTTCGTGTCGTCTTCCTCGCGGTGGCCGCCGGCCTTGAGTTCCTCGACCGCGCTCTTGAGCATGCGCAGGAAGTGGCTGACGCCCACGGTCTGCATGTTGCCGGACTGGTTGGCGCCCAGAATTTCACCGGCACCGCGGATCTCCAAGTCGCGCATGGCGATCTGGAATCCGGAACCGAGTTCGCTGGCTTCCACAATGGCCTTCAAGCGTTTCTTGGCGTCGTCTTTCAGGCGCTGTGAGTGGTACAAGAAGTATGAATACGCCTGCAGCGAGCTGCGACCGACGCGGCCACGGAGCTGATACAGCTGCGACAAACCGAACTTCTCGGCTTCGTTCACGATGAGCGTGTTGGCACGCGGCAAGTCGATACCGTTCTCGATAATGGTCGAACTGACCAGCACCTGGTACTGACCATCTTTGAATTTGAAAATACGTTCCTCCAAGACTTCCGGCTTCAACTGTCCGTGGGTCACCACGAACGTCGCGCTCGGCACAATGGCCTTGAGCTTGGCGGCGAAGGCATCGATCGTCTCAACGCGATTGTGAAGCACGTAGACCTGTCCGCCGCGGGCGGTCTCCTTCATGATCGCATCGCGGATCAAGCCATCCGAATATTTGCGGACTTCGCTGATGATGGGCATGCGTCCGGGCGGCGGCGTGGTGATGGTCGTGATGTCACGCAGTTTGTGCAAACCAAGGTTGAGCGTGCGGGGGATGGGTGTGGCCGTGAGCGTGAGGATGTCCACCGCGGCACGCATTTGTTTCATGCGCTCTTTTTGCTTCACGCCGAAACGCTGTTCTTCGTCCACGATGAGCAGGCCCAAATTACTGAAGACCACGTCTTCCTGCAGCAAGCGGTGTGTACCAACGACGATATCCACCTTGCCCTCGGCAAGGCGCTTGAGTGTTTCTTTCTGCTCGGCGGCGGTGCGGAAGCGCGACAGCATCTCGATGCGGATATTGAAGCCCTTCATACGCTCGATGCAGCTGCGGTAGTGCTGGTCGGCCAAGATGGTAATGGGCGATAAAAACGCGACCTGGCGCCCTCCCTGCACGGCCTTGAACGCAGCGCGCATGGCGACCTCGGTCTTGCCGAATCCCACGTCTCCGCAGACCAAGCGATCCATGGGATGCGGTCCTTCCATATCGCGCTTAATGTCTTCAATGGCTTTAATCTGACCCGGCGTCTCGGTATACGGGAATGCTTGGTCGAATTTGTGCTGATCCTCGGTATCGGTCGGGAACGAATGCCCCTTGGCACGCGAACGCTTGGCGTAAATTTCCAGCAGTTCTTTGGCGACTTTCTCGGCTTGTTCAGACACTTTCTTGGTGATTTTCTTCCACTCCACCGAACCTAAGCGTGTAAGCACGGGCTCATCACCCTCTTCGTGCACGAACTTACTGAGCTTGTCGGCCTGATCGACCGGCACGAACAACTTGTCGCCCTCGGCGTAGGTGATTTCCAGATACTCGCGGGCCAATCCATCCACTTCTTTCTGTGTCATGCCCTCGAAACGGCCGATGCCGTGCTCCATGTGGACCACGAAGTCGCCGACCTGCAACGAGGTGATGAAATCAAGCGCCAGACGCTGCACTGAGCGCTGCTTTGCTTCTTTACGGAGCGAGAAGATTTCGCGATCGGTAATCAGCGCACACTTCATGTCGGGGTTCTGCAGCGAGTGGGGGAGCAGCTCGTTAGGCTCGGCTGCAACCACGGTCATCATGCCGGGCCTGCGCTCGGCCTTGAGTGTGTGCGTAATGTTTTCTTCCGTGAGAATGCCCTCCAGTTCCTCGGCACGCTTGGTAACCACCACCAGCGACCAGCCTTGGTTGAGCTTGTCCTTCACGTCGTTGATGAAATCGGACAGCGTGTAGAACTTCAGCACCGACAAATAGCGCAAGTGCACATGGTTCTCCTCTGTTTCCGGAAAACTGGTGAGTGACAATTTTTCCACATCGGCCTCCACCGCCACATCATCTTGGTCGTCGATGACGATCAAACTCTGCTTCGGCAATTGCTTTCCAAGTAGTGCCGTCTTCTCCCAGTTGAGCGGGTACAGCGTGACGGAGTCGGCCAGTTCGCCGGTTTCGGTAACAATGATCTTCTCCACCTTGTCGAAGGAGAACATCACGCGTAGCTGGCGTTCTTCGCCGGCAGGGAAGACATCCAGCACATCGCCAGTGCGGTGATATTCGCCCGGCATCAATTCCTGACCACCGCTGTGGCTGTAGCCGCGGTCGATAAGATCTGAAAAGAGTGCTGTAAAATCCACGTTGTCACCGACCTTCATGGTAAGACTGGCGTCCTGAAGTTCTCGGAATAGCGGTAATTCGCGTTCCCAGGTCTCACGATCCACAATGGCAATGCCGTCACCTTTCAGCACGCGGATCACCGTCCCAAGATCGTGCGAGGTGCACTCCTCTTCTGGAAACCGCAAAATAAAACTGTCGCGTTCAAAGAATTGCAGCCAGTGCAACAACCCTTCGCAGCGCACGGCGTCCTCGGTCAAAATCACCGTCGGCTTGGGGCGGAACCCCAACAAGTGACTGATGATCATTGCGCGGGCGGTTTCATTGCTCAAACCCGACAACGTGAGGGCACGCTTGGCGGCGAGCAGATCGGCCAGCTCGCTATGGGTCTTCTCACCGATGAACAACGCAGGAATCATGCTCTGAAAGCAAAGTCCCGTCCGCATCGCGTGCGGACTGAGATGTAAATCACTCCAATGGAAGAACGTCGCACGAATGTTTTCTTGTGCGGACGAGTACTACTCTACATCAATCTTCAGCCATGCGCAAAGGCATGATGAGGTGCAGGTAGTTTTCGTTGCCCGGCAATTTAAACACTGCGGGATGCATTTTATCCGAAACTTCGATGGAGAGTTCGTCGGCTCCGATGCGCGACAAGAAGTCGATCATGTAGTTGGAGCTGATGGCGATTTTATTCTCCTTACCATCCACCTGGGCGTCGATGGTCGATTCATCTTTTCCAAGTTGTGTTTGCTTGGTTGTTAAATGCAATGCGTTCGTCGTCACTGTGAATGTGATGTTGTTATTCACCTCTTTGGCAAAGTAATGCATGCGCTTCGCGGCAGCCAAAAGCTCGCGAGTTGGTACCGTCACTGTGGTGTGCTTCTCTTTTGGCAACACCTGGACGTAATCCGGGAACTTCCCGTCAATGAGTCGGCTGGTGAGTTTTGTAGAACCGTACTGCACCTCGATTTGCTGCGCGCTCATGTTGATATCCAGTGTTTCAACTTCTTTGGATTTCTTTTCGGTCTTCTCGGTTGTTTTCTCGGCCTTGGCCGCCTTCTCTTCATCGCCACGCTTGGATGACACCACGGCTTTCAATTCTTCTAAAAAGCGTGCCGGAATAATGCATGCGACTTCACCACTAAGACCACTGACGGGGATTTTATACTCAGAAAGACGGTAGCTATCCGTACCAACAAGGATGATTTTTCCTTTTTCCACGCGGACATACACACCGGAAATCACCGGGCGTGACGTGGTTTTCGCACAAGCGAATGTCACAAGATTCAATGCGTCGATTAGCGGACCCACAGGAATAGTGAGTGCCGTTTCTTTTTGAATCGACGTAATCACCGGGTAACCACTCGTTGCCTCACCTGCAATAACAGCTTTTGCGTGCTTTGAATGAATTTTCACCTGTGTTCCCTCACTTGTTTCCAGCAACACCTCATCATCACGGTTATATTGAATGAAGTTGAGAATCGCTTTTGCTGGAACAGTAATACCACCCTCATTTTCAATGTTCACTTCAAAACTTGTGACAATGGATAATTCCAAGTTCGTAGCACTCAACGTGCAACGCTTTCCTTCTACCTGCAATAAAACGTTTTGAAGAATGGGAAGTGTTTGTTCGTTGCCGATTGCACGACTTACAAGGTGTAAGGCGTTTAATAATTCTTGGGTCTTGCAGGAGAACTTCATAGGGACTCATTCAAGTGGAAGTTGCCGGACTTATCAAGGAAACAATTTCGCTTTATTAACGGGATGTTTTTTTAAAGTAAATTTCTAAAGTTCGTAGTAATCATAGGCATTGTGGAGTGAGGGATATTTCTGGTGTAACCACAAGGAAAGGCGGGGAAGACTCAAGCTTGTACTCATTGAGTTTTTCTCTACTGAGAGCCATTTTCAATGTCAATCTGGATAACTTTTGCGTGCGATAAACATGTGTACATGGTGTGGAAAACTCAGAAAGACTCGGCTTGTGTCCACGCTCTCCGAATGTGCGCTATGAGTAGCGAATGACAAGTGACGCATGTGGAAGGTTGCCACGAGGTGGGACATATCCACCCATCAGCCTTTCCACATATCCCCCTAAATCTTCCGTTTAAATTTTTCACGGTCGGCTGGTTTTGCCGGCGCTTTCGTGTTCGGTCGGATGTCGATGGCAGTCGAGGTTTTAACAAACGAGTCGTCGGGAATGTCCTGGGAAATGAGTGCGTTGGATCCGACAAAGCTCCGTGCGCCGATTTTCACACCCGGCCCAATGCACGTGTGAATGCCGGTACGCGCGCCCTCGCCGACGGCGGTACCGAATTTATCGAGACCGGTGCCGACCGACTCGCCCTTCACCAACGATGAGATTTCGGCTTCATCCAGGCGCAGGTTCCCGGTCGTCGTTCCAGCACCCAGCGACACATTATCGCTTAAAACCGAGTCTCCGACGTAGCTGCTGTGCGTCCAGACATCGTCACCAATCACCGATCGTACAACCTCGGTGTTGTAGCCAATGACACAGCGCTGGCCAATGGAGCTGCCTCGCACAAGCGCGTTATTGCCAATCACCGTCCCTTTGCCGATATGACACGGCCCAATGACGCTGGCGTGCGGCAGCACTCGGACACCCTCTTCTAAAATAACGTGCCCCTCCACAACGGCCGACTTGTGCACATGGGCCTTACGACTGATCTTCTTCTTGCCCATGTCATTCAGCAGAATCGGCAGCAGTGCCAACAGGTGCCATGGGTACTTTACGGCTTGCCAAAGACCTTTATAGGCGACCGCCTCGTAGTGACCCTCTTTGCACAACTCATCCAATGCAATTTCGTAGCCGTCGTCTTTCGTCGGCGACACACGCGATAGCGCATCGAACAGCGTAGCTGCGTTGCGGTGCACATGGGCGACCAAGTTCACCAGGTCGCTCGGCTCCTTGCCGGCACCGGGTTTTTCCACGATGCCGCGGATCAGCCCGTTCTCCAGCGTGAGGTAGCCGCCCGGGAAATAGCGATCAACCTTGCGAGCGAGCAGCAGTCCGTCGGCCTTTGCGTTCTTCTTGAACTTTTTCAGGAGCGACGCATATGCCGAGGATTCCACTACGTCGTTGCCACTCACAATCAACACCGGTTCGGCGCCGCAATAGAGCAGTGACGACAGCAGTGCTCCGCGCATTCCGAGCGACAAATCGGCCTGCTCAATGATTTTGTTATCCGGGAACAGCGCACGCAGCGCGTCCATATTATGAGCGCCACCCACCAACACCACGTCGGTGCACCCGGCTTCCTGCAAACGGTCGACCTGATGCTGCAACAGGGTCTTGCCTGCCAATCGCCACAAATTTTTATCACTGAGCGGCCAGAAACGCGTGGACCTGCCGGCGACGATGAGGAGGGTGCGCATAAAGTCCAAGAGAGTATACCCGATGCCTCCGTTTTGCGAGTGCTAGTCCCACGTAATGGCAATCGTGCCTTCCTGGTCGGTACGGCGGATGAGGGCGCCCGCCTCTGCCAGGCGCTGCAAGGCCTCCGGGCGCGGATGACCGAACGTGTTGCCCGAGCCCGAGGAAATCACCGCCGTCGCCATGCCGACGGCCTGTAAAAACTGCGCCGACGATGACCCGCGGCTGCCGTGATGCGGTACTTTCAGTATGTCGGCATGCAGGTCGGTGTTCAGCCGCACAAGCTCGCGCTCGGTCACCTCCTCGATATCCCCGGTGAACAGCGCCCGATGGGTGCGATATTCGAGCATCGTCACGACCGACGCGATATTCACATTACCCACCTGTGCGCCGAACGTATCGGGCGGCGGCCACAGCACCGCCAGCGTTACGCCGCTTTCCACTTGGATGCGACGGACTTCGGGTCCGATGACCGGTACGCGTTCCGTTGCCAGCGCATCCATGAATGCTTGATAGCGACCCAGGACGTACGGTGTTCCCGCCATGAGCACGGACCCCACCGGATAACGTCGGATGATTTCCGGAAAGCTCGCCAGGTGATCTTGGTGCGGGTGCGTCAGCACGAGAAGGTCGATGCGTCGGTCGAAGAACGGCAGATGTTCACCAAGTTGCCGAAGCGCGGTCCAGTCGGGTCCGCCGTCGATGAGAATGCGGCGCCCCTGGGGTGTCACAATCAACGCGGCGTCACCTTGTCCGACGTCCAGGAACAACAGATGCAGCCTGCCGTCGGGCAACAGCGAGTACTCGCGCCAGGCGAGCAACGCGATGCAGACGCAGAGCATCATGCCGAAGAAGAAGCGCTTTGCCTGAGCAGCGCTGCGAAGGTACATGCACCAAGCCTACGCCTGGCGCTTGCGACGGATGCCGCGGGCGGCGGCAATGCCCGAAACGGCCATAACGCCGATCAGACCGATTCCGGACTGCGGCAGCGTGATGATTTTATCGATACCTGCCGAGCGGTTTCCGGCCTGGTCGAACGCACTGACACGCACGCCGAAGGTACCCGGCGAAATGCGCGTGTACTGCACGGAAGTTTGATCTGCATCAATGGTGGAACTCGGCGTGAAAGCGTAGCCGTTATTCGTCGTGGCGATGGCGTAGCCGTTCAAATCGCGAGCGGTGTCCGGGCTGCCGCGCCACTGTGCGACGACGTTATAGGTTCCGTCCGTTCGCAGAACGCGTCGGAGGCTCAGCAGCGAGGCGTCTTCGGGGGGTACGGTGTCGCGAATTTGCGTCGGCTGCGTGATGACGCCGGCCTGCGTTCGATTGCGGAGCAAATCCAAGAAATTCTGATTGTTGCCGACGTTCTGGTTCGCCAGATTCGGGTTACGGCCGTACTCGTTGCCGTTGGCGGGGTTCGTAAGATTCGGGTTGCGACCGTAGTCATTTGCCGGAGCCGAGCTGCTGGATTCGACGGCGACCGGTGCCTCCGAGGAGGATGAACTTTCAGCAGACGCACCCATGCCGGTAAACGGCGTTTGTGGCGCAGATCCGTCGATGCTCGAGCCGTCTTCGCCGGTAATGCGCTGCAGAACTCCCAAGATGTACTTGCGCCCGTCGGTCTGTTCGCCGGTGGTCAGCGTGACCGTAGCGCCGTCTTTAGCGTACTCGCGTACTTCCAGAATGCCGCCCTGTTCATCGACGATAATAAAGAACCCGGGTCCGAGCTGCTGCGTGTCGGCAAGCGGCTGGGAAAAGGTAACGACGACGGTGGAATTGTTCGGTACGTCTATGCGGTCTACGGTCATGCCCTTCTGCATGGCTGCAGGCGGGTTTTCTGTAATCTGTGGGCCAGGACCGACATCGGGTCCGGGCTGTGCATCACCAGACGGCAGGTCGACCGAAGTCTCGGCCTCGAATGCGTCACTTTCCAATCCGGAGGTATTGACGGCCAGTACAGCCAAATAGATTTTCTGGCCTGCGTACGGCAAATGCGGGAATGCATACTGCGTGGCTTCGTCCGCCGTTTGCTCAAAATCGTCGTAATCACCGCCGTTGTCCAAAATCGATTTGCGGCTGTAGTAAATGCGATACGAAGCGATGCCTGCCGCATCCGTGGCGGCGTCCCAATCAACGATCAATTTGCCGTTTTCGACCTTTGCCCCCACACGTACCACGTTACTGGGTACCCCTGCGGCGAATGCCACAGAAGCAATTGTCATACCGGCGACAACCAAACCGAGACGAATATTTGTGTTGAACATTTCTCCCCAGTATACCACAAACCCCTATTTCCGACAATAACCCCTACCCCTCCAAACAACTGCGCTTCAGGCCGGTAATCATCAATAGACCAATGAGCACGATGCCCATACCCGCCAGCGCGGCTCCCGTTACCAAGCTGCCGGTGAGCGCCGTGCGGGTGAACCACAATATTCCTGCCAACAGCGCGGCAAAGCAGAGGAGTTGCCCGACGTAACGGATGGGGAACCGGGCGGGCATGCGACTGAGCGCTTGGGGCAAGAGCAGTACGGACAAGACCACGTGCACGATTACCGACGTGATTGCGGCGCCGACGAATCCCAGCTGCGGAATCAGAAGAATATTCGAAATCAGCGCGATGACTACGCCGACGAACATGCTCGCGACCAGCGGGCGCCAGGCATGCTTGGTAAGCAGCGTATAAAAGCCGAATAAAATAATGCCGTTACAGAACATCGGTACGCTCAAGATCAACAGCGCGGTGTCGGAGCCCGGTTTTTCGGCAGTCGCCAAGTACGCAGGCGTTGTCAGTAAATCGGTGAGCGGCCTTGCCCAGAGCGCGGCGAACAATAACGAGACGATGCCGATGATCAGTACGATGAGCAGCGTTTTTCCCAGCATGGTGCGCGTGTCCTCTCCGCGTGCGTCGCGCTCACTGAGCATGGGCAACGTGGAATTCAACAGGAATGTGGGCAACAAATACGCCATGTCCATCATGCGTTGCACAAAGCCGTAGTAGGCGTTTTGGATTTCATAATCCGGTCGAAGCAAAGCAATGAGTGCCACGTCGAATTGCCGGTACAGCGCCACGCACAAAAATGCGATGCCGTACGGCGCCGCTTTTCGCAGCAACGACTTCAGGAGAGTCGGGTCCCAGTACGGACGCACGCGGATGAATTTGTGACTCAGGATCAGCGACAACAAGAGGAGGAGCAGCGAGCCAAGTCCGCCAATGGCAAGGAAGGCAAAGCAAATGCGAATGTCGCTGCTTTGACGAACGCCCATGGCGATGAACATGCCGATCAGCGACACCGTAACAATGCGCTGCGTTACTTCCGCAATGAACACGTACTGCATTTTGTATTCGACCTGGAACGCCGCACGGATAATGCCGGCGATTAATGTGAACGCAGGCACCAGAGAGGCAATGGACACCGCCAGCGGCAACGGCTGGCCATGCCACATGGGTACCAGCCAGGCGATGGCGACGGCTGAACCGAGGGACAGCGTCAAAATAATGCAGCGCAGCACCAGCAATGTTCCCAGCACACGCTCGCGGTCTGCTGCTTTACTGACTTCACGTACGGCCACCGCATACAATCCGAAATCGGCCAAGATGCCGAAAATTTGCAGGTACCCGTATGCGGAGTTGTAGTTTCCCGCCAATTCTTTGGTGAGGCCGATGGCCACGAACTTCACCGTGACAATACTGAGCGCCGCCATGACGATCTGACTGGCGAATTGCCACAGTGTCGACGCCGCAATAGTTCGCGCTTGTCCGCCGGCAGCCGAGGTGCTCGCACGCATGCAGCGGCAGTGTAGCGCATGAATGAGGCCTATTTTTAACGCTATAGGAGAAAAGTAATAATATTAGACCATTGAAGCATTGTGAAGTCCCGCGCCATGGCGATACTGAGGTCAGTACTTTCTTCCCCCACTACACCATGCCGATGAATTCCATGAACGGCGACGGCGAAGGCTTTGCTTTCGACTTTCCCGATGTTGAGCTCCAGCCGGAACGCCAAGTCCTCCCCGCCAAGCCGGATGTGTCCGTACAGCCTCAGCAGGTTTCCGACGAGGCGACCGAGAGATTGGAAGATCTTCTGGGTCAACCCGGTGTCGATGCAGAGGACGTTACTTGGGGCGAGCTGCCGAGCATCGGGCAGCCGGTGCAGCCGGATGACGGAGTGTTCGATCCGCCTTCTGCCGACGATATCCAACTGCAGTAAGTACTGCTCATCCAGACTACGAGGCCCAGGAGAACCACGGCCGCGAGTGCGGCCGTTTTTTCTGGAAATCAGTCATGGATCATTGACATTGCGTCGGTACCTTCGTATCGTCCGAGTGAACCGAATGGCCTTCAACTTCAAACATCTCACGTCCACCAAGCAGCTCTCCCGAGCCGACACGGACGCGATTTTATCGGTTGCCGAAGACATGGCGAAGATTCGCGCCAAGGGCGGCAGCGATTTGCTGAAAGGAAAAATTCTCGCAGCGTTGTTCTACGAGCCGTCTACACGTACGCGCCTCAGCTTCGAGTCCGCCATGCAGCGGCTCGGTGGATCGGTAATCACGGCCGAGGGGGTGCAGTTCAGCTCGCTGTATAAGGGAGAGACAATCGAGGACACCATCCGCATGGCCAGCGCGTACTCAGACATCATCGCCATGCGCCATCCGCAGCAGGGCAGTGCCGATCAAGCCGCTGCAGTTGCCAGCGTGCCATTCATCAATGCTGGCGACGGCCCAGGACAACACCCCACGCAGGCGCTCTTGGACTTGTATACGATTCAGAAAGAGCGCGGCAAGGTCGACGGCATTCATATCGCGATGGTCGGTGATCTGCGGTACGGCCGCACGGTGCATTCGCTCAGCTATTTGTTGGGTCTCTATAAGGATGTGAAGTTCACACTCATTTCACCCAAGGAGCTCACGATGCCGGAGAAAGTCACCAGCTTCCTGCAAGAGAAGAAGATTGCGTTCCAAGAAACCGACGATATTGCAAACGGTGTCGGTGCCGACATCATCTACATGACGCGCGTTCAGCAGGAGCGCTTTGCCGACAAGAGCGAATATGAGCGCCTGAAACTGAAATACATTCTGACTGCCGACACACTCAAAGGCAGCAAAGCGACGGTATTGCATCCGTTGCCGCGCGTTGGGGAAATTGCCACCGACGTCGATGCCTTGCCGAATGCCGGCTACTTCCGCCAGGCAAGCAACGGTGTGCCGGTACGCATGGCGCTCCTCGCAATGCTTCTCGGAAAAGCATGAATTCCCACCTCCTCCTAATCGCCCTGCCGATTATGGCGGCGGGCGGTGTTTTTTCGGCGGTTGCCGGCGGCGGACTCTCGGTCATCACGCTCGTAACACTCAGCATGTTGGGTTTTCCCATCCAGCAGAGCGTGGCGCTCAGTGCGATGCTGGGTACCGCCATCCAGCTGGCCAAATTGTTTCATTTTCGCGGCCACGTGCGTTGGGACATTGCGCTTTGGTATTGCGCACTCGGCATCCCGGCCAGTTTCGCCGGAGGCATGCTGCTGTTCTGGGTGCCGCCGCGCGCATTGGAAATCACCGTCGGGCTCATTATTTTGGCCATGGGTTTCATGGAGGCGTTTCCACTGCCCAAGATTCCCAAAATTACTTCACCCACGCCGGCCTTGTTGCTGCCGCTCGGCGCGTTCAACGGATTCCTGGGGGGCATCGTCGGCAACGCAGCGCTCATCCGGGCGCCGGCGCTAATGAGCATGGGCCTGCGCAAGAACGATTTCATCGGCACTTCCACGGTCATTGCGCTACCCATGAACCTGGCCAAGCTCGTGCCGTATACGTACGGCATCGCATGGACGCCGGAGATCACACAGTTGTTCCTACTACTCATTCCCACGTTGTTCCTGAGCGTGGCGCTCGGCAAAAAGTTGTTGAAATATTGCCCGCTACGCACATTCGAATTGCTGCAGGCCGGCATTCTCATTGTGGGTGGCGTGAAGCTGTTGTTCTTCCCGTAATGCGGATCAGCTCTTCTTCCAGAACTGCCACCAGTGGCGCTCTTCGCGCGTCAGGACGGCATCCAGCGAAAAGCGTCCAGGCCCAGTGGAGAGCAATACTAGGTTGCAAAGCAGGAGCAACATTTCAAATTCCCAAGCGTTCTTGCCGATGAATCCACCGCCTGCGGAAAATTTCGACGCAACCGCGCCCGCCATGGCCACCACCAGTGCTACCGCCGCTACTTCGACCGCCACGCCACAAATCACCATGACGCCGGTGATGGGCTCCACAATGGCCAGAATTTTCATGATGAGCGACATCGCGTCGCCCGCGGGGGCATTGAGCATGCCCCATTTCATCATGCCGTGGCCGATGAACGTGGCGCCTACCGAGACGCGGAGTAGGAGCAGGGTCCAGTCTGCGTACCGTGCGAGTGGCGGCTTGGGCATCATGCGGAGCGGGGGAAGAGCGTGATGCTGTATCATGCTCGCATTCTCTTTCTTCGCGCAACATGCTCATCCGTAACGCCACAGTGATTCTTCCCGCCGGTCAAACCGCAGCCGACCTGCTCCTGGCGGGCGGAGTGGTCGCCAAAATCGGCGCCGGTCTGGAGACATCCAAGGATGACGAAACGGTCGATGCATCTGGCAAATGGGTGCTGCCGGGGCTCATCGACTGCCATGTGCATTTCCGCGAGCCGGGGTTCGAGCACAAAGCCACCATGCGCACCGAAGCAAGCTCCGCCGTTGCCGGCGGCGTCACGACGGTTTGTGAAATGCCGAATACGAACCCGCCCACAGTCACGGTGGCGGCACTGGCAGACAAGGTGCGTCGCTCTTGGGCCATTGAAGATTGTGATCTGCGCTTCTACTTCGGCGTTACCGAAGAAGCGCACTTGTTCACGTTACGCGAGCTGTGGACCGGCGAGTCCGATGAGCTGCGCCGACTGAAGAAACAATGCTGCGGCGTAAAGTTGTACTTGGATCATTCCACGGGGAATCAAAAAGTCGATGGTGGCATCGTCGAGGATATTTTCCAGGCGTGCAAAGACTTGGGCATTCCGCTCATCGCGCATTGCGAAGACCCCGACATGAACGCCGAGGCAGCCAAGCAGAACACGTCTACGTTGGTAGCGGCACACACAGACATGCGTCCGGCCGAATCCGAAGCGAAGTCCATTGCGTACGCGGTTGGCCTGACCCGCAAGATCGGTACCCCGTTGCACATTGCGCACTTGTCCACCAAGCAGGGCATCGCATTGGTTGCTGCCGCGAAAAAAGAGGGTCTGCCGGTCACCTGCGAAGTGGCTCCGCATCATCTTTTCCTTACCACGGACGACTACGAAACACTGCAGGCCAAAGTGAAGATGAATCCGCCCATTCGCACCTCCGAGCATCGCGATGCGCTGTGGGCCGGCATCGCCGACGGCACGGTGGACTGCATCGCCACCGACCATGCGCCGCACACGCTCGAAGAAAAAACAAAAGGATTGCAGTCTGCCAGCGGCGTTCCGGGAGTAGAAACCATGTTGCCGCTCTTGCTCACCGTCGCGGCGGGGAAGTGGCCGCATCCCACGTCCAAAAAACCCGCCACGCTACCAAGTCTCACCGCCGCGGACATCGTCAGGCTCTGTCACACGAACCCCAACCGCATCTTCAAGCTTGGCAAGAACGCCATCGCCGAAAAGAACGCCGTCGACCTTATCGTGGTCGATCCGGCCGTGTCATGGACCATCCGTGCCGAGGAGCTGCAATCCAAGTGCAAATGGACGCCGTTCGAAGGATGGAAGGTCACCGGGAAAGTTGTGCGGCGCCTGGCTTAAGCCGCCATACCAGAGACGGGCGGCACCCCAGGTCCGCGTCCAGTCGCACTGGGCACTGGTCCGCCAAGGTCTGGCATTCCCGGTATTCCGCCCGGCCCGCGCGACGGCGGAGCACTCGGCGGGGTCACAGGTAGTCCTCCTGGCATCCCAGGCAGGCCGCCCGGTCCACCAGCGGCTACGCCACCCACCGGAGGAGTCGCGGTGGTTTTCGTTTCCACTTCGCGCTTTACCTTCGCATCGGTCTCTGCCTTTGCCTTCGTTTCGGCATCCAGCGGTTGGTTGCCGAGTCGCTGCTTACAATCCAGAACGAAACGCGCCAGCGCCTCTTCATTTTGGAACGTCTTGCTGGCATGAAGGCTATTCTTGCGCTCAGGGAACATGCGCAGAAAAATTCGGCGTTTCGCTCCTACGTTCACGTTGGCCAGTGCGGCGTCCACGGCGCCCGTTTGTCGCTGTTGAAACGGCAATTGCATGCCGAAAACAGTCATATAGCGCTTGGCGGGTAGTACCGACGGAGAAATGATAATGCGGAACTTTCCGCGATTGTCGGTTACGGAAATATCCGTATCTGCAACCGGTCGTGCGAATGCTTCGCTCAATGCCTGTTTTACACCGGCATGCGCCTGCTTTGTCGGCGTTTCCGCCGCGGCTTTTGTTGCAGCCTCTGCTTTCGTTTTTACCTCAGGTTGGCTGCTTCCAAGACCGGGAACATTAAACATAGGTTGGTGTGAATTTTTCCATTCAGTATACCACAGTTCGCCGTTCTACGGAACGTTATGCGTGTAATACGCTCAGCAGTTCGGGCAGCGAGCGCACGACCATATCCGCCTCTTGTACGGCTTGTGTTGGAGTATGGCGGCTGATGATGCAGCAGCTCTTCATACCGGCCGCCCTGGATGCGCCGACGTCGAACATTTGGTCACCGACATACAGGCACTTGGTCGGGTCTACGCCAATGCTGTCGGCAGCCAAGAGTAATCCGTGTGGGTGCGGCTTATGAAAATCACCCATGTCATCGGCCGTCACCAGATGTCCGACGCGATTACTCACCTGTAATTTTTCATCAATGGCGTCCACGTAGCGTTTCCAGGAACCGGTCACGATCGCCATCGGTCGTCCGGCCAAGCTGGTGAGCAGGTTCTCGGCACCGTCCAAAAACACGCTATGTGCACGCAATAAGTCGCAGTACGCGTTGTCGCGGACATCACGCAATTCCTGCACCTGTTCCGGCTTGCCGCCGCCGTGCAGAATCCACTCGTTGAACGAGCAGCCGGTGGGGTACATCCGTACGAAGTCCTCTTCAGTGAACTTCAGTCCTGCGCCGCCGAGAGCCGCCAAACACGCGTCTTTGTACAGATCGATTGTATCCACCAGCGTGCCGTCGAGGTCGAAGAGAATGGCGTCGTAGTTCATGGGCGCTGAACACTACCATGACAGAGTGCGGGATTTCGATATGTTTTCCTGGGAAAGATTCCAAAGAAACCAAAGAGTCCAAGGAGACCGCTGGG
>CAYUVW010000003.1:0-28443 GCA_964448405.1 uncultured Candidatus Peribacteria bacterium | reverse complement strand
ATGTTTTCCTGGGAAAGATTCCAAAGAAACCAAAGAGTCCAAGGAGACCGCTGGGTTCCTTGGAATACTTAGACCTCGATGATGATCGGCATGATCATCGGTTCGCGGTCGAGCTTGCGGCGGAAGAGGTGGAACAATGCTCCATTCACTTCACGCTTCAAGTTGTTCATGTTTTTCTCGCCCCGTGCGAGTGCTTCTTCGTATGCTTTGCGAATGCAGGCAATGGCTTCTTGGTTGATTGCCGTTTGCTCGGAACCGTAGATAAGTCCACGGGACAAGAGCAGCGGATCGGAAACCAAACGCATGGATTCGGCGTAGACCTTGAGCGTGACGACGAAGATGCCGGCATTACTCATAATGCGGCGGTCGTCCAAAATACGCTGTCCGTCGCCTCCTCCCGTGCCGCGACCGTCGATGATGATGTCGTTGGCGGGGAGCTTGGCTTTAGAGCGCCGAGCGTTGCCCTGTGCGTCGAACTCCAGGATTTCGCCGTTCACCATGAGGTGAATTTGGTTATCCAGGTAGCCGATCGAACGGGCCAGGTCGCCGTGGGCGGCGCGCATGTACGGTTCGCCGTGTTCCGGAATGACGTGCTTGGCGCGCACCAGACGGTGCATGAGCAAGATGTCGTTCTGGTAGCCGTGACCGGTGGTGTGCAGGGCCAACTCCTGGTTGGTGAGCACTTTCGCACCGAGTAGGTTCAAGTTGTTCACCACCTTGGCGACAGCACGCTCGTTGCCGAGAATGGGGTTGCTGCTCAAGATGACGGTGTCGCCCTTCTTCACGCGGACGTGCTGATGAATGCCAAGGCCCATGCGAGCCAAGCTGGCGCGCTCTTCACCCTGGGATCCGGTCGTGAGAATCACGACTTCACGGTCCGGGATTTTTTCCATGCCGGGTCCGACTTTGCGGATGAGGCCGCGCGGAACCTGGATGTAGCCCAAGTTGGTGGCGATCTCGATGTTTTGCTCCATGGAGCGGCCGGAGACGTACACCTTACGGTTGAGTGCCTTGGCGTGTTCGATGACCTGTGCCAGACGGTTCAAGAGAGAGCTGAAGGTCGAAATGACCAGGCGTCCCTTGGCGTCGCGCATCAGGTTGTAGAGCGTCTCGGAGATCACCTTTTCGCTCAGCGAGTTGCCGGGCTTGGTGGCGTTCGTGGAGTCGGCGATAATCGCCAGCACTCCCTTTTCACCCAATTCGGCCAAGCGCTGGAAGTCAGCGGGCGGCTCGTTCATGGGCGTGAGGTCGAACTTAAAGTCGCCGGTGTGCACGATTGTTCCGTAGGGAGTGTGCAGCGCGATTGCGGCAGAGTCCGGAATGGAGTGCGTGACGCGCAGGAATTCCACCGACACTTTGCCGATTTGGATCTGCTTGCCGAATTCGGCGATGTTGAGGCGGACTTTGGTAGTCAGCTTCTCCTCGTCCAAACGCTTGCGGACGAAGCCCATGGTGAGCTTGGTGCCGTAGCAGGGCGGGAAGTGCAGCGTGGGCAGCAAGTGCTGCGCGGCGCCGATGTGGTCCAAGTGACCGTGCGTGAAGAGCACCGCTTTAATACGGCTTTCTTTTCCGCGCAGAGACGAGACGTCGGGGATCAGGTAATCGATACCCGGCATATCTTCCTCGGGAAACTGCAGTCCCAAGTCGATGATATAGAGGTCGCCGTCGACATCGACGACGAAGCAGTTACGACCGACTTCCTCGAATCCGCCGAGCGGATAGAGGCGCAGACCTTTGCCGGTGCCCGGGCCGCGCTGCGGCTGGACTTGCTGCTTGGGCACCTGATTGCCGCCGCCTTGGCGGGGCTGATGCGGGCCGCGTTGCCCCTGGTGGTGGCGCTGACCTTGGTGGTTGTTGCGCTGCCCCGAGGGCGGCGATTTCTGTACCGGGTTTGGCTGATGTGGAACGGCGGACGAATCCGACGTGGGTTGCTGTTGAGGTACGACCGGTGCGGCGCTTTCCCCGTTTGCAATCTTCTTCATCCACTCGTGAACTGTTTTCACTAGGTTTTAGAATAAGAAAAAATAGAATACCTTCACAGTACTCCTGGAAAGCATTCTTGGCAATGTCATTTTTGTCGTGTGGTTCATTTTTTGGCTTAAAAACAACAAAAAATTAGTTTGCTATTTTTGCATTCGGTTTCACAAGGCCCGGAAGAACCGGGCTGCGAACATGGGCGGCGGTCTATCACTGCGATTTCTGGCGGCCCCGTTGTCGAGGCGCGCTTCTTGATCGTACACACGGTCGCGTGTAGCCTCCTTACCTGTATGAAACTTGATGTTTCCACGGGGCAAACAAAAGCCCCTTCGGGAACGGTCCTTGTACCGGTTGTTTTGGGCGACGCCAAAAGCGATCGCGTTTTCATCTTAATTCACAGCGAGGGCAAAGAAGAGGGTGCAGATCACCTGCGCGAGGAATGCGTGAACGTGCTTACGCACGTTGTTATGGAGGGTGAAGGAGAAGCCTACTCTCGCCTGGAGAGTGCATTAAAGGAACTCAACGGGCTCCTGAAAGGCTTCATGCTCAGCGACACGGTCAGCGAAGTGCATGCCATCGTCGGTGTCATGGAGCAGAACGGCAATCTGCATTTGTCGCACATTGGCCGCAGCGAGGCGTACTTGGTGCGCGATGGATCTGCCGCTCAAATCACCGAGTACTCGCGCGGTAAGCCGCCACAAGCATTCATGCACATTGTCAGCGGCCCGGTGCAGGAGCGCGACCATATCGTCATCAGTACCCAGCGCTTGCTCCGCGCCATTACACCGGCACAACTTGCGCAAATCGTGGCACGTGGCGGAGACACCGTGAAAGGCATTACGTCACAACTCGAAGCCGAGCGTGAAGTCGCATGTGTCGCACACATTGCCATTCATTCGCATCCGCAAGTGGCATTGGCCGGCGGCAACGGCGAGGCAAAGGCTGGCCGCGGTCGTTTGCCGGTTGCGCAACGCGAGCGCAGTCGTCGCGGTGCCGCTAAGTCCGCATCGTCGTTTGTAGAGATGCTGCGCAACATTCCGCTGCCGTCTTTTGCGGCAATCAAAGCACCGGCCGGCATGCGCAATGTCATGAAGGGCAAGGCGAAGAACGTCAAAGGCCGCGTCAGCGTACTCATCGATAAATTTGCCGCCGATCTCCACGATCCCGATCGCAAGCGTCGCGCACACCTGCTGTTGTTGGCCGGAGCCGCCGCCGTGTTCCTGATCGCCTGGATGACCATTCAATTGTCGCTTTCCAGTCAAAAGAGCCAGAACAGGGGCGAGCTTGCCGCGCTGGTTGCGCAGATCAACACGGATATTTCGACTGCGGACAACCGTCAGTTGGCCGGCGACGCCGACAGTGCCAATGCCATTTTGCAACGTGCCGAGGACCGCGCACGCCAAGTCATGAGCAACGAGAGCGGATTGTTCCGCAGCGAGGCGTTGGAATTATTGGACCGCATTAAATCCAAGCGCGAAGAAATGAACAAAGTCGTGCGCGTGGTTCCGCCGCGCGTCATGGCCAACTTGAGCGCCAAGAAGCCCGATATCGTCGCACAGGGCTTCATGGGTCTGCCGAACGGTGAGTTCATCGTCTACGATCGCCAGGATTTGTACCGCGTTTCACTGAATTCCGTTGAACCCAGCGATCGTATTTCTACGGAAGAACTTCTTTTGGAGGGCGTGGTGTTCCCGCGCTTCCAGAGCCGCGTATTCCTCACGACCGGCAACAGCATCATCGAGCTCATCAACGGTCAGCCGATCACCATGAAGACCGAAGATCCGGCCGGCTGGGTGACCGGTGTCGACCTGAAAACGTATCTGCGATACCTCTATATTTTGGCTCCCGAGCGCAAGCAAATTTACAAGTACGAGCGCCTTTCCAGCCGCTACGGACCGCCGGCTGAATACAATGTGAATGGCGACCTGAGTGGTGCGTTGGACATGACCATCACCGGTCCGGCATACGTGTTGAAGGACGTTTCTGTTGGCAAGGCTCCCGGCGAGCCCGGTACGCGCGAAGTGCTCAAGTTGTTGCGCGGTGAAAAGCAGCCGTTTACCATCCGCAACTTGCCACCCGGCGCTTTGGACGGCGTTACCAAGATCTTCAAGTCGTCGGCCACCGGTAACTTCTACTTCATGGATCCGGACAACAAGCGCATTGTGGTCACGACCAACGACGGTGACCTGGGTGATTCGCTCTACCTGAAGCAGTTCGTGCTCGACTCCGATCAGGTCGGCAAACTGAAAGACGTGTTCGTCGATGAGAGCGACACTCGTCTGTACGTCCTGGACGAGAAGAAGTTGTACGCCATCGATTTGCAGGCCAACTAACAGGATTCCGAAAAAACCGCGGAATCCGATGAGTCCGAGGAGCGCTCTTTCCTGTATCCTGAGCGCATGAAAGTGATGATCTTCGGAACGTTCGATAAGTTCCACCCCGGCCACACATTCGTCCTGCAGGAAGCCCTGAAGCGCGGCAACGTGACTGTCATTGTTGCACGTGATGCCAATGTGGAGCGCATTAAAGGCAAGCCGCCCCATTACGACGAACGTGTTCGGGTGGCGGCAATCAAGACGGCGTTTCCGGATGCGAACGTACGCCTGGGAGATGACCAGGATTTTCTGTCGCCGATCCGCAAGTTCACGCCCGACCTCATTCTCCTTGGCTACGACCAGCGTCTGCCTCCCGGTGTTTCGGATGCCGATTTGCCGTGTCCGGTCGAGCGCTTAGCTGCCCACGAGCCGCACAAATACAAAAGCAGCCTCCTTGACAGTTAAGGCTCCTGGAGCCGATTTCTTGCGAATTTAGCCGTTTTTTGGTATACTGGATCAAATACTTTCCCCCTCCCGTTCCATGGCTGCAAAAGCTACGACGAAGGTCCTCCTTACCAAAGAGGAGCAGGCGCTTCTTACCAAGCTCTCGCCGAATGTTCAGGCGCTGTTTTCCGGTCGCGTTGAGAGCGAGACCCTGGAGTCCTATGAGTCTGAAGAAGAACTCGTGGAACGCCTTTCCAAGGCTTCGTACGACAAGTACCCCGAGGTGAAGGCGATGTTGGAGAAGTTCACGAAGAGCGGCGACGTCAATGATTTCTCCTTCGACACGTTGTCGGACGGAGCACTGGACGTGCTGCTGTTCAGCATTGGTGCTTGCGGCATTTCCGCACTCATCGAAATCTCGTTGCAGAGCGATTCTTTGGACAAAGACGCTGCAGAGGCCCTTGCAACTCTTTCCGTTGCACGTCACCGCGTTCTGACCGTGAATTCCTCCAAATAGTCAGTCTTTCTCACTATTCGCTTTCTCCTCAACACCATGTCTAGAAATCCTGAAGTTCTCCGCGATTCACCTCCAGAGCAGCGCAGTGGCGTGAAAAGTTTTCTGAATCGTCACAAGGGCAAGCTTTTGCTCACACTCGGATTGCTGGGTGCCGCGGGTGCCGGCGCCTACACACTCGGTGGCGCTGCAATTAAAGGCACTGTTCATAACATGCCGAGCTTTCTTGGCGAGCGCGGCGCGAAACTGGGCTGGGGTCTTACCGCAAATGCTGCTCGCTTCCGTTATGCCATCGATGGCATGCGCAACCTAGCTCCAGATGCTGCGACTCAGAAGTCCGTTGTCGACCAGTTGCGTGCCGGAACGATTCCGACCTAATACAAGAACTTTTTATGGCCGAAAGGACCCGTCTGACGGGTCCTTTTTTATGCCATGCGGCGTCCAGCCAATGCCTCGCGCAGGGTCACCTGGTCCGCGAATTCGATGTCGGCCCCCATGGGCAAACCGTGAGCCAGGCGCGTGACGGTCTTCACGCGGCCAGCCAGCTGCTGCTTGATGTACGTTGCGGTGGCTTCGCCTTCCACGTCCAAGTTCGTTGCAATAACGACTTCGGTAATTGCACCGTCCTGGCAACGATCAATCAATTCCTTCAGGCGCAATTGCTCGGGTCCCATGCCGTCGATAGGCGACAGCACACCGTGCAGCACGTGATACACGCCCTTGTAACCGGCCTTCTCGAAGGCGATGACCTCCAGAGGCTCTTCCACCACCAGGATACTGGCTGTGTCGCGTGTGGAGTCGTTGCAGGTCTCGCAGAGGTCCTCCAATGTAATCATCTGGCACTGCTTGCAGTACTTCAGATCACGCTTGAGTGCCAGCAGTGCGTTGCCTAGTGCATCCGGCGAGGCTTTGGACGAGCGCAGCAAATGGAACGTCAGCCGTTCGGCGGACTTTGGCCCGATGCCGGGCAACTTACTGAATTCTTCGACGGCCTTTTTGATTTGCGGCGGAAGCAGACTCATGCGGAGGCATGGTAGGCGGGAACGCCGAAAATCCAAATCCAAAAACGCCTTGGATTACATGTCCTTCCCCGTACGCATGCGGCGATCCATGTCACGATCTTTTATGACTTGGCGCTTATCCAAACGCTTCCGTCCGCGCCCCAGCCCGATCAGTACTTTAATGAACTTCCCGGCGTGGACTTCCAGCGGGATGATCGCCATGCCCTTTTCGGCCGATGCGCCGATTAGGCGGTTGAGTTCCGATTTGCGTAGCAGCAACGGACGGTCGCGTCCTGGGTCGTAGGCGTCCAGGCCGTTGGCGAATTTGTACTGCGCGATTTTGGCCGCCTTCAGGACCGGGGTGCCGCGCAAAAACGAGACGTACGATCCGGTCAGACTCACCTGTCCGAGCCGGCACGATTTTACTTCTGGGCCGGTGAGAACCAGTCCCGCTTCCACCGTTTCGACGATCTCGTAGTCGAATCTGGCCTTGCGGTTCTGCGCCACGGTCTTCATGCAACCAGTTTAGCAGCCTTTTTGTCTTTTCCTCGTCTGGATGCGGTGAAATTGATGTCCAGACTCATTGACAATGCTTCATAATGTATTGTATTATAACCAGGCCAACATTACGGATTTCCCCGCAAGGGGGGCATTCTCCTCGTGAGACGTGCAGCAGTCCTAGTTGGTATAGAAGGCCCTGTATCCCTGCGGACAGACGAAACGTTCGTCTCCAGAGATACAGGGCCTTGTTTTGTATATGGGCTAGCGCAGAAGCGACAGATACCAATCCGCGGCACCCAAGAACGACATCACCGTTCCGACAGCCATGAACGGCGCAAAACCGAGGTGCGTGTTTTTCATGCGGATATCCCCTCGCGCCAAGAGAACGGCGGCCGTTATTGCGCCGCTGCCGTACGCAAGCACCAACATGGCGATGGTCGGCCAGAAGCCGAGCCATAGTCCAAGCGCCCCTGCGAGCAAAATGTCGCCGCTGCCGACCCATGTGCCGCGACTCAGGAGCCACTGCCAACCGAACCATCCGGCTCCGACAAGCATGCCCATGAGCGCATCTTGCATTGAGCCGAACAGCGCGACGGATACCAATCCAGCGATAGCGATGACGATGCTGAAGATATCGGGTATTTGATGATGCTTGGCATCTACAACCGCCGTGATCAGCAGCATGTACAAAATGATGCCGGAGAGCATGGCCAGCAGCGGCTGGTCGGGAATGCGATTGAGCGCCAGCAAAAACACGGCAGCGGAAGTCAGCTCGATACACGGGTATTGCGCGGAGATGGGCTTACCGCAGGAGCGGCACTTGCCACCGAGCAGTACGAAACTGGCCACCGGAAGAAGGTCGTACCACGCCAATTGGTGCTTGCAACGCGGGCATTTGGAACGGCCTCCGACCCAATTTTTGGAGCCGTAGCGCAGGATCAGTACGTTGCCGAAACTCCCCAAGATCAGTCCGATTGCCGCGAAGAAGGGCACGAAAAGCGGGCTCGACATGGAGCCTATGCTACTGCGAACGGCGGGAATTTCCTACCGAGTCACCAATGCGAGAAGGCGTGAGCGACGAAGCGGATCCGACAGATACATGCCGATGCAACCGGCCAATGTCATGAGTGCCAACATGTTCTCTTTTGCACCCGAGCTGGTAAGGCGCTTGGGGGGATTTACAATGCTCGTGCTTGCCAGCGGTGCGCCGGAATGCAGCGTCTCTTTCTCCGCTGCGGCTACGATGGTTTCCGGTGCGCTTGCAGCACTGGAGGCTGTGACGGGATTTTCTTTCACGGACTTCACGAGTGCCGCAAGGTCCAACGGCTCAGCCGGCGTTTTTGCAGCGACGTTAGCGGCCAGCGTTTCCTCTCGCAGCTGGCGGGCCTGTTCAGCGCGTTGTGCCAAACGAGTGAGCTGGTCGACGGGGCCGTCGGGATTTCCGGCGTACACCGGTGCCGCAGCGTGTGCCGCCTGATTCGTGGCAAAGGTCGATAGCTGTTGCTGGCGCTGGGACAAACGAGCCTGCGTGTGTTGCTGCAATTCAGTCGTAGCCACCTGCGGCTGCACCATGGCGGTGTACTGCTTCATTTGATCGGAAACAGCCTGTGCGCGCTGGCCGAGGCGACGAGCGGTGTCGTCATCGATCGTTTCGTGTGCGGTTGCCACCTTATCTGCGTTTTCGGAGACGGTGGTGTTCGGTTGCACGAGCATGGCGCCCAGCTTCATACTGCCGATTTGCTCGATGCCGACATACAACACACCGGCGACAAGCATGCCAATAGAAGCACCGGCAAGCTGTCGGAACGTGTGAGATTGGAGGATGTTTGTCTTGAATGACATCGGATCATTGTAGCATATTTCATGTTTTTTCACAACGCAGCCGAAAGGCCCGTTGGCTTATGCTGGCTCACATGACTCTTACCACACTCATCGGCGTCGTGGGCGCAACATTGCTGCTGCTGGCATTCGTGCTCAATCAGCTGCATCTCTGGAAAGACGATTACTTCATTTACGACCTGTGCAACATGGCTGGAGGAGTGCTGCTGGTATGGTACGCATTGCTCCTTTCTAGCTATCCGTTCGCGGTCTTAAACGCTGTTTGGGGACTGGTATCGCTGAGGGATGTGGTCATGGACTTCCGACGGAACAGCAAACGCACCACGCGCGGCTTCTTCCGTAAATGGATGCAGTAATTTCCCACCCCTTTCCATGTTTGCAAAACTATTGATGCCCATTGTGTTTCTTGCCGCCCAGTTTCTGGTGTCGTGGTATGGGTACTTCACCGGCAAGCTGCCGTCGTCGGGGTCATTCCTTGGATTCGCGTACAACTCGGCGCTGGTGCGGTCCATTGTCACGCAGATCGAATTTCTCTGGGTCCTCATTCTTATCAACGCGCTCTTCAGTTACGGCTTTCATTTGGGCTTTGCCAACTACAAGAATTTCATTGTCATCGCAGCGCTTTGGATTGCCTCCGGTCCCATTGCCGCGCTTGCGTTCAATGTGATCGTGGCCCACGAGAAGATCGACCTGCCGATCGTGGCAGGACTGGGGTTCATCGCCTTTGGTGCCGTGCTGGTCGTGGCACACGCGGATATTCGCGCCCTATTCGTTCGATAGCGTCCCAGTTTGGAATTCCTCGCTGCTGCTGGATTCAGCACTGTGCTCAGGCACCTCTTCGACCGGCAACAATTGCTCGACTTCCTCTTCCGGTTCGGCTGCCTCGGATGATGTGTCTTCCGACAGCCAATCGATGCTGTTAAAGCCGTTTCCCGGCATTTTAAAGAGCAGCAGTCGCAAGGGGTACTCTCCAATTGGCGTCATTTTCAGCGAAACTCCCGGCGGAACCACGATCATATGACCGGCGCGGATCGCAGCGCCTGAGCCGTCTAAAACGATGTCGCCGCGTCCGCTGATGACATAGAACACACGACTCTGTTCCATGGTGCGATGCAACTTTATGCCGCGTGTGACGAGTATCAGCTGACCGACGCCTTTTTGCGTTCCGATAATATCCTCGGTATCGAAGTCCGTTGAGTCAGAGAGCTTCTCTTGAAACACCGTGAGGATATCTACGACTGCAGGTTTGAATTCACGACGCGGGAGAGCTTTCGCCGATGACACGCTCGATGCTGTTTGTCCAAGTGTGGCGTCGGCAGATTGCTCGGAAGACGATTGTACTCCGGAGGTAGCTGGTTGCTTGCTCTTCGATGAGCCGCCGTAGAGAAGCGAGCCGCAACCAACGAGCAGCGTCGTCATCGCGAGCGTTAGCCACAGTACGGAGCGACTTGCGCGCATGGATTAGCGTACTTCGTATGTGAGCGTTACCTGGACGGTTACTTCCTGCTCTCCACTCGGAATGGGCAGTGCACCTGCGACGTCTTTGGTTACGCTGGCCTCGGCACGCATCATCATGGGGGCAATCGGCGAACCGGCGTACCCTTCGTTGAAGCTCTGCAATTTACCGAGACTCACACCCAGGTCGCCGGCCAGCACCATGGCTTTCTTCTTTGCGTCGTTAATGGCCATGTTGCGTGCCTGTGCGCGCAATTCTTCCGGTTTGTCGAAGCTGAAGACCACGTCACCGGCCTGGTTCGCGCCAGCATTGGTAGCGGCTGCCAAGACCTCACCCACATTTTCCAGATTCCGCACTTTCACGCGCAGCGTTTGACCGGCGCCATAACCGCGCAATACCTGGCGGCCGTCGCTATAGTCGTAGCTGGGATTCATCCAGAAGTTCTCGGTTGCGATGTCCTTTTCCAAGACATCGGCCTTTTGTACGGCTTCGATGATCGCGGTCATGTTCTTGCGAACCTTTTCAATGGCGCTCTTTGCGTCGGGCTCCCGGTCGACCGTAATGCCGAATGTAAGGGTGGCGATGTCGGGGACTGCCGATACATGCGCGTCGGCGGAGACGGAAATGGTCGCCATGTTCTGCGTCTTGGTGGCCAAATGTTGGCCGGCCAAATAAAAAGTGCCGCCGAGAGCGACGGCAAGGATCAGAGCCCAGGATGCTGGGCGCGTGGTGGTGGTTTCGTTCATGAATGCATTCTATCGACGCTCTGCGCGAGCGGGCAATATGCCGGCTACAAATCAAGCTTGATGCGACCGGCATCGGCCACGCCATATCGTGCGTATCCTTCACGTTCCAATTTGCGGGCAAAGTCGGGTCCGCCGCTTTCCACCAGCCGCCCTTGAATCATGACGTGCACCCGGTCGGGGACGATGTAGTCCAAAATACGGGCGTAGTGCGTGACGATGAGTGCTGAAAAATTCTTCGAGCGCAGGCGGTTCACGCCCTCGGCAACGATGCGCAAGGCATCTACATCCAAGCCCGAATCGGTTTCATCCAAGAGTGCGAGCGAAGGTTTCAAGATGTTCAACTGCAGGATTTCCGCCTTCTTCTTTTCGCCGCCGCTGAATCCTTGGTTCAGGCTACGCTCGGCGAAGCCGGGGTCCATCTGCAATTCTTTCATGACCGATTGCAACATGTCCCGGAATTTAATCGGCGACATGCGTTTATGCTTGGGGTCGCGCGCCTTCATTTGGGCTTCGTAGGCTGCCAACAGAAAATTGCGCAGCGTCACGCCGGCGATTTCCTTGGGATACTGGAATGCCAGAAACAATCCTTTGCAGGCTCTTTGATCGGCCGGCAAATCGGCCAACGGATCGCCGCGCAGCGTGGCGGTGCCGGATGCTTGGTACTTGGGGTGGCCCATGAGCGCGTTTACCAGCGTCGATTTTCCCGAACCATTGGGTCCCATGATCGCATGGATTTCACCTGGCTCGATCTCCAAGTCGAGTCCGCGCACGATTTCCTTTCCTTCGACCGACACGCGGAAATCTTTGAGTGAAAGGAGGCCGGTGTTTTTCGCAGTGCGTTTGATTGGCATCGCTTTCTTGCATCCTACGCGTTGTGCGGCATTTTCGGAACTGCGTCGTGCGATGGTCTGATACACTCCGGCCGTTGTTTTACGTTTTTCGCGCATGATCGTGCAATCGCGCACACCACAGGCGCTTCCGTCCGTCCCGCCCCCGCGTCGCTTTCCCCGTAAGGCGTATACGTGGTGGATTGCCGCCGGCAGTCCATTTGCCCGACAAGCGCGCTTTGTCCGTTACTCACTGCTCGGTTGGCTGTGGCCCGTTCCGGGTGCCAGACGTCGCTTGCCGCAACCCGGTGAAGTCGCCTGGGACAAGCGGCACATACGGCATGGGAACCAGCTGCTTGGGAACGTAGCGGTCATCATTCCGTGTCATAACTACGGACGGTATCTTGTCGAAGCAATCGAAAGTGCTTTAACACAGACGGTTTTACCTCGCGAGGTGTTGGTGGTCGACGATGCCTCGAGCGATGACACGGCTGCAATCGCGCAGCGTTACGCCGAACATGGCGTGCGGTATGTGCGCGGCGAATGGCGCAGTGTTGCAGCCGCTCGCAATGCCGGCGCTCTGGCTACCGTTGCGCCGTACCTTGTCTTTCTGGATGCCGACGACAGGCTGTCGGCCAATTATATCGATGCCTGTTTAGCATGCATGGACGACGCAAGCGTTGGGATTGCCTACGCAGACATGCAGGAATTCGGCGAGCGCAACACATTCGTTGTCATGCCGGAGTTCGATCATGAACTATTGCAGCAGCGCAATTATATTTCGGCGCATGCCATGATGCGTCGTCAGGCATTCGAGGTGGTCGGAGGTTACCGTGAATTACACAACGCTCACCACGATTGGGACATCGCCAAGCGCATTACGGCCATGCCATGGACCGGACGCAAAGCTTCCACCACGGTGGAGTACCGCGTGCATGGCGACAGCATGTTGCATGCATATGCCGCCAAGCGGCCAACGTATGCGCACCGTGCGGGACTGGCACACGAACCGGTGACGATTTTCACGCCCTTTGCCGGTCGTACCGATGCATTCGAGCGTTACGTAGCGGCATTGCGCTCCTTGGCGCATGACCCAAGTTTGATCCGACTGCACTGGCTCGATACCAGTGGAAAGCCCGAATTTGAACGGATGCTGCGTGATGCCGCGGCAACGTTGCCGTTCGGCCGCGTGACATACAGCAAGGCTCCGTTGCCGGCTTTGTGGAATCAAACCCCGGAGAAGCTGATTCGCAATCGCGTTTCCGGCGAAGACAATGCACGTCATTTTTATCAAATGGCGGTGGTGTATGCGTACAACACCATGCTCGCAAGCTGCGATACGGAGTTCCTGCTTACACTGGAAGACGATATTGCACCCGAGCCGGGCGCATTGCGTGCAATGCTGGAGACATTTCGTGAAGACACGACCGCGGTTGTGGCGGCGTACCCGTGCCGGTTCCGTGATTGCATGATTGTCTGGTCGCGCGAAGGCGGGAAGCGCGTTCAGTACAAAGAGCGTCGCACTGGAATCGAAGAGGTATCCGGGTCGGGTTTTGGCTGTTCGTTGTTCCGTACGAGCATTTTGCAAAAACAGCCCATTCACTACAGCGGCGACATGCCGGACGGTTGGTACGACGACGTTGCATTTGCCCTCTTGCGGCAACACGGCACGGTGTTGTGCAATTGGGACATTGCAGTCGAGCATATGGAATCGTAAACCACCTTTGAAAAGGCCGCCCGCGTTTGCTGGAGGGTTTTTGCAGAACGTCGTTTCTTAGCCGCGCACAACCAACTGTTCCCGCACGATCTTGCCGTTTTCAACATGCAAGATGCGGTCGCAAATACGCTCCAAGTCACCTAAGACGTGGCTGACAAGAATGGCTGATTTTCCGGCGCGCTTCATGCCCTCCAATTTCTTCCAGCACTGCAGCTGGAAGGCATGGTCGCCGACGGCCAAGATTTCATCGAACAAATACATTTCCGAATCAATATGAGCCGCCGCCGCGAATCCAAGGCGCAGCTGCATGCCGAGACTGAAGCATTTCAGCGGCAGATCGCGGTGGGTTTCCACACCGGCGAACTGAATAATTTCATCGGTCTGGCGCCGTATTTGCGTACCGGTCAATCCATGGAGCAATCCGTGCATCATGACGTTCTCTGCCGCAGTGCGCTCGGGATGGAAGCCCACGCCCAATTCGAAAAAACACGTCATGCTGACATTGCGGTTCACGATGCCGGAATCCGGCGGGAGCAAGCCGGCCAGCATTTTAAGCAATGTCGTCTTACCGCTGCCGTTGGGTCCGTAGATCCCGATCCACTCACCTCGCACAACGGAGAACGACACGTCGCGCACGGCTTCGTGGGTCCACTGCTTGCGGTGTTTGCGCCAACGCAGAATGCGGTCTTGCAGCATGGAAGTCGGAACCGTGGCGTGGCGGAATTTTTTGTGGAGGCCGGTGCAAGAGAGGGCTGTGCGCACGGTTAATATTCTTGGACGAAATACACACTCCGCCAGCGAAACACGGCGGTACCCGCCAAAAAGAACGCGGCACACATGGCGGTGGTGATTGCGGTGTGCTCCAGGCTCGGCATGCCCAATGTTTCCACATAGAGCACGGCGCGACGGATGTCGTACAGCAGCAAAGACAGCGGCTGGAAGCGAATGATGGCGTCCAGCATGGACCATAACGATGGTTGAAAATTGCGCACGAACTGGGTTACCGCCACGCCGACAGGACCACTGATGTCGTGCGGATAGGCGATGGGCGTGAGCCAGAACAAGACCTGCAATGCCACCGCCCACAAATGCGGCACATCGCGATACTTGAGCGAGAACGAACTGAGAATCATGCCGATGCCGAGCCCCAAGAGCGTGGCTTGAACCACGGTGACAAGCGCGTACAGGGCGCCGATGTGCAACGGGACACCAACCCACGCGCCAAGCATGAAGAAAATCAGCAGGTAGGTAGACAAAATAATGATATGCAGCCAGCCAACGCTGAGCATGAGCAGGATTCTTGGGAAGGCCACTTTTTGTACCAGTGAGGATTTTTCAACCAAGACCGACATGCAGGCGGTGGTTGTGAGCGAGAAGTGTTCCCACAGCACGATGCCCAAAAACAAGTACAGCGGGTACAGCGGAATGCTGTCGGAAACGAATGGCCGAAACACATGCAAAATGACGACAAATTTCGTCAGCGGGAAGAGTAGCGACCACAGATAGCCCAACATCGACCCTCTGTACTTCAGTATGAAATCACTCCAACCCATGGCCAATACCACGCGCAACGATTGCTGCCAGCCGAAACGACGTACTGTGGACGGCATGGCCGCATGCTAGCACATCAACCGAACCGCTTGAGATCGGTCGACGGCACCACTACCCTCTGTCTGCCATGCCGGAAGTCACCTTTCATCTCTCTGACGGTCAGATTAAAAAAGTCCAAGCAAAGGACGGGGATTCTGTCTTGCAAATCGCGCTGGATAACAACATCCCCATGGAGCACGCCTGCGGTGGCAACGGCTTCTGCACCACGTGCATGTGCAAAGTGAAGGAGGGCATGCCGAACCTGTCGCCGAGAAACGACCGCGAAGAAAATATGGGAGTGATGGAAGACCCCAACCGTCTGAGCTGCCAGAGTCAGGTGCACGGCGATGTGGCAATCGAGGTGATCGATTACTAGGATTCCTTACCTGGAAAGCAGTGCCTTGATCTCCGGCAGCAGTTTTTCCGTGGCCGTCGTACCGGCCGCAATGAACTCCGCGGATTTATCGAATCGGAATTGATTGCCCTTCAAGTCCGGACGGATGATGAGATCGGCGGCTTTCAGGTCATCCTGTACGGCCCTCTGTCCGGCAGCAATGAACGTACGCCAGCCTGCAGGAAGCACCGGCCAGAGCCAGCCGAACGTGTCGCTGGTCGTGTCCGTCGTCAGAATCACATCGGGTTTGCAAATCTCGCGCAACGCCGAAGCGGGAATGGCGCCGAAATTACAGAGGTCGATGAACGAGTTCTCGCCGATGCGTACCGGTGCGAACATGGTCGGTATGGCGCTACTGGCAAGCATGGCGTCCAAGAGCCGTGTTTCGGGCGGAAAGATATACGGCTCAATGCAGTCTAAAAAAATTTCCGTAAATTGCGGTAGTACGATGCGGTGCCACGGTACGACTTTTTTCACGCGTCCTGCCGTGCACACGAACGGAATCTTGCAGTCGCCAATGCGTGCGTCGCCTACAACAGGCCGCAAGATTTTTGCCAGGTCGGGCTTGAGGAAACCGCCGTGCAGCCCCATGCGCAGTGCAGCCCCGGTCGGCCGCACCATTTTCCGCAGGCGAATGTGGCGGGCTATTTCCATGATCTCCTCCAACGGATGTCCCAGCGCGTATACACCACCGATGATCGCGCCCATGCTGTTGCCGCCGATGCAGTGGGGCTTGTAGCCCTCGCGTTCAAGCACATCCAAAGCACCAATGCTCGCCAATCCGAACGCACTGCCGCCGGAGAGCGACATGCCCCAGCGCACCGCTTATTTCGAGGAAAGCGCAGTGATCTTCTGCTTTACACCTTCGTTGTACGGTTCAATACGATTGATGCGGCGGTATGCCTCTTCGGCTTTGTCGCTCTGGTTCAATTGCAAATAACATTCGGCCAATAAGTTCAGCAGCTCGGTGTCGCGCGACATGCGGGTGGCGGCCTTTTCCAGCAGCGGTGCGGCATCGGCGAAGCGCTTGGCGGCAATGCAGGCGCGGCCCAGTGCGGCCGACCGCTCCGGAGTCTGCGGGTCGCGGTTGAGTGCTTCCTGGTAGGCGAAGCAGGCGTCCACGAATTTGCCCTGCTTGTAGTAGGCCAGTCCCAGGTTCGCATAAAATGACACGTCGTCACGCTTTAAGATTAATTCTTTGTAGAGTGCCTCTGCCTTGGCTTCGCGGTTGGTGGTGAGATACAACTTGGCCAAATGTGCTTGGATATCGGCGGCGTCCGGGTGAATCGTCAGTGCCTGAATAAACAAGTGTTCGGCTTTATCGAAATTCTGGAGCGCGATTTCCTTCTCGGCCGAACGCAGCAGCGAGCGGACTTTCTGCAGTTCGATTGCCGACGTGCGCGGATTGCGACGCGGCTTCACCACGACTTTTTCTTCAACCAGCTTGGCACCGCGATCTTCCGCAGACTGAAAGTTGCCCTTCATCGAACGCACCATACGACGCACCGTACGGTGTCGTAGCAGAACGCGCAGGAGCAGCAGGGCTGCAATCCCAAAAAGAGACGCACAGAAGACAACAAGGTAAATCATGTGGCAAATCAGGCTAGCATCATTCTGCCTCGAGTGCCAGTGCGAAGCGCTGTAGGAGCAGTCCGCGGTGTGCGTTGGTGGAGAGTGACTGCACCAAATTCATGTATGCCCTGGTCCACTGTGGCTTGCGTCCGGCGAGCGGCTGTTCTCGCAGTGTAAGACCCAAATGCAGCAACATCCCATCGGCATGTTCCGGATGCTCCAAAAACGAACTGATCCACGGCAGGCGATCGTATGCGGTACGCGAGCGCCAGAACTGCATGGCCTGAGAGTGCATCAGCTTTTCCTGGCGCAATGTATCGGGGTCGCGGAGCAATGCGATGGCCTTCCCCGGCGCGCCTTGCGCCAAATGCAGTACGAATTCACCGTCTTCAGTCGGCAAGTCTTCCACGAGCGGGCGCAATTGCTGGTCGTGCAGTCGGTGAAATTTCAAGACACGGGTGCGCGAGAGCACCGTATTCAAAATGCGATTCTCCGCCTCGGTCGTTAGGACGAAGACCACCCGCGGCGGCGGTTCCTCCAACACCTTCAGCAAGGCGGTGGCCGCCGGAGGCGCCATGCGCTCTATGGAGCGGACAACGCAGACGAAGTACGTATTTGCACCGGTGTCGTACAGTCGTTCCTGCAATGCGCGGACCTCGTCGATACCAATGGCATCCGTGCGTGCCTTGGGCGCCTTGGACCTATGCTGCTGCGCGATATTTGACGTCTTGCTGATGGCATTCCAGTCCTCGTTGATTTCTTCGATCCACAACTGGTCCAACGACAAAAAATCGGGGTGAATCATACGTTCGATTTGGTCCCGGACACCTGCTTTCTGGTCGGCCGCGACGTTGTCACCGAGCAGCTGCAGTGCAAACCAGCGTGCCACACTGAATTTGCCGATGTGCTTAGGTCCGGCCAGCAGGTACGCATGCGCCACGTTGTTCTTGGCGATATCCTGCAGTAACTGGCCGCATTGCTTCTCGTGGCCGATGATCTGGTCGGGGATTGGGGCCATGGAGAGCGTCATTCTACAACAACTGCCGCATGTCGTATTGACGTACTTTCAAGGGAAATTTTTAACATGGAAAGAGAAATTATTCTCTATTTGTAATATATAATTGACATTCCTGTCCGTGAAATTACCCTATAGACGTCAGTTGGACCGGGGTGCCCGGTCCTGTTGCTGACATTGCTCTTACTTCCAACGTCGACCATGAAGGGGGCGGCCGTGAAGCAGATGCTGTATGTGGGCGTGCTTTGTCTCGGTGTGCATGCGCTGCTGTTTTCCTGCACGAAGGCCTATTTCCACTTCTTACTCTGGGAGATTTTCAGGCGCAAAATTGATGCCCAGCAAAGTCGCTCGCTTCTCGAGGAAATTGAGCTCCGCGAGGAGGAGAAGTGGCAGTCAGAGGTGGTACGCGCATTCCTGCTCATGGCAATTATTTCCGCAGGAGCGGTGCTAAGCGCGGCAGTTGGTATCGGCTTGTTGTTCTGAGAGCATGCGGGAGAGAGTGGCAGTACAGCCATTCTCTCCCACACCCGAAGAATTCATTGTAACGCGGCATTATTCGTCCTTGCCGTGGCATTTCTTATACTTCTTGCCGCTGCCACACGGACACGGATCATTCCGGCCGACTTTCTCGGCTGCTGCCTTGCGTGGACGACTGCTTTCGCCGCGAGTCACCGGACGGATGGGGTTTACGCCGACGGTGGATTGCAGATTTTCTTCAATCTGATCCTCGTTGGTCTGCAGGTTCTCTTCCGGCTGCTGCACGATTTGCTGCTGTGCGAACTGATTGAAGTCGGCCTGCAAGAGAACGCGCACCATGGTCGATGCAATGGCGGTGATTAATTTCTGGAAGAGGTGGAATCCTTGGTCCTGGTATTCGATCAACGGGTCGCGCTGCGCGTAGCCCGAGAAGGCAACCTGCTCGCGCAAATGCGCCATGGTGTCGATGTGGTCCATCCAGTGCGTGTCGATGGACTGCAGCACAATGATGCGCTCGGCGCGGCGGACGGTTTCCACCGGATACATCTCGCATTTTTTGGCGTAGAACGACGTGACCAATGCGGTGAGTACTTCGCTCAACTTCTCGCGTTCCATGCAGCGCTTCAGCTCGTCTTCGGTAATGGCATCGCCGAGTTGCGGGTGCAGCGCAGTGAGTGCGTCGAGCATGCCTTTGTAGTTCCACTGGCCCTCGTCTTCGCCCGGCGTGTTCTGCTCCACGATCGCAAGAACGTCTTTGATCATGGCTTCTACAGCCTCTTCGTGCAGGAAATCCTTCACGCTCTCCTCTGCCGGCTTACCAGCGGACTCGGCGATTTTCACCAAAATTTTCTGGCGGCGCTTGTACATAATTTCGCGGTGCTTGTTCATGACGTCGTCGTACTGCACGACGTGGCGACGGGTGTCGAAGTTGCGGCCCTCCACCTTTTTTTGCGCGCTTTCAATGGAGCGGCTGACCAGCGGGTTTTCGAGCGGCACGTCGTCGGGGACTTTCAGGCGTTCCATCATGGACTTCAGGCGGTCGCCGCCGAACAGACGCATGAGTTCATCCTCCATGGACACGAAGAACTGGCTCTCGCCGGGGTCACCCTGGCGTCCGGAGCGTCCGCGCAACTGGTTGTCGATGCGGCGCGCTTCGTGACGTTCGGTACCGAGAATCAACAGTCCGCCCAATTCCTGAATGCCTTGCCCGAGTTTGATGTCTGTTCCGCGACCGGCCATGTTGGTGGCGATGGTCACACCGCCGCGCTGACCGGCATTGGCGACGATCTCGGCTTCTTTCTCGTGGTGCTTGGCGTTCAAGACGGTGTGCGTGACGCCCATTTCGGTGAGCAGCGCACTCATGGCTTCGGATTTCTCAATACTCGTCGTACCGATGAGCACCGGCTGTCCTTTGGCGTTGCGCTCCTTGGCGATTTTGGCCACGGCGGTGAACTTGGCTTTCACCGTGCGGTACACGGCGTCGGACTTGTCGATACGAATCATGTTGCGGTGCGTCGGAATGACGACCGTGTTCAACTTGTAGATCGACTGGAATTCCTCCTCCTCGGTTTTGGCCGTACCGGTCATACCGGCCAGCTTGGTGTACAAGCGGAAGTAGTTTTGGAACGTGATGGTCGCCAGCGTCTTGCTCTCGCGCTGCACGGCCACGCCTTCCTTTGCCTCGATTGCCTGGTGCAGGCCGTGGCTGTAGCGGCGGCCCGGCATCAAGCGGCCGGTGAATTCATCCACAATAATCACCTCGCCGTCCTTCACCACGTAGTCCACGTCGCGTTGGTAAATGGCATGCGCGCGCAGAGCCTGCTCGATGTGGTGTACTTCCTCGAAGCCTTTCTCGGTATAGATGTTCTCCACGCCAAGCAGCTCCTCCATCTTCTTGATTCCTTCTTCGGTGAGCGTGGCGGCGCGTTGCTTCTCGTCTTTCATGAAGTGCGTGTTTTCAGCCAAATGCTTTACGTGCTGTGCGTACACGCCGTACTTCAGCGTGCTCTCGGCGGCGGGCTGGCTGATGATGAGCGGGGTGCGGGCCTCGTCGATGAGAATGGAGTCGACTTCGTCCACAATGGAGTAGTTGAGCCCGCGCTGCACCTGGCGCTCCAACGAGCCGGCCATGTTGTCGCGCAGGTAATCGAAACCGAATTCATTGTTGGTGCCGTAGGTCACATCGCTGGCGTAGGCGGCCTTGCGCTCATCTTGATTGATGCCATGCACGATGACACCGACGGTCAGGCCGAGTGCTTTGTACAAGACGCCCATCCACTGACTGTCGCGCTTGGCCAAGTAGTCGTTCACCGTCACGACGTGCACGCCTTTGCCGGCGAGCGCGTTCAAATACACAGGCAGGGTGCACACCAAGGTCTTGCCTTCACCGGTGCGCATTTCGGCGATGCATCCGCGGTGGAGCGCTGCTCCGCCGATGATCTGCACGTCGAACGGAATCATGTCCCAGCGGAACGTCTGCGCACCGATTTTCTCTTCGTGGCCGACCAACAATTCACAGGCGCGAATGGCGACGGCGAATGCTTCGGGCAGCATGGCATCCAAGGTTTCGCCTTTTGCCACACGCTCCTTGAGCTCGGCAGTCTTGCCGGGCAAATCCGCAAGTTGCAGGTTTTTGATGTTGTCCGAACGACCCATTTCGCGCACGGCATGCACGATGGGCTGGAGCTTCTTCAGCTCCTTCTTGTTGGGGTCGCCGAGCAGTTTGTTGAGGGCTTCGATGACGGACATGCGAATTTAGGAAGGGTGTTCAGGATACCAGTTGGCTCCGGACAAGGCTACGCTCCGCGGCCGTACCAGGGAAGGAGTGTTTTCTCTTCGTACGTGAGTCCGGAAAGTATTCCAGGAAGAACCTTTTCCAGTGGCTTCGGGTTTTCGATTCGCTTGATGCCGGGCAATGCGGCTACGTGCTCAGGAATCAACTCGCCCATCCAGAGTGCTCCACTGGGAACAGTTGATGCGATTTCGTCGATGGGTGCCAGCACTGCTTCGGGCCAGAGTTGTGCAAGTGTTCCAAAGCCGCGCACGAAGGCGTGGGTTTTCTTGGTCGAGTGCAGCCAAATGCAATCACAGGCTTCAGGCTTCAGGCTTCGAGCTGCAGTCGTGCATGCAACCCTGGCATGCCACACGTCACTCAAATGGATGCCCGCGACCGGGATTTTCAGCGCGTAGGCGATGGCGTTTACCAAACTGATTTCCACCCGGATGGTCATGAAGCCGCCGGGTCCGGTGACCGCCGCGACGCGGTTGAGGTCTTCGCGGTTCCAGCTGGCGTCTTTCAGCAACGCATCGATGGCCGGCATCAATTTTTCCTCGGCCCGGTGATCCTCCACCGGCGCGGTGCCGATAACAGTGTCGTCCTGTACCAATGCGAACACACGTTCTGCTCCGGCCAGGTCGATATACAAGGTGCGCATAGACAGAGCCTACCAGCTATAGTGGAACCCATGCCCGTCCTTTCGGTCATCATCCCCACCTACCGGCGCGCCGACATCCTGCTGAAATGCCTGGATCGTTTGGAGAAACAGGCCATTGCGAAGAATCTGGAAGTCATCGTGGTCAGTGACGGACACGACGACAAGACCGCGGAACTTATTCAGCACATCAAGCAAACCGAAGACGGGCCGTCGCCGTCGCTGGCCTCGTTCAAATTTCTGGAAATCCCCAAGTCGCAACAGGGTAGCGCGCGGAACGCCGGTGTCGCGGTGGCGACAGCGGCGCGCGTTTTGTTCATCGGCGATGACATTTTGTTGGATGCCGACGCCTGTGAAAAGCACGCCCGTCCCATGCAGCCCGGCGGAGCCCTGCTCGGATTCACAACCTGGGACCCGGAGTGCGGCATTACACCGGTTATGACATGGCTGGAGCAGTCTGGTTGGCAATTCGGCTACCCGATGCTTGCGGCCTTTGCAGGCAAAGAAATCCCGACTGCGCGCCAACATCTCTTTACGTATACCAGCCACATCAGCCTGCCCACCGTCGTGGCCAAAGCGCATCCGTTCCGCAGCGACATCACACTGTACGGTTGGGAGGATATCGAGTGGGGGATGCGGTTGCAGAAGGCCGGCGTGCCGCTCTTGTACAACCCTGCCGCTCGTGCACTGCATTATCACCACGTCACGCTGGAGCAATCTCTCGAACGCATGCGCACATTGGGCCGCTCGGCGGTACTGATCAAACAACGTGTGCCGGACTTCGACCGGGTTCCCAGCGGCTGGAGGTTGCTGGCGTACCGAATCCTGTCATGCTTCCCAGACATGGCCGGTAAGCATCGGCGCGCTTTTTTGGAGGGGATTGTAGGGCCAAGGTAAGCGCTGAACCGGCGGAAGGTCGAGAATTCTTTGCATGAAAGCGGCCCGATCTTTAGGATCGCGGCCTTCATGAAACAGGGATCATCTCCAACATCGAAGCCCGCCGATGCCTTGCAGCCGCTCACGTTCGAGGAGATCGACGCGTTCATGCAATCCAAGTACTCCGGCAACCCAATGAAGCGCCTGCGCGGCATCGAGTCGGCCGGCATGACGCGCGGTTTCATGGATCCGCAGTGCCGCGTGGCCGTGAACATTCCCGCGCTCTTTTCCGAACGCGCGCTCGGCAACACGCTGGATTTGTACGCACGGCAGTCCGCGCTCGGACGCGGCACGCCATTCGAGATCGATGTTCTCATCAACGGGCCGGACGGCGTCGACCTGGAAAATTCCGACGCGATGTGGGACGCGCTGACCGCCCAAGACAGATCGCCGGTGCCTATCAACATCTTTAGCGCGAACTACGTCCAAGGAGAGCGTCAGATCGGACGCATCCGCCGCGACCTGGCGGCCCTGACCATCCGTCGTGCACTTACCAGCGGCCACGCCGACCCGGGCGAACTGGTGTTGGTGACGAACGATGCCGACGGCCGCGACGCGACACCCGAATACATCGACACGATTGCGACCACGTTCGCTAAGAATCCGAGCCTGGGCGGCGCCACCGGCTTCATCGACCTGCCGCGCGAAGACTTTCAGAACGATCATGTTTTGCTTGCCGCCCATCGCACGTCCCAGATGTTCGAAATGGTCTATCGCGCCAAACATCCGCACCACCCCGCTACCATGCGCGGCGGCAACTCCGCGTTCCGCGTTCGTGACTACATCCGCGCCGGCGGCCACCCCAATGCGCGCATCAGCGAGCACCGCCATCTGTACCTGGGCATCGTGAAGACGCCGGGCCTGGAGGTGGCCCTGCTGCCGCGGCATCTGGCGACCATCGTCACCGACGCGCGCCGCCAAATGACTACCATGGCTACCGGTGAGCCCGTATCGGCCTCCTATCGGAATTTCGGCAAACCCGGCGATGTCGCCGCGTTGTACCACGCCGACCCGAACGCCATCATCCCGGCTGAGTCGCCGCGCGCGGATTCGCCGGAATTCGTCGCCGCGCTCACGCGTGAACTGCGCGCTATGGTGTGTAAATTCTTCCGCCTGCACGAAACGGCCAACGCCGAAACGGTGCAGAGCTGGTTCCGCCGCGCCGCGCATTTCGCCGGCATCACATTGGATTTTGACGCGGAAAACTTCCCGGTCGTGCGCAACGCCGACGTGCTGCGCGCCAACATCTTGTCGCGCTATCCGACGCCGGACATCCGCCCTAGCGAAGTACAGCCGTCGGATGCCATCGAAGCATTCAGGGAACCCATGCGAGTATAGAAAGAGGGCCGAAGGAAGCTCTTTTCCTTGCGTAAAGCCCACTAGACCCGTACAATACGTATGATTTGAGTAGCTTCACTAGTCCGTTTAACGGAGTGGTGGCCTTCCCGGATCATTCTCTTTCCCTTCATCCTATGAAAGCGTCATTCATTGCAGCCATTAACCAGATCTGCGCCGAGAAAAACGTGAAGCCCGAGGACGTCCTCGAGGCCGTTAAACTCGCCATCGCCACCGCCTACCGCAAAGACTACGGCAACAAGGAGCAGGAAATCCGCATTGTGCTGCGCGAGGATCAGGACATGCCGAGCGTCATCCTGGTGAAAGAAGTCGTGGAAGAAGTCCTGAACGAGAACTTCGAGGTGTCTGTGAAGGACGCCAAGAAAGTGAAGCCCGATGCCGAGGAAGGCGACGAAATCGAAATCGACGTCACGCCGGTCGGCTACGGACGCATTGCCGCCCAAGCCGCCAAGCAGGTGATTATCCAGAAGCTCCAGGAAGTAGAGAAGAAGTCGCTGTTCGAAATGTTCAAGGACCGCGAGAACGAATTGCTCACCGCTAGCGTTACCAAGGTCGAACCGAACTGGGTCACGCTCGAAGTGGAAGGCATGACCGTTTCTCTCCCGTGGCGCGAGCAGATCCCCGGCGAGCACTACTACACGGGCAAGCGCATCCGCGTATACCTCGACAAGGTCGAGCTGACCGGCAAAGGTCCGCAGTTGCGCATCTCGCGCACGCACGCCAGCCTGGTGCGCAAACTGCTCGAACTCGAGATCCCCGAAATCCGCAACGGCGACGTGCAGATCATGGCCATCGCCCGCGACGCCGGCATGCGCTCCAAGGTTGCCGTGAAAAGCGGCGACCCGCGTATCGATCCCATCGGTGCCTGTGTGGGCCAGAAGGGTGTGCGCATCCAGGCCGTCATGGAAGAAATCAACGGCGAGCGCGTGGATATGATCGAGTGGTCCGATGACGCCATTAAACTGATTTCGACCGCGTTGCAGCCGGCGTCCATTTCGGCCGTTATCATCGTGAATGATCAGGAGCACAACGACGAGGAGGGCCGCGTTATCAAGAAGCGTGCAGCCGTATTCGTGGAAGAGGCGCAGCGCCCCATGGCCATCGGTAAGAAGGGCCAGAACATCCGCCTGGCCACCCAGCTCACCGGCTTCGAGCTCGACATGTACAACTACGAGGAACTGCCCGCCTTCAAGGCCAAGCTGGCCGAACTGCGCGGCGAGGACGTGCCGGTTGCCATTCTGAACCCGCCCGCCTCCGAAGCTGCTGCAGTCGAGGCTCCGGTCGAAGAACCGAAGAAGAGCGAAGAGGCAGCCGCCTAATACTCCGCAATACAGGTCAAAGCCGTGCTCCTCACCGGGCGCGGCTTTTGATTGTCCAATGTACAAAAAAATTGACATGCCGCGTGGAGGCATTACCATGCTCGACCGCTCTTTGTCGTACCCCTTTCCTCACGCTGCAGCTTCCATAGGCATCGCGAAATATTTTCGCGAATGGGGGCTGCAGCAGTGCGGAGTCAGTCAGATGGCGGAACGTATCAGCATCGATGGTACTGAGGTGTATCCAGGGCTTGGGATGAAATTCACGCTTGTCATGGCATTGGCGCAAAGCGTCGAACTAAAGGTCGACGGCGTCCGCATCTTGTTGATTCGGAAGCAAGGCGAGCGCGCGGCGTTCCTGCTGCACGACGTCTTCCTCCGACTCGCAGATGTGAACATGTGGCGGCAGCACGACGGCGAACGTCTCATCCCGGTCGCCATCTCGCGCAAAAAGAAGGTGGTACACGTGCGGATCGAGAATGATGTCTGCGACGCAGGTCTCGACCTGTGGGTTCGCCTGAATGTCGGTGAACGCGAAATCCGTCTCACGCGCATCGAGGGCACAAGTGTGACCACTGACTCATAACTGCAACGCCGCGTCCCCACAAGGGGGCGCGGCAAACCATGCCCGAATTCTCCCCTGCGGTAGTGGGCGTACTCCGCTATGCTGCGCGGGTGAAGTTGCCAAGCATTCCATTACTGGTGCTGGATACCGAGACGACGGGCTTTGTTCCGCGTACGCACCGCGTTATCGAATACGCCTGCGTGGACGTGAAGGGCGGCAAGGTTGTGGAGACGTACGAGCAATTGCTGTCTATTCCGGGCGAGATCCCTCCGCACGTGCAGGTCATCACGCAGATTAAGAACGAAGACCTGAAGGGTAAGCCGGCGTTTGCCGACATCTTGCCCAAAATTTCGGCGATGGTGACGTCGGACACCCTCATTGTGGGCCAGAACGTGCGCTTCGACATCAGCATGCTGAAAGGCGAGGGTTGGGATTTGTCCGCACAGCCATGGATCGATACGTCCATGCTGGCCAGCATCGTGTTCCCGGAACTCTCCAGCTACTCGCTGGGGTACATGAGCGAAATCTTGAAGCTGAACCACGAACCTAAGCACCGTGCGCTTGGCGACGTACATGCCACGCTCGAGCTACTGTCACATTGCTGGGAGCGGTTGTTGCAGTTGCCGTCCGACGCGCGCGCCGACATTGCCAGCATCGCCGCTCGTTCGCCGGCCGGGTACCGCATGTTGTTCGAAGGCTTGGCAAGTGAGTCCGTGGGCAAGAGTCGTCCGCAATGGCTAAAGCGCGGCGTGGTGAAAGACGCATCTGCACATGCCGATATCAGCGTCGCGATTACTCCAACAATCGGTTCCGTGCAGCTGGTGGAAGAAGGGCTGCAGCCAGAGTTCGTCCTCGGCTGCATGCGTCCATCGGCCAAGAGTAAGCAGCGCCACGCAGGTCGCGACCTGCCGTGGCAGCGCTGGGTCGCCGTAAAGAACATCGAAGCCTGGGTCCGTCGCTTCGGCGTCCCCGACGGTGCGTGCGTGCTGTATCCGCCTGAACTCGTTTTACGTCCTGCTGCAGGCGAAACATTCTTGAAACAGGAGGCGTTCACGGAAGACGAGTGCACGCTGGCGATGAAGTTAAAGCTCTACGCACCGACGGTGCGTGCGCAGATCCCGCTGCACGGTGACGAACACTCGGTGTGGACCGGCAAGTTGGCCTGCGCAAGAGGCGAGGAGGCGTACCTGAAACAGGTTTCCAACGATGCTACGACGGTCGTGGTGGATCACCAAGAGCTACTGAAACTCGCCGAGGACAAGTCGGCATTGCTCGGGAAGAATTGTGAAATCGTCATCGACGACGCGTCCATGCTGGAAGACACCGCCACTACCGCATTCGGCTGGTACTGCCCGGTGGCGCCGTTGCGTGCAGGTGCCGCAGGTGACGCCACACTGACAAAATTGGTCGATCTCTTGGAAATTTGGTTGGAGAAAACGTGTGCCGGCACCGATTTGCGGTATGTGGTGGATGCCGACATTCATAGTCGTGAAGCCGAGGGCTTGCGTGACATTATTGAGCAACTCATGCAATCCGGCGTCGCCGCCCGCGTGCTGCACTACCTGGAGAACATCGCCCGCATCCTTACTCCGGAAAATCTGCACGGACGCATTACGTGGATGGAAGTGTTTCAGGACGGCAGCCGCCACCTGAAGTCGGTCCCCGAGGACATTGCCGTCGTGCTGAAAGAACAACTCTTCGATGCCTACCCGACGGCATTGCTGATTCCGCCCGGCAGTGCCAAGACGCTCGGCGCAATATTGGCAGTGGGCATGAAGACGACAATCGTCGCAGTGCCAGACGCTTCGCAAGGCGGACCGGACATCGTGTTCACCGAGGGTATGGGGCTCCAGGCGTTGTTTGCCGGCACGTTTACCGGCAAGACGGTGCTGCTCGTTGGCAGCAAGCGCATTATTGAAGATGTGTTCGTGCGCCACGCACTGCGCTTGGAGCAGGAGGGTGTAACGCTCATCTGCCAGGGATTTAACGGCGGACAGGGGAGAATGCAGGCCGAATTCGCCGCGGCACCCGCACCGGCAGTGTTGGTTCTCACGCCGTGGTCCTACGAAACCTTCGAGCTTCCGCCGAATACGGTGGACCGCTTGCTGGTCCAAACGCTGCCATTCGACCATCCGTCACACGCCGTCATCGGTCGTCGTGCAGGCAGGTTCCGCGATCCGTTCGGCGAATATTCGTTGCCGCGCCTCATGCATCGCCTGTTTCGCCTGCTGCGCACGTTCTGCAAACACCGCACTGCAGATGCCATTGCCGATTATCTAGATGAACGCCTGCGTACCAAGGGGTATGGCAAACAAATCCGAGCCTACCTGGACACACTTGGCATGCCCGCTGCTCCGTCCGCAGCGTCGGTCAGGGCTGCTGCGTCAGCGCCGGTTCCCAAGGCACCCAAGCAGACGAAAAAGAAACCTGATAGCGGGCAGCTGTCCTTCTTGT
>CAYUVW010000002.1:0-83847 GCA_964448405.1 uncultured Candidatus Peribacteria bacterium | reverse complement strand
GTTCCACGTGGCCTCCTCGCTGTCCACATGGTAGTGGGAATGACCGGTGCCCACGTCGTAACTCACATGGTCGAAAATAAAGAATTCCGCCTCCGGACCGAAGAATGCCGTGTCAGCAACTCCGCTCTTCTTCAGGAATTCCATCGCTTTCTTGGCGATGGTGCGCGGGCTGCGCTCGTACAACTCTTTGCGATGCGGTTCGCGCACGTCGCACAGAATCGAGAGTGTGGGCTCCTGCGTGAACGGGTCGATGTACGCTGTATCGCAATCGGGGATCAGCAACATGTCGGATTCATGAATCGCTTGGAATCCGCGGATGCTGGAGCCGTCGAATCCTGCGCCGCCTTCCAGTACGTCTTCCAGTTCGTGAATGGGCTTACTTGTGTGGTGGAGCGTGCCAGGCACGTCCACGAACGTCAGGTCGAGCACCGTACACTTGTGTTTCTTGGCCAGTGCGATGACATCTTTATCGGTCATGGTGGGGAGGGAAAAGAAACAAGATGCACCCTTTCTACAGAGGATCACTCCCGTGTCTCAACGCGGAGTTTGAGCACAAAATTATTTCTGTTCATATTTTGAACAACACAACATCATCTTCTATTTTCGGCTTACAAACTGTATCCGGTGAACCGACAGTTTTTGTATTTTGCGAACGTCATGTTCGGAGTTGTTCAGAAAGAGAACGCCTTGCTACACTATGCGCGTCATGGCGAAAGATCTCCTTCATGTCTTGGAAGCCGTCGGCTTGGACGACAAAGAGTCGCAACTCTACCTTGCGGGGTTACAGCTTGGCGCAGCGCCTGCGTCGGACTACGCCAAGAAAGCGAACATGAATCGTATTACCGCCTATAACACCTTGGAAGCCATGGTGCAGCGCGGCTTACTGACGACCGTGAAGAAAGTTCGTGCCAAATGGTATTCGCCGGTCGCACCGGAGTACTTGTCGCTGGAAGCTCGCAAGAGCGCAGAGGCCCTGGATCGCGCGTTGCCTGAATTACGCTCGCTGCAGGGTGCCAAGCACCGCAAGCCGCGTGTACGGTTTTTCGAGGGTTGGGAAGGCGTGAAGCGCGTGTACGAAGACACTCTCAGCGCCAAGACCGAACTGCTCAACTTCGCCGATTCTGCCGTGTTGCGCCAATTTTGGGCCAACTACGATGAAGAATATGTCGCTCAGCGTGTGAAAAAGGGCATTATGTTGCGCGGAATTGCGCCCGACGACGAGACGGGCCGCCGCGTGCATGGCGAGGATAAAGATCGCCTGCGCGAGATCCGCTTGGTCACGTCGGACATGTTTGCATCGCGCAATGAAATCAACATTTACGACCACAAGGTTGCAATTTGCTCATTCCCGGTCGACGCGCGCTCCACAGACGACCTGTTCGGCGTCATCATCGAGAGCAAGGAGGTGGCGCAGACGCAGCGTCAGATTTTCGAGATGGCTTGGCGCTATGCCGGCATTCTTTCGGGGGAAAAAATTCCGAAGTCGCCGCATTTCAAGCGAAAGTTCTTTGCCTGATTTTGACTCTTTTTTAATAAAATGTTACAATACTATTCGAAACACATATTCAATCCCTTCTTCAACATGTCGAGTGACGCGTCTGTCGACGCCATCGTAGATGCACAGTGCGCCGCAGTGCGTGAGCATGCGCTTTCGTGTACGAAAGTCACCTCGGCATGGAGTTTGAGCCCCCTGCCTGCAAGAATGCTCGCTTGGTCACCGGTGGTGACGTTCGGCATGTTTGTAGGAGTGGGAATGTCTATGGTCATGGCCCAGAGTGTCGTCGGCGTAGCACATGTTCCTTCCGGATCTCCGATGGGTGACCCGGATTCCGGCATGGTTCGGAGTTTTGCGTTCAGCGTTCTTACCGATGAATCCCGGCCATCTTGGCTGGCACCGGCCAAGCCGGAAGCCGCTCCGCATGCCGCGGCACCAGAAGACGTCGCTCCAGATAGCAACGATGTCCCGCAGCCTTTTACCGACCCACCCATTCTAGAGCCGTCGGCCAGCAGCGAGTCATCCGCCGCAGCGCTCCCCGATATTCGCTCGGACAATAAGGTAGGCGTGTACCTCACCTCCAACAGCATTGGACGTGACGCCTTCTTCAAAGAAACCCTGGATGCCGTCGTGGCCGCCAGCGGGTCGGCGATCGTGTTCGACGTAAAAGGGTCGCGCGTCTATTTCCACAGTGCCGCTCCTGCCGCCGTGGATATGGACCTGGTGAAACCGATCTACGATTTGCCTGCCACGCTCGCCGCAGCACATGAGCGTGGGCTGTATACCATTGGACGATTGGTTGCCATTAAAGACGACGGCATTACGACTGCACGACCGGAAACCCGCGTAAAGGGTCCGGACGGCAAGCGCGTACTGAGCGCGTATTGGGTCGACCCCAGCAATGCGCTCGCCATCGAATACAACACGCAGGTGATTTGCGAACTTGCACAGGCCGGCATCGACGAAATCAACTTGGATTACATTCGCTTCTCCACCGCGGATTTCGGCGCATTGAGCGTCTATTCCGGCGAACAGAAGGCCGACCGCGTGGAGATGTTCATTCAAGCTGCACGCGAAGCCATCGATCGTTGCGGCCCACAGACCAAACTCGGCATTAGCACCTATGCCATTTTGGGCTGGGACTATAAGCGCAACGTGGAAACGTTGGGTCAGGACGTGGTGCGCTTTGCTCCGTTGGTCGATGTGATTTCACCCATGGCGTATCCGGCCACATTCACGTCGCCCGAGTACTACATTCCCGGCAAGCATCCGCGCAGCCGCATGTACTGGTTGGTGAAGCGCACGCTCACCGGGTATGCCGACTTGCTCGGTCCGGAGCATGCTAAAAAACTGCGTCCGTGGATTCAGGGATACGGGATTACCAAGAAGGACATGCGTGAGCAGATCGATGCCGTGTACGACGCCGAATTGTGCGGTTTCCAGGTCTGGAATGCAGGCAACAATTACAAGTCGGTGTATGCCGCATTGAGCGACGAGCACACACGTCCGGAGCGCTGCGGTGGCACTGGTCGTACGATGCAAGAAGAGGTCGCCGGCTTGAACTGGTAGTGCGGTAGAACTTGATTTTATTTGTATAATGTTTTATAGTGCTATTCCTGATTCATGTGATTCAGGATGTCGGTTGATCTTTCGGCTTCAGGGATCAAGACGATGAATGGCAAGTGTTCGCTCCTATTCCTTCTTTCGGTGCTGGCTCTGTTGGCGCTATTGCTGCCGCAGCCAGAAGAATATCCGCGCGAGTTAAGCCGCGAAGTCGCACTGCAGCGCCTTGCAAGCATTGCCGAGGCGGCATCCGCAAAGTCGAAAAATGTTCGCCTGCTTTCTTACGCCGAGATCTTGCGAGCCGTATCCAAGATCGGTAGCAAGGCGTATCTAAACAATCTTGCGGAACGAAAGGGCCACCAAGTGCAGCCGCCCGTAGGTGACAAGAAGCACCTGCTTGATCTTCCTCAGCCCGATTAACTGACCAGCGCCCTGACATGATGTCGGGGCGCTTGTCGTGCTCGTGCACACGAATTTATAGGGTACAATTCCGGCATGCGACAGTATCTCGATCTTCTCCGGCACGTTTTGGAGGCCGGCCAGGAAAAAGGCGACCGTACGGGCACTGGTACCAAGAGTGTCTTCGGTCACCAGATGCGCTTCGATTTACGGAAGAATTTTCCGCTACTCACCACCAAGAAACTCCACACCAAGTCCATCATCTACGAGTTGCTGTGGTTCTTAAGCGGTGACACCAACGTGAAGTACCTGCAAGACAACGGTGTCACGATCTGGAATGAATGGGCCACCGCCGAGCAGTGCGCCAAATTCGGACGCAAAGAAGGGGAGTTGGGTCCGGTGTACGGCCACCAGTGGCGCAATTTCGGCGCCACGCGCAAGGCCGACGGCACGTACGAAAAGAACGGCATCGATCAAATCAAGAACTTGGTCGACGGCATTCGAAAAAATCCCAATGGCCGCCGTCACATCGTGTCCGGCTGGAATCCGGCTGAGGCAGATTTGGTCGCATTGCCGCCGTGCCACACGCTGTTCCAGTTTTACGTGAATAACGGCGAACTGAGTTGCCAGTTGTATCAGCGCAGTGCCGACATTTTTCTGGGCGTGCCGTTCAACATCGCGTCGTACGCCATGCTGACGCACATGATCGCTCAAGCCTGCAGTCTGAAGGTGGGTGACTTCGTGCATACGCTTGGCGATGCGCACCTGTATTCGAATCACCTGGAGCAGGCCAAGCTGCAGCTGTCGCGCGATACCCGGCCGTTGCCCACATTCACGCTGGTGCCGCGCCCGTCCATTTTTGAGCACCAATTCGAGGACTTTGTTTTCACCGGGTACGACCCGCATCCCGGCATCAAGGCTCCTATTGCCATCTAAGTATGAAAAAAGTAATCAAACGCGTATCGACTATTCCGTTTGTCCGCGAACTGGCTGGCGTTGGATGCATCCTGCTTGGCTTCGCGGGAATCATCTTGCCCATTCTGCCCGGCTGGATCTTCGTTTTTTATGGTATCGAATTGCTCGGCCTTGGGTTTTTACTGCCGACGTTCGTGAAAAATTTCATGCGAAAAATGGAGCGCGCCGTCGGCTACAAGAAGAAATCGTAGATTCGTCTCCTTTCGGCTTTGCAGATGGTAAGCTGGTTCCATGATTGTTTCGCTTATCGTCGCCGCATCGGAGAACAATGTTATCGGTAAGAACAACGCGCTTCCGTGGAGCTTGCCGAAAGATTTGCAGTATTTTCGGAAGGTAACGCAGGGGCACCCGGTCATCATGGGGCGCAAAACGTACGAATCCATCGGCCGGCCGCTGCCCAATCGCGTGAACATCGTGCTGACCAGCAAGCACCTGGAAATCAAAGGCTGCACGATTGCGTCATCGTTATCGCAGGCGCTCACCATGGCACTGGAAACGAAGCCGAAGGAAGTTTTCGTGATCGGCGGCAAGGAAGTCTTCGGCAAAGCGTTGGAGCAATCGCATATCGACCGCATTTACCTCACGCGCGTGCATGCGAAGATCGATGGAGACGTGTCGCTGCCGCACATCGACTGGAGCAACTGGCACCCCGTTTCCTTCGAGCGGCATGAAGCTGACGCAACGCACGCCTATCCGTTCACGTTCTACGTCTACGAGCGGAAGGCTTAACGGCGGCTACGATGAGCACGCAGCTGGTTTTTTTGCGTGCCCGTACCACCGAGTTTACGGTTGTGTTTGTTGTTCATCAGAGCATTCTCCGCCGATGCCATCGCCAATGCCATGATTGCCTGAACATTGTCATCTTTTACACTTTTGTTTGTCCGTTCATGTCCGCAGTCCACGCAACGATGCAGGATCACGTACACACCGTGACGCAGCTCCAGTCCGATCGGCTCCATGAGGCCTTTGCATTCGCTTAAACGATCGCCCGGCTCGTCGGCATCCATGTGTGCCGAGGTTAGGCAGTGGTTGCAATGATTGCGCGTGCCGGAAGCAAGCGGAAGCACGGGCTCCTCGCATTTGCCGCAATTGAACGGTTCAAAGCGTCGCTGCATAGTGCAATATTATAAAATATATATTTATTTTGTCAAATATAAGCTGCAATGCCCTTTAGGACGGCTGCTGTTGGCTCGAGCAGTGGATCGATCCACAGCCCCAGATGAATGCACGGCAATCGATGCCGACCACGTCGCGGTCCGGGAAACAGCCTTTCAAGATCTTCAGTGCGACAGCGTCGGAAGGCTGCGAGTAAATGGGTACGAGCACGCTTTTGGCACCAATGTAAAAGTTGGCGTAGCTGGCGGCCATGCGGCGTCCGTCTACGATGAACGGCTTGGGCATGGGCATTTCGATCACCGTGAGCGGCGTTCCTTTTTCATCCTTCATTCCGCGCAGACGGATGCTGTTTTCCTGCAGGGTGGCGTAATTCTCGTCTTTGGGATTGGTTTCGACCACCGTCACTACGGTCGATTGCCCAACGAATCGCGTGAGGTCGTCTATATGTCCGCTGGTGTCATCTCCTTCGATTCCTGCAGACAGCCACAGTACGTTGGTCACGCCCAAGTAGTCGCGGAGCCGCCGTTCAATCTGCTCTTTCGTCATATCCGGGTTGCGCGTGTCGCTCAGCAGGCAGGATTCGGTGGTCAGCAGCGTGCCTGTGCCATTCACATCGATTGATCCACCTTCCAACACCATGTTGCCGTTGAATTTCTTCATGCCCTTCAGAGGCAGCGCATCGGGCACTGCGTCGCCGGGCAGCAGGTCGGCATATTCTTCGGGCATGCCGAGCGCGTTGTACGTCCATTTCGTCCACGCGACCTCGTGCTTGCCGTTCTTATCCGACACCACGAAGATCGGGCCGTAATCGCGGATCCAGACGTCGCCGGATTCTACGTAGTGGTAGCGCAGCTGGTCATCGCGGAGTCCGAGCGGATCCAACAACTTGCGCGCCCGCTGTTCCACTCCTTCGTGTGCCACCAGCAGATCGATGCGTTCATGCTTGGTGAGCACCTTGATGTACTCGGCCATGGCGGCTTCGGCACCTTCCAGGTGGGAGCCCCAGGTTTTCAAGTTGTACGGCCAGGCGAGCCAGGTGGCTTCGCGAGGCTCCCATTCGGCGGGCATCCGGAATCCGAGTTCGGCGGGTGTCTGTTGCTTGGGGGTCATGCTTTGGGTTTGGTGATGTCGCCGTATAAATCCGGACGGCGCTCGAGCAGGAAGCGCCAGGCATCCTGCATTTTCTTCGGGTACGAGAGGTCGATCTTGGCCGTAACGATCTGTTCGGTATCGTCGCCTTTGGCCAGAATGGTGGCATTGGGATCAGCGATGAACGATCCGCCGTAGAAGTGTGTGGCGCCTTCGTCGCCGACACGGTTGGCAGCTGCCACGTAGATACAGTTGGCGGCGGCATGACCCACCTGAGCCGAACGCCACATCTGCTCCCAATTTTCCTTGATGGCGGGATCGACGGGCTCAACGTCGGCGTTGTTGCCGATGGCAGTCGGATACACGATCAGTTCGGCACCATTCAGTGCGGCGATGCGTGCGAATTCGGGGAACCATTGGTCGTAGCAGATGCCGACTGCGATCTTTCCGAACGGCGTGTCATGCACGCCGATGGGGTTGTTGCCGCTGCCGAAATAATCCTGCTCGTAGAAGCCCGGATCGTGTGGGATGTGTCCTTTGCGGTGCGTGCCAATCATTTTACCGTCGGGGCCGAAGACGCAGGCGGTGTTGTAGCGTTTACCGTCGGCGGTTTCGTACAGCGAGCCGGCCACCAGCACGATCTTGCACTTCTTGGCCAGCGCTCCCAATGCCTCGGTCGCGGGACCGGGGATCGTTTCCGCACGGGCGAACTCCTTTTCGTTCTTGGGGACGATGCAAAAGTAGGGGCCGCGGAACAATTCGGGGAGCACGACGATGTTGGCGCCTTTTTTGGCCGCCTCTTCGGTCATTTTGGATGCTTTTTTCAGATTGTCCTCGGCTTTGTCGGCCATGGACATTTGAATAAGTGCGAGCGTAATGATTCGATTCGTCATGGCGGAATTGTGGGGTCATTTTACAGAAGATGCAATCGCGATTCTGTTCTTCGTCCAAACTTCCCGACAGATTCCTTCTGGATTCCTGGTGCGAAGTGTGTACGATTTCTCCTGTCGTCTTTTTCCCCCGTACCATGAAGAAATTCAACAATCTCTCCCCCGCACTCAAGAAGTTCATCGTTCCCGAGGCAAACGTGAAGCCGCGCACCGGAACCATCTCGCAGTTCACCAAGAAGAGCCGCACGCCGATCTCCGATTACGCCGCACACACGCTCATGCACTGTAACGGCGGATCCACCATGCAGGCCGCGCTGTGGCTCAAAGACCATCTGGATAACGGCGGCAAGCTTGTCGTCACCATTGCCGGCGCACTCAGCTCATTCCAAGTCGGCGTCATGCTCGCCGAACTCATCCGCCAGGGCAAAGTGCACTTGGTCTCGGCCACCGCCGCCAACCACGAAGAGTCGTACTACCGTTACGTCGCCCACTCGCACTACGCCTACATCCCGCGCTACACAGAGCTCACGCCCGAACAAGAGGCCGAACTGCGCGATGCAGGCTTGCGCCGCATTACCGACACGTTCCTTCCCGAGGACGAAAGCGTGCGCATCATGGAGCCGCACCTATTGAAGATGTGGAAGGAGGCCCAGAAGAAAGGGGAGCGCTACTTCCCACACGAGTACTTCCGCCGCCTGTTCAAGCAGGGTCTCATTAAGCCCGATCCGAAGGCCAACGAGAACGACTGCTGGACGTACGCCGCGTTCAAGAAAAACATCCCCATCGTCATCCCGGGTTTCGAGGACTCCACCATGGGTAACATTTTCGCCAGCTACACGTACGGAGGAAAGTGGCGCGAGAAGAAAGATCCGCTCCTGGATCCGACCATCATGAAGGGCGGCCTGGAATACTTCACCTGGCTCTACGACTGGTACATGGAGAACTCTAAGAGCAGCCCCGTTGCCTTCCTGCAGCTCGGCGGTGGTATTGCAGCCGACTTCCCGATTTGCGTGGTGCCCTCCATTAAGCACGACCTGCAGCACCACAAAGTGCGCGACTGGGCCGGCTTCGTGGAGATCGGTTCCTCGCCCATGTCGTACGGCTCGTACTCGGGCGCCGGCGGCAAGGAGAAGATCACCTGGGACAAGCTCTCCACCAAGAGCTACTACCAGATCATCCAGAGCGACGTTACGGTTGCTTTCCCTTGGATTGCTGCCGTGCTGTTGGGGCTCTAAAAAAGTTTTCAAGAATCCCGCCGATGTCCGTCATGGATGCCGAGCGGGATTTTTTTTGTTTCTCACGGACCGATATTTTGCGTTCGAAGTACATAGAACTCTTTACATGCACGCGTGCATCCTTATACTTCTACTCTCTTCTTTCCCCTAAGAGATGACTAAACGCCCTACGGGCTACCACAAGTTCAAGCAAGTACGACCGCACAAAGTCAGTTCGCGTTACATGCGTCCCCGCTGGGAGCGCTACGTCAGCCAAGACACCAACGGCATGATGCTCATTGAGGGCGTACCCATCGACAAGATTGTTGACCGTTACGGTACCGCTTTGTATGTGCTCGTTGAAAGTGAAATCCGTTCGCGCTTGCGACGGTTCAAGAAGGTCTTCGGCAACAACATCGCGTTGCAGTATGCCGTGAAGTGCAACAGTAACTTGGAAATTCTGCGCATCGTGCGCGAAGAGGGGTTCGAGCTCGACTGCTCGTCGGTCGGTGAGCTTATTTTGGGTCTGCTGGCGGACTTTAAGCCGAAGCAGCTTACGTTTACGAACCTCTTCAAGACCGAACAAGACATCCACTTCGCTATTAAAATCGGCGTGCAGTCCATTACCGCCGACTCGCTGGAGGAAATCGAGCACATTGCCAAGACGGCCAAGAAACTCCGCAAGCACATCGATACCGTCATTCGTGTGAACCCCATGATCCAACTGGGTTCATATTCTACCAAGGGCAATAAGTACGGCATTCCCATCGGTTACGTGGACCGTGCCGTCGAGCTGGCTCGCAGCAGTCCGTATGTCGACTTTAAGGGCTTCCACTTCATGGGTGGCTACGTCTACAACCCGCGCGTGTTCAAAATCGCGGCGCGCGTGTTCGCAAAACTCATTCGCAAATGTTTGGATAGGGGCATTCGCGTGCAGAGCTTGTCGCTCGGCGGCGGCTTCCCGGCTGCAATCGGCGACGAAGACGCCTTCCCGATTGAACAAATGAAGGACTTCCCCAAGTACTTCGAGCGACTCATGCACCGCTATAACATCCCGCCGTTGCAGCTCATCTTCGAGCCGGGAAAGAGTATCGTCATGAATGCCGGTATCGGTCTGATGAAAGTCATTTCCAAGAAGCGCCTGGGTCTGAACAAGCGCATGGTGATTGCCGATGGCTCCACCTATAACTTCATTCCAGACGCGCTTGTGCAGACCACGGTGAAGTACGACGTGCTGCCGGCCTCCAAGATGAACGAGCGCCGCATTCATACGGTTACTATCGCCGGCAACACCTGCGATTGCTGGGACTTGATCCGCCACGACATCGAAATGCCCAAGCTGCGTACGGGTGATTTGTTGGCCGCAATGGACGTCGGTGGATACGCGCAGGTCATGGCCAGCAACTTCAACACCATTCGTCGTCCGGGCATGATCATGCTGTACGCCGACGGCTCGGCGAAGCTGATCCGCCGCCGTGATCGCTACAGCGAAATGTTCGCTCCCGAATTGGACGTTCTGAAAATGGCCGGCCCCGATGAGCTGGAGAAGTATCACAACATGTACCGCGTGAATATCGATAAAATCTGGCAGGCAAAAAAGCAGAAGAAGAACGGCAATGGCAACGGCGGAAAGCCCACCGATTCCACCGCCGGTTCCCAGAAGAAGCAGCAGAAATCGACGAAGGGGACACTGCGGGTGCTTGGTGACGTGCAGTAACGCAATTCCGGTGAATACGGCGGTGGAAAACCGCCGTTTTGCCAGAGCACTACTTTGCGCTTTACGGTGAAAAGTGGTGGATTGCCAATACCGTCTTTCATGGCTCTGGTGGCCCAGTAGCCTACTGGTATCCATGTTCGCATAGCTCTTTTGTGTCGCTCTTTGGTCCTTCGTAGGACACTGGCGTTGCATTATGGAACGCATCACCACACCACCGGCAACGATCAACCAGCAGGAGTTGGGGATCATCGAAAAGGAGGCCCGCCAGCGTGCGCTCGACAAAGCTGCTGAATCCGGAAAGCGCGTGACTGAGATCGGACGCATTGAAAAAGAGGAATTCCGCGCGGTGCTGGAAGACCACAAGCAGGGTGCCGAAGCGGGCGCAGAAGGCGCAGGCGTGACGCAGCCGCCCGAGGCGACCGAAGGCGCCGCACAGCGGCCTGCCGAAGCAAAGCCCAAGGGCGATATTATGACGCCCCAGCAGGCTGAAATGGAACTGGAGGCGCGCGCCAAGAAGGCGGACGCAAAGCGCGTCGCGCAGATTGCACCCACGCCCGACGCCGTCGTGGTGAAGCCCGATGGCGACATGCTTGCCCAGCAGGATGATTCCAATCGACAGGTGGGCATTACCGCGCGCGGCCTGAGCGACGATGCGGTCGAGAGCGGTCTGACCAAGCGCGCAGCGTTGCACGAGGGAGATCACCAGAAGCAGGAAATCGGAGACCAGAAAATGGAGCTTCCGCCGACCGGCAACCCGACCATCGACGGTTATCGCGCAGGGTTCCGCCGCCTGACCTTCCGCGAGGACCGGTCCATTCACGCCGAAGGTGGGTTGGCCGGCCACACGGCCGAGTATCACGGCTATGTGAAGTACGCCGATGCGGTGCGGGGTGAACTGAACGCCGCCGGCGAGAATGGCGACGCAATGGTCCGCGATGCGGGATACACGGTGAAGGGTTTCCAAGACGTCCACGCAGCCTTGGCTCGCGCCGCGATTCTGAAGCAAGTGAAGCAGGGCAATCTGAGCGCCGCCGCACAGGCCGCCAAGGATGCCGAAGTGCAGCACGCATTAGCCGCCTGAAATACGCTGCAAACAAAGAACGGAGGCCGGGGGCGGCTTCCGTTCTTGTGAACTAGGCCGACCGCTGGCCGATGAGTTCCAAGAATTCCTGGCGCGTACGCGCATCGCTCTTGAAGTTGCCCTTCACATGGCTGGTGACGGCCACGCTGTGCTGTTTGCTTACCCCGCGCATCATCATGCAGAAGTGGCTGGCTTCAATGACCACGCCGATGCCCACGGGCTTTAGAACATCGTGCAATGCGTCGCAAATCTGCTGACCAAGGCGTTCCTGTACCTGGAGCCGACGACCGAACATATCCACGATACGGGCGATTTTGCTGAGGCCGATTACCTTCTTGCCCGGAATGTAGCCCACGTGCACCTTGCCGACGAACGGCAGTAGATGATGCTCGCACATGGAGTAGCACTCGATGTCCTTCACGATCACCATGCCGTCGGTATCTACTGGGAACAGCGCGCCGTTCACAATGGTCTTCAAATCTTGGTCATAGCCGGAGGTTAAAAATTTCCATGCGTCGGCGCAGCGCTTGGGTGTGCGCTTGAGCCCGTCGCGCTTGGGGTCCTCGCCGATGTTCTTGAGCAGTTGGGTGAAGAGGTTTTCCATGAGGGGGCAAGTATACAGGAAATTTTGTTCTTTTGGGCTGGGTGATACTCGACTTGAATCATGGATGGTTCCTTTCCACTTTTTTAAAAAAGTGGAGGAAAAACGTCGCGCGGCGGTCCGGCTGGCCTGCGCTCCACGCGCCTCACAGCCCTAAAAGTCCGAACTCGCTCGCTGCTGCGAGCTCAAACAGGCGGACTTTTTTCACGGGCTGCTTCGGCGGGAGCGCGACGGCACCGGCCCGATGCGCGACACTCCATCCCGTGTCCATCCTCCGAAGAAGCCGACAACCTCGGGGGAAGTAACCTGCTCACGCCGTCTCAGGGCCCGTAGTACTGCAGAACCTTTGGCCGTTTCAAAGAGCTGATTCCTCACGCAGAAGAAGCAGCCAGACGATTGCGTCCATTCGGTTACACAGGGAGGGTAAGGGAGGTTCGGAGGGCCTAGGGGACCGCGGAGGTCCCCTGGTCCTCCGAGGAAGAATCCTTGGCGGTTACCAGGATCGAATGAGGATAATTATAATTTCAGTTTTATCCGCTCACACTCCTGATCCTCGGTCTTCTTCAGCAGCTCCAGCCATTCGATGCGAAAGCGGGGGTGCATGCGTTGCAACGGAATCAATTCACACATCGGCTGCAGAACGAACCGACGACGGTGCATGCGCGGGTGGGGGAGAATGAGCCCCTGTGTGTTCTGGACCAGATCTCCGTACAGTAACAGGTCCAAATCTATGGTCCGCGGCCCAAAGCGCTCCTTGATCGCCTTCCCGAGGCATTCTTCCAGTTGTTTCAACTTGCCGTGCAGGCTGTGTTCGTCGCGGTCGGCCTCCACTTCGGCCACCGCGTTCAAGAAATCGGCTTGGTTGGCCTGTTCGAGTGCCTTGGAGCGGTAGACGTGCGAGAAGCGGACATCGGGCCATTCTTCGCGCAGCAAATCGGCTGCCGCCACCAAGTTTGCTTCGGGCAGAATGTTCGAGCCAATGCCAATGTAAGCTTTCATGAGCGGAAGATGGTGAGGCAGACGGCTTTCGTGTCGGGCAAAATAAATTTTTGGATGCTGACCTTCACGCCGCCGGCCGGTGCGTAGGTTTTCAGGATCATGGTGGCAGTGTCTTCCGCGAAGCGTTCCAGAGTTTTACGACTCGTGCCGGCCAATGCGCGAACGTCGGATGCAACCAGTGCGTAATCAATGCTCTTCGAGACGTCATCGGTTTTGGCTGCCGGAGCAAGGTCGAGGAACAATTCTATGGAGACGAGTAAACGCTGTTCGTTTGCGCGTTCCTCATTCGGCACGCCGATGCGCGTCCATACCTCCAAGTCTTGGATGTAGAGCGAGTCCATTGTGCGGAGAGGGGAGCCTGATTTACTCCTGCGGCTTGTCGACCTTCACGCCGATCATCTCGGGGCGCTGAAGGAGCGGGGATTTGGCCAAGTGGCTGACGATCCAGCGCGTGACGATAAGCGCGGTGAAGAGCGAAATCAAAATACCCATGACCAGCGTGACCGAGAAACCGCGGATGATGCTGGTTCCGATCGTGAACAAGATTGCTGCGGTAATGAGCGTGGAGGCGTTACCGTCGCGGATGCTGGGCCAAGCACGCTTGAATCCTACGTCCATGGCTGTCTTGAACGTTTTGCCTTTGCGCATTTCTTCCTTAATACGCTCGAAGACGAGCACGTTGGCGTCCACGGCCATACCGATGCTCAAGATGATACCGGCGATACCGGCGAGCGAGAGCACCACGTACTGGTTGCTGATGAGCAAGAGTGGCAGCTTGAGCGAAGCAACGAACAGCACCACACAGAAGCCAAGTGCCAGCACTGCGGCGACTCCCAGCATGCGGTAGATCAAGATCATGGCGAGGGCGAGAATCACCAGGCCCACGAAACCGGCGTAGATGGACTGCTGTAGGGCGTCGGCACCGAGCGTGGCTTCCACAGTCGACTGACCTGACAAGAAGATGGGTGCCGGAATAGCGCCGGTGTTCAGATCCTGAGCCAGGCGGCGGCCATTCTCGAACGAGCCGATACCGTTGATGACGGCCGATTGTCCGACAATTTCACCTTGGACGTTGGGGGCGGAGACCAGTTCTCCACCGACGAAGATGGCGATCTGCTTGTTGACGTTGCGCTTCGTAAGAGCCTGGAAGAGTTTGCCGCCCTCTTCATCGAACTGGATCTGCACTTCGGGTAGTCCAAACTGGTCGGTCGTGACTGCGGCAGACAGGAAGTGCTTGCCGTCGAGTTCGGTGTCCTGCCAGCCGGTCGGTTCGAGTGAGAAGAACATGCCGCGGATGCTGATTTGGTCCTCGATGCGCTTCACTTCACCTTTCTGCACTTTTTCACTGGCTGCAGTGGCACGTGCTGCGGCATCCGGACCTTTGATGGTGAGAAGGTCATACGAAACGGTGGTAGCCGGAGTCGTAGCGGCCTTGTCTGCGCGGATGATATGGAAGCCGTACGGAGTCTCCACGACGTCGCTGATTTGACCCTGCGCGAGCTTGAACGCCGCTGCATCGAATTCCGCGGAAATGGTTCCTGCTTTCACAACACCCAGGCTTCCGGCCTTGTTCTTCGACGGGCCATCGGAATCTTTGCGAGCCAGCTCTTCGAAATTTTTGCCGGATGCGGCATCCAGGTTCTTCTTGATTTCACGAATGCGCGTCAGGGCTTCGGTCTTCGTGCGCGTCACACCCGCATCGGCGAGAGAAGCGCCCTTGTATTGCACAAGAATGTGGCTAGCGGTCATTTCAGCAGTGCCTTCCACGCGGCCCACCAAGTAGGCGACAGCGGACTGGGTGGCATCGATCGTCACAGTCTGAATTCCGCCGATCTGCATGGTGGAGAATGGCGTCTGCAGATACTGCGGCAGTGTCGAAAGCACGACGCCCTGCTTGTGCTCCACGGTCGTATCCGATGGCGAAGCGGCCTTCAGTGCATCGAAAGCGTCGGTCGGGTTGGTTAGCACATTCTCACCCGGCGTTTTGCCGCTCAGGAGTTGTGCAATGTAAATACCCTTAATATCGCGGATCTGCGTGCTGCCGTCCTCGGCCTGCATGGCCGTCTGTGTGGAGCTTTCCACTTTGATCGGACCATCGGTGACTTTGCGGTTTGCGAGTTGCTCCAAGCCCTTGGGCAAGGAGGAAACGAACACGGTTTGATCATCGAAGTACGACACGCCGAGCGTGCTGCTCATGTCTTGTCCGACGGTGCGCAGGTTGCCGGTGCCGGTCGTCACTTGCTTGAAAATTTTGTCGGCGCTCGCACGGACGTCCTTTGCGTATTCTTCGGGATTGCCGCTGAACTCTTCCTTAAACTCCAGCTGGATGGTCTTGCCGACGGTGGCAATGCAACGGGCGATGTCGACGACACCCGGACATTCCACCAACAAGTGCTTCTCGTTGCCGAAGTACGACGGGGTGATTGTCGCTTCGCTGACGCCGAGCGAGTTGATGCGACGCTCCAGCACGGTGCGGATGGCTTCCACGATCGTGGAGTGTTGCAATTTGATGCTCTGGAGCTCGAAGCGCTTGGCATTCAGCTTGGCGTTGTCGTTGCCAGTAGCGGCCAGATCGGCGATTTCGTTCGACAGCCTCTGTTCACGCTCGTTGATTTCATCCTCCGAGATACGGAAGTCGAGCTGCGTGCCGCCGGCCAAGTCCAGGCCCAAGTGCAACTCGGGCTTCAGAAAGGCGGGAGCCCAGGGCTTCCAATTGGTCGGAAGGGCGATGATAAGCGCCAGCACACCAACGACGGCGGTGACGAGGGTCCAAGTGGAGATGCTTTTCTGTGCGGGCATTGCTGCGGAGTGAAGAGGAGGAGGGTGAATATACTATTTTCCCATGGGGGTGAAAGCAACGTGGAGTCCCATGTTCACATCGTCGGCGAAAATCTGAGCGACGAAGGCCGAAGGAATTCCGCTGATTACGACATGGTCGCTGACGACGCCACTTTCAATTTTCAGCTTGGAGACAAGGACGCCGCGAACGAAAATACCAACCGTACGTCCTTTGTTCTTCATGAAAGCGTTTGCGAGGAGTTCGCGTCCTTCCTTGCTAAACAGCAGTTCTACGGCCACTTCGCCACTCTGTGCGTCACTGACGACCTGCACGCCGATTAAATGCTGGTTCTCCACACCGATTTTCTCCCAGTTCTCTTCGGCGTTCTGGTCGTCCGGAGTGGTTTCCTTCAGCTCCAGACGCATATCGAAGGTGAATTGCTCCGCAAGAATGTCGCGAATGCGGGTGACGAGTTGTGCGTCCGGGACGTCGATGGTGAGCGTTCCGCCGCTATTGCCGGTCGGGATGGCAATGACATTGGGGTTCTGCACTCCAAGTGCCGCAACGCGGCGCTTCATGACGCGTTCGCTGGCTTCGATAAGGTTTACCACTTCGGCAGGAGAGTTGCGATTGACCGAAATTTCGTACTGCAATTGCGTCGTGCTTGGTGCGCAGGCACTGATAAGCGCGCAACCGAGAAGAATGCCGATGGGGAGGATAATGCGTGACATGCCCGGGCAGTGTACAGAAAGGGGGCACTGCCAGCCAGCGGTCATGTCCGACGCAACACCGTGCCTTCCCGGAGCATCTTTTCGGTCAAATCCACCCCTTCCAGCATGCATCCTTCATCAATAATGCAACGCGTGAGCACGCAATCACGGATTTTTACCCCTCCAAAGACGATGCAATCGGTGAGCGTCGAGCCTTCCACGGTCGTTTTCGGGCCAATTGCGACGCTGCCTGCCAATGTGCTGGCTTCATCGACAGAGGCATTCTCGCCGATGACATGCTTGTCGGCGACCAACTCCTGGTGAATGGCCATGTAGGAGCCGAAGGATCCGATGTCCTTCCAGCGTTCGGTAAAGACGTAGCAATCCACTGCAATGCCCTTTTGCAGCAACTCCTCGAAAATTCCACCGACGTTATCCGGCTTCTTAGCGGCGTACTCGGCCAGAATCGGGAGCGTGGCCTTGGGGAGTACCCACCAGCCGGCAGACACGCAGCTGGATTTGGGGTGCGGTGGCTTCTCTTGAAATTCCGTCACTCGACGCAACAGCGTGCCGTGCTCAAGGTCCGGATTGAAGACGACGGTGCCGAATTGCTTGGCGCGGGACGGGTCGCCCAGATCGTGTGCGGCAAGCAATGGATTGCCTCGGAACATGCCAACGAACGTGGCCAGGTTGCACTCACAGTAGTTGTCTCCGGCCAGTAGCAGGATGTCATCGTCGATGCGCTCCTCCCGAATCCATTTTGCCAAGGCGCCTAAGGCTCCAAGTTTCTGGTCGTCGTGACCGGTGTCCTCCACGACAATATCGATGTCGCGGTTTTGCTTCTTGGCCCACCGCCGCATATCGGTTTCGAATACCGCATTCGTACTTACGCTGACAGGAATATTGGCTGGAACGGCATCTACCACGTGGCTGAGAATGGGCTTTCCGGCCAAGGGGAGCAGCGGCTTGGCTCTCTTCTCGGTGAGCGGCCACAACCGAGTGGCGAATCCGCCGGCGAGAACGAAGCAACGCATGAAGTGGGATTAATGGCGGACCATGGTCACCGGCTGTCCTTCGATGTATTCCACTTCTTCGTTCACACCCACAATGCCGAGCACCGATGGCAGCAGCATGTACGTAATGCCATGCTGGCGACAGAGGCTGAGCAAGTTGATGGTGTGCTCCAGATCGGCGCACTGCAAGAGGTGCGTAATCTTCTTCTCCTTTAGTACATCCTCCAATTTATTGAGCTTGCCGCACACCGGAACGCCGGCGATGTCGGTCTGCGAGGTGCCCTGGCTGTCGAGTACTGCCACCGGCTTGAATGGCGACTGGCGCTCCTCCAGCAAACGGATGACGCGTTCGGCGTCGCGGTTGGCGCCGATGACAAGCAGCGGATAGGCGGGCGGATTCCTGCGCAGCACACGGCGCTGCCACTGGTCGAAAGCGGCGTGCCACACCAGCGTGAACAGGAAGTGTGCGATGCCGGCGTACACCAGCAACTTGCGGCTGAAGAAGGTGTTATAGAGGAAGTAGTAGGCCAAGGTGAACAGCGCGAGCGCGAACACGCAGGAGAACAGTAGGTGCGCGATATTGCGCGGATTGGTCTGAACCCGCAGTAGGCGGAACACGCCCAGGAAACCCATGACCGCCAACCAGAGCGGAGCGATGAGCAGCACGACCTTCAGGTATTTATCGATGGGAAAGTCGGTCGAGAAAATCAGGCCGACGCGCACGAAATAGGCAGCTACGTAGGCACCGAGCATCAGGACCACGTCGGTCACCAGCCACACGATGAGCATGAACATGCGTCGCATAACGAGATCATACAGCAAAGCGTGCCGCCGAGTCCCTGCTCCTTAGTTGAGCCAGGTGTAGGGCAGCTTGGTCACGTCCCACGGCTCTTTGGCGCCGCGTACGTTCTTGCCCATAGCCACCGTGGTCATGACACTGGACAGGTGCTTTTCAAACCAGGCGTACTTCGCGGCAATGGCTTTGTTCTTTTTCGCCAGACGGGCGAAGTCCTTCTTCTGCAGCACGTAGTAGGCGAAGCTTTCGGCGAAGTCTTCGAATGGGTCGCTCATGGCATAGCCGGACACGAAGTCGGCTTTGCTGGCACCTTGCTTGCGAGTAGAGGCGTTGTCCCACGAAATACGATAGAACGCGACGCTGGGGTCGTTACCGTAGATCGGCTCATTGCCGTCCATGAATTCGGTCGTGCCGCTGCTGGGTGTGCCACGAAAGCCGCCAAGATCGGCGACATGACCACACTCATGCACAAGGAGAGCGCGGAATTCGGCGTCTGGCACGTTGCCTACGATAATAATGGTATCTGCGCCTCCAAGACCGCGATTTTTCGGATTCACGTCGTAATTCACATAGAAGGTCCGCAAATTATCCCGGCACTGCGGCGGAAGTGAGCGCAACGTATTGTCGGCAATAACCTGGTGACGCTGGGAAATGTCTTCGTGGTTAACGACTGCCAGTAAGCCGCCTGCAGCATGCACTTTTTTCTTCACGGCGACCGTTGCTGCGGCATGAAGATCCCCAGGAGCGGCGCTCGGCGCACTTGCGGCAGGCGCGGAGACTGTTATCATGTCTACAGTTGCCGCCGAGAAAGACGGCAATGCAAGCAGCATGACTGCTGCGGAAGCGATGATCGCAAGTCTGCGGTTGATCAGCATTTGCAGGCGCATGGCAGGAGGTAAAAACGTGAAAGTAGCACTTTATACTATATTGTTCTATAAATGTCAACTGTCATCGAACCATCCGGGGTTCACCCGGGCCAGCAACATGTGCTGACCATCGAGAAGTTTGCCCATGGCGGCGCCGGCTTTGCCACACTGAACGGATTGCCGGTATTCGTAGCCGGAGCCATTCCCGGTCAAAAGGTGCAGGTCGTCATTACCAAGCGTAAGGACACGTTTGCCGAAGCCAAAGTGGAGAAGGTTCTTTTGCGCTCGAAAGACGAAAGTCCGGCCAAATGCGTGCACTTCGGCACGTGCGGCGGGTGTGTGTGGCAGAACCTCTCCTATAATAAGCAGATCCAATATAAGGAAGACATTGTCCGCGAAACGCTGGAACACCTCACGCCAGCCGACGCAGCCGTGCGCAAGCAGCTTCCCGGCCGTGTCCTTGGCATTATCCCCAGTCCGCAGGTTTTCAATTATCGCAACAAATTGGAGATGACGTTCGGGTATGCCACCATGCGCGTGGAAGAGAAGCCGCCGAAGGTTCCGGGTGGCAAGCCGCAGCGCATCCATTTCGACGAAAACCCCGGCATCGGCTTTCATATGGCCAAAGAGTGGTCGACCATTCTGCCGGTGACCGAGTGCCACCTGTACGACGAGCAATTGCCGGCACTTCTTTCCGACGTGAATCGTTTCATGAAAGAGACGGGCTTGCCGGTCTACAATCCCAAGACGCACCGCGGCATGCTGCGCAACCTCATTCTGCGTCGCGGCGTCCATACGAACGAACACATGATCTGTTTCGTGGTTCAGGCTCGCAAGAAGGAATTGGAGCCGCTGTTCCAGAAGTTCATGCGCTTTGCCGGCCGCCCCAATTTGAAGTCGCTGCTCATCGTCGAGCACTTCGGGCTGAACGACAAACCCGAGATGCCGAAAATCCACACGTTGGTGGGCGAGCCGTCCATCCGCGAGCGCTTGTTCGATCTTACGTTCGACATTTCTCCGTTCTCGTTCTTTCAGACCAACACACTGGCAACCGAGAAGCTGTACGCCGCCGTGGCTGCCGCAGCCGACTTGTCCGGTCGCGACACCGTCCTGGATGCCTACTGCGGTATGGGCACCATCGGTCAGTACCTGGCCCGCTTCTGCGAGAAAGTCGTTGGAATCGAATCGCATCCGTCGGCAATCGAGGACGCACTGAAGAGCGCCGGTCGCAACCGTATCGGCAACATCAGCTTCTACAAAGGACGCGCCGAACAGGTACTGCACAGCCAGTTGAAGCCGGGCGGCAAGTACAAGTTCAACGTCATCGTGGTCGACCCGCCTCGTGTCGGTTTGCATCCGCAGGCACTGGAGTCCATCATCACGCATCGTCCGGAGAAGATCGTGTACGTGTCATGCAATGCGGCCACGTTCGCTCGCGATTTAGGCGAATTACTGAAAAGCGGTTACGAATTGCGCACCGTGCAGCCGGTCGACATGTTCCCGCACACGGCACACATTGAATTGGTGGCGTTGTTGCACAGGAAATAGGTCTGTCGACATCGTTGGCGTTCAGTGTTTGTAAATTTTCATGAGTTGTACGCCGTATCGCTGCACGCTGAATACCGGTGTGCGCCCGTCAAATTCATGCTGATCCACGCCAGGAGCTCCCGCTGGATAGCTGGCAACGAACATGGTGTACGCGGATTCTTCGTTGCAGGCGAAGCGCAAGTCGGGGCGGACTGCATACCAATCTATGACTCCTTCTGCAAAATGAACGCAGATCGTTGAAGATGGCGGCGCATTTTTTTCCAGCCATTCCAGGCCTTCTTTGTAGGTTGATCCCCAATACTCAATATCAAACATTGTCTGTATTTTTCGTGGACTGGAAAGCGTTCGGATGGCGTCATTCGTATATGACCCTTCATAGGGATGAACAACAGCGATTTCACTGAAGAGGGAAAGGACGAAAAGCGTAGCGACAATAGCGGGCAGCCTGAGTCGCTGCAGCGCCTGTTTTGCCCGAAGACCCCGCATGATTGCATCGAGTCCTGAACCTGCAAGTATGGCGACGGCTGGAACGCAGAAGAAGAATTGTCGCATGCCGTTGTAGCGAACAAGGTCGCTGCGCATGGTGAGCGCAATCGGTATGAGCACCCACAGCAGCACCCAGACCGTGGAGCGCCATTTGTGTCGCTCCCTATTCGAAATGCATGGAAGCAGCGCGCCTACGAGTGCGGCCATGAGCGTTACGGTTGGCGTTGCAATCAGAAAGCTCACGGGAATGTAGTGCCATGGCGTCAGTCCCCACGGGTACTTGCTCCCAAGATAGAGTGCATTTGCATTCCAGAAGTGCTGGCCTCGAAACACATCGAGCGATCGTAACGGGAGAAGGATGTCGTGCCATGCTGTCGGCCAGAGCACGATCATAGTGAGCAGCATGCATGCGGTAAACAGTGCCAAGCTGCCAAGGATTCTGACTCCATCTCGACGGAGAATCTTGCCCAACGTGACGCGTTTTTCCTTTGGTATGTACTGCATCGCAAGTCCGATGAGAGGAATCGGAAGAACCAACAGGGCCGACACCTTGATCGCCAAAGCCGCGCCGAAGAGCGCACCCGCTCCGGCCGCGTAGCCCATGCTTTTGCGTTCCAGTGCCCTATGCGATAGCCATAGTGCTCCCGTGACCGCCACCATGAGCGGGACGTCCTTCACGTTGTAGTGTGCATGTGCGATGAGCGGCGGATACAAGACAAAGAATAATGTGGACGCCATCGCCACACGCTTATCGAAAAGATCTTGAGCGAATTCAAAGACCATCCAGACGCACAGGCTTGTCATGAGCACCCCGAGCACATGGTTTGCAGCAACGAACGACAGGTTGAACCAACCGTGCGCAATGCCTGTTACGAAGCTGTTTGCCACGTAGTAGAGCGGCCCATAGTGCATGCCCAGCCCCGGCATTCCTTCGATAATCGACCAGTCATTCGTCTGCCACCATCGCAGGAAATCCAGGGCCCAACCACGGTGCAGCGGCTCATCCCACACGGCTCCGTATGTTTCAAGCAATGAAAGTTGCACCGCCAAATACACGCCGGCGCATGCCGCGGATACAAACCAGGGGAATCGTGAACGCTTTGGGTGATCGGTGCTCAATCAGCGCGACTGTACCTCATCGTTTTCGTATCTCATAATTGTCTCGAGTGCCGTCCGACGAGATTCTGGCGCTTGGCTGCTTCGCATCTTGGACGTACCCTTCCATGGTGCACCGCATCCACCTCGTCACCGTCGGCAAAATTAAAACCTCGTGGATTAAAGAAGGTTGTGATCTGTATACCGAACGTCTTTCGCATTTGTGCGATTTCCGTCCCAAGGTACTCACAGCCGGCCGGTCCGAAGAAGAGGACGAGCGCATTCAGGCGGCCGTTGAAAAAGCGGAGGGCAAGGTAGTGCTGCTCGATGAACGCGGACGAGAAATGGATTCCACACAATTCGCAGGCTGGCTTGGGCTCCACCGCGACCGCGGCCAAACGGTGACGTTCGTCATTGGTGGCGCGTATGGCTTCTCCGATGCGTTGCGGGCGAAGAAGCTCGATTCCATCGCGCTCAGCAGCATGACCTTCACGCATGAACTGGCGCAGCTGGTGTTCGTCGAACAGCTGTATCGCGCGCACGGCATTTTGGCCGGGAGCGGGTATCACCACTAAAACGCTCTGAGCAATGCCGCCTGCTTCCTCGCATGCCTCAATCTTGAGAGCGTTTACTTTTGTTCCGGCGCGATAGCCGGTGCAGCAGGCGCCGTCGCTGCCGGGGCCGTATGATGCAATTCTCGGCGGCGATGGTAATGCGAGACGGCATCGGCGATGGTGTCGGCGACATCTGAGGCGTGCGGAATGAAGTTCAGCACGATTGCTGCACCCTCTCCTTCCTTCAGGCTGAAACGCACTCGTCCGAATGGGAACAGGTTCAAGAGCTGCGTCTCGGCTTCGACGCTGGCGAAGTTTTCCAAGTTGATCTGCTTCACGGTTTGCCGAAAGATGGTTCCTTGGTCCACGATGATGACTTTGTCGGCAAGAACGTCGATGAAATCGTAGCGCCACTCAACGTAGCGTTTGAGCGCAGGCCACAGCACGAATGGAATGAAGAGCACTGCCGTCACGCCAATGTCCCATTCCAGCGTGATCGGCGTGTATTCGTATGCCAGGACCGCCAACGTGATCAGCACAATGCCGATCAGCACTTGCCACAAGACCGAGAGCCAGAATTTCAGCGGATGAAACTGCGTCGTAAGGATCAGCTGATCGCCCGGGTCCAAGTAGCGCTTTCGGATTTTCTCGATGCTGGTTTCCAGTGCGAAGAACTGCATGACGTCATGCTACAGCAGCCTTGTGGCCGCGTGCCAGCAGTACGGCACCTAGATGATCTGGTGCACCACGATATGCACGGGGTTGCCGTTCGATTGCGCTTCTTGCCGGCTCATGTGCTCGCCGGTATTTGTTGCATGAGCGTAGATCGATGCGTTGGCGGCGATGATGACGACTGCGGAGGCGATGGTAATGCCCAGCGTACGAAGTGAGAACGACATGGAATGCGGGGAAAACAGCGTCATCGTAAGCAGTGAGGATAAAGACCGGATTAAGAAGATTTTTGGCTTTGTCTTGCGGTCTGCCAGCGCGTTGCTTATTGTCTTTATTGAAAAATTATTGTATAATATTCTTTAGAATGCAGTCGAAAAATCAACCTAACGTTGGCGAAATCGACACTACGTCTCCGCCTCTTGCGCTGGAGGTCGGACACCACGATCTCATCGCTGCCATGGCAGAGCAGTATCGCTCACTCCTTGGGGCTGTACCGGTGGATGTGAATGCAACACTGCAATGGCCTACTCCCACACCGGAGTCATTGCTGCCGCTGGCGCAACAGTTTGCCGCAGCTTCGGTATGTGACGTGGAATGCGCTGGGGCGAACGAGTTAGGATGTCAGTTCACCTATGCGCGCAATCGCTATGGCGACTCTCGGGATGTGCGTATACAGCAGGTGATTGCCGAGTTGCGTGCCCTTGGTATCGGCTTCGTTCGTCATGTCGATTACGCCGATAACATCGATTTCGTTATTCCCTTGGCCGACGGCCGCCAAACGCAGTGGTTCTTCCAGGGGTCGCAGCAGGCGCGTGAAGCGCGACGCTTTTTCAACGGTCCCGGACGAGAGCTTTGGCAGCGCTATCACCTGCGATTTCACGAACAAATGGAAGGCGGACGCTATTGCTATTGGCAGCCTCCCGATGCCGAGCCGTTGTCGCAGGCGCTCGATGACTTGGGTGCCGCCGTGTATTACACCGAAGACGGATTTTTCGTTGAATTCGCAGGTCGTGATTACGAATTCTGGCTGATCTCTGAACACCCCGATGCCATACGGCATCAGCGCGATGAAGGCCTGAAAGCCGGCTTACGCCGCGAGGCGCGAATCCGCGAAGCATTGCCACCCGTGGCAGCAGGACACATTCGGATGTTTCGCGGCATCGTTGGTCCGTATGTAGAACGCGCGCCACTCACGCCTGCAGAGCAGCAGGAGTTTCAGGCATTCTTTCGCGATGACGTGCATTGGGAGTCCATGACCGAGGACGAAATCCTTCGTTTCGGCGAACTGCGCGGACGCGCAACGGGGCAAATGGCCACACCAGACTTGAGTGATGTATTGCATCAGTATGCCGTAGGTCCTGACGCAAGCCTGCTGTATGCCGATGTGACGCCGGAGGAGTTCGAGCAATACCGTGATACGCATGCGCCAGCCAGCATCTTGAGCGGGTACACCACGTTCCCACCCGGACGCATTCGGTGGAATGCCGTGCGCTTGGCCGATGTGGATATCCCCGAAAGCAACCCGGCGTAGTGTAAGGCAATACATCGGATGAAATTCGTGGCACAATAATGGAGTCATGGGACTGTTCTCTGCCAAACGCTCGGCAAAGCCGACTTCTTCGGATGTTGATTTCGGCTACCTGCCTGCCGGAAAAATCTATGCGGATACCGCCTGCCAAACATTGCGACCGCAGTGTGTTATCGATGCCGAGTCCGCGTACTACACACAAAACAACGCCTGCGGCGGACGCGTGAAATACGGTTGGGGGCGCACGGTCGATGCAGAGGTCCAAGCTGCGCGTGCCGGCATTCTCGACATGCTGGGTGTGTCGTCCAAAGAGTATGCGGTGGCGTTCACGCTGAACACGACGTACGGCATTAATATCGTGTTGCAGCAGTTGCCGCAGAAGCGCTTTACCCGAATCGTCACCTCGACCATTGAACACAACTCGGTGTTCTTGCCGTCGCAAACATGGGCCAAGCGTCACGCTGCCGAACGACTGGTATTGGAGCGTGCCGAGGACGGATCGTTGCTGTACGAAGCCGGACAGCTGCGCGATGCGGTTGTTTTGGTGAATACCACGTCGAATATCGACGGACGCGGTTTGCCGAATGCCAAGCAGCTGGCGGCTGATGTGCATGCCGGCGGGGGAATCTTGCTTCTGGATGCAGCACAAACATTCGCTCACGGGCTGGGTTCGTTACAGGGCGTGGAGTTCGATGCATTGTTCGGATCGGGTCATAAAATGTACGGACCAAGCATCGGTTTCGTTGTGATTCGTCGTACGTTACTGCGTTCACTGGAGTACTTCCTTGTCGGCGGGGGAACGGTATCCGATGTCGATCGTGACAGTGCCACGTCGTTGCTCGGCGATACGGAACAAGAGCATGCCGCACTTGAGCTCGGTTTGCAGAACTGGGGCGGCATTGTGGGCTTGCGCAAAGCAATCGATTGGCTGAACGGCTGGAAGCGCGACGGAACAACGCGCGACGCCTATGAATCGGCATTGGCCGAGCGTCTGTTTGCAGCGTTGAAGAACATACCCAAGGCACATGTGGTGAATGCATCCGCCAGTCCTATCGTCAGCCTATGGGCCGACGGCATCGATGCGCATCGTTTGGCGCTGTTCCTGGATGAAGCCGGAGTCATGTGTCGCAGCGGACACTTCTGCTGCCACTACGAATTGGCGCATCGTCGCAAGCTCCCGCCGCTGGTGCGGCTCTCACTCGGGTTGCAAAATACACCTGAGCAGGTAGATCGTCTGGCCGCAATTCTTTCCCGTATCCTCAGCGCGTAACCATGTTTTGTATAGCCGCCTTCATCGTCTTCGCAGTGCTGGCCTTGTTCTCGGCACGCTACCGGCCGCTGGCCGGCAAAGCATGGTACTGCGTGTGGCGACGCGTCACCTTTCGTCCATGCGACATTGCATTCGGCGATGAATTGAAAGCACGCATTCTGGCCAAAGTCGTCGTGCGCTGGCCTGCGCTGGTTCGCCCCATCGACCGCTCGCTTGATTGGTTCGCATTTGCGTTCGTTGCACTGAGCATTTGGAGCCTTGTCGCGGTTGCCAATTCCGGTTTGAACCTGTGGGTGTACGACACCTGCGATCCCAGCAGCGCCGAATCGTGCTCGTTGTCCGGCGAAGCGTGCGGTGTGCAGCAAGCGTCGTTGTCGCTTGGCGATGCCATTGCCCGCAACAAGCTTGGGGAGTGGGCCATGGCACCGATTACAGGATTCGCCGACACGCTGTCGCGCATTCCCGATCGCTTGAAAACGTGGGAGCCGACGCAGTACTTCGGACCGACTGTCACCTTTGCCCGTGCACGCGATGCTGCCAAGCCGTACGCATTGGAAATCATCGATCCCAGTTGCCAATTCTGCCGCAAGGTCACGAAAAATCTCGAGACTGCCGGTGCACTGGATACGCACAACGTCAGTTATTTGCTGTACCCCATTCCACTGCCCGAAGGCGGCACGAAGTTCCCGCACTCTACGCTGATGGCGTCGTATATAGAGGCTGCAAAACTCGTACCGCTGAGTAACAGCGGCGGCATTGGCGGCGACTGGCGCTTATTGGAAGCGATTTTCGCCGATACCGCATCCGGTGCAACTGTCTCCATGCAAGAAAAATTCGTGATCGGCTTTACCGCAACCCAGGCTGAAGCACAGCTGCAGATACTTGCGCGTGAGGTGGGTTACAACGAAGCGCAAGTGCAGCGCATTGCCACGCTTGCCGCTTCGCATGAAGTCGCACACTCGCTGGCCGAACAACGCATGATCGTGGAGGAGAAAGTACGCACGATCAAAATCCCCACGCTCATGATCAACGGGCGCCGTTTTGACCGGGTCGTGGATGCGAGCGCCCTGCGTTAAGTACTTGCCATAAGGCTTTTGGCCTGCTTGGATGTCCGACCCATGAACATTCCCGGTTCCCCACCACACCAGCCCGCGGTCTTGCCAGAATTCCTGGAAGGTCCGGCCCTGCCGGGTTTATTGCATATTCCGGGGTTCGTATCGCCAGCTGAACAACAGGCATTGGTCGATGCACTGCGCAAGCGCCGCAGACGCCGCCTGATGCGGGAAGACCATTGCGATATTGATTTGGTGTTGCCGCATCTCTCGCCACCGGAACTCATCGCCATGGAAGCCAGGGTGGCGGCGCTCGGCATCCTTAGCGGAGGGAATCGCATCACTCATGTGAAATGGTACCGAGTTGGCAAGGGTATACCGGATCATATCGATCGGGAGGAAATTGATCAGGCTGCCATTCTGACGCTCGGAGCAGGTTGCGTCGTGGAGTTCCGTCGCAGGCTGGGGGACTGCATTGCCGCCCGATTGCGAGTGCGCCCCGGCGACTTGTATGTCATGAGCGGAGAGGTGCGTGAGTACGTCCATGGCATTCAGGATGGTGCATCCGATACGTTCGGCGGCATCGTGTATCCGCGCGAAGGCGCGCGTGCCGCACTCATCTTCAATACGCTGCGCAAGCAGTCCGATGCTGCGGAACATGCAACAACGTGCTAGTCTAGCTGCCCATGCAGTTCTACCCCGTTCTCACAGTTAAGGCGACCGGCGAAATTCACCTGCGCAACAGGCATCACGCCATTTTTCAGTCGGCCATTACGTCGCCGCCTGCCGCCGAGGATGGCTCCATTGTGGAAGTGAAGAGCGTGAAAGGGGAGTTCCTGTGCTACGCCACGTACAACAGTGAAGCCTACATCTGCGGCCGTGCAATCGCGTTCGACCGCGGCGACCCCATGGACACCCTGCGCCGCAACATCTCGCGCGCGGTCGCCATGCGTAAGTCGCTGGCCGGGACCGAGGACACCAACTGCTGGCGTCTCATCAACGCCGAGGGCGACGGCATCCCGGGGCTCATTGTGGACCAGTACGGCGACATTATCGTCATGCAGCTCACGACCATGGGCATGGACAAGCTGCGCGACTGGATCGCCGACTTGCTGTTCGGTTTGTGCAAGCCTAAGGCCGTGTTCGAGAAATCCACCGGTGGCTCTCGTAAGAAGGAAGGACTCGAACCCAAGGAAGGCTGGGTGAAGGGCGAGGGTCCGGCCAAATTCGAGGTGAAGGAGCGCGGACTGAAATACGTCATCGACATCGCCGGTAGCCAGAAGACCGGTTTCTTTTTGGACCAGCGCGAAATGCGCACGCTGGTGCGCACGTATGCCAAAGGCCGCACGGTTCTGGATTGCTGCAGCTACGTCGGCGGTTTCTCGGTGAACGCACTGGCTGGCGGAGCACTCGCTGCAGACGCAGTCGATTACGACCAGGTGGCCATTGCGCGTGCCAAGGAGCACGTGAAACTGAACGGTTTGAATACCGAAGCGTTCGGCGCATACCCCAACGATACGTTCGAGTTTCTGCGTAAGAAGCCCATGCCGCGCAAATACGACTTCATCGTGCTCGACCCGCCGGCGTTCGCCAAGCGCAGCACCGACCTGGAGCCGGCCAAGAAAGCGTATACCGACATGAACCGCATGGCGTTCGACATCTTGCCCGCCAACAGCTTGCTGCTCACGTGCTCGTGTTCGTACCAAATGGACCAGCAGTTGTTCCAGACGGCCATTTTCCACGCTGCACGCCAGGCCAAGCGTTTCGTGCGCATCATCCAGCGCCACCGCCACGCCGTGGATCACCCCATCAACCTGTATCACCCGGAGGTCGATTACCTGAAGAGTTTGTTGCTGTGGGTCGAGTAAAAGCAGCCCGGGTATTATGCCGGGCTGCAGGCCTTTTCATTTCGCGGGACGATAGCCATAGGTGCCACACGTTTCGTAGACTTGCCCTACGATCTGGGCAACCTGCGTATGCGTGAAGTTCCGAGCGAGTAAAGCCTCGGCTAGTTCCACAACCGCCTTGTTAGCGGCCACGGAGATTTGTGAAATGTGAGTCATTAGAAGTGGGGGGGGGGAATTAGCCGCGCGGCGGAAAGGGATCGGGCTTGCCGTAGGTGTTACGTTCACGGATTTTTCCGTGACGATCATGGATCATGACGTCGCCACCTTGGTTCTGGGCGATGTCACGAGCGGCCCGGATTGCATCGGCCTGAGTATTGTGATGAGAGGTGTCGCGGGAGTTGCCTTCGCCGCGGACGCCCCAGCCATCGGAGCGCTCGACTACGTGTTGATTGGACATAAAAAATAGGAAGCAAAATAGAAGTTTTTTGCTAGGACCTAGAGAACCTGCTTGAATGCTTGTGGTAGAAAGCGATTCGATTGCTGGAAAGACACGTCGTCCTTAGCGGCTACGTGTCTTTTCTCAATGGCTATGGAGGAGCTGCCTCATCGGTACCGGGGAAAAGATAAGAGTCCCCATTATACAATTCAAGTGGCTAAGGTAAGCGATTTCTTCTTGCTTATTGGCACACTCCAGTTCCGAGTGCTAATCATCAAAAGTCAATCAAAATCCACCAAAAACTGAATTAGTCCCTTTGGTTAGGCCAAAAGTCATTTTGTAATGTTCTGGCGCACCTTACGTACCAACTGTTAGCTTCTTCTTGCTTATGCAACTTCGCCTTCTCGCTCTCGCACCGTCGCAGTACATCGAGTACGCCGAGTTTGGCGATCCGAATGGCAAACCGGCGGTGTTCTTCCATGGTTTTGTAGGCTCGGTTCACCAGGCGCGTGCGGCACACGAAGCGGCTGCGGCATTGGGTCTGCGCATTATCGCGCCGCATCGCCCCGGCGTCGGCAAATCGACACCCGTATCTGGCCGCAGCATTCACGATGCGGTGCAGCCGGCATTGGTGCTGCTCAAACATTTGAAGGTCGAGCAGTACGCCGCTATCGGTGTGTCTGGCGGAGCACCCTATGCGCTGGCCTGTGCCGTGCTAGATGCCCCACGCGTCCGGTGTTTGGCGTTGGTCAGTCCATTGGGTCCGCTCGGCGAGCGGCATATTCGGCGTGCCATGAGCAACCGTCTGCGCAGCTTGTTGGCCGTAGGCAGCATGGGCGGAGTCGGCCGTCGGACGATCAGCGGATTATTTTCCATCAAGCATCGTCTGTTTGCCCGTAATCTGCGTTCGGAGGTACTGCGTTTTGTACAGACTGTTTCCCCGGCCGACATCGGCCGATTTTCCGAGAATGTGGAAGGCGCGCTGGATATGTTTGTGGATGACCATGCGGTGATTCTGGCAACGCCGGATGCAGCGCGACATCTGAGTATCGAAATCCAGCGTTACTGGAATTGGGGATTCCACGTCGGTCACTTGTCTGTTCCGTGCCGCATTTGGCATGGCGCCGATGACGTCATGGTTCCGCAGGCTTCCGCCGAATATTTCCACGCTCACTTTCCAGAGGCCGAATATCGGCTCATCCCGGGCGGACATTTTGCGTCGCTTGGGTGTTTGCGAGACATTGTCGCATTTGCAGCAGAGCGGCGCAAAGCCGATTAACGCGCCAGAATTGTCATCGGGTCGATCCACGCGTCCAGTTCTTTTTCGGTTTGCACGTACCCGGCGAGCACCGCGGCGGTTCCTTTGTGGATGCCGAGATGCAGGTGCTGGCGCTCGCCATCGGTTTCGTCGCTGAAGGCTGTGCCGAGCGTGGCGAACGTTTGTCCGGCTTCCAAGTGCGTGCCGGGGATGATTTGAATGGACGAGAGTGTGAACGCGAGGTGGCCGTACAGCACAGTCACTGCTTCACCGTCGATGACGCACGACTGGACCATTACGCCGCCGTAGCCGTCGGCTTGGCGTGCGACCAACACTGGACCGGTGCAGATCGCCTGCACGGGCAGCATGGCCTCCTCCTCACCCGGCAACATCTCGAAGTCGGTGCCGGTGTGGTATCCGGCGAAACGTTCAGGTTGGACGGGGGAGTCGGCTTTCGTAATCTGGATGCCGAATGGCTTCTTGGTCACGCGAGTGGCGAAGTTTTTCAGCGGTGCGACGATGGACGCATTGCTCGATGCCTGGCTCGAAACCATGGCCGAGGAACCGACGCTACTCGAAGATGATGACGCTGGTGGCGTTTGTACAACAGGAGTTGCCGGAACGCATGCCGCAATAGCCACTGTCATAGACAGAACAATCAGATTGCGCATGCATGGAGCATAGCCTACTTCTTCAGTGCTGCGGCTTACTGATGAACTTCTTTTCTTGTCCGAACAAATAAGGCGCTGTCCGTACGGGTGTCGGCATGGATCACGTTACGGGCATGCGTTACGTTGGAATGCATGACGGCATAGCCGTACTCTTTCCATGGGATTGCAAACAAATCTGCCTGCATATTCATCTGCACCTCCCGTAGAACTTGATACAACTCGGGTCGTGCCTTCGCAGTGGTAAGCAGCAGATACAATACGGTGTATGCCCGTCGTGCCTGATCTATTCTCAATGCCATCGGCACGTGTTCCATGTTTGCTTTTTGAAGAAAATCGAGCGCTGCCATGACAAGTACATCTGCGTCGTTGTCGCCAGATTTTCGCAATATTGCGCGTGTTGCAGGGGATTCCAATACGTGCAAAATATTTCGTGCCGCAGACATGGTGTCCGATACAACGGTGTCTACCGTGCTTCCGGTCGAGGCGAATTCGATGCTGTCCGGGTGATAGTGCAGCTGTGCGCTGTTCATGCCATCTTTCACGGGCGCCAATCCTTCCAGAATGTCTATATCTTCAAAGTCTACTGCTTCGCGAGGAAGCAGCGCGACTGCATGTTTTTGCGCGGCGGGTACTAGCAAATCTTCCACGCATTCCCGAAGGCGCTTCTGCGAGTGAATGTCCCTCGGAAGAACATTGACCACTGCTCCAACGCCTTGATAGGTGTTATCCACATTGGCCTGCGGGTACAACAACTTCTTATACTGCATAATACATTAATTAATATTTTGATGATAAAGTCAATTATTCTGCGGTACCCGTGAAAGTTTTGCGGTATCCGCTACCATCGCTCCGTGCGCCGCCTCATCATCAACGCCGACGACTTAGGGATAACGTCCCAGCGCAGCCATGGGATTTTCACCGCGCACGAACACGGGTTCGTGACCAGCGCCTCGCTCATCCCCAACTTCAGCGAAAGCCAGAAGGCCGCTCGTCATGCTCGTGAAAAAGAATTGCCGACAGGCCTGCATATCAACCTGACCGAAGGGGATCCCATCAGCGCCGATTCCGACATCGCTTCGTTGCTCACCACCGACGGGTACTTCCTGGGACGCGAAACGCTGCACCGCATGCTCAGCGAGGGCGAGATCGACAAGTTTCACATCGAACGCGAGCTGCGCAGTCAGTTCGAGTGGTTCATGGAGCATTACGGCCAGCCGACCCACGTGGACGGGCATCATCACATTCATGTGCACCCGTTCGTTGCTCCGATTTTGGTCACGTTATTCGACCGTTACGGCATTTCGTTCGTACGCATTCCCAGTGAGCCGGTGCCGCCGTTCGGGTTCATGATCGAAGAAGTGCAGCTGAAAAAAATCGTCGCCATCAACAATCAGGCCGATGCCGCACGCACGTTGTTCGAGGCCCATGGCGTAAAAACCACCGATCATTTCCGCGGCATGGCGTTGTGTGGCAACGCGTCCAATCGCAATTTGCGTCATATCCTCAGTCGCTTACCCGAAGGCGTTACCGAACTCATGGTGCACCCCGGCAGCCAGAATCCCATCGGCGATGCATTCGAGACCGATCCTCAGCGCGTGACCGAATTCAACATGGTCATGAATCCCGAACTCGTCACGGAGTTTGCGGAACGGAAGATAGAATTGTGTTCGTACGCGGATCTGTACTAACGGCGCAAACACAGTACGGTTGCATCATCCTTTCCCGAGGCAAACGTCCGGTATATTTCGTTTGCCAGCGCGTCGGGGTGCGCACGCTTGTGGCTACTCCAGAAAGCGTCGGCCGTGCGGATTTCTGGGTCGATGCCGTCGGTGCACAAGACCAGCGTGTGTGCTTGTTCAAGTCGCGAAGCGGTGGGAACCACAGGTTTTTTCACGTACGGGAAGCCGATCCATGTGCCATGCGCTTCTTCGTTGCAGAGTTCTGTTACCGTTCCATTCGGCCCAAGTACCAACGCCGTCGTTCCGCCGGCCGTTGCCGCTTCGAGCATGCCGTCTTCTTGCAGGCGGACGAATGCACATTCGGCATACGGAATGTGCGCTGCATCCTGGCTATCCAGTACATCGCGCCAGGCAGAAAACGCCATGTTCGTGCGGTGCAACAACTCACCAAGCGTCGTGCTGTCGGGGTTCGTCTTCGCAATCATGGCAAAGAGGTCATGCAATGACGGCTGTTCTTTTGCGCCATGGCCGTTGATGTCCGCCAGCACGATGGTCTTTCCTTTGTTGCCGCCGTCGATGACCAAAATACCATCGCCGCCGCAGCAGTTGCGTTCGTACGGTACCGATCGCAGGCCTGCCTGCAATGGCTGCAATTGATGCAACGTATGTTGACGCAACATGCGCTGCAACTGGTGATTCCCAACCGTACCGGCATCTTGTCGCTGGCCTAACATGCTCAACAGCGATCGTCGTATGGCATCGCAATCCTCAGTGCATGTTTGTCGGCAACGCACTGTCGCATCTGGTACGCAAAGTGGCAGGTGTATTTGCTGTGTGCCGTCGGCAGACTCTCGCGGGGTCATAGACTATTCTCCAACAGATGTTCATTTTGTGCAACTTTTTCAGAGTAGTCGGTCCTTTTGTGGCTAGCAGAAGATAAAAATTGTCTAGAACTTCGCCACAATGAACTGATCAATCGGTCGGAAGCCGAGCTTTTCGTACACCGCCAGTGCCGGCACGTTGTCGTTCTTACAGAACAAAATCACATGCTTGTTCTTGGCGAGGTAATCGCGGCTGACGGCACTGATGACCTGCTTGGCAAAGCCGCGTTCACGGTAGTCCGGATGCGTGGCAACGCCGCCGATCTGCACGTATTTCTCGGACCAACCGTGTACGTTCACGCACGACACCAGCTTGCCGTCTTTGTGTAGCAGGTACTCCGTTTCCGGGTAAATTTGGCTGCGTTCGCGCGGCGTGATTTCTTCGGTCAGGTCTTCGCCGTTGGCCATGCGGCGCAACGTAATGATTTCCTCAACATCCTTCGCGGTTCCGCGGCGAACACCCGGCTCCGGGTGATCGGTGAATGCTTTCTTGGTAAGCAGAAAGACCGTTTCCTCGCGCAGCTCCTTGGGCGTGTAGCCGTAGCGGCGCAGACGCGCGATGGTTGGCAGCGCGAAGCGCGCGAACATGGGCACCCATTCAATGCGACAGCCGCGGTCGACGAACTGATCGACCATCTCGGTGAGTGCGCGGTTGTTTTCAGCGTGCAGTACCAAGCTGCCGAACTTCTTGAAGAACGCGCCCAGGCCGATCATCTGCACCTCGCGGTACGCGCCGGAGAACAGGATGTCCTGAAACGGGTCGCCCTTGCGTTGGAAGGCGCCGATCACGAACAGATTTTCCTGTTCCTTTTTTCCGGCGTAGCGCAGGATGATTGACCGGTGCTTGGGACTGAAGATACGAGCCATCGGCTGCATCGTACACGGTAATCGGCGTTGCAGCTGGGTCGTTCGTTGCGCTTTCTCTTCAAAGCACTATTCGTCCTGTCCCAAACCAAGCGTAATGGTCGTGCGGCCATCCGATGCGGCGATCATTGCCGAAAAGGTGCGCGTATCTTTGGTGGCAGTCATCATGGTCGATCCGGCAGCTTGTGCGTTGGCGGAAATCGTCCAGCCTTGTTTTGCCAATTCCGCTGCGTAGAACTCGGAGACTTGTTGCTGCGTGTCCGTGCTCATGAGGACCAATGCCTGGCCGGTTTTGCCGCCGGTCGGACTGACGGATGCCGAATATTGCACCTCCGCCTTGGGGTAGACCGGAGCATCCGTAGGCCAATCTTTTGGCATGGTCTGTCCGGTGGTGAGCGTGCCTTCGTCGGTTTTAATCTTCATGTTGCCGCCCTCTACATCCACGTCGGCTTTGCCGCCGGTTGCCTTCTCCATCATGTTCTCCACCATGGTCTCACCGATTTTCTTGCTGGCCATTTCCATGATGTTTTTGATTCCATACCCCACAAGCAGCAGCAAGCTGACGATGACGGCGATCAAAATCCAGGGGCGAGTCTTGGTCGGTGTGCTCGGAGGAGTCTGGTTCATGGGATGCGCAAGGGGGAAGACACGAATAGTATGTCGATTCCATGTGTGGAACGCAAAGCCGACGCACTTGCGTGCGCAAGTACGCGCATACACACTGTGTTCATTCTCCGATTTCCCCCACCATCCATGTCCACCGACCCACGTGCATACTTTCTGAAGCAGGCTGCCGCACTGGAGGCATGGATGCTTCCGCTGTTTCAGAAGGCGCCGCATTTGCCCCAAAATGCCCGCCAAACACTGGTGGATGTCGCTCCGTGGTTGGCGCTTTTGGGAGGCATACTCGGCTTGGTTGGCATCTTCTCCGCCGGTGCGTTCACGTCGTTGCTGTTCACGCTGTCATTCTTCCGCTTGGGTCTTTTGCCGCTGCTCTTCGTTGTTGGCATGCTCTTTGCACTCGCTTCCGCAGTGTTGGACTTACTTGCGTATCAGCCGCTGACGCAGCACAAGAAGGCCGGATGGAACTTTCTGTTCTACGGCATGTTGCTGAGCGTCATTTCACTCATCCTGAATGTTATTGCGGGTTACGGGGTTTCCGGACAACTTGTAGGATTGCTCATCGGATTCTGGCTGTTGTTCGAAGTCCGCGACGCATACAAGGCGTAGTGGTTTCGTAGTTTGTCGGCAATTCTTGAAAGAGTCGTGCGCTCTTTGCGTCATAACGTTCGGCGTCGCAGTGCGCTGCCGTTCTGTCGCACTTCTTAATCAGCCCTTAATCCGTGGCGCTTACCCTGTATTCACACTCGCCCTATGCATATTCTGCTCATCGAAGATCAGCAAAAGCTGGCCGGCAACATTAAGCAGTTTCTGGAATTGGAACAGTATTCCGTCACGCTGGCCTACGATGGCAAAGAAGGATTTGAAAAGGCCATGACGCAGCCGGTCGATCTGCTGATTTTGGACATCAACCTTCCGGGTATGGACGGTTATGTGCTGTGCTCCATGCTTCGCCAGCACAAGAAGAACATGCCGATTCTCATGCTGACCGCGCGCGCCAAGCAGCAGGAGGTGGTTCATGGTTTGAACATTGGTGCCGACGACTACCTTACGAAGCCGTTCGATTTGGATATTCTGCTCGCACGCGTTCGGGCGCTACTTCGGCGCAACGGCGGAGAAAAAAATCCCCAATTGACGACGGGTGTCATTACGCTGGACACGAATACGCAGGAAGTCCGGAAAAGCGACCGCAAGGTAGACTTGTCGCCAAAGGAATACGCGCTGTTCGAATTCCTCCTGCGTAACAAAGGAGTCGTGCAGGAGCGTACGCGCATCATCGATCACGTGTGGGGTGGACGCGATGAGCTCATGTTTTCGCAGACGGTGGACGTGCACGTGGCCTACTTGCGTCGTAAGCTGGGCAAGAGCGTCATTCGTACGGTGCCCGGTAAGGGATACATGATTCCCACCGAGTAGGTCCCGCTCCACCCTATGTTTCGCCGCATCAGCCACACAATCGCGCTCCAGTTCACGGCTTTCGTGTTCCTGTTGTTGCTGGTAAACGGCATCTTGTTTTTGGCGGCCGACGTGGGTAATTCTCAGCGCGAAATGAACGGACGACTGTTTCGTACTGCGCATGCCATTTTAGAATCCGCGCAGTTCGGCAGCTTGGATTTTCCGCACTTCCTGTCTCCACAGTTGCGTGAGCGAGTACGTATTGCCAACGCCGACGGTGGCATTGTGTACGCGGGAGGCTTATTTGAGAATGTGCCCTTCAGTGGCGATGCGGGCGTTGCAGCGGTCATTGTACAGAATGAGCGCTATGCGGTCCTTACTCTGCCGATTCAGCCCGGTGACGACATTGTTGGTTATTTGCAGGTGGCAGAATTGGAACGCCTTCCGGTCGGCGGCCTGCCGGTGCGTGCGCTGATTTACCTGTTGGTCAGTATCGCTATTTCTGCGCTCACATTCATCGTCGGGCAATTTTTCGCCCGCAAGAGCCTGGTGCCTGCCGAGCGAGCCATGCAACGCCTGGAGCAATTCACCCAAGATGCCAGTCATGAACTGCGTACGCCGCTGGCCACACTCAGCTCGTCGTTGGATCTTGCGCTGAAAACCAAGCAGTATCGCGAGGGGATTGAGTCCGCCAAAGGTGATTTGAAAGAAGTTTCGCTGTTGGTCGAGCGTCTGTTGGAATTGGCGCGTCTCGATCAATTGATACTGGCACTCGAACCAACCGATATCACGGATTTGGTCGCAACTACCATCGATCGTCACGCATCTGCCGCGATGGAAAAGCGCGTGACTATTGTGAAAGAGCTCGCATTCGGCGTGCATGTGAATGCCGATGCAGCTCTTCTGCGACAGCTAGTGTCGAATCTGCTCGCGAATGCCATAAAATTCAGCAAGCCCGATGGCGGCACCGTTACCGTCCGGCTCACACATGAGTGCTTGTCCGTGACCGATACGGGCATTGGTATTCCCGGCGCAGAACTGAAGCGTATCTTCGATCGGTTCTACCAAGTCGAGACATCGCGCAGCAACGATGGCTTTGGCCTTGGCTTGGCGCTGGTGAAGCGCATTGCCGATCTGCACAACTGGTCCGTAGGCGCACAGAGCACCGAAGGTTCGGGTACCACGTTTACGGTGTATTTTTCCTCGAAGGCCACCGCAAAGCATCGGTCTTAATCTTGTCTTAAGTCGCCCTGAAGTAGAGTGAGCGCTGTTCACTGTTTTTTACTGCATATTCATACGGTGCTGCGGAACATCCGCGTCCTCAAGAAGCAATCAACAGTAGTGCATAGGGAAGGAAAAGGGCAAAAGAAGCCGTGCCGAGCAGCGCGGCTTCTTTGTTGCTGTTCGGAAAGCGGCTTGGAAACAGAATGTCCTTGCGTCATTCTGGTCCCATGCAGCGCATGACTTCTTCCATTGCCGTTCTGTTCGCACTCGTTACATGCGCTCTGTCCGTGTCGATGCCATACCAAGCCTTCGCGCATGAGTTGCTGCCGATTGAGCTGGTCGACTATTTGCAGGCGCATCCGAACATGACTCAGGCTGAGTTAGACGCTTACCTTAGCGGCCAGCCAGACATGACCAACGGAGATGCCGCGTACAAGCAGCGACTGGTGGACACTGTCTTCTCAGGCAAAGTAGGTTTTTGGGAGAACGCGGCAACATTCATCGTTCTTGGCCTACGACACATTCTTGAAGGCGCAGACCATGTTCTTTTCGTGCTCTCCTTATTGCTGACGTTCGTCACGTTGCGCCAGATGATGAAATCCATCACGGCGTTCACGGTCGCACACAGTATTACGCTTCTGCTGGCCGGAGCGAATTTGTTCACTTTGAGCTCTCGCCTTGTGGAGCCCGTGATCGCTCTTTCCATTGTCATCATGGCGATCGGCACGGTGTTTTTTCGACGCTACACATTCTTCGCATTGCTTGAATCCAAGGTTTCACTGATTGCTCTGTTCGGACTTTTTCACGGCCTTGGTTTTGCCGGGCTTCTGCAAGATTTTTCCATTCCCGAGGGGCAATTTCTTCCATCGTTACTGTTTTTCAACGTCGGCGTAGAAATCGGCCAATTGTGCATTATCGCAGTAGCCATGCCGTTCATTCTCTTGTTCCGTAGAACGTCGTGGTATCCGCGAGCCATTCAGTTCTTTGCCGGAGCCATAGCCGCAATCGCGCTCTATTGGTTCATAGAGCGCATAGTGGGGGCGTAGCACTACATGCCTTCCACACCAGCGCGCGCGGTGCGTCGACGACGCGAGTGATGATGATTTCGCGGTCGCTGGTGTCGGAGGCGGGCACGGGAATGACGGAAATTACTTGGCTTCGGCGATGCGCTTGATGTCGGCCAGGCCTTTTGCGAACTGGCTGCCGATCATCTTGTCCATGTTCATGACCAGACCGAACGCCTTACCCATGAAGGTATTGCAGCCGTACATGCTCTGCGTGACGACGACGTTTGAGCCGTCCTGCTTGAAGGTGAAGTCGGTTGTGTTCACGGCGGCCATCGGCTTGATGAATTCCAAGCGGATACGGATCAATTCATTCGGTTTCACTTCGGTGATTTCCATGCGACCTTCGCCGACGTTCTTGTTGCCGAGCCAGTGGTATTTGGCTCCCACACCGGAAGGTGCGCCTTCGTATGTTTTCTTGGTGTTCAGATCCATTTTTTCCCATGGCGACCAAGCTGCCCATTTGTTGAAATCGATCACCTGTGCGAATGCTTTGTCGGCAGGCGCAGCAATACTGATGGATCGTTCGTAGCGAAAGTTGTTCGGGCGGCTGACGATGACGACAAGGAGACCGACGATCAAGACGCCGATGACGATGAGGGCGGTAGTCATAAAGAAAGGGGAAAAGATGCAGATACAGCGTATCAGGCCGAGAGCAACAATGCGTCCAGACGTTCCAGGCTTTCTATCCAGCCTTGTTTTTGTCCCTGCAGCATCTTCAGGCCGGTGGCGTTTGCGCTCACGACATGCGCGCGCAGAGTCATCTTTGTTTTTCCTCCAATGTCTTCGAACATCACGGTATCCATAACTTCTGCTACCGGTCGTCCAGCCTCCATTGCCGGAATGGCGCTGAAGACCAACAGTTCCGGCTCTATTACCTCGCGGAACATGCCGCTCATGGGATACGACGTTCCGTCCGGCCCGGTCATCTCTATGAATATCGCGCCGCCGGCTTTCGCATCCAATTCGCAGGTGGGATTGGTGAAGCCGTTGGGCCCCCACCACTTGGCCATTTGCGCAGGCTCGACCCAGGCTTTGAACACGCGTTCGCGCGGAGCTGCAAACTCATGGGTGATCACAAGGTTGAATTGCTGCAGTGGGTCGCGCGGAAGCGCTGGCTTGGGCGGTTTGTAGGCCATGACGTGCGGTGGAGGAGAGAACTGGATACTAGCGCAAAACAGTTGCACGGTGTTTCGGCATGAGGTGAATTTGCCGGTTCCGGCTTCCGGAGCCCTCACAACGCGCATCCGTCGTTTTACTCCATGGTAGGCTGTTCACATGGATGAAGCGGTCTTTCGCGCAGCGACGGAAATATCGGTGAACGATGTCCAGCGCCTGCGCTTGTTGTACGAACAAGCTATCGGGCAGGCGCGGCGCAATGAAGGTGACATGGTGGAACTGGGTGTATTTCGCGGCGGCAGCGCGCTGCTCTTGGCTCAGGCCAGTTTGCAGTACGCGCCCGGCCGCACGGTACATTTGCTGGATAGCTGGCAAGGTTTGCCGGTACCCGGTCCAGAGGATGCTGGCACCATAGCCGGCCCCGGAATTTTTGCCGATAGCAGTCCAGACACAGTGGTCGATTTGCTTTCCGCGTACGACCTGCAAAGTGTGTGCGCCCTGCACAAGGGTGTCTTTGCCGATACGTTGCCGAACATTTCGGGTCCGTTTTCACTGGTGCATATTGATTGCGACTTTTACCAAGCGGTACGCGAATGCTTGCGTCTGGTGCTGCCGCGCATGTCGGAGCACGGAATTCTTGTGGTCGATGATTACGGCACGCAAGAATTGCGCCGCTTTCCCGGAGTGTCGCGTGCGGTGGAAGAGTGCCTGCGGCAAGAAGGCAGCGGATGGCGTGTGCGTACGCTGGGTGGAGAGCGGGATCAGTCGGTGGTGATTGAGAGAGGATTGTTGAGGCAATAGCTCCATTGCGTTCCCATCTTCAGCATTGTCCGGATGATCCAGGTGTAGAATCGCTCCACGACAGAAGTGCTTCCCCTTCGCCTATGCCGTCTCCTGCCGACGCCCAGTTGGGCGCGTTGTTCGTCTCCAAGTCCGTCGCAACGCGGCAAGTCATGGGGGAGAACTCCGCGTTTACTCAAACCATCGTCCTGAAGAACATGTGTCCCGATGCGTGGACCGGCTGCACGCTGGTGCGTCTGCCAACATACGGTTCGGCCAACAAGCCCACCGATGCGCTGGGTGCGCCGACAAGCGCCGTTGTTCCTGTTACGGCTGCTGGTGCGACTGCAACGATTTCCATCCCCATGAAGGCCGTGAAGAGCAATGCCAAGTCCGGCGCTGCCCAGGCTGCGCCATGGGAATTGCGTCGTCCCGACGGAAGCAAGATCACGGTGTTTACCGCGCCCGGCAGTCCCGCCAAAGGAGGTAACGTGTGGACGGTCATCACCATCAATCCGGTGGCCGGCAACAATCTTCCAGATCTGCGCAATGCCGCGTACTGCGAGAAGAGTGCCAACATGTACGTGAATATCGGGAATGGAGGACAGTGCACGGCGTTCGTCTACGCGCGTACTAAAGAAAAGCTCAAGATCGACCTGAGGTCCGTTCCCACGTTCGGTTCCAATGCGGCCGGACAGAAGTGGATCGACCAGCTCACGGGCCCCGGTAAGCCGTACCAATTCGGCACTACTCCGCGTGCCAACGCCGTGGCTGTGTGGACGCTGAACTCCGATCCCAACAACGGCCACGTCGCGTTTGTGGAAGCCGTAGATGCGGCCGGGAATATTTTGCTCAACGAAGCTAACGGCAGTTCGTATGCCAGCTTTGCAGCCGACAACGGACCGGACTCGGACACCTGGGGTGGCGGCTACGACGGCAGGCTGAAAACGGTGGCCCCCGCACAGATGTCGGGGCACCTCGGTCCGCAGCAGTCGTTGAAAGGGTATATCTACCTCGTGTAGATCAGGATTTGCTCAGCAACTCCTTCACTGCATCCAGCGCTGCTTCCCAGGCGCCGAGCGAGTCTTCGTACTCGTCCTCGGAAATCGGATCGGCGAATTGCTCCAAGATTTTCACGGTCGTCGAACCGCCTTGCTCCGTCAGTTCATAGGTGATGGTCGACATCAGCTCCTCGTTGCTGTCCGGATGGAATAGCGTGTGCTGCAACAGCTTGCACGGCACAATCTTCAGGATTCTGCCGTCGGTGAACATCACTCCTTCGGGTCCCATCCAACACAAATGTGAGCCGACTTTCCACTCCGAAACGTATTCGCCGCCCATCTCTCGGGTGAATTCGGGGTCGTTGAACATGCGCCACACCTGCGCGGCGGGAGCGGGAATGACGACCGAAAGATTGAGTGCCGTTTTCGACATGTGGCGATAGTAACACGCTCAGTCTTTTTACCGATGCAGAACAGCCTATTTTCGACTTCACTGTTAAAATTCTTGCGCTTTCTTCTTGGTGCCTTAGTCTGCAAGCATGCTTCCTAAGCGCACTCCTACAACCCCTAAGCAGACAGTCTACGACAAAATGTCGGATGCGGAGTTTGTGCAATTCTTAGAACGAGGTGAGCGCATCCCCGGCGAAGCAGCTGCTGCCATAGAACGACGCGTTGCTGCTGTGAAGGGGGCGCTGTACGACGAAGCCAGTCGGCTCTTTTTGCGAAATAGCTCTTCAAAAGATTAAGAATCCGAAGGGTTCGCCTTCGCGAGTTTCCGGCAGATTGGCGTTCCCAAAATGCCGTATCTGCTGGCAGATGATTGCGTAGCCTAAAGGAGCATGCCGTCCGGATACAGGTAGGGCGTTTCGGGTTGCGGCACCACTTCAATTGTATCTGCTGCAATGGTCAGCAAGGGTGTGCCGGAATCATCGGGAACAAAGCGAAGCGTTCCACGCACGCGTACCCACGTATCTTCGGCAAGCTCACCCCCTTCTTGCCATGTAGTTGGTATGCCAATGGGAATGGTGTCGAAGATGCAATGGTACATAAAGTACCGAGCGAGGATGAATTCCTTCTCTGTATCGTTCTCGCCGCGGTAGACGAAGCCCACCAGATCGACACGTTGGCCATCCAGAGTTTGCCGTTGTTCGCCTACGTCCACATACTTCCAAAACCAATCCAAGAGCGTGTAGTCCGTCGTGGTGCGCAAGCGTGCGGGGTCCGGCGTAGTGGTGTCGTACATATTGCCAAGCAGATCCGGATCGGATTCGGGAGTGAGCAACATGCTCATGCCGACTTCATCTTTCAAGATTGCTTGTACGTCCGGCGGAGGGCGCCTCGGACCCGGCGTGCTTGTGGATTGTGGAGCCTGGCGGCTAATGCTGGATGCATTCAGTGGCGCGGATGGGAGAAGAAATCCCATCATCAGCGGTAATGCCAGCAACCAGAGCTTCCACTCGGCATGACTGCCACAGCACTGTGATTTTCCAGAAGCGGTTGTCGTCATTTTTACGTAAGCCAAGACAAAGAACGCGGCTGCGCCGATCCAGACAATCCATGTGAACCTGCTGTGAACGTAATTCGACAGATTTCCTGAGCCGATCAGCGCGAGAAAATACATTCCTCCGCCGTAGAGCAGCGCGGTTCCAGCCCAGTCGCCGACAGCGGCGGATGCATGTTCACAACCGCAGTGCGTATGTGGATCAGGCCGCTTCAGATCAAAAGAGGTAGGCATGGTTTCAGCGCAAGAGATGAAGCAAATTCAGCAGAACGCCAAGCACCGTCGTCAGCAGCAGCGGGAACAGCATGAGGCTGAGCACTGTCTTGCGCGGGAAGACATTCAAGAACATGAGCGTGCTCTTGATATCGACCATGGGTCCGTACACCAAAAATGCAACGATCGCACCTGCGCTGAACGTGCCGGTGAATCCAACGGCGATGAAGGCATCGATTGTCGAGCAGATGCTGAGTACGAATGCCAGAATTTCCATTGCAGGAACCGACAACACGGGGTGCATGCCGATGGATGCGATCATGGATTGAGATACGAATGCCTGTGTGCATGTCGCCAAGATGGCGCCCAGGACAAGGTATCCTCCGATGCCCAAAAAATCATCTGCGGCATGCGCGAGCGCATCGCGAATACTTCGAGCAGGAGCCCGATGCACGTGACCGTTTGTACGCGGATCCGGTAACACTTTTCCGCTTACTGCTATTCCCACCAGCGATGCGACCGCTACTGTTCCCGCCATTCGCCAGAAGAGGATTGGCCCAAAACCGAATGCTTTTATGGTACTCAGCAGGACAATCGGGTTCAGTGTCGGGGCACCAAGCAAGAATGCAATTGCCATCCCCGAAGGCATGCCTTTGCGCAGCAGTCTTCGTACGACAGGCACGACTCCGCATTCACAGACTGGAAATACCATTCCCAGACATGACCCCACCAGTACGCGCGCGCAGCGGTTCTTTGGTACGAAGCGCATGAGCGCATCCGGACTGACATACGTTTCAATCATCCCTGAAACAATGCTGCCGATCAGCAAAAACGGAGTCGCTTCAATGAAGAGGCTCAAGAATTTCATGGAAAGCACGTGCAACGTCCCGGGTGAGAGCCAATTGCTCAATTGATGCACGCCGTACACTGCAAGTACGGGGACAGCCAGATACAGGCAAATTCGCAGCGATGTGCCGGAGACCGGAGAGAGGCGAATTTGCATCGGATTAGTATACCACAACTCGCGTGGCTTGAGGATGCTTACAACGACGTGAGTTGCTTGTTCTTCAGCGCGAAAAGCGTCGTTCTGCCAAGCATGCTCATCAAGAATATGCAGATTGCAATCAATACGATTGTCCCGCCGCTTGCCCAGCCGAGGTGGTACGAAGTAACGAGTCCAGCCACGACCGAGAACAACGAGTTGGCAACCGACAACAAGAGGGTTTGCAGAAAGCTCCGTCGCCATTGCATGGCGGCAATCACCGGAATCACCATGAGTGCGCCTACCAGCAGCACGCCGACGATGCGCATGGACAGAGAAACGATTACCGCTGCAAGCACCACCAGGACCTGATTCAGTTGTTCGACCGGTAAGCCGCTGGTGATCGCCAATTCTTCATCCAATGAAATGCAGAACAATTGTCGGTACAGCAGCGCAATGATTGTCAGTACTCCCAAGCCCAGAATCAGGATCAATTGTACGTCGGTCGTCGTTACGGTAGCGATGCTGCCAAAGAGTACGCTGCCGAGGTTCAAATTTATTCCTTTCGACATACTCAGTAGAACTGCGGCAAGAGCCATTCCGCCTGACAGAAAGAGCGCAAGACCCGATTCTCCCAGTACGCGACCAGAATGACGCAGTTTCTCCACGGTCAATGCCGTACAGATCGATGCGGCCAATGCCGTCACAATGGGCTGCATGCCGAGGAGAAAAGCGGCTGTGACGCCAGCCAGCGAAACGTGCGATAATGTATCTGCCATGAACGAGTAGCGACGAGTGACCAAGAAAATGCCGACTGTTGGTGCGACGACTGCCACAGCAAGTCCTGCGATCATCGCACGGACCATAAAGGCGTATTGAAACATTTCAAGCATGGTCATGGTGGTGATGCATCGGCAGGCGGCGTTGGCCGTAAAGTGAGCGCATGTTCGGTTCACTGAGAGCGTCTTGCGGCCCGCAATGTGCGATGAGACGGCGATTCACGCACAGTACGGACTGGACGTCTTTTGCAACCGCTTCCACATCGTGGGAAACGATGATGATGGTCATATCGTGGGTCTGATTCAGGTGCTGTAGTAAGTCGTAGAACCCTTCGGTTGCTTGGGAATCAACGCCGGTGGTCGGTTCATCCAACAACAGAAGGCGTGGTTGTGCCGCCAATGCTCGGGAGATAAATACTCGCTGGCGCTCACCACCCGAGAGTTCAGCGATCGACCTGTGTCGCAACGACTCTACGCCGGTGTCTCGCAGTGCTTCTTCGACTGCACAGTTGTCGCAAGTGTTGTAGCGCGATGTAAAACCGATGCAAGGCGTCCGCCCGCTGCGGACGACTTCCTCCACTGTCGCCGGACACGATGCATCTGATTGAATGACCCGCTGAGGAACGTAGCCGATGCGTCCACGGGAACGTGCTAGTTGTGGCGGCAGTCCGAAGACATTCACCATTCCTTCTTGCGGCTTCAGTAGTCCAAGCAAGAGCTTGAGCAACGTTGTTTTCCCGCCGCCATTCGGCCCGATGATGCCGACGTAACTGCCTGGCGTTACGACGAAGTTCACGTTCTCCAGAATTGTGTGTCCGCCAAAACGGAACGAAAGGTTCTGTACTTCAATGATGGCGGAGGCTACTGGCATTGCATGGCGGTACGGAGGTTTGCCAAGTTCTGTCGCATGATCGAGAGATAGTTGTCGTTGCGCATCACATCACCGTCAGTCAGCCCTTCAATCGGATTGAGTACGAGCGACTGCGCCCCAATTTCGTCGGCAACCGTCTGCGCCAACTTGGGGCTGACCAGTGACTCGAAGAAGATATACTTGATGCCGATTTGTTTGGCGAGAGTTGCCACTTCAGCAATGCGCTTGGGAGATGGCTCCTGGTCAGGCGATAGGCCGGCAATGGCCAGCGTCTCGAAGCCGTATTCCTTCGCCATGTATCTGAATGCATTATGCGATACCACGACCTGCTTCACTGAACAATCACTTAGCCCCGCGCGGAACTCTTCATCCAGTTTGGCAAGAGCCTGCAGCAACGCTGCAGTATTCGAGGTGTACATTTCGGCATGTCCAGGATCTGCGATGAGAAGCGCGTCACGAATGAGCTCGGCTTGAGCGCGTGCATTGACTGGGCTGAGCCAAATATGGGGGTCCTGCGCATGTGCATGCGAATGATCAGGGTCGGCCTCATCTTCATCTTCTTCCTCGACGCCAGCCAGCAGCGGGATGTTCTCCGTCATTTTTACCGTAATGACGCCTTTTTGCTCCAATTCATTGCGTACTTTGTCTGCCCATGGATCCACGCCCTCTCCATTCATCAGGAAGATTTTGGCATTATTCATGGCGACTATTTGTTCTGGCGTCGGCTCGAAATCATGCGGCTCGACGCCGCCAGGTGTTACCTGTTGTACCTCCACAAGGTCTCCGCCGATCTCGCGTGCCAAAAACGCAAGTGGGTAAAAGCTGGCAGTCAGCTGCAGTTTTTGCACTGCCACTGGCTTCGTGGCGCTGGGTGCGCAGGCAGCAAAGAGTGCTGTGCTCACTACAAGGGCCAAACATAAGGTCATGCGTTTCATGATCTGGAAGGGAAAGAGGAAAAACAGACGGCAGAGAGTGTGTTGCAAACGCCCTATGTGTTCTGCCGTCTGGCGGCACCCTATCGCTGCTTCATTTGAAATGCAAAATTTTTGCATCTGCAAAAAAATATATAGAAATACCAGCATCATTCTGCCTCTTTCTAGCAGCGCACAACTCTATCTGTTCCACGCTCAAGCAAGCAGCTTTCGTTGTTCACGCATGTCCGGCGTTTTAGGGTCTACCACCTCAACGCCTTGGATACATGGAGCATGAGTATTACGCCGCAGACGGATCTTCCCAGGCGTAGATGCACCTTTCCAAACCACCACCTTTTATAGTGCCTGTTTGACAGTGCAGCTCACCTACGTTGCTTCTGGATATCAATTTTCTGCCATGCGGGCAGCACACCCTCCGGATGCCATTGGCGAACGTGTTGATTTGCGCGACGACAGGAAGTTCGAGTTTCTTGATATTCGCTCCAGAGCATTCCACCGACTGTACAAGGCCGGTTCCGGGCGGGATGCTGTCGGACGACAGCGGAACTCCGCGAGGCGTATTCATACGCCGATTGTTCCATCAATTCAGCCAGCGTCAACTTTCCGGCCGTTTACTGCGATGTTGTCGAACCATGAAAATAGCTTACAGAAGCCATGAAGTCGGATTTTCTGAATGTGGCAGCCCCACGGGGAATCGAACCCCGATTTCCTGGATGAGAACCAAGTGTCCTAGCCGTTAGACGATGAGGCCGCGGCTATAAAAAGAGAGGTCAAAAGAACAATGCGCCACGGCAGTATAAGCGAACGCAGGCCTTGCGCAAGCGCCTTTGGCTTCTAGAGCTGTTCCGGACTGAACAGGGCTTCACTGGAGTCCGATGGACGGTCGCGTTCCTCTGGAGTGGTCAGCGCCAGGCTGAGCATGGTCCGGCGAGATGCCGCCAGCTGCAATGGTGCGACGCGGTGGACGTTTAGGTCGCTGCGGTGCAGAAGGTACGCGTCGCCCAACTGCATGTGATGTTCATGTCGGGCCTTGGTTTCCAGCATGCGCGGTTCAGACGAGCCGGACACGTATTCCAGGTGGCCGCCTTTCTCATATTTTCCCGGCAACTCCAGCGCGAGACCGAAGGTGTAGAGAAAGGAATCCTTGTGACCGCCATGTGTGTCGCCGATTTGCTCCAAATGCAGTAGGACAGCCGCTTCGTTCTCGTCGCCGTAGGGAACGAGCTCGGTGCCCGCGATGCCACTGACAAATTTTAGAAGTTCTGGTGATTGCAGCAGTCCAGGGATCAGCTTCCCGATCGCCATGAGCGTGGCAGCATTTACCGTGCGCAGGTGCCGGGGTGTTCCATGCAGGCGCAGGTCCCGGCGCTGGCCATGCACCAGAAGCTCGCGTGCTTCCTTACGAAATTGCGTCACGCCGTCATCGGTGAGAAAACCTGGAAGCTCTGTGATTACGCCATGGCGTGGCGGCGTTTGCGCAATGCGCCTGCCCTTTTCTTCCGAAAGCGGTAAGTAGCGGGGGCCGATGAGTCCTTTAAAGGTGGCCATAGAGAGAAAGAGGTCTAGGATAACTCAACGATGTGCCATGCGCACGTGAATGACGGTTTGCCATGGCACCCACCCCCCGGCCTTGCTACACTCTGCCACCGTATGCCCACCAACAAACCCCAGCGTCTTCCCGACGCCATGCCAGATGTAGACAAGCCGACTCTTCTTGTCGTGTGTGATAACCACCACTGCAAATTCATCGACGTAGGGAACCACACCCTGCTCGTTGCCGAGACCATCGATTCCCGCGAACCGAACTTCACCGACAAGGCCGGACGCTACCAGAGCCCCGCAGCAGGAGGCCGTGGTGGAATGACCGGAGGCGTCGAAGACCCGAACCAGCGCGAGACGCACCGTCTGCGAGAATTCGCAAACGTGGTGTGCGGCCACTTGGCCCACGTCATTCAGGAGCAGGGGATCCAGGAAATCTATATCTCGGCTCCCGGTAAGTTCCTCTCGGTGCTGAAGGACCACTTCAACCCGGCAATCAAGAAGGCCGTGCACGAGACGATGGACGGCAACTACGCCAAGGAATCTCCGCGCGATGTCTTGCTCCGCTTCCGCCCCGACTTGAAGGAGGCGTTGGAAAACCTTCGTAGCCAGGAGAATTACAGCCCCAAGAACCAACCGCCCAAGAAGAGCAAGTAGTCTCCATACCGATTCTGAAAACCGCCTTCGGGCGGTTTTTTTGTGGGTTGCGCAAAATCTTCGACAGTTGGACAATAAGGACATGAATCCAGAAGAACTCAAAAAAGCATTGGCCGATCACAAAAAGTCCGAGCCGCACGGCAGCAAGCTTGGCGAATTCATTCACGACATCGTGTACGGTGCCAACGATGGCATTGTCACCACGTTCGCGGTGGTATCCGGTGTTGCCGGGGCACACTTGTCGCCCACGATAGTTATTATCCTAGGCTACGCAAACGTGCTGGCCGATGGCCTTTCCATGGGCTTGGGAAATTACTTGTCCATTAAGTCCCGCGAGGACAACTACAACCGTTTGCAGAAAGAGGAGTTGCGTGAGATCGATGAGATTCCGGAGATCGAACGCGAGGAAATTCGTGAAATCTACGCAGCCAAAGGTTTCTCCGGTCCTGAGCTCGATATGGTCGTACACCGCATTACGAGCGACCGCCAGATTTGGGTCGATACCATGATGAGTGAAGAGCACGGCTTGAAGAAAGAAGAGACTGAGCTGCCTGCACTGCACGGCTTCATGACATTCATTGCTTTTTTGTTCTTCGGCAGCATCCCCATTTTTCCCTACGTTTTGCCTATCGCAGATGATCAGCGCTTTCCATCTGCTATCGCGGCAACTGGCGTAGCATTGCTTATTGTGGGGCTCTTGCGCAGTTGGGTGACGCGCGAACGCATCTACAAAGGTCCATTGGAAATCCTGTTGGTTGGCTCGCTGTGTGCCGCTTCTGCGTATGGCGTGGGCGTCTTGCTGCGCAACATGGGTATTAATGGCTGATTCTTCGAACGGTCCTCACCCCTAACCCCTCTCCATTGCAATGGAGAGGGGCCGGGCCTGCCTGCCGGTAGGCAGGGATGAGGAACTTCAAATTGCCCGTGCCGGACAAATCTCGCGGTACGGGCAATGGCGGCATTTTCCGACTGCCGGCGAGGGCTTGTAGTTCTTACTCTCCATGTCGTCGGCAAGCATGCGGATGATTTTCATTGCATCGTTGATTTGCGATGCGTTGCGCGTGGTTACGCGCTCAATCAACTCCTCTTCGCCCAAGAAGAGTAATTTGAGTTCGACGGCAGGCTCATTCCAGAGCTTCTGCGTGGCGGCGGCGTAAATGGATAACTGCAAATCGGTGTCGATATGCAGTTGGTCTCGCGGTTGACCGGATTTGAAGTCGATGACCACCAAGCCTTTGTCGGTGCGCTCCACCCGGTCGAAGCGCCCCGCGATGCTGACCGCCGGTTTGCTCTCGGAGGCTGGCAATTCCACGCTGAAACCTTTCTCGCATGCCGCCACTTCGCGCTTTTCGGTCTGCCACCAACGGAAAAAATGCTCGAGTGCATGCTCGCCTTGCAGTAACGCAGAGTCTTGTGCGGCGCGTGATTCGTAACCCTGCGAAACAAAGCTGTGGCGCCACAGCGTCTTCAGCGTGTGCAGATCTAGTTTCTGCTCAGGTCCGTGCGATTCTTCAGTGAAAAGTGCAATCTGTCCGGTTGCGGCTTTGGGCGCCAAACTTGCTTCCAGTTCACCCCACTTCTTCAGCGCCAAATGAACGCTGCTGCCGAACGATTCACCCATGGAGATCCCGCGCGGGACTTTCTTTACGAAGGCGAATTCGTACTGTTTGGGACAGCGTTGGTAGCACTGGAGCTGCGAGTACGAGAGAGGCATGGAATCATTTTACCTCTTCTTACGCAGGCGGTCTGGTTCTGGTGACTGTGCCAGTTGTGCCGTTAGGTAATTTGAAGCGGATTTCCACCTGTGTTGCGGTCGGATCGACCGTAATGTTATGCGCAACGTTTCGTGCGACAACTGGAGTGAATGCACTGCTTCCAGTGGGTCCGGTTTGACGGATTTCTACCTCCGTAAGCGGGAACTGCGTGGCCGGAAGCAATTCGGGCATCACAATCGCATTGCCGCCCGCGGGCCAGAGAATGCGCTCCATATGTGCAGTGAGCCTTGTATTCGTATCGGCTGCTACCTTCTCCTCAGTGCTCTTTTTATTGGATTCCTGCAGTGCTCCTATGCCCTTTACTGCACCTGTGCCTGCAAGACCAAGGACAGCTCCGCCACCGACGTAGTGCCAAAATGACCCCTTTTTCAATGCCGGGCCAATGCCTGGTACCCAGCCAAACAGTTTGGACCCTATCCATGCCGCACCACCGATCATTGATCCAAGCACCGGCGCTCGTACGTACCAAGGTGCATCGCGATAGAGTTCCTGGCCGGTCAATGCCGCGGAAGAAATCAGGTTTGTCGTCGGTGTAACGATATTGCGTTCATCCCAGGACTGCATTTCTGTTTCCAGTGCCGTGGTTTGGGTCTGAATTTCGGCCAACCCTCGTGCATCCTGCGGCAATTGCGTGCGCAAACCGCGTAATTCCGTAAGCACGCTATTGCGAGTGGTTGCACCTTGCAGCCGGCTCAGCGCCAAGGAAATGTAATTCCGGTGAAGCGCGGACAAGCCTTCCGGAGGCGTGGCAACGGCGCGCTGCAAATCCCCGGTGAGGGTTGTGATCTTTGCCTGGAATTGATCGAGTTCGTTCGCCATAAAAAATTTGGGTAGAGAGCTCTAAATGGGAAGAGGGGGAGTGCGGGTCGTCGGATTGGTGTCAGTCCAGTTTCTCGTGTCGCGGTTGTACTGCAGTGTTACCCCAACCTCTTTGTCGTCGAGCAATGAACCCCATGTCCTGCCGCGCAGCATGGCGATGGTTTGCGGATGCGAACCCAAGTGGATGAGGCTGCTGTTGCGCCATTCCACCAGCGGCACGTTGCGGCGCATGCTTCCGTCGATAACAATGCGCTGCGCACGGCTGTCGCGGGGCATTCCGGCAAGAATCTGCAGATTGGCGATGTCGGTATCCGAACCGACCGGAATGGAGAACTCAGTCTGGTTGCGGATTTCCAATGGCGTTGCAGATGTGGTCACCGCAATTTTGGTTGCGGCACTCAGTCCTTCGATTGCACTCAGGAACAACGTTCCTTCGGGCGACGTTCCGTTTCCAGTGTCGTCGATGCTGCCAGCGATGAGGGTGTACTTTTTGTTCGCGCCGGTACCGTTGCATTCCATGGTGCCGCTTGCCGTAATTTTCACTTCCTTGGCAGTCGGGAACTTCGTGCAAGCTCCAACGAGCGTCTTAGCGGTATCGTTCTGTGCGCTGCCTGTTTCATCGAAACTTCCGACCGCAATCGTGTATTCGTTGGAGTTGGTCATCTCGGTGTTTCCATTCGCCACGATGCGAATTTTGGTGGCGCGTGGGAATTTGATCATTGCGCCAGCGAGCGTCTTGGCTTCGGGACTGACCGGTGTGCCGGTGTCGTCGAAGTCACGAGTGCTCGCAGGAGTCGTGGTCGGTGTGTTCGCGGGTGTTCCAAGAGGAGGAATGGCTCCAGGCGTGTTCAAATCGCCGATACGAGCGGTGAGGGCAATGCCGGCGCCCGTGGCCTGCATCTGCACGTCGGTGCCGTTGGTGAGCGTGGCCACCGGACGGCGCAGGCGCTTGCCGATACCGTCGGTGAGTGCGTTGCGGGCGTCCACTGCACGCTTGGCCTGAGCCTGCTTATTCAGTGCGTCTACGTTTGGAGGTGCGAGCTCTGCGACGGAGTTCAACACCAGTTGCTGCGTGACAGGCATGCCGTTCAACCGCTGCGTTGCAACCCAGTTATCCAGCAGCTGAATGATATTGACCGGAGCGGTGGACGGAGCCGGCGCCGGTGCACCAGGAACGACGGGCTGACCTTTCAGGACGGACAACGTCAAGCTGTCGATGGTTGGGTTGGGGCAGACGACGTTGCGGGCGGTCAATGCAGTGCGCAGTTGACGCTCGGCCTGACGGCGCTCAAGACGTTCGGCGCGCGTAGCAGGATTGATTCCCATGAGTCCGCCGATGATGTTGATCGGCGCGGCAAGCGCGGAGCCGATCACCGGGATCCTGCTGAGCGTTTCGGGCGAGGCGATTACGCTGTCGACGAGGCGTTCGCCTGCTTCGGCAAGGTTACGTGTAATGCCCGATGTCTGCGTTTGCACGGCAGCGACTTGCTGCACAGTCGGCGGTCGTCCATTGAACATGGTCATCACGCGCGTGGTCAGTCCGCCGAAGAAATCGGTGAGGAACGACGGTGCAGGAGGTTGAACGGGCGTCACCGGAGTGACGGGTGCGGGACGGGTCAGTAAACGACGCACCCATTCCAGGCGATTTTCCGTACGCTTCAGCTCTGCCTCAATTTTTGCGGTATCACTCAGTCCTTCGGGCAAGTTGACGCTTCCTTGCGCAACTTCTTGACGCAGTGCAACCAAGCGTTCTGCCACTTCTTTTTTCACCTGATCGGTAATGCGGTTGGGGTACTCCTCGTGCAACACGAAGGCGAGCGCCTCCAACTGGGTATGTGTCTGGGTGCGGACGCCGCTGAAGAATTCCTCCATTGTAGCCGGAGCAATGCGCGCAGCGAGTGAGCGTGCTGCTTTTACATCCGCTTCAGGCGGACGCGGTGCGGTCGACGTGGAGGTCGGCAGCAAGCCGTCGAGGTGGGAGCCGGTACCGAGAACAGGAGGCATCATGTGCGGTTAGACGCGTGTGAATTCAAGCGTGACGTTGTCCACAATCACACGCTTGTTACCGTTGGGTTCAAGTGCGGTCTTTATGTCATTGGCACGCACCGTCTTCGTCAGGTCTTCGGTTCCTTTGCGAGTTTTGATGGTCAAGGTTTCCACGGGGCCGGTGCCTTGGCGGATCGGCGTAACTTCCGTCACGGTGGCTGCGTCGTTGCCGTGTTTAGCCGTCGCCTTGAAGGTATCGGAGCCTTTCTGGACGCGGAATTCGTTGTTCAAGAAGCTCATCTGCATGTCCTGTATCGTCTCGGCGGCGCCGAGTGGACGATTGACGGCGGCGGCTTCTTTCTTCGCGCCTTGCTCAGTTGTGGAGGGGGCCGGAGCAGGCGAGCCGGTCGGAGCGGTGATGCCGAGTACCGATTCCAGCGTGACTTCGCCGGTCGGCATCGGCTGGCCTGCCTGCTGTGCAAGCTGGCGATTGGCGGCTTGGCCGACCATGGCGTTGATGTACAGCTCTTTTACGACGTTCTCGCCGCGGGCACGGATGCGTTTGGCGATGTTCTGATCCTGCATTTTCAGTTTCAGAAGCGCAGGCCATGTGCCCTCCACGCGCGTGCGAATGGCGAATTCCTGAGCGCCCGGAATCATTTTGAAGTTCTCGGCGATGTTGGCGAACATGCCGCGAATGGCGTTCATCAGGAACGGACGCACCTGCTGGAATTGTTTGGCCAGTACCTGTTCGGACATGCCGGTTCGCTCGCTGATCATGGAGAAAATACCGCGATCCTGAATGAATCCGTCGATCATGTCGCTCAGACGGCCTTCTATGCGGCCGGCAAAGTTTGCGGCGCGCGAGATCGGCGGCTGTCCGTCGATGCTGCGGCCGAGGTTTGTGGCATCGGTGCTCAGTCGGTTGGCGTCGCCGTTGATGAGATTATTGATGAATTCAGCCGACTGTTTATCGCTGAACTCGGCGGCGAACTCCTTCTGCAGATCCTCGGGCAGCGAACCGTCCGGATTCAGCAGCAGGGCAAACGTGGCGAGCACCTCACGCTGCTGGCGGTCGATTTGTTCAGTCAGTTCTTTCAGACGCTTCTCGTTGCGATCGGGTCCCGTGCGGCGCTCTTCGTCGCCACGGGTGCGCACGTCAGCCATGAGCTTGCGAAGCTGCTGCTTCACTTCCTTTTTAGCTTTTTCGCGCTGTTCGTTGTTGCGCGGCATTTCGCCGTTACCGCCCGTGAAGCTGTCTGGAGTGCGTGGAGGCATGGTCGGGAAGGGGGAGTGAGTGTTTGTGTGCGTTAGGCTGCCACGAGTTTCTGTTGGCAGAGATTTGCCGCGCGATCGATCATTTTCAGGTAGCCGTCCATCTGTTCGCTCCACACGATTCCCAGTGCTTCAGTCAGGATTCGATCCAGCTTCATCAACTGCTCTTGGGTCATATTTGGTAGTTTCTGGAGCCAATAATCGCGCTCCCGCTCCGTGAGCAGTCGGCTTTCGGTCACCTTCCGGCGCAGAGAATCGACGTCCATTGGGTAGGGGGTTGGGTTTTGGGTATTTCTCCTTAGTATACCCGAAAAGCCGTTTTTGCGGAAGAGGGCGTCTCGGCCGCGTTTCAGTGACAATGCTTCTCTTGATTTTTTCTGAAGCTGCGCTGGAAACTTTTTTGGCATCTGCTATGCTTTTTTCACTTCGTTTCCCGCTTTTCCTCATGCATGTTGAACACTTCGAAAAAGGTGTCCGTTACGACGACAAAGACCTGCTTCTGTTAGCCAAAAAGATCGGCAAGCTTGCAACGTACTGCAAGCGTCTGAAGGACGAAGGCTCCTCCATTCGCGTTGAGGCCGAAGGCCGCGACACGAAAAAGAGCCGCGATCAGGTGAAAGTGATGATCACCGTGCACCTGCCGGGTACCGTTCTGCGTGCCGAGTCCCGCAAGTTCGAGGCTTTGCTCGCCGTCGACAGCTGCATCGAAAAACTCGAGTCGCAGATCAAGCGCTACAAAGAAAAGCACACCGGTCGCGAACGTGCGCACAAAATGAAGCGCAAGGGGGGCAAGATGAGTCAGATATAAGCCAAAAAATACGATTCCTAAAAAGAGGCCGGGTGGCCTCTTTTTCGACTCCAGGACTCCGGCGAATCCTAGCCAATTTCGCCCAATACTTCTCGTAGCGGCGATTCCATAATCGCCGCGAGAGCGTTTGTTCTTCCACTTTTTTTAGAAAAAAGTTGAGCAAAAAACGTCGCGCGGTGCTCCGGCTGGCCTACGCTTCACGCGCCTCACAACCCTAAAAGTCCGAACTCGCTCGCTGCGGCGAGCTCGAACAGGCGGACTTTTTTACGGGTTGCTTCGGCGGAAGCGTGACGGCACCGGATCAGGCGCGACAAGCCCACCGTGCCCAAGCTCCGAAGAAAACGGAAACCTCAGGGTAGCGCACAACATCTGAACGACAGCACAAAAAAACGGCCTTTCGGCCGTTTTCAGAATCAGTGTGAGTGGGACTATTTCTTGTCCTTGCCGCCGGCTGCCGGCTTGGCATCCTTCTTGTCGCCACCTGCTGCAGCTGGAGCGGCTGCTGCACCTGCTGCTGCGGGTGCTGCTGCACCATCGGCACCGACAGCGCCCTCGGCGGTAGCGGTAACGACCGGCTCGATGACTTCTTCCTTGCGGGGCTCCTGCACCGTGACCACGACCGTTTCTGCGTTATCCTGAGCCACGACACCCTTCGGCATCGTGATCTTGCCGACGGTGATGGAATCGCGGAACTGTGCCAAGCTGCTGAGATCCACAACGAACTTCTCCGGAATATCGGCGGGCAGACACTGGACCGTGATTTCTCCGTGAACGGTGACGAGGATTCCACCAAGCTCTTTGACTGCCGGAGCAACGCCTTCGAACGAAACCGGAACGCGTGTTGTAACCTTCTTGGTCATGTCCACGGCGTACAGGTCCACGTGCTCGTAGGCACCGGAAACAGGCTCGTATGCGAGCGAGTGAATCAGGGTAGGGATCTTCTTACCGTCCATCTCCACTTCCACGAGGGTGTTCTCACCGGCTTTCATGTACACGTTGTGCAGATCCTTGACCTTGCACTTAATGCTCGTGCTCTTCATTTTGCTGCCGTAAATCACGCCTGGAACATCGCCACTGCGGCGCAGGGTTTTGACGTTTTCATCGGCCGGCCGCATGTTCACGGCAAGAGTGAGCGTTTGCTTCATAGCTGGCACAGGGTAGGGATTCTACGAACGGAGGTCAATGCGATTTGGCGTGCCTCTTTATGCGGCCTTCGGCGTTGCGGCCCCTTTCCACTTCCAAAAGTACTGTAGCGCGCTGAAAGCATGGATACGGGTTGTCTTGCGCGTTAGGAGGGAAAGCATGTTGTTGCCACTCAGTCGTTGGCGTCGGTCCAGCACATGAATACTCGGCGCATACAGCACGCGTTTGCCCGCACTCCAGCAGCGGCGGCACAAATCGATGTCTTCAAAGAAGAGGAAATAGCGATCATCAAAACCCTGTAACTGGGCGTAGAAGTCGCTTTTCAGGAGTAAGCATGCCCCCACCAGCCAGTCCACCGGCTGTACGTCGTGACGCTTGGCAGCCATGGATGCATCGTATGCAGCTTGCCACTTCTGTCCGAACAGCCGTTTACGGAAGAGGTCGGCGATACTGGGAAACGGTCTGGCCGAAGGCCGGAATGATCCGTCCGCGTAGACCAGCCCCGGTCCTACGATTCCGGCGTTTTTCTCGGTGCGCAGCACATCCAACATCTTCTGCAACGCATCGGGCGGCAGTGTGTTATCCGGATTCACAATCAATACGTACTCACCCTCGACATGCCGGAATGCGGCGTTGTTGCCTCTTCCGTAGCCGATATTCCGATTGGTTTCGACAATCTTCACGCCCGGCTTGCCGTTCCATCGGGCACGCAACCAGCCGGCCGATTCGTCGTCGGAGTGGTTGTCCACAATCAAGACTTCCAGCTTGTCGGCCATGCTCTGGGCCAGCAAAGCCGTCACGCATTGGTGCGTGTCACGCGGGGAGCGGTAATTCAGCACGATTGCGGAAACCAACGGACGTGACATGTGCTCACTGTAGCAAGCACGGTAGAATGCGGCCATGGCGGAGTCCGATAATCCCATGGCCAGGCTGCGCCGACGCATCGGTGCTGCCTCTACCGAGCCCGGCGTGTACCGCTGGCTCGATAAAGAAGGCAACGTGATGTACGTCGGCAAAGCCAAGAACATCCGCAACCGTCTGCGGAGTTACGTGGCGCCCGGCGCCAAATTGGACCCGTGGAAAGCCATTATGGTGAAGCAGATCGCCGATGTGGACGTCACCATCGTGCGCAGCGAGTTGGAAGCGTTCATGTTGGAGTCCAACCTTATTAAGAAGCTGAAGCCGAAGTACAACATCATGCTGAAGGACGACAAAGGATATGTGTACGTGCGCCTGTCGGTGCAGGATTCATACCCGAGTGTCGAGGTCGTGCGGCGCCTGGAAGAAGACGGAGCAAAGTATTTCGGGCCGTTCTTGGGCGCGTCTTCTACCAATGCCACGCTGGATATGCTCGATGGCATTTTGAAATTCCGTGCGTGCCGCAAATCACTCGATGCACTGAATCACACGACGCAGGCTGCCGCCAAGATGCTGGATACTCCTTGTTTGGAGTTTCAGATCGGCAAGTGCTGCGGCCTGTGCATCGGCTCATTGTCGCAAGCGGAGTATGCAGAGCGCATCGGCGAAGTTGAACGGTTCTTTCGCGGCAATTTGCAATCGGTGAAAAAGAAAGCGGAAGAAAAAATGTTCGCTGCGGCAAAGGACAGGAAGTTCGAGGTCGCCGCTCGACTGCGCGACGTACTCAAATTCATTGCGGATTTGGAAAGCAGGCAGATCGTGTCGGATACATCGGGAGAAAATGCAGACGTCTTCGGCATCGCGTTCCGTCAGGGCAAGATTCAGGTTGTATTGCTGCGTGAACGCGACGGCAAAGTCATTGAACAGGTGGGCTTCGCCCTGAAAGGAGAGGCGGAGAATGCCGCCGAAGCCATGGCGCAATTCCTGCCGCAATACTATGCCGACACGCAGGATATTCCGGATACCGTCATCGTTCGCGATCCGATTCCCGAAGCGACGTTGTTGGAGACGTGGTTGCGCGAACGTCGTGGCAAGGCGGTGAAGCTGTGGATTCCCGAGCGCGGCAAGAAATCCAAATTATTGGAAATGGCCGAGAAGAACGCCGATGAAAAAGTACGTCAGCAGTTTGCGGCGTGGGAAGCCGAACTGCGCAAATCCGAAGAAGCAGTCGAATCACTGCGGAAGTTGCTCGGCTTACCGGAAGCGCCGAAGCGCATTGAGGGTTACGATATTTCACACATGGGCGGCGCCGACACGGTGGGCAGTATGGTTGTGTTCGAGAGCGGCAAACCCAAGCGGCAGCATTACCGCTCCTTTACCATTAAGAGTCTGAAAAAGGGCGATATCGACGATTATCAATCATTGGCAGAAGTCCTGCGTCGTCGCCTGAAGTACCTGGCCTACGATCTGAAATCCGACCGCGCGCGTCTTTCCAAGCAGGGGATCGAGATCGGCAAAGCTCGCAAGGCTGAGCAAAAAACACTGGAAGAAGTCGCAGCTGCTCATGCTGATTCTCTGGAAGACCGCACCATCCACTACAAAAATTTTGCGGTTGCCCGACACGGCGAGGAAATCGTTGGTACGGCACAGCTGTTTGAGTGCACGCCGTCGGTGCGTGTGCTGCGTACGGTGTGGACGGCGAACGAGAGTGCACGTCTGGTTGCCACGGTACTTATCCGCACGTTGCTGGCGACCCAAGATAAAGGAAAGGTGTACGCGGTTGTCGATCCGGCGCTGGAGGAATCCTACGCACAGCTTGGTTTTCGGTATGTCATCGAAGGACATGAAGCACTCAAAGAATACGTCGACGGCTTGGCCGAGAAGCACCCCGGCCAGGAGCGTCGTATTATCCTTTCCTACGACGTGAAGAAGGAAAAGCCCGATGATTCATTCACGTCGGTGCCCAATCTCCTCCTTATTGACGGCGGCAAAGGCCAGCTTGGTGCGGTCTACGACGTGCTGTGCGAACTGGAGCTTTCACATGTTCCGTTGGCGTCCATTGCCAAGCGTGAAGAAGAGATTTTCGTACCCGGTGACTCGATGCCGATTCCCATTCCCAAGCAGGACCCGGCCCAATTCCTGTTGCAGCGCATTCGCGATGAATCTCACCGGTTCGCCAATGAGAAGCGTAAAACTCGCATGACGAAGGCCACGTTTGCGTCGGCATTGGACGAGATTCCCGGAGTCGGCCCATTGCTGAAAGCCGCGCTACTGAAGCGTTTTGGTTCTGTCGATGGCGTGCGTGCGGCAACCGACGTGGAACTGCGTACGATCCTGAATGAGAAACAGCTTGAAGCGCTTCGCAAGCATTTTTCGGTGTAAGAATCTGTTTCTCGTTCGTCATCAATGCTAGACTCTCTCCTAGTTTCTCCCCCACACTCCTTATGAAGAAATTAAGCTTGCTCCTCGGATCTCTTGGCGGAGTCATGGCCGGTTACGTGTTCTCCAACAAGAAGCTCCGCAACGAACTCATGGATGCCAAGGACGCCAGTGCGGCGGCCAAAATCCTTGGTAAGCACCTTTCGTCCGACGGCGGACAGGTCGCGAAGGAAGTAAAGACCTTCGTCGACAGCCAAGATTGGGAAAAGACGCTTGCCCAGGGCAAGAAGTACGCTGCCAAGTACTACAAGAGTTCCAAGAAAGAAGTCGAGAAAATGGTGAAGCTCGGCTCGAAAGAGGCCAAGCGTCTTCTGAGCGAACAGAAGGCGAAGAAGGCCGCCAAAGGCAAATAATTGACCCGAAGAAACAGCGGGCCGTTGCACTTCTCTGAAAAAACATTTGTGCGGCGGCCCGTTTTGCGTAGAATACACGGCGGGCTCGTGAAATAGACATGAGCCGAAGGGTTCCCCCGAAAGGATTGCCCTCTTTCCGCTGTATCTCTCCCATGAAAAAAGCATCCACATCACCGAAGTCACGCGCCAAATTCATTATTGTCACCGGTGGTGTCTGCAGTTCTCTCGGCAAGGGTATTGCCGCCGCGAGCATCGGCGCCATCATGAAGGCGTGCGGCTACAAAGTGTTCGTACAGAAGCTGGATCCGTACCTGAACGTGGACCCCGGAACCATGAGTCCGTTTCAGCACGGAGAGGTATTCGTTACCGATGACGGTGCGGAAACCGATTTGGATTTGGGTCACTACGAACGCTTCATCGACGAGCCGATGAGCAAGCTGTCCACGGTCACGACCGGAAAAATTTATACGGATGTTTTGCGCCGCGAGCGCAAAGGCGACTTTCTCGGCGGTACCATCCAGGTTGTTCCGCACATCACCAACGCCATCAAGGATTCCATCATCGGAGCCGCGCGCGACAGCAAGACCGACATCATGATGGTCGAAGTCGGCGGCACGGTAGGAGACATTGAAGGAGAGCCGTTCCTGGAGGCTATTCGCCAAATGAAGTCCGAGATGGGTCCCGATCAAATTTTCCATGTGCATCTGACGTTGTTGCCGTACCTGAAGGGTTCAAAGGAGCTGAAGACTAAGCCCACGCAGTTGTCCGTGCGTGAGCTGCGTCGCATCGGCCTGCAGCCGGATGTCATCCTTGCGCGTGCCGACTACAAAATCCCGACGGAGCTTTTGGACAAAATCAGCCGCTTCTGCGACGTGCGCCGCGAGGCCGTCATTCCGGCGCTCACCGTCAGCTCCATCTACGACGTGCCGCTCAACTTCCAGCAATACGCCATTGCGCAGATCATCGGCGACAAGCTCAAACTCGGCCGCCTGCGCCCAGACATGACGGAGTGGGAAGAGGGCCGCAAGCGCCACGAGGCTTCGGTGAAGCCCATTCACATCGCACTGGTCGGCAAGTACACGCACTTGGACGACGCGTATCTGAGCGTCATCGAATCCGTGAAATCGGCGGCGGTGTTCCACAAGCGCAAGGCCGAGATCGTGTGGATCGACAGCGAGAAGCTGGAGAAGAAAGACGCCGACACTTGGGAGCGCCTGAAGGCATGCGCCGGCATCATCGTGCCGGGCGGGTTCGGCAAGCGCGGTATTGAAGGCAAGATTCTGGCTGCCAACTACGCCCGTACCAAGAAGGTCCCGTACCTGGGACTGTGTCTGGGCGCGCAGCTGCTAGCAATTGAGTTCGCCCGTGCCGCATTGGGTGACAACAAGCTGACGAGCGAGGAATTCGATGAAGAAGGAAAGCTCGGTCGCGACAAATACGTGGTGCACTTCTTGCCCAATCAACACAAAGACAGCGAGAAAGGAGGCACGCTGCGCCTGGGTGAATACCGCTGCAAACTGAAGCCGGGCACCAAAGCCGCCAAGGCCTACGGCACGCCGGAGATTGTGGAGCGCCATCGCCACCGTTACGAATTCAACAACGCGTTCCGCAAGCAATTGGAGGACAAGGGGCTCATCTTCTCGGGCGAATGGCCGAAGACCGGACTCATGGAGATCGTGGAAGTGAAGGACCATCCGTTCATGGTCGGCAGCCAGTTCCACCCCGAATTCAAGAGCCGTCCGCATCGCCCGCATCCGTTGTTCGCCGCCATGATGAAAGAGGCGGTGAAGCGGGCCTGATGATCTATGCCGAAGGCGACAGCTTCATGAACCGCTTCTGGAACCACAGGTACGCGCTGAATGTGGTGAACCACGGTATTTCTGCGAGGATCATCGCGAAGGCAACGTCTTTGCTGAAGAACTTCGTTGCCAGCACGATTGCCAGCGCGTTGTTCATGTAGATGCGGCTGACGATGATAGCCGCACGCTCTTCCGGCATGCGACCCACGGTGCAAGCGAATGCGGCCAGGCATAGGACGACATAGAACACGTACAGCCCGACCAGCAAAGGAATGACAGATAGGACATCGCTGCGGATGGTTCCGGCGTGCGGTGTGATAGCGATGTACGCGACGGCAGCCAACGCCAAGATGGAAGCCGGTTTACGCAATGACCGGGTACACTCGACCGCTCCGGCGGCGTATGTCCGCATTACGGCGGCGAGCACCATCGGTATGCCTACCAAAAGTGCCAACTGCTTGGCGATGGCGATGCTGTCCACCTGCACTGCCACGTTGGTTGCGATCCAGAACAAGAGCGGCACCGTGACCGGTACAAGGAGATGCGTGATGACCGAATACACCACGCTGGTCTCCATGCGGCCCCGCGCGATAGCTGTGAATACGGGGCTGCCCAATCCTGCCGGCATGGCAGCGAGCAGCATGGCAGCGGTGGCATACGTCGGTAGTCCGGCCGAGCGCAGCACGGCGAACAGTGCAAGTGGCAGCAGGATGAATTGCAGCAGGATCTGCACGGCCAACCGGACAGGTTGCTTCAGCTCGGAGCGCACGTGGACCAGATTCACTCCCAAGAACGACAAGAACAGTAGAAAACCCATCAGCCATTGCAGCAACGATCCGATGCTCCATGGCAACGGGGCTACGATGCCCAGCACGAGTGCGAGACAGAAGATCAGTCCGGGACGCCGTTCAATCATGCGCAAGAGGTGCATATGACCTGCAAGGTTACTGGCACACACAATCATTGTCGATTTTTGTTGTCGCCTGTCCACGGAATGTTACACTTGCCCCATATGGCCACCCTCAACACGACCATCGGAGGAGTCTCACTCCCCGGTTACGTTTTCAACGCGTCTGGCCCCAAGGATGTCACCTGGGACGAATTGCAGACCATCGCCCGATCGGGCGCCGCTGCGGTTGTCATGAAATCCTGCACGCTGCTACCGCGCGATGGCAACGAGGAGCCGCGCTATGCATTCGTGAAGAAGCCGTACGGGTCCATTAACAGCATGGGTCTGCCGAACCTGGGGTACCTGGAATACGTGAAGTTCGCCGCCGGCCTGAAGAAAGAAACCAAGAAGCCCATCATCGCCAGCGTGGCCGGCTTGTCGCCGGACGACTACCCGATGTTGGTGAAGGCGTTCCAGGAGAGCGAGGTGGATATCATCGAAGTGAACTTGTCGTGCCCCAACGTGAAGGGTAAGCCGCAGATTGCTTACGACTTCCAGAAGACCGACGAGATCTTGGGGAGCATCATGAAGATCGGCAAGAAGCCGATGGGCGTAAAGCTTCCGCCGTACTTCGATCCCATCCATACCGAACAGATCGGTGCGATTCTGAAGAAATACCCGCTCGCGTTCGTGTGTTGCATCAACTCGGTCGGCAATACGCTCATTATCGATCCGGAAACCGAACAACCGCTCATTAAGCCCAAAGGCGGCTTCGGCGGACTGGGAGGGGACTTCATTAAGCCGATCGCATTGGCCAACGTACGTGCGTTCTCGCAAATGCTCGGAGACAAAATGGCGGTCATTGGCGTGGGCGGCATTCGTACGGGTACCGATGCATTCGAGTATCTGCTGTGCGGTGCCGATGCGGTGCAGATCGGTACGGCGTTCTACGAGGAGGGCGAAGCCTGCTTTGCGCGTATAGAGTCCGAACTGAAGGCCGTTTTGGAGAAGAAGGGCTACAAATCGATCACCGACGCCAAGGGAAAACTGAAGGTCCTCTAAGCGTATTACGAGAGAATCTTTGTTCTTTGCAATCTGTAGAGAATCAATAGGACAAGGTTTGAGGTACTTTCTGGCATTTTCCTCTCTATACCCTTGACGAATGCTTAAGGTCTAAAGTATATTGTGTCTGTTACTTCATTTCTTTCCCACACCCCATTATGGTTGGACCAGGTTGTGGCTGCGGTCAGTAATTTGACCCTCGCAGCTTAAAAAGGAAGAGAGGGCCTTCGGGCCCTTTTTTCGTGTACGGGGGTTTTTGCGATGCAGATTTCCATGAGTTGCCGTGCTTGTGCTGGTCCATGCCTACGAAAGGCGTATATACTCGAAGGTAACGCCCTTCCGTGCATTCCATTCATGATTTCTCTCGGCTGGAGAGCATTCTCGGATACCTTTCCGAGAATCACCTCCATGATGTGCGCGACGCGTACAAGCTGGCTTGCGAAGCGCATGCCGGACAAACGCGTCACGATGGTTCGCCGTACGTGAACCATGTCATTGAAGTGGCCGAGATCATCGGCCAGTGGCATGGCGACCGCGATACGGTCATTGCAGCCTTGTTGCACGACGTTTTGGAAGATGCGCCGGTCAAGAAAGATGAAATCACCAGTCGCTTTGGCAGGCACGTTGCGCTGCTTGTGGACGGGGTCACCAAATTCACGAATGCCGATTTGGATCACGATCTGCCCTTGGATCGTAAGACGGAAACGCTGCGCAAGCTGTTCGACGTCATGCGCCGCGACATCCGGGTGGCCATCATCAAGCTGGCCGACCGCCTGCACAACATTTACACCATCGACTTGTTGCCCAGCCCCGAACGTCGCAAGCGTTTTGCGCTGGAAACGCTGAACGTCTATCACAAGCTGGCATTGCACTTGGGCATGCGCGACGTACGCCAGACGTTTGCCGATTTCTGCGTACCGTATGCGTTCGACGACGACGGTGAGCGTGCGAAAAAACTGCGCGATGCAGAGTGCGCCCAAGGCGAACTGCTGTTTCCATCCATTGAGCGTCAACTGCGAGCAGAAGATGAGCACAACGCACTGGAGATGCTGGAAATGCAGCCGCGCGATTTGTTGAAATTTCTGCAGCGTATGCGCGAGCGCATGTGGCAACCGGCTGCCAGCGATGCGTTTTCTGTAGTCGTGATCGTAAAAAGCGAAGAGGCGTGCTACCAGCTTCTGAAGCATATTCATACGCTGTATCGCCCGGTCAGCGGCAAGTTCCGCGACTATATCGCGGTACCGGCGGAGTCCGGTTACCGCAGCTTGCACACGCACGTCACCCTGCCCGACGGCGTGGTGATCGACATTCGTTTGCGCACTGCGGAAATGCACGAGCAGGCCCAGTTCGGCGTAACCACATTCTTGTTTCGCGGCGCGGGTGTCGGTCCGAAATTCTCCTGGTTGCAGCGTTCGGCGGAAATTGATTTGCAGACACGTGAAAATAGCGGCGAGTTCTGGGATGCGTTGGAATCGGACATTCTGCGGGAAACAATGTCCGTCTGCGTGGATCGCCAGCGCATTGCCATTCCGAAGGATTCCACCGCGCTGGATGCCGTCTATGCGTTGTACCGCGAACGAGCCGGCAATGCAGAGCACATCAGCATCGATGGCCAACCTGCGGCGCTATCGCACATTCTGAAGCCCGATGACGACGTGTACGTGACCATGGCGGATCATGAAGTGATTACGTTCGATTGGCTCAAATATGTGAAGACACGATTGGCACGCTCCATGATCGTCGACGTACTGAAGCAGCGTGACCGTTCCGAGAAGATCATGCTTGGCATGGATTTGCTGCAGCGTGAACTCGATTTCTACAAAAAGGGTCTTGTACGCGATTTGCCAAAAGCCAAGCAGCAGCACGTTGCAGATCACTTCCGTCGCCGCGATTTCGAGGATGTCATCACCATGATCGGCGAAGGCGTGCTTCGCGCGCGCGACATTGTGTTCTACTTGTATCCGGAGCACCGTCGATTCCCGTTCGTTCGCTTGTTGCAGCGCAAAGGCTATAACTTCCGCTTGTGCGTATCGGGTACTTCCGATCGCCAGCGCGATGTGCAAGTTCGCCTGAATCAGCTGATTCAAGAGGCGGATGTGAGCATTACGGGAACGGTCATTCGTTTCGATGCTGCGACGCACACGTTCGAAATTTATCTGTCCGGTGCGTCACTTGATCGCCTGCATTTCGCTGACTTCATCGACATTTTGGAGCGCCAAGATTGGATTTCCAAAGTGCAAACGATGCTGTCCATGCATCAGCGAGCCGGTCTGACGTTGTCGTTCCTTGTGGCGCTGGGCGTTTTGGTCGGCTACGTGCTGCTCTTGCCGCAGTACTACAAGGCGTTCGCCGGCGTTCCGTCCATGCCGCTGTTCTTGCTGCATGTGTTGCCGCTCATTCCTATTTTGGGTGCCAACTACTATTTCTTGTCCCTGCTGCAGCATTACGTGTTGAGCATGCGTCGCGAGCAATGGTTTTTCGGCCTTGGATTCGTTCTCAACGTATTCGGCGTGCTGCTTGTCATGTGGAAGTTGCCGGTGCTTACCGGCCAAGTTCCGCTGCTCATGGTGTTGTTCCTGTTTACGTTCGCCATGCTGTTCTTGGGGTACCGATTCGTGCGCACATTGTTCGAGTTGGAGCCCCGACGTGCGCCGAGCGCCGCACTTACAATCGCCGGAGCTAAGAGCATCAAGAATGCAAGGCGCCAAAAAATCACGGGGTACCTGTTGCGGTTCGGCGCGGTGTTTATTTGGGGCATCGAACCGGTGTTGATCCGCTACACGTCGATTCAAACCCTCAGTCCGCTCTTGCGTGTGCATATTTGGGCCGTGGCCGGAGCGATATCGGGCTTTGCGGCTATCTTCATCCTGAATTTGTTCTACAAATCCGGCCAAAAACTGGCGTACAAAACCCCCTACAATCGCTATTTCTGGATCATCGTTTTCGCCAACTTGTCGTACAACTACTTCCTGCACAAGAGCCTGCTGTTCACCACCGCCACCAACGTGAACTTGGTGCTCAGCTACGCGCCGGTATTCGCATTGCTGCTGGCGTTCTTGGTTTGGCGCCGCCGCATTTCGTACCTGAATTCACCCAAGAGCATTCAGCAGATTTTCATGTTGTTCGGCCTCAGTGCGCTCGGTGGAACCATGCTGGTGTACAACGATTTCCAAACTACGGCTCAAGGCGCGCTTGGCGACTTGTTCGCGCTCATGATCGCGTTTTCGGACGTTGCCTTCATGATGAGCAACATTCACTACGTGAAATACAGCGGCGTGGCCACCAATACCATCTCGCTCGCCACGCATCATTTCGTCTGGATCGCAGCCGCTACGCTTGCGATGATTCTGGGTGGCAATCTCTTCTTCGGTCTCGACATCACCTTCAATCTGACCATGAATCAGTGGGTGACCAATATCGGCGTGGGTGTTATTACTCTCGTCGGATTGGTGCTCACGTTCGAGGCATTCAAGCGCATCGACGGCTTGCTGGCGTTCATGATGCTGAATTTGGCGCCGTTCATCGCGTTCTTGTTCGAGTTGTTGTTCTTCCGTCACACCATCAACACAAACGTGCTGTTCTTCGTCGGAGGAGGGCTGATCATCATTGCGTCCATCGTCGCCGAAGTCATCAACTCACGTTGTGAGAAAATCGTCTGAGGCGCCTGTTCAGCCAAAAACCTGACCCAAGATGCTGCGTCCTTGTGACTTTTGACGATCGGGCAAGAACGGATTGAGTGTTTCAGCGAACGTGCGGAGATTACGGCTTTGCAGATACACGCTGCCCGGCCCGGTGAATACGCAGGCGAGTCCTTCGCCGCTGGTCACCATGTTCACGATGTCGCCACCGACCGATTTGATTTCGTACTGCAGGGAAGAGGGGAACGCCACCAAGTGGCCGTTGTCCACGATGAACTGCTTTCCTGCCGGGATGTCTTTGCGGAAAATGCCGCCGAAGCTGGAAACGAACATGGTGCCGACACCCTTGGCCTTGATCATGAAGATGCCCTCGCCGCCTACAAAACCTTTCCAACCGGTGAACTTCGCATCGGTTGTGATGTTCTCGGTGGATGCCAAAAATGCGCCGCCCTGTACCACGTATTCCTCTCCCTTCAGCTCAATGGCCTCAATGTCGCCCACCGCACGCGGTGCCAAGTAGATTTCCGTGGAGTCATCTTTGGCGGTGATTGCCGTTACGAAGAAGCTCTCGTTGGTGAGAATGGTGCGCTTCAGCGCTTGCCACATGCCGCCCTGCATTTTGCCTTCAATCGTGGCGCCGGCGTCCATGGCCAGCATCGCCCCGGTCTCAGTCCACAGCTTTTCGCCTCGAGAGAGCGTGCACTTCAGCGCCGAATACGATGGACGGAGGATGATGTCGTGTTGCATGAGAGGCGGGGGAACGGTTTGGTCTCAGGATAGTCCAAAATCGGTCGGCGAGGTAGAATCGACCCCATGTCCCATGCATTCTCTCCAACCAAGCTGAGCGCGGTCTTGCGTGACACGCGATGGCGCAGGCTCCTCTTGTCGGCATTGCCGGTGATCGTGGTGTGCGGATTATTGAGTATGGCAGCTCAACATGCCGCCACCAATTTGGGGTACGCGCAGCCGCCGGCGCGCGACCTGCTCCTCGATCGACTGCCGGCCATAGATGTATTTGGGTTTATTGTCTGGGGCCCAGTGCTCATGACGATCGCATTGCTCTGGATTCTCCTGCGCAATCTTGAATATGTACCGTTTACACTCAAGGCCATTGGCCTGCTGTTCGCCGTACGCGCGTTCTTCATGGTGCTCACTCCTTTGGGTCTCCGGCCCGATGTCATCGATCCGGGGTATGGCGGATTGTTCAAGGCGCTCGTCTATAACCCGGGCACCAATGACTTCTTCTTTTCAGGGCACACCGCCTATCCGTTTATCTGTGCTCTTCTGTTCTGGGAAAAGCCGGCGATTCGCTGGATGTTCCTGCTGTTTTCGGCGCTGTTTGGAATCACGGTATTGCTGGCGCATGCACACTACTCGATTGACGTTTTCGCTGTTCCGTTCATGGCTAGCGGTGTACTCTGGTGGGCGAAGAAAGTCTTCGCGGCGGACTATGCCTATATTCTGTCGCTGACGCCCGAGAACCCCGTTGATCCCACTTCCGGCGCGTAAGCGCCGCTCCCGTTTCCCGCGCCCATGAAGACCATCAGTCTCGTGATTCCGGCCTACAACGAAGAGAAGTACATCGGTCCATGTCTGGAGAGTGCGGTGCGCAATCGCCCCGAAAATCTGACGGAGATCATCGTGATCGACAATGCCAGCAGCGACCGTACCGCCGAGCTTGCGAAAGCGTATCCCGGCGTGCGTGTCGTGCGTGAGGATCGCAAAGGCCTGACGTGTGCCCGTGAGTGCGGACTGAAATCCGCCACCGCCGATATCATTGCGTACATCGACGCAGATACCCGCGTGCCCAAGGGCTGGTTCGATCGCATCAATACCGAATTCGCCGCCAACGACAAGCTGGTCTGCCTGAGTGGTCCGTACGATTACTACGATTTGCATGGACTGAAGCGCTTGGCGGTCCACATTTGGTGGACGATTTTGGCCATGCCGCTGTATTGGATCGCCGGTTACATGGTCGTAGGTGGTAATTTCGCAGCTACACGCGACGCATTGGTGAAGATCGGCGGCTTCGATACCAGCATCGCTTTCTACGGCGAAGACACCAACATCGCACGCCGCCTGCACGCCGCCGGCAAAGTGAAGTTCTCGCAGCGCTTCCGTATTTTCACCTCCGCACGACGCTTGGAATCCGAAGGCTTGTTCAAAATCGCCACCGTGTACGCGGCCAACTTCTTTTCCGAAGCCATTCTCCATAAGCCCGTCACCAAGGAATACATCGATATCCGCTGAACCGTATGATTCGTCGTTTGCCGCAAACCATCAGCATCGTCATCCCCGCGCATAACGAGGAGAAGTACATTGGCGTATGTCTGAAGAGCATCCTTGCACTGAAGCCCAAGAATCTCATCGAGATCATCGTGGTCGATAACGTGAGCACCGACAATACCGCGAAGGTCGCCAAGAAATTTTCGGGCGTGCGCGTGGTGCATGAATCCAAGAAGGGGACGAATGCCGCGCGTCACCGAGGATTCACCGAAGCCAAAGGAGACTTACTTGCCTACCTGGACGCCGATACGAAGGTACCCAAGGGCTGGTTCGAGATGATCAATCGCGAGTTCAGGCGCGACGCAGACCTTGTTTGTCTGAGCGGGCCATACGATTTCTACGATCTACCCGAGTGGCAGCAGAAGTGGGTTAGTTTCTGGTGGGATGCCTTCGCCGTGCCGACATCGTCCGTCATGGGTTACATGGTGGTGGGCGGCAACTTCGTCGCGAAGCGCAAGGCGCTCCTCAAGGCCAGCGCGTTCGACACCGACATTTCGTTCTACGGCGACGACACCAGCATCGCTCGTCGCCTGTTCCAAGTCGGTACGGTGAAGTATTCCCCCAAGTTCCGGGTCTTTACGTCGGCTCGTCGCTTGCAGTCGGAAGGGTTCTTTAAGACCGGTGCGACGTACGCCGCAAACTATCTGTCGGAGGCAATTTTAAAAAAGCCGACCACCAAAAAACATAAAGATATCCGCTAGGCTTTGCTAATGATGATGATGCGCGTGCGGATCGGCCGGCTGGACCTGTCCGCTGCGGTTCTTTAGAAAATACGCCGCGCACCAGGTGGAGATAGGTACCGCTAGTAAGAGTGTTGTGCTGCCGACCAACGTACGGACAATTTCTTCCGCCATAGCTTCGCTATTGACGATCATCCACATCGGCACGTCTTTGTTCTCGCGAAACAGTAGCAGCAGCGGGAGCGATGCGCCTACATAGGCCAGCGCCAGCGTGTTAATAAGCGATGCGATATGCTCTTTTCCGACCGAGAAGCCGGCGCGGTACAACTCGCGTGATGTTAGCGACGGGTTGGCTTTGCTGATTTCATCGATTGCCGCTGTCTGTGCCGTGGTCACGTCGTCCAGTACACCCAGTGCGCCGATGATAAATCCGCCGATCAGCAGACCTCGTAGATTCAAATTGGCGAATGGGCCGGTTTGTAAGAACATTGATTCCTCGCTGCCCATGCCGAACAGTTGTGTGAATTGCACCGAGAGCACCGCAGTAAGCGCTGCGAGCGCCAACGTGATGCAGGTGCTCAGCAGAGCAACACTCGTGCGTTTCTTAAAGCCGTGTGCCAGATACAACGATGTGCATGCGATGATGTACGAACCAAGTACGCTGACCAGCAATGGGTCGGCGCCATCTGCGATTTTTGGGATCACAAACAGCAGCAATACGGCCACGCTCAGGCCGAGCCCCACAATGGACATGAAGCCGGTGATGCCGCCGAAGATCATTCCGAGCACCACGAATCCGCCCAACAACCAATACATCGCAGGCAGTCGGTAGCGTTCGCGAAAGACATACTGTACGGATCCATCGACCTTTGTCATGCGATTCATAATGATCCGTTCGCCCACACGCAGCTTCATGTCCGAGCGCGATCCCAGAATGCCGTTTTGCATTAAGAATTCCGTACCGTCGTCCATGCGCATGCGTACCTGCTGCGTGACATGTTCATAGCCAAACGCATTGTCTTGTACTTCACCGAGTATCGCTTGCACTGTTCCCACGCCATATTCTTCACCCATAACGTCTTCGGGCGGATGTGAGGGTACGAACTGATCGGCAGCTGCGAATATCCGAGTGGTGCCGGTCGAGAGTGCGACGAAGAGCAGGATCCCTGCAATGAAGCGGGCGGCCTTCATTCCAAATTGAGCAAAACGTACATCAGGGCCATGCCTCCTGCCATGGACAGCAATTGCAATACCCCCTGCTTCAAGCGAGTCTCTTTGTGCAGCTCCGGAATCAAGTCTGAACCCGCGATGTACAGCAGGTTACCTGCCGCAAAGGGCAGCATGTACTCGGCGATATCCGTCATGCCGCGACTGATGAGTACGATTGCCAGAGCGCCGACGATTGCGGTACTTGCAGACAAGATGTTCATCCAAATGGCGCGTGGCTTGCTGTAGCCGCTGTGGAGCAGTACAGCCACGTTGCCGATCTCGTGCGGAATCTCGTGGAACACCACCGCCAATGCCGTGGAAATGCCGACCGGAATACTGGAGAGAAACGCTGCTGCAATCACGATGCCGTCGATGAAATTATGTATCGATTCACCGATGGTGCTCATGATGCCGATCGGATGATGATGCCCGTGCTCATGGTTGCCGTCGCAGCATTTCTGATCGGGGAGCATGTGGCAGTGACGCCAGTGAATGAGTTTTTCGATCGCGAACGAGAACAGAATGCCGACCAGAATGATGAGCATGCCGCGCGGGAAGTGCTCAGGCTGATCGGCGGCCATCTCAGGCAAAATATGAATGAAGACGTCGCCGAGCAATGCACCCGTCGAGAAGCTGACGATGTAGAGCAGCAGCCGTTTCATCAGTTTTTTTTCAACCAAGAACAGCACGATGCCGAGTAACGACAGCAGGCTGACGCCGATGACGGACAGAATGGCGAGGACGGGGGCGGTAAACATGGAAGAGAAGGGAGTTATTTGGACTGGCAGGCGTCGCACATGCCGGCGATTTCACTGACGTGCGTGCTGGGGCGGAAATTTTTCGAGCGCGCGATGCGCTCTTCCATGCGGCACAGTTCGGGGTCATGGAATTCCTCGATTTTTCCGCAGTCGTCGCAATGCAGGAAGCCGTGGTGGCCGGGTGTTTCTGGCATGGTACAGGCCGTGAACAGGCCGTTGTACGGGTGTCGGTGCACTGCGCCCAACTTCACGAAGACTTCAAGAATTCGATAGACGGTCACGGTGTTGATGACGTTGCCGCCGTTGACGATGTGTTCGCGAATGTCTGCGGGTGACATGGGTTTGGCGGTCGACTGCAATGCTTGCAGCACAGAGCGGCGCGTCTGCGTATCACGCAGACCCAATTTTTTCAGCAGCGCGCCGATGTTGTCGGACGTCGTCATGCCGGCACCATACGGTTGCGAGGTTCAAAATGCAAATTCATTGCATTTGCAACTATTCTGCAGGGTAAGTGCGCAGTGGTCACCATGACGCTCCTTGTATGATCAGGACCGAGGCAGCCGGATGGCCCGATTCGATTGTTCGTCGTAGATCCATGCCTCCACGCTTTCCGGTGAAACTGCTTTCATTGCGTCGCTGCTCAAGACAAGTGACCAACCCAATGCCCAGCAGTCGGTGAATGGCAACTCCGTGCGCTTGGCCCAATGCACGGTGACAGTTGCACCGATCAATCTGCGTTCGGGTCCGGTCGTAAGAAGAATGTTCGTTTGCGTTCCGCATTGCGGTTCTTTTGCCCATCCGCTGGCAACCCATGGCGATGTGACGCTCTCCCGTTGCAGAGACTCCAATGCACCGGATGGAATTTTGGCGTCCAGCCATTGCATACCGGCAGGCGGTTGCCATTGTTTTATGTATCCCAATGCCTCCAGGGTCGCGGCTTGCTGTCGCACATATCCGCCACTACCGAAGTACAATTTTCCCAGGCAATCATCCGACGCAATACGGTAGGTTCTCATGCAGGCACCGCCCTGCGACAGGACTCCGTATTGGCCATAGGCGAATTGCATCTCACCTTGAAATCCGACAAGCCAAAGGCTGGCCAATACCACTACCAATACCGCACTCCATAACGGATGCAGCTTGCGCAGTAGCAGAATGGCAACCACTGCGAGTCCGGCTGCCATGACCGGTCCATAGCGGGACTCCAGCGCATATGGCAGACCCATGGATACGCGTGACCACGCAATCAATGCAGCTGAAATCGTGCTGAAGACACATACACCGAGCAGCGCTGCGGTAACGCGACCTGGTTGGCCCGCGTGTGGCAAGCGCCGAAACAACGCTATGCACATGGCGAGCGTTGCGCCGCCAAACAACAGTGCTGCCGTTGCATCCTTGATCAGCGACTGACCCCATAACACCAAGAAGAATCGCAGAATACGAGCCCAGCTTTCCGGGCTGTGTACGGGCAGCGTCTTCACGGTTTGCGCGGCGTGATATTGCGAGAGATAGAGTGCGCCGCACAGCGTTGCCGCTATCAGCCACACCATGATTCGCCGACGTCGCTTGAATGTTTGCATGTCGGCAAAGAGCAGCGGCAGTGCTGCAAACCAGGTGGCGATGCCGTTACCGAACGAGAACGTTGCAATGATGCAAATGCCAAGTGCCAGACAGAACGATTTCCATTCGGATTTCTCGTGCGACAGCAGTGTGAGCGATGACAGGCAGCAGAAGGGGATGAAGACGAATAAGGAGTTCATGCTCCACGTCCATACTGCCCAGTGACGCCCTGCGAACAGCAGTACACCCAGGACAAACACCAACGTTGTCATTCGCCATGGTGCATCGAAGCCGCCCATGTGCCGTGCAAAGCGCAACAGCAGCAATACATTCAGCAACGAAAAGAGCGGCGTTAGCATCAGCTCAAGACCAATATTCCATCCGCTGAGTGGCGCCCATAGCAGCACGGCCAACAATGGGAAAAATGCGATATGGTCGCTGGTGGGCTGCTGCCAAAACAGTGTTGAAAAGCTCCAATGACCTTCCAGCAATACGGTGCGCATGGTCGGTACGTACTGCAACTGTTCAACGCTTGGAACAGTCACCCCATAGCGCAATGACAGCATCGACATTGCCACCAGCGGTGGCAGCAGTGCGGCGTACGGAAGGAGTCGCGCGATGCGGGAGCCGAAGCGCTTCATTACGTATGGGAGCGACCGAGTGTTACCACGTAATGCAGCGGCAAGAGCGGGCTGGGAATACGGTCCACGCGTAGGATACGCAGGTTTGCCGGCAGCCAGCTTTTCAGAAGCGACAAATTGGCATCGTGCAGGTGCCACGGATTTTGCATCGGCATAAGACTGCGCCCTTTGCCCATGGAGAGCAGCGAACGTGCGCCGAGACGCGCACACCAACGTTTGGCAAACTGAATCATTCCTTCGTTCGGCACACTCACGACCGCAGTCCCGTCCGGCGTCAGTACGCGTGCAATTTCCGCCAATGCGCGCTGCGGATGCAGCGTGTGCTCCAGTACTTCCGAGCACGAAATTTTCTCGAATGATGCGTTTGGGAATTCAAGATTCTCCACGTTCATTTGCAGCAAAGGCACTGCGTCACCCAGTCGCTTGCGAGAACCGCGTAATGCGGATGCCGACAAATCCACGCCGGTTTTCTTGCATGTCGGCAGTGCGGCCAGCAAGTTCCCATCGCCGCAGCCGATGTCCAACAACCTATCGTCAGGCTGTGCGGATAACGCCCGTATAGTTGCCTGCAAACGCTTTTGGCCCGTTATGCGAATAATGGGATTCGTGCTGGTGAAATACGCATCGTGATCGAATTTGCTTGCTTGGCGCTCGTTCCAGTCATGGAATGTGTCTGCATTCGGCAACTCCATGCTGGCGCGGGTAGGGGACCGACGATACCGAATCAACTCGCCGAGCAAATGCCGGAGTTCGCGTAACGAGACCGAGCTTTTGCCGCCGGTACGCGGATGGTGTTCCACCGGTTGTTCCGCAACCATCAAGCCGGCTTCACTTGCGAGTAACAGCAGCTCCGCAGGCGCGAAAAATCGGTCGCTGGTCATGGGCAGACGCTGCAGGTCGGATCTTCGCCATAACTTCAGCGGACAGTTCGTGTCGCGGTTCGGCAGTGCGAAGACCAGGCACAGCAGCGTGTTATAGGCTTTGGATGTCACAATGCGCAGCAGCGTATCCGCACGTGCCTTGCGCACGCCTACAACCACGTCGTGCGATTGTAGCCAGGGCAGCAATATCGCAAGGTCGGACACAGAACACTGCCCGTCGGCATCCGTGAGTAGTACAAGACCGTGCTTTGCCGCTGCAATGCCGGTCTTCAATGCCGCGCCATATCCTGCGTTCTGTTCATGGCGCAACAATCGCACGGTGGGGTGAGTCGTGGCCGTCGCCAGAACGACCTGTGCGGTATCGTCATCGCTTCCGTCGTCTACGACAATCACTTCGTGCGGCCAGCCTTGGTTTTTCAACCACATGGCCGCAGCGGCAGCGGCCTTACCCACGCTGGCTTCCTCGCGGAACGCAGGCATGATCACCGAGATGCCGACACTGGCGGGGTCATTGCGCATCGAGTGCGGTAAAAAGAGGATTCCTTCTCCATTCGTCGTGAAAACACACGGCATAGTACCATGTGCCGAATTCTGCCATGCAGGAAGGAATGCATCTTTCTCGGCTTACTCTCATGGGAAAACATCTGTACCATCGCCGCGTATCTTTCCCCACATTTCTCGTGAAATTTTCCACACCAGTCGTCCTCGGTCTTTTGAGTCTTTCGTTGTTCGCAGGTTGCGCAGGCGAATCCAGCCAGCTCAAAGAATTGCACAGCTATCTCGATCAAGTGAAGCCGATCGGCGAATCTTTGAATAAGGAAGGCGAGGCATTCACGCAGGCAATGCAGGCCGAAGGAGCTCCGGACCAGGTTGCCTTGGGTTCCATCCACGGCAGTTTGCAGACATCGCTCGACACGCTCGGCGGCGTAACAGTCACCGATCCCGCACTCAAGGCTGCACATGAGCACTTGCTCACCGGTATCAAGGAGTTGCAGGGCGGCGTCGATCAGCTGGTTCTTGTTCTGAAGGATCCTGCCAGCGCTCCGGCTGATTTCGAAACCCAGATGGATGCCAAGATGGCAGGTGCCGGAAAAGAAATCGATCTGTGGAAAGAGGCCATTGCAGCCCTTCTCCCAGAGGCAGAGCGCGCAGATTTCCTGAAGGACGTCGAGTAATTCACCGCATACTTGTCGAAAGGGGCCCACACGGGCTCCTTTTTTGTGCAAGAAGCAGCGGTGTGTTTCGAGTGTAGGTTTGGGCATCCAAGTCTATACTCCAGCTATGAAAAAGACGTTCCGGAAGCTTAGCCCCGCATTGGCCATTCTCGTATTGTTCATTACCTGTTCACTGTTGATTCAGAGCAACAGCGCCTTTTTTCTTACACTGCTTTCCAGTGTGCCGACCGGTTGGTTGATCGCCATGTACCTGGCACTCACGTTTGCGACCGTACTCATTCCCTTCAGCAGCATTTTGCCGTTCATGCCGCTTGCGGTGTTGGTGCTTGGCTGGCAATTGACAGCCTTTCTTACCGCCGTGGCCTGGATTGTAGGAACGCAGGTGCTTTTCGAGTTGTCGCGCTCCTTTGCCAGGCCGTATTTACTGAAACTCATTCCGAAGCAGCACGTGAAGAATATCGGCAACTTGCTGGCCAAAAAGGGCTTGGTCCATGCATTCATTGTTCGCATGACGATTCACGATGATTTCGTCAGCATCGCTTTCGGTATTTTCACCAAGGTCAGCCGTTGGGAATTTCTCCTGATCAGCGTTGCTACCGTTGTCCCCGGCGCCGTGTTGTATGCGTATCTTGGAGCGCTGCCGCTCACGTTTGGATTGTTGCTGGCGGCACTTGGACTCGTTGCTTTCCTTGTGTATTGGATCATCAGCAAGAATACGAAGGCCATTGTGCATTGGTTCCGTACATCGATGTCGTTTCGTTGTTAACGTACCTGTCTCCTCGCTCTGCCGTCCCGCGGACGGCAGAGGAGTGCTCGCCTAGTTGGCGGGCGTGTCGAGCGGCTGTGCTTCGGTCGGAGCCGGAGCAACCGGCTTGGCCGGTTCTGTTGCCGGAGTAGCGGGCGTCGGTACGTCTTGAGGGGACTGCATCATGAAAAATTTGGGAAATGGATGGAGACGGATACTATGGCATGTTTATGACAACGATGTTGGTTTTATGGCTTGCTTAAAAGAAAAACTCACAGTCGTTTCGGACTGAAAAACCTTGCATATTCCGATCATGACGCCCATGCTTGTCCTTTGACCTTCTCCCTTTTCGCATGAGTGACGACATTACATCATTGCAGTCTCGCATTGCCACGCTTGCGAGCGATGAAGAGCGCCTCAATCGTCTTCGTCGTAATGCGGTCAGTGCAAAAACCGCGCGTCGTGACGGAGAAAAGCGCACGGAAGAAGCACACCTTGCCACACTCGACCGTGCGAAGGATCAGCAATTGAAAGTGAATGCCGATAAAGAACAGAAATTTCAGGATGATCTGAAGCGCGAAGGCAAGGAGCTGGATGCCGTCTCCAAGAAAATCCGCGATGATTTCGATGCCGAAACACGGCATCGAGCAGAGGCAAAACAGAAATTGCAGGCCGAAATTAGCGCACGCGAAGCCAAGTTACGCGCAATCGCTTCTGCCAGGCCGTAGCCTGGTTCTAGCTTTTCCGCTTCTCCTGCAACAGCATCTCCAATGCGTGGTCGAGCGAGCCGGCCAACGTCACCTCACCGCCGTTCACGAAGTAAATTTCGTCGGCGTTTTCAATCGTGTTCAGGCGGTGCGCGATAATAACGCGAGTAGTGCGCTTGGGAAGTTTCTGCAGAATGTCTTCAAGCAGTTTCTCGGTTACCGTATCAATGTTGGCGGTGGCCTCGTCCAAAATGAGTACGTCGGGGTCTTTCAGTACCGCGCGCATGAATGCGATTAACTGGCGCTGCCCCAAACTGATTTCGCCGCCGCCGCTGGTCACGGGCGTTTCCAAGCCTTTGTCGAAGCGCGCAAGCAGCGCGTCGATGTTGGCCTTCTTCAGCGCATCTACAATCTGCTCATTCGTGAAGTTCTTGTAGGCGTCGTTGCCATACAGAATGTTCTCGCGAACGGTTCCACTGAACAAGAACGGTTCCTGCAGAATGAAGCCGATGTTCTTGGTGCGCTGCGCCGGTTGGTACGAACGGATGTCCTTGCCATCGAGAAGCACGGTGCCTTTGGTCGGGTCGTACAAGCGGGCCATGAGCGAGGCAGTCGTTGTTTTGCCGCCGCCGGTGGGACCCACCAGTGCGTACGTTTTGCCACGCTCGAGTTTCAGGTTGATGTCATGCAGCACTTCTTTGCCGTCCGGGTACTGGAACGACACGTTTTCAAAGCTGAGCAGCGGTGCATTCGGCCTGGTTTCGGCATCGGGTACAACCGCCATATTCGACTCCAGTGCCGTGATTGCCGAAATGCGGTCCCAGCCGGCCATAGCTGCTTGGAACGATGCCCAGACGGATGCCAACTGGCGCAATGGATCGTAAAAGCGCGTGACGTAGGTCAAGAAACTGATCAGCAATCCAACCGTAAAGCTGCCGGTCGCAATAAGGTACACGCCGTAGGACAGCACGATGAGTTGTCCCAGGTTGCCGCAGAAGCCGTAGATGGGCGTGAAGATGTTATTGGCGACGCCGGCTGAAACCGATGTGGTGAAGTTGGCGTCGTTGGCGGCATCGAATTTCTTCCGGAAATAATCCCGTCGGTTGAAGGCCACCACCACTTTGAAGTTCGCCAGACTTTCCTGGATTTCGCCGCTCATGCCGCCCAACGCTTGCATGCTGGCGGCGTTCTTGCGCCGGATCCATGCCGACAACGCCTGGGTGATGATCAGCAGCCCCACCGCCGGCAGCAACGCCGCGGCACCGAGTTTCAGGTTGATGCTCAGCAGGAAGATCGTCGAGCCGATGATCATGAATGCGTTGCCGATGAACTGCATCAGCGCTTGCGAGAAGAACTGATTGAGTTTGTCGGTGTCGTTGTTGATGCGCGAAATAAGGTCGCCGGCCTTGTTTTGGTTGAAGAACGCCACCGGCAGCTCCTGCAGCTTGTGGAATACCGCATTGCGCAGATTGAACAGCAGGCGTTGTCCCACGCCGCCCATGAGCATGGTTTGGAAGTAGGCGGCCACGAGTGCGCTTAGGTAGATGACAATCAAGATGACCGCGAAGCGCAGCACGCCGGGGAAGTTCTGTACCTGGATGTACGTATCGATTGCGTAACCGATGAGCAGCGGCGCAAGCAAGTTGAGTCCGGCATTCAGTAAAATGGCGGTGAATGCCAGCGCGAGCGTACCTTTTTCGTTACGCAGCAACGGCCACAGCTTCACAAGCGCAGAGAATGCGCTGGCGGGTTTGGCAGTGCCTTTGCCGTCGTTGAGTGCGTAGTTCATAGGTGGCTGGTACTGCGTTGGGATTGGGCGATTTGAACGTATTCGGGCGAGGTTTTCATCAGGTGGACGTGCGTTCCTTGTGCCAAGAGTTCGCCTTCCATCAGCAAAATCACGTGGTCGAAGTTCTCGACCGAGGCGATTTTCTGGGTAATGGAAAGCAGTGTGATATACGGATAATTCTTCGCCACGTTGGCGAGGATTTTCTGCTCGGTCTGGGTATCCACGCGGGCGGTAAAGTCATCCAACAGCAATACTTTGGGGTTCAGTGCCAGTGCACGAGCCAGCATGATGCGCTGCTTCTGGCCGCCGGACAGACTTGTGCCGCGCTCGGATACGACGGTATCCAGCTTCTTTGGCAGTGCATCCACAAAATCCTGCAACTCGGCGGTTTGTATGGCTTTGCGCATGTCGTCCTCGCGCACGGTGTCGCCGAAGGCGATGTTCTCGCGCAGCGTCATGTTGAACAACACGCTGTCCTCGAACACCAGTCCGACTTGGCGGTGGAACGACGCCATGTCGTAGTGGTCCAGAGGTTTTCCGTCGTAGAGTACGGTGCCCGACGTGGGCGGCATGAGGCCTGTCAGCAGGTGAATCAATTGTGTTTTGCCGGCGCCGGTCGGTCCGATCACGGCCGTCTTCGTGCCCGCTTTCACCGAGAATGAAACGTTCTTCAATGCTGATTTTTCGCCGAATACCACCGATACGTCGCAGACCTCGATATCGCCCTTCAGTGCCGACGTGTCGGTGCCCAGTTCCTTGCGTTCCTCGCTGTCGATTACTTCCAAAATGCGGCCGTACGATGCGGTGGCTCGGGCAATCACGGTACTCATGAAGCCGATCATGATGATCGGGAAGATCAAAATGGCAAGGTAGCCGTTGAATGCGCCGAACTCTCCCAGTGTCATGGAGCCGGCAATCACGAAGTGTCCGCCGAGTACGAGAATGGTGAGTGCGGCCATGTTGGCTACGAACGTCACCACGGGGATCAACGAGGCGAACAGCCTCAGAATTTGCAGACCCAAGTTCTTGGCGTCGGTATTGGTGGCGAGAAATTTTTCGTATTCGTATTGTTGCGAGTTCAGTACGCGAATAAGCGCTGAGCCGAAGATGCTCTCGTGAATGACTTTATTCAATCGGTCGATGATTTCCTGCGATTTCTTAAAGAGCGTCCGGACTTTGCTGAAAATAACGAAGAACGTCGCACTGATAATCGGCAGAATCGCCAACACCGCCAGCGCCAGCTTCCAGTTCAGCGTCAGCAGCAAGATGCTGGCTCCCACAATAAGAAAGAGTGACGAAACGATGGTCACCACGGCTTGCGACACAAACAGCTTCACCGCGTCCACGTCGGAGGTCAGGTTGGTCAGCAGCTTTGCCGGCGTCACGCTCTGCACGAATGCGTAGCTTTGCCGGGAAATTTTGCCGGAGGTTTCCTTGCGCAGATCTCGGCCCACGAGCTCGGAGGCGTAGGTCTGCACCACGCTTTGCAGGTAGGCGAACACGAAGATCGCCAGCGCGGTGCAGAAGAATTGCAGAATCACCGTCTTGTAGACGAACGTACCGTTCGTATACGCGTCGATGCTGTGCGAAATCAGCAGCGGAATCGCCAGGTTGAACGCATTGCTGATGACCGCAAATAGCACCAATAGCACGATCCAGCCGCGGTACGGCTTCAGGAGACCGAACAGCGTACGCTTCGGCTTGGCAGCCGGTGCAGTCTTGCCGTTCTTGGCGGTGGGCGTATTCATGATTTCGGTGCGATGTGGCCGGTGACCTTCGTGCTCAGGTGCAGGTATTGCGCAAGTTCGGCATCGCTCAGGCTGGAAAACAATTCGGACAGACGTTTCAGGTACAACTGCTGCATCTTCTTCTTGTGCTTCTTGGCGGGGCCGGACAACTCGATGTACTGCGAGCGGCGGTCATCTGGGTTGTCCGAACGCTTCAGGTGACCGTTCTCCACCAGGCCATCGACGAGTTGCGTCGCAGCACTGCTGCTGATGTCGAGTTGGGCGGCCAATTCCTTGGTACTGACGCGTTCACGGATATGTATGACGCGCAAGACGCCCCATTGTGACGGAGTGATGCTGGACAACTTCTTGTGCGCGCCCATCAGGTCCTTGGACATGAGCTTGCGCCGGATGAGCTGGAAGCTTTCCTGCAAACCTTCAATGAGTTCACTGCGCTTGGTCATATGAAGTGCGTAAGAAACTTATTAGATAAGCATCTTACTTATCCGATCTTCCGTGGTCAAGGGTACGCGTCAAAGAAGGGGGCGACAGTGCCACCCCCTTCGTTTGTTTCATTGCTTACATCCGCAGAATGAACTCGTCTTTCGGCAGGCGGACTTTCTTGTACGCGGCCGCTTCATCATCTGCGGCGCGGAAACCGACCGGTACCAAAATGGCGCTGGTCAAATTCTTGTCCAGCAGCCCCAGATCCACGTCCACGTGGGTCGGGTCGAAGCCTTCCATCGGACAAGCGTCGATTTTGGCATGCGCTGCGGCCGAGAGCAGGAAGCCGACGGCGATGTACGCCTGGCACTTCAGCCATGCAGCCATTTTTTCAGGCGTCTGAGCTTTTATGGACCCCACCATCATGTCGTGAAAACCTTTCAGCTTCTCGGCGGGCATGCCGCGCGTGGTAGCGATGTTGTTGATGTACTTACCGACGTAGGCTTCGTCGATTGATCGCAGCGGGCAGACCGCAATAAGGTGCGATGCGTCGGTAACCTGCGATTGATTCCATGCGTG
>CAYUVW010000001.1:87673-101575 GCA_964448405.1 uncultured Candidatus Peribacteria bacterium | reverse complement strand
GTCAGGCCTGCTCCACCGAAAACTTGGTCCGGAGAGAGGTAGGCGAATGCCGGCGTGACCTGACATACAGCGGCAAGTGTGAGTACCCCGATGGCAAGTTTAGTGTTCTTCATGTTCGTATGTGTTTACGTATTGATCTTATTATACAAGAAATTGATAATTTGAGCAATGAAGCCTAGCGATTGCCATTCTGCGCCTGCAGGGCATCCCACTTCGTCTGGAAATCGGTCTTTCCATCGAATGTTTCCGGGTCGGTGGGGTTCGTTTCGCCCTTCGATTGATCATACCTGCGCTTGTCCCAACCGCCACAGATATGGCCGGGGTTTTCGCTGTGCACCGGCGAGCTGACGACCGGCTGGCACGTGCGTCCCGGAGCATTCGGATCCAGCGTCGGCGTGGTGCATTGCACCTGGCGTTCTTCGGGGCAGCCTTGGGCATTTGCATCGCCGGCATTGCCATCGCACAGACCGTCGTCATCGGTGTCGGAACTGAGCGCGCTGGTTTCGCCCTTATCCAATTTTCCGTTGCGGTTTACGTCCTCGCAGCTGTCGCTGAGCGAGTCGAGATCGGTATCCGAAACCAACGGATTCGTGCGCGTGATGAATGCCTCGGTGCCGTCGGGAATGGCGTCGCCGTCGGTGTCCGAATTGTTCGGATTGGTCCCGGCGAGCTGCTCTTCTTTATCGTTGTAATCATCGCCGTCGCTGTCTAGCCCGGCAGCCAAGTTCACAGAACTCATGACGTAGCAGGTGTCGCCGCCATGGAAGATTTCAGCAATGCTCTTGGGCGTTGCGGGAGCAGCGCCGTGGAGGTTCGCATCGTTCTGCTGCTTAATGCCAAGCAAGTCGGTATCGGCGGCTTTGGGACGATTGGTTTGCGCAGTGACTTCGCCCTTGGAATAGAAGAAGTTGCCGTCGTACATTTTTGAACCAATGGCACCGGCGGCTTTGTTCTGCGCCTCATGTCCGCTGAAGCAATATCCCCAGTACTGCTTCTCGTCGTTCTTGCGACCGAAGAAGGTAATGCGAGGAATGCGAATGTTCTGCGGCAACGTGAAAATAACGTGCGTGTCGGCGGGAATCGAAATGCCCTGCAGAACTTCGCGACTGGTGAAGTTCATGGTCGGAATAACGCCATTCTGCTGCTGCGGGACCAAACGACCGGCGAGCGTGCCGCTGTCGGCAAGCTTCAGGACTCCGGCTACCGCGACCGTCGCACCCATCACCGCCACCGTGATGGTGGCGTACTTCAGGGCGTGCAGCGCGTACTGTTGTTTTGGTGTGGGCATATCATGACATTGTAGCAGAAAGTCGACTCTTTGAAAAGTTTGATTGACCCTCTTTCGCAGGAAAACGGCCTCTGGGCAAACTTCAGTGCACGGAAGATGTGACGGCGTACCAACGCCTTCGTTGGTGTACACTGTGCGCCGCATGGCCAAAGACCCCTACAAGATTCTCGGCGTTGAGCGCTCGGCCTCTGAACAAGAGATCAAGCAGGCATACCGTAAACTCAGCAAGGAATTGCACCCCGACAAGCACAAGGGTGATAAGTCGAAGGAGGACCAGTTCAAGGAGGTGAACCAGGCCTACGAGATTTTAAGCGACCCCAAGAAAAAGCAGATGTACGACCAATTCGGCAACGCGGACGCAGGCGCCGGATTCGGCGGAGGGGGAGGGGGATTTGGTGGTTTCGATTTCTCGGGATTCCAGGGCGGTTCGGGCGGTTTCGATCCGTCGCAGTTCGAGGGCTTGGGGGATTTGTTCGAAACGTTCTTCGGCTCCAGCGGCGGGCGACGTCCGCGCAGGAACGACGGCAACGGTCGCGATATTGAAATCGAAATGACCATCCCGTTCGAAGCGGCGGTCACGGGCATGGAGCGCGAAGTGACGTTCACCACCATGGTGCAGTGCGCGGACTGCAACGGCGGAGGAGGGGAAAAAGGTTCGGGAATGGTCACGTGCAAAGAGTGCGATGGCAAAGGATCCGTCACGCGCCAGACGCGCTCGCTGTTCGGAACCATTCAGCAGAACGCCATTTGTCCCACATGTCATGGCAGCGGCAAGATTCCCGAAAAACCGTGCAAGCAGTGTAGCGGCGAAGGCAGGCGCCAAGACCGCAAGTCGGTGAAGGTGCGTGTGCCGGCGGGCATTGATGACGGACAGTCGCTCAAGCTTTCCGGCGAAGGCGAGGCGGGTCGCAACGGTGCTCCTGCCGGCGCATTGTTCGTGCGCATGCGCGTGCAGCCCGACGAACGCTTCGTGCGCGACGGCGACGATATCCGCACCATGTTGGACATCTCGGTGATCGACGCAACGTTGGGCACCACGGTCGATGTAGAGACCGTGCAAGGCACGTCATCCATGACGATTCCGGCAGGCACGCAGCCGGGCCAAACGCTTCGATTGAAGGGCAAAGGCATGCCGGTGCTCAACACCTCGCGCCACGGCGACCAGTACGTGACGGTGAATGTGGTGGTGCCGGAGAAACTGTCGCGCGAGGAGAAGCACTTGTACGAGCAGCTGAAGAAGTTTCAGAAATAAGAGTCCAAAGAAACCGAGGATTCCAAAGAGTCCAACGATTTGTCGAACAGCTTCCCGAAGAATCCTTGGACTCATTGAACTCTTTGGACTCTTAGATATCGAGGTTCTCCAATCCGTCCGGCGCGTCGGCCATGACCGGCGACAATTCTTCGCTGCTTGTTTCAGTAAGAACGACACCCTTGTCCTGCTTCAGACGAATGACAACTTGGCGGTAATCGCCTTCGCCGATGCTCTCGGTGGTCATGTCGGCAAGTGCGGGCGTGTTGGCAACATGCATGTGCACGATGCGGCGGAAGTACGGGCTCATGGGCGACAGCGTGACGCGGGCACCCGTGCGGCGTACGAAATCGGCCTTGGCTTCTGCAATCTTGCGAACTTTGTCTTCCTGCATCAGGCGGTAGCCGTCTACGTCCAAGACGAGGAACGGAGCCTTCTCCATTTTCTTCAGCGAGCGAATGACGGACTTCAACAAATGCTGCACCGAGTTGAGCGTTTCACCATGCCAACCGATCAGACGGCTGGCCTCTTTGCACTGCACGTCCACACGCGTGATTTCGCCTTCCTGTTTTACGGTAATGCCGTCGAACGGAATGCCGATGAGCGTGAGGATCTGGCCGAGAGTGTCGATAATCAACTGGTCCATCGTTGGGATGATAGCGCGGAAACGGGCGTTGGAACAGAGCCTTCACCCTCTCTGGAAAGAGAGGCTTTCTGTAACGAAAAATCCCGCCTTACGGCGGGATTGTTTCATAGGCATTCTTACGATTTCAGACTAGCGAACGGCATCCTTGAGGGTCTTGCCAGCCTTGAAGGACGGAACCTTCATAGCCGGGATGCTGATCTTCTGCGTCGGGTTGCGTGGGTTCACACCCATGCGAGCCTGGCGCTTGCTGACACGGAACGTGCCGAAGCCCGTGATCGTGACATTGTGACCCTTCTTGAGCTCCTTGGTCACCGTGGAGATGAGCGCCTCGAGGGCGTCGGAAGCAGCGCGCTTGGTGACGCCGGAAGCGTCCGCAATGGCGGCAATCAGATCCTGCTTGGACATGAGAATCTTGGGGTAGGAAGTAGATGAGCAACATTCTACGAGCACGAACCGCGACGGCAAGCCAAAAAAGACTTGAAATGCATTGATAAACGTGATTCACAAGCCAACGTCGCTTCTGTAAGCCAAAAGAATTGAGTACAAGTTCTGATCACTTTACTAGTGTTCAGGAACAAATATCGGCAAGAGTCAATGACTTCCTGGCTAGAACTACAGCCAAAGCAGTTTTCCGCGCATGGAGAAAACCGTCGAAATTTCTCGCTCATGCAGCATTACGCAGTTGCACCGATGGCAGTCAGCGCCTGTCTCTTTTTCTGCTCCTCGGCTGCCGACTGCACGGCGCGGTTAGCACCGTACATGACCAATCCGATGAGCGCCGATGTGCCCATAACAGGAAGAGATGCCGGCGAAAGTGCGGCGATGGCGGCAATGGCACCTGCCTTGGCGATGATGCCACCGACCTTCGGCGGAATGCCGAAACGCGACAGGAGTGAGCCTGCCTTCTGCAATGCGATTGATCCTCCGATGCCACCCACCACGCTGGCGACAATGCCGGCCGGCCCAGCAGCGGACGCTAATGCGGTGCGCGCCAAGAGTGCCGTTGTACCTGCGCCAAGCGCGTGCGAAATTCCGCTCCACGATGCAAAGTTTCCGGCTCCGTCGATGGCATTGGTCACCAGAGTGCCTTCGTTTGCTTTCTGGTGCGCGTAGTTCTGCAGGTAGTTGATGCTGCGTACAAGCACGTTGTCTTTGTTCGATGCCTCCAGGTACGGATCTTCTTTTGCCAATGCCTCGCGCTTCTGTTGCAGGAAGCGCTCCATATTCTTGGCGTCGTCTTTGGTGAGCACGCCGCTTTCCAGCGCCAGACTGATTTTGCGCTCAACTTCGTTGTAGCGTTTGTCGACCTCCTGACGCAGGGCCGCATTACGATCGCTGCCGGCGGGAACCTGCACATCTCCAACGTCCGTCGGTTTGACCGGCAACGCGATGATTTCGAGTTTCAACTTCTCCAACAGGGACGCAGTCGGTGGTTCTGCAGGCTGAACTTCCGGCATTGCAGTCGGCTGTTCTCGTGGAGTCTCGGCAGAGGGACCGGCGCGCATATTGAATACATTCTACCACAACTCGATTCAGGTCGCCATTGAGCCGATAAACGCGAAACCAAGGAGGTGCCTTGCTTGACAATAGGCTGCACTTGAAAGACCCTGCATTATCGTATGCCGACTCACCTTGTTATCGTCGAGAGCCCGACGAAAGCCAAAACCATTAAAAAATTCCTCGGAAAGGATTACATCGTGGAATCCAGCATGGGCCACATTCGCGACTTGCCCAAGAAGGAACTGGGTATCGACGTGGACCATGACTTCGAGCCCACGTACATCGTCCCCAAGGAAAAGGCTGCCACGGTGAAAACCTTGCAGGCCGCATTAAAGGAGGCAGATGACATCTTGATCGCGACTGATGAAGACCGCGAAGGAGAAGCCATTGGTTGGCACTTACTCGCGGCACTCAAAGTAAAAAAACAGGGCGAGGTGAAGCGCATCGTCTTCCATGAGATTACCGAGACGGCCATTAAACATGCCATTGCCAACCCGCGCACAATGAACATGCAGTTGGTGCATGCTCAGCAGGCACGCCGCGTGCTGGACCGTTTAGTGGGTTACACGCTGTCGCCGTTCTTGTGGAAGAAGGTGTACCGCGGACTCTCTGCCGGACGCGTGCAGTCGGTCGCCGTGCGCGTGATCGTGGATCGCGAGCGGGAGATTAAGGCGTTCAACGCGGTGGAGTATTGGAGCATTGATGCCAAAATGAAGAAGGTGACGGGCGAGCAATTCACTGCGCAATTCAAAGAGAAGAACGGCGAGAAATTCGTGCCGGGTTCGGCCGCCGACTCCGAGCACGTGACCAAGGATTTGGAAGGCGCGACATTCGCCGTGAAGAATGTGGAAACCAAGGAACTGAAAAAGACTCCTCCGCCGCCGTTCACCACCTCCACACTGCAGCAGGAAGCCGGCCGCAAACTGGGCTTCTCGGTGAAGCAAACCATGGTGGTCGCTCAGCAGCTGTACGAAGGTGTGAACCTGGGCAAAGGAATTGGTACCACGGGTTTGATTACCTACATGCGTACCGACTCGGTGAACCTGAGCCAAAAGGCCTTGGACGACGCCAAAGAAACCGTGCAGCACCTGTACGGACGCGAATACGTGTTGCCCACGCCGCGCTTGTACAAGACCAAAGCCAAGGGTGCCCAGGAAGCACACGAAGCCATTCGTCCAACCGAAATGAACCGCACGCCGCAGTCGGTTGCCGGCGTGTTGGACGAGCAACAACTGAAGCTCTACTCGTTGATTTGGAACCGTACGATGGCCACGCAGATGGCCACTGCGGAAATTAAGCGCGTGGGTGCCGACATCGAAGCGCAAGGCAAGCAGGACTTGTATGGTTTCCGCGCCACCGGACAAACGGTGACGTTCGACGGATTCTTGCGCGTGTACTTCGAAGACAAAGACGAAGACCAGTTGAGCAAAGACAAGGAATCCGAAGAAATGGACGGCGAGAAATTCCTGCCCGTGTTGGAGAAAGGCGAGCCGCTGACGTGCGAAGAATTGCAGCCAGAACAACACTTCACGAAACCGCCACCACGCTATACGGAAGCCAGCTTGGTGAAGAAATTGGAAGAGGAGGGCATTGGACGTCCGAGTACCTACGCACCGACCATCAGCACGATTCAGGCGCGCGGGTACATCCGCAAGGAAGGCAAGCAGTTGGCACCCGAGGACATTGCGTTCACGGTCATTGACCTGTTGGCCGAACACTTTAAGGACATTGTGGATTTGCAGTTCACCGCCAAAATGGAAGAGTGGCTGGACGATATCGCCGAAGGAAAATCCGAATGGGTTCCGTTAATGAAATCGTTCTACGGACCGTTCGCCGAATTAGTTGCCCGCAAGACGACGGAAATCAGCAAGGAGAGCGTAATGAAAGACCGCGAGCTGGGTATTGATCCAGAAACAAAACTGCCGATTGTGGTGCGCACCGGACGCTTCGGCGCCTACGTGCAGCTGGGATTGTGGGACAAGGAAAAGGGCAAGAAAGCCAAACCGCGCGCGGCATCGCTCTTTCCGGGCATGCATGCCGACACCGTGACGTTTGAAGAGGCGCAGGCACTGCTGAGCTTCCCGCGCAACTTGGGCAAAGACGCCACCGGCACGCCGATCGAGCTGCACCTGGGCCGTTTCGGTCCCTATTTGAAGAGCGGCACGGTCACCGCCAGTTTGGGCAAAGACGTGCATCCGTTCACGGTCGACTTCGCCATGGCGCAGAACCTCATCGCCACCACCAGCGCCAAGAAGAACGCCGCGCCGTTGAAGGAACTCGGCATGGACCCGGAATCCAAAGGAGAAATTAAGATTAAGGACGGCCGCTTCGGACCCTACATTACCGACGGCAAAACCAACGTCTCGCTCGGCAAGAAGCTGACTGTGGACGAAGTGACGTCCGAAATCGCCATCGCCATGCTGAAGAAGAAGCGCGAGGCTCCTCCGGGACGCTGGGGCGGCAAAAAGGGCGGCTGGGGAAAGAAGAAGGCCGAGTAGCCCTGCGCCGTCACTTTCCGTACAATGCGCGGGCGAGTCCTAGGCGCTTAGCTCAGTTGGTAGAGCGTCGGTCTCCAAAACCGAAGGTCGTAGGTTCGATCCCTACAGCGCCTGCCATTCGACTCGCACAGACCCCTCAGGCGCTTCTCTCAGTTGTCCGCCCGAGGCTTTGCCTAGGGCGCGATCGCGCGAAGCGCGCCGGGATCCAAAACCGAAGGTCGTAGTCGCCTGGAGAAAGGTGTGTAGAATGTGCAGCGAAGCGCATGAAACTTGCCTCTCTTGTTCACCGGAAGTTTCCCAAGGGCACCAGGAACGCCCTATGGTCTTTTGCAGTGATTCTCAGTGCATTGGCTGTGTTTTGGGTCTGCACGTACAAGATCATGGATCGCGACTTCTGGTGGCACATTACGTCCGGCAAAATCATGCTGCAAACGCATGCATTGATCGGCATTGATCCTTTTGCCTACACGCGCAGCGGACTGCCGTATCTGGCAACACACGAATGGCTGGCGCAGATCGTGCTGCATCTCCTGTACCACATCGGCGGACCGGTCGGCATTATCCTGTTCCGTGGCGTCATCGCCTGTACATCGGTAGGCCTGTTATTGCTTCTTGCGAAGCGCAAACGCCTTACGCACCTCCTCCTTGCCCTCTGGGCAGTCGTCATGACGAAGGGGAGTTTTCTGGAGCGACCGCAGCTATTCACGTTCGTCTTTTTCAGCGCATTCGTGCTGATGGCATTCCGTTTTTTGGATGCCGCCTCCATGCGTAGACGCATGCAGATTTGCGCGGCATTCGTGGGACTGGAATTGCTGTGGGTGAATATGCACGGCGGCGCCGCATTGCTTGGCTGCGCCATTGTCGCTTTCCTTCTGCTCCAGAGTGCGGCAAATGCACGACGACACTACGAACGAAACGAATCGATACGCAGCGGCGTCCTGTTGGCTTGCACGCTTCTTGCCATGGGTATTGCACTCGTCTTGCCACCAAACGGACTGGGCACATTGTCGTATCTCTCGCAGTTACTGAATGATCAAACGATTGCATTCATTGCCGAATGGCAACCGCGCGGTTGGCTGCCGTATATGGCCGATGTGTGGCTCTTTTTTGGCGTAGCGATCACAGCGCTGTTGCTTGGCAGGAAACACTGGGTATTCAACGGCTTGTTGCTCTTGGCAACCGCCTACCTTTCGCGTCAGGCAGTCCGCCACGAAATACTCTTTGTCTTTGCGTCCATCGGTACTGCGTTCTACCAATTCGACCGAAGCGCGTGCGCGGCCCGTGTCGACACTTGGATGACCGGCCGCAAGCGCGTCCTTGCGATCGTCGTTGGCGTTGCACTGACGCTGTACGGCGCCCACGTTGCCGTGGAGCGTTCGTACGAGTTCGAGCGGCGTGACAATTTGTTCGGCTTCGGACAATTCGATCTGGCGCGCGGCGCCACGGATTTCGTGGAACAAGAAAAAATCACTGGGAACATGTTCAACACCTACGGCATCGGCGGCTATCTTATTTATCGCGGCTATCCCGATCGCAAGGTGTTTCTTGACGGACGCAACGTCGACTACGGCTTCGATTATTTGGCGCACGCCTATGCCGCAGGCGTTGATCCGGCGCACTGGAAAACATTGGAAGACAAGTATGGCTTTACCTACGCCATGGTCGATTACGATGCCATTCGCCGAGAAAAAGATCTGCCGTACAGCACCATTTTGGACACCGATGCACAGTGGCCGCTGGTGTACTTGGACGACTGGGTGGCCGTCTATCTGAAGAATACGCCCGCGAATCAGCCGTTGATCAAGAAATGGAAATACACGCTTGTAAGCCCAACGAAACTGCAGTTCGATGACGGCTTTGATTCGGTGTCGCAACTGGATATCCCTACGGTGATCCGCGAACTGAATCGGGTACGTGAGAGCAACCCCCAAGGGGTGAAGGCAACGCTCTCTTTGGCGAAAATCGCACTGCGCCAAGGCCGCAAAGAAGACGTGATCGCTTTGACTGCGGAAGTCATGCGACTCCGCCCTGCAATGCCCGAGCCGTATGCGATTCTTGCGACGCAGTACATTAACGAGGGAAAGTGGAAAGAGGCTGCCGATGCGTACCTCACGCTCCTCGCACTGGCTGGGAAGAATTATCCGAATCTGAATTACGGCTTCATTTCGGCGGTATTCGACAAAGCCGGCTACACCTGGAGTGCGTGGCTGTATCGCCCTGCGGGTGTTGCGCCAGCGTCGCAGAAAACCGGCAGCGGAGCTGCGCCGTCATTGGCTGTAAACCCGGTGCAAGACTCTGTCTCGTTCAATGATCTGGGTATAGCGCAGGCACAAAGCGGCAGTTATGTAGAGGCCGAACAATCGTTCCGTACGGCAATCGCGCTGAACCCCTCGAATGGCGCGGTCTGGAATAATCTGTGTGCGCTGTACGTGAGCATGCAAAAGAATGCAGACGCACTGGAGTCTTGCCAGCGAGCTGTGGATGCCGATCCGAAATCGGCTGATGCGCACTTCAATTTTGCCCTCGCGTACTACCACAGCAATGCACTCGAGAATGCGGAGAGAGAAACGGCACTGGCAAAAAAGCTCGGGCGTACGGAAGAAGCCGATAAGCTTCTCTTGCTGATCCGCAAGAAGAGCTCGCAATAGGTTTCGTACGCATACCGATGTTTGGTACTCTTTTCGTATTCGTACAGTGAGTTCGCCGGCACCGGCTCGTTTCATACTTTGTCTTCGGCTTTGCATGGGAATGGCGCTGGCTCTTTCCGGTGCACCCTTGGCATTGGCCAGCATCGCAAACACGCAGCCGGCCTTCACCGTGCTTGGACAGTCGGACGGCGACGTTACAGCGCCGCAGCCGATTTATAACAAAGGAGCCATTCACGATGCAGCGAGCAAGCACGGCCTCAGCGCCCCGATCATCGGCATTGCGATGGACGCAGTGAACCACAGGCTTTTCCTCTCGGACACGACGAACAACCGCGTCTTGGTCTACAACTTGGATGGAAGCAATAACCTGCTTGACCGCATTCCAGACAACGTGTTGGGACAGATTAACTTTTATGCCAACGCCGTAGCCACAACGCAGATCGGTATGAGCGCACCCAACGGGTTGGCATTCGACGATACGAATAATCGCCTCTTCGTTGTGGACACGACCAATAACCGCATTAAGGTGTACGACACCACCACTATTACGGATGGCATGAATGCCACGAACGTTCTTGGACAATCCACGCACATCGTCGCCACTGCCGCCACCACGCAGGTGGGCTTAAACGTACCGACGGATGCGACGCTCGATAGCACCAACACGCGCTTGTTTGTGGCTCAAAACACCGGCAACCGCGTCACGGTGTTCGACGTTACGGAAATTGCCGATGGAGAGCCTGCGATAAAAGTATTGGGGCAGGCCAACTTCACGACTGCCACAGCCGCCACCACCCAGGCCGGCATGAACGTTCCCTACGGCTTGGCATATGACGATGCCACAGACAGACTGTTCGTCTCGCAAGGAACGGGCAACCGCGTGACGGTGTATTCGGGTTCGGTGGCATTGTTGAGCAATGGCATGAACGCGACGAAGGTATTGGGCCAAACGAACTTCACCAACACTGCCGTAGGCACGACACAAAGCACGATGAGCGGCCCACGTGGAATCTCGTACGATGAAACACACAACTTGCTTTACGTTGCCGAAACGACCAACAACCGCGTTACGGTGTTTTCAGGATCGGTGTCGCTCTTGAGCAACGGCATGAACGCCACGCAGGTTCTGGGGCAAACATCATTCGTGGTAGCGACGGCCGGAAGCACACAGGCCGGTATGAACGCACCCAACGGCGTGGCAGTGGATCAGGCGAACAACAAGCTGTACGTACTCCAGTCGGGTGCCAACCGTGTGAGTATTTTCAACTTGGTCGCCTTCGTGAGGGGAGAGGCAGCCGGCGATGTGCTGGGGCAATATGACGACACGCTGGGTACGCCTGGCCCCATCTTCACAAAAGCAACTGCGAACGATGGCCCTAGTCAATACGGCATGAACGTGCCGCAAGGCATAGCGATCGATCCGATTAACCACCGCCTGTACGTGGCGGATGCGTCGAATAACCGCGTACTGGTCTATAACTTGAGTGCGGGCAACGCTCCGCTCGACATGCTTCCCGATTACGTGCTTGGGCAAGCGAACTTCTACAGCAACGCCGCAGCCACCACGCAGGTCGGTCTCAGCGCCCCTTCGGGCATTGCAATCGATATGACGCGTAACTTGGTGTTCGTTACGGACATGACGAACAACCGCATTCTTGTGTACAACGGCGCTGCGTTGGCAAGCGGCATGAGCGCCATGAACGTTTTGGGGCAGACTAACTTCACCACCGCAACCGCAGGCACCACGCAAATCGGTTTGTCGGCGCCGAGACAGATTGAGTACGACGGCAATACAAAACAACTGTACGTGGCCGACACCTCCAACAACCGTGTAGTCATTTATGACCTGAACATCATCAGCGACGGCAAGTACGCCACGACTGTGTTGGGGCAAACCGATGGTTTGGCCTCTCCGGTGCAGCCGATTTTCACCAAGGTCGCCGCGAACGACGGCCCGACCAAATTCGGTCTCAGCGGTCCGCTGGTGGGTATTGCCTTGGATTCCGTGAATCATCGATTATTCGTTTCAGATACGAGCAACAACCGTGTGCTGGTCTACAACCTGGATTCCAGCAACAACCTGCTCGATCGCATTCCGGACAACGTGCTGGGGCAGGCCAACTACTACACCAGCGCTGCGGCCTCGACCAGAGCGGGCACCAGCGGTCCGGCCGGACTTTCGTACGACAGTTATAGCAACAGACTGTTCGTTGCTCAGAACTCCGGTAACCGCGTGACCATCTTCGACGTCGCAAGCATTACGGACGGAGAAGACGCGACCAATGTGCTCGGCCAAACGAACTTCACCACCGTGACCGCCGCCACGACACAGGTGGGTATGAACGTGCCAACGGACGTGGCATTCGACTTGCCAACAGGTCGGCTCTTCGTGCCCCAAAACACCGGTAACCGCGTGACTGTGTACAACATTACCGGTGGCTTGGCGGACAACTTGAACGCCAACACCGCACTCGGCCAGTACGACGACAACACTGTCACACCCTCTCCCATTTACACGAAGACCACCGCGCACAACGGTCCCAGTAAGTTCGGATTCAGTGCGCCCATCATCGGCATTGCGATGGACACGGTAAACCACCGACTCTTCCTCTCGGACACCACCAACAACCGTGTGCTGGTGTACAACTTGGATGGAAGCAATAACCTGATCGATCGCATTCCGGACAACGTGCTGGGACAGCTGAACTTTTACACCAGCACGGCTGCCAACTCACAGACAGGTCTGAATGCACCCAACGGCTTGGCATTCGACCCCACGAACAACCGCCTGTTCGTTGCAGAGGCCAGCGGCAATCGCGTAAAGGTTTTCTTCACTACGACCATTACGGACGGCATGAACGCCATTAACGTCTTGGGGCAAGCCGGCTTCACTACCGCTACCGCCGCAACAACGCAGGCCGGTATGAACGTGCCGACGGACGTAACGTACGATGTTGCCACCGGACGTCTGTTCGTTGCGCAGAACACCGGAAATCGCGTCACGGTATATTCGGGTTCCCTAGCGCACTTAAGCAACGGCATGAACGCCACAAAAGTGCTGGGCCAAACGAACTTCACCAACACCGCCGCCGCCACCACTCAAGCCGGTATGAACGTGCCGTATGGCTTGGCATACGACAGCTCCACGGATCGCCTCTTCGTCTCGCAGGGAACAGGCAACCGCGTGACGGTGTATTCGGGTTCCGTGGCACTGCTCAGCAATGGCATGAACGCCACCAAAGTCCTGGGGCAGGCCAACTTCACCGCCACTGCCGTGGCGACCACCCAAGCCGGTATGAGCGGTCCGCGCGGCATTACCTACGACGAAACCCACAACTTGCTCTACGTTGCCGAAACGACCAACAACCGTGTTACGGTGTTTTCGGGATCGGTGTCGCTCTTGAGCAACGGCATGAACGCCACGCAGGTGCTGGGACAAACGGCGTTCACTGTCGCAACTGCCGGTAATACACAGGCCGGTATGAACGCGCCCAACGGCGTGGCGGTGGACCAGGCGAACAACAAGTTATACGTGGTGCAGTCGGGTATTCACCGTGCAACGATGTACGATCTATCTGCTTTTGCACGAGGAGAAAGCGCAGTCGATGCGCTTGGTCAATACGACGACAACCTGAGTACACCTTCACCGATTTATACGAAAACGGTCGCCAATAACGGCCCGAATATTCTGGGTTTGAGCGCGCCGGTCATCGGCATAGCACTCGACAGCACGGATCATCGACTTTTTGTATCCGACACCGGTAATAACCGTGTACTCGTCTACGACTTGGACGCGAGCAATACGCTGCTGAACCGCATTCCGGACTTTGTGCTTGGACAGGCAAACTTCTACAGCAACGCCGCAGCAACGACGCAGGCCGGTATGAACGTGCCGGCGGGCATTGCCTACGATGACGCCACCGACCGCTTGTTCGTTGCGCAAAACAACGGCAACCGCGTCACCGTGTACTCGGGTTCCGTGGCACTGCTGAGTAACGGCATGAACGCCACCAAAGTCCTGGGGCAGACCAACTTTACGAATACAGCTGCAGCCACCACCCAGGCCGGCATGA
>CAYUVW010000001.1:0-87573 GCA_964448405.1 uncultured Candidatus Peribacteria bacterium | reverse complement strand
CTGGGGCAGACCAACTTTACGAATACAGCTGCAGCCACCACCCAGGCCGGCATGAACATTCCCTATGGCTTGGCGTACGACACTGCAACCGACCGCCTGTTCGTCTCGCAGGGAACGGGTAACCGCGTGACGGTGTACTCGGGTTCCGTGGCACTGCTGAGTAACGGCATGAACGCCACCAAAGTTCTGGGGCAGACCAACTTTACGAATACAGCTGCAGCCACCACCCAGGCCGGCATGAGCGCCCCGCGCGACATTCTCTACGATGCAGCCAGAGACTGGCTGTACGTCGCCGACCTCACCAATAACCGCGTCATGGTGTATTCGGGTTCCGTGGCGCTGCTCAGCAACGGCATGAACGCATCGCAGGTGCTGGGTCAAACGTCATTCATCGTGGCGACGGCCGGCAGTACGCAGGCGGGTATGAACGCACCGGTCGGCCTGGGTTACGACGCCACCAACCAGCGTTTGTTTGTGGCGCAAACGACCGGTAACCGCGTTACAATTTATGACTTGGTGAACATTGTCAGGGGCGAAAATGCCATCAACGTGCTCGGGCAACCCAACTTCACCACCATCACCGCGGGCGTCTTCCAAGAAGGCCTCAGCGCGCCCACCGGCGTGCTTGCCGACCCAGCCAACAACCGTGCCTACGTCCTGGATTCCACGGCAAACCGCGTGCTGTCGTACAACCTGACCCTTGGCATTGGCAACGGCAAGCCTGCGTACCACGTGTTGGGCCAGACCAACTACACAAACACAGCGGCGGGTACCACGCAAAGCACCATGAGCGCGCCGTACGCAGTCACGTACGATGCCGCAACTTCGCGTCTGTTCGTTTCCGACTCGACGAATAACCGCATCTTGGTCTTCTCGGGATCGGTTGCCCTGCTTTCAGATGGCATGAACGCGACGAAGGTGATTGGTCAGACCAGCTTTATCGTGGGAACTGCAGCAACCACACAGGCGGGCTTGAACGTACCGCGCGGCATTGACTACGACAGTACGAATAACACGCTCTACGTGGCGCAGGCAACGGGCAACCGCGTATCGGTCTTTTCGGGTTCCGTCGCGCAGCTCAGCAACGGCATGAACGCCATTAAGGTACTCGGCCAACCGATCTTCACGACTGCAACAGCCGTGAACAACCAGGCCGGTATGAACGCGCCAAGCGGCGTGTTTGTCGATGAAGCGAACAATCGGCTCTTCGTGCCGCAAAGCACCAGTAACCGCGTGTCGATTTTCGATGTTTCCACCATTACCGACGGAGAAGGCGCCGTAGATCTGCTCGGACAGTACAACACATTGACTCCGCAGGGGCCGGCATACCTGAAGTCCACGGCCAACAACGGACCCAACCGCACCGGTCTCAGCGGACCACAGGGCTTGGTCTTAGATACGACAAACGATCGGTTATTCGTATCCGATTCCGCCAACAACCGCATTTTTGTGTACAACCTTACCTCGGGCCACCTTCCGTCGGACCTGATTGCCGACAACGTCTTGGGGCAACCGTTGTATTGGCTGAACGCCGTGGCCACTACGCAAGCAGGTGTGAGCTTGCCGTCAGGCCTGGCATTCGACCCGGTCGGCAACACGCTGTTCGCCGCCGACTTCACCAACAACCGTATTCTTGCGTATGACACGGCATCCATTACCGACGGAGAGAACGCCATTGCCGTACTGGGGCAGCCGACGTTTTTGGTGGCCACCGCTGGTATTACCCAAGTCGGTTTGAGCGGCCCCAGGCAGCTGATGTACGACCGCACATCCGGCAAGCTCTTCGTGGCCGATGCAACCAACAGCCGAGCTGTTATTTACGACGTGAACCACTCAGGCGACAACACCACGAACAAGCTGTTCTATTTCTTCGGCTTCTAAGGCGACCGCGCTACGCGGGATGCATTCGTTATTAGTAGTTGCGGACGCCCTTCAGGATGACCGTCATACCGCTACCTGCGAAGGTGCTGCCAACTTGGTCTATATCGAAGGTGACAGTCGAGCCTTCGGGCAGAATGGTGTCGGAGAAAACGGCGTTGCCACCACCGACCAGTGCGCCGGAGTTGATCTGCGGGCGGACGGAGAAAATGGTGGTTCCATTCTTCCTGATGTTCGCGATGAGCGCAGCACCGGTGGGCGTACCTTTGATTGTCATGGATACGCTGCTGACGGTAATGCTCATCGGCATGACCACCCTTGCGCCCAAGGATGCTCCGGTTGTTTGCGTGCCATCCAAATACCAGACCATTCCTCCGGTCGGCGTAGCCCACTTGGGAGCCGACGTGCCCTGCGACAAGAGCAGTTGTCCGGACAATCCTTTGGCCGATTGCATGAGCGTGTTGCCGCTGGAGTACACCACTGCTCCCGAGTGGATCATGTTGTCTGCCTTCAGGACGGAACCGGAGATGGTGCCGCGCACGTTCAGAGAGCCGGTCATGGTGTCGCCGGACTGGTTCACGAACCGAGCATCGCCGTCGTCTTGATCCATGCCGCTGCCGGCACCTCCTTCGTCCGTGCCGCACGACAACACGCCGTTGGCATCGGTATCGATGGTATTACAGTTGCGCAAGCTACTGACGGTCAATGCGGAGCCGGAGAGCGTTCCCACCACATCCAACGATGCGGAGAAGCGGAACTTCTGCGACGCATTCATAAAGCTGAGTGTTTGCGGCAGCGACACGTTGCCGAAGGTCATGGTGGCGTTGTTGCTGTCGTTGTCGCTATTCAGGGTGATATCGCCCTTGGCACGAATATCCTGCTCGATGGCAAGTCCGCCGCTGCCGGTGATGTTCATATCCACATGCACGTCGTCGGTGAATTCAAAGCGGCTTTGCGACACGCTCCAAATAATCTTCTCTCCCACAGCCTGACCGAAGCGCAACTCCACATTCGTAATGGCATCGCCGTCATCAATCGTTTGGAACGATTCGGTATTCACCAGCAACGTGGGGTTCCACGACGAGGCGGCATGCGCGGCGGGTACCGCACACATTACGAGCAGCAGGATGCATGTCGCCGCGAAGGCGTACATGGGCAGCAGCCGGTGTTGGAGCGGCTTACTGATCATGGGTTGAAGAAAGCTCGAGGAATGACGGCGTTGTTGGTGTGTGGATTTCCATCTGCTGCAGACGCAACTCTTCTTGTTCGGCATTGGCAGTCTCCCTCCCCGTGCTGTAACCAATCGCCATTGCCAGCAACACTGCGGAAACGGCGATGGTGCTCAGGATCCACTTGCCCCTCTTATACGGAGTCGGCGAAACGACAGGCTGCACCACGGTAAGAACCGGCTGCTCCTCCACAACAACCGGCGCGCTGACCGCAAGAGCGGGAGCGGAGGTTGTTTTGCGTGCCTGGAAACGCTTGCGCATATGCAGCGGACTGTCGGCGAAGTAGAGGCACTCTCGTTCAATCACTCGTCCGACGGCCGAGGCCGATACTTGCACGCCGTGGTCTTGCTGCAACGAACGAACAATGTCTTCCTTGCCCATTTTGGGACTGGCGATGCGATACTCGCGAATGAGCGCCACGACCGGCGATGCGATTTGCGTGGAGCGCACGGTGGCGGGGCGGCGACTTTTCTCTTCCAACGACGAAGCATCGTTCGGATTGAATTGTTCCAGCCAGCGACGCAGCGTATTCGGCGTTACGTTGAACATCGCCGAGACCTCGGCCATGGATGCAGCCTGCTCCAGATACTGCAAGATGCAACGCAGCCGATGCTTAGCTTTTTCGCTCAGCACATCGCCCTCCATCCAGCGATGACACTGTGCGATATGCCCGGCGGTGAGCTCTATTCGTTGCATGAAATTTCTTTTGGTTTTCGGAGTTTTCTCTTCATTCTAGCGGAAAACGGACTTTTTTACCAGAGCCCTACGGACTTTTACGCACCGAGTTCGGATATGCGGATGGACCCAGTTCGCCACTGCGATGCGGTTCAGACAAGTTTAGGCGCCCCTTTCGGCTGTGTATGCACACGCACTTTCGCACCATATGATTCCGAACTTTCGCACCAAAAGAGCCCAATACGGGCCTTCGGCAATGATTCCGACGATTCGCCGTGAAAGAGGTTCTTCCGTGCTCCTTACGCTTCTTTCCCGTCCAATCCAGTCAGTGCCTTCAACAGGTTTTGGTACCGCTTGGCGGCATCCGGTTTTTCGGCGAGTACGTGCATGGATTTGTAACGCGTAAAGCTCAGGGCCATATTCATGCGCTCTCGAATAACCTTACCAGTGCTCGATTGCAATGCGGCCATGACATCGGCGTGGTAGTTCAACACCATTGTCGTTACCGGGGCATGCCTGCCGTGCGGCAGATCGGGCATGTTGATTTCTCGGAGCAGCGCACGGATTTCTTCCGAGGAATCACCTGTGAATTGCGGACTGAGAACGATCGCCTGCAAAACGTTACGGTTCACGACTGGCGCCAGGTTGGGATCAATGCCGAGCAGCGCCGATACGGCGGCGCGTATGCCCTCTGCGGATCGGCCTGGATCGGCCTTCACGGGCACGCCAAGCTCCGTAACGATGTTGCAGGCGTCGTACGCGGCAAACGGTCCTTTACGCAGCTGACGCGACTGCAAGGCGACGTATGGCAACATGAATGACGGGTACTCCGTTCCCGCATACGGAAGCGTAATGCGGTTTTCCGCACGGGCGACGGCGATGTCTTCCAGCATGGCCGCCGTGAAGACCGTGGCGTGGACATCGGCATGCAACGCCTGTAATTGCTCGTAGTTCTCTGGTTCGGATGGATAGATGATGCCCACCGCACTCCCTCTGCCGGACGCCAGTAATTCGCGTATGGCGTCGCGAGCGACCTCGGCACGGCCTTGGACTGCTTCCGGCATCTCGAACAGCGGCAATCGCCCTTGGCGGGCCATGGCGGTGCCAATGGAGCAGACAAACGATTGTTGCTCTACGTGTTGCAGAAATGCCGATCTGCGGTCTGTAAATGCCATGATGTATCTATATTCAATATATTTTAGCATTTGTCAATGCTTCAGAAGCAACTCTGCTTACTCTTAAAAAAACCGCTCAACGCCAGTAAAGACTTGCAGAACTACTTTCGCCCCTTCGAGCGTCCGATCGTAACGCCGGAGCCAGGTGCGAAATTTTCGGAAGAAGCACTTATGGCATCTCCGAACGAACGCTCCATCCATTTGCTGATGGGCGCCAACACAAGGAGCACCGCCAAAGAGAAGAGGCAGGCGAAAATAGCCAAACCGAACATGCCGACACCGACCGTCATACCAATGGCTGCAACGGTCCAAATGGTTGCGGCAGTCGTGAGTCCGTGCACGTGATTATTGGCGCGCAACAAACAACCACCACCAATGAAACCAACACCCACTACGACCTCGGAAGCAATGCGGGCTGTTTCCGCTTGATTGAACGCAAGCGTCGACACGATGGTAAACAAACACGAGCTCACGGAAATGAGCACGCACGTACGGATACCGGCCGGGTGGTCACCCATCAGCCGCTCGATGCCGATGATACCGCCAAGTGCTCCCGCCAACAGAATTTTGTTCGCAAGCGCCGCAGGCGGAATGATCGTCATGAGGTCCATCGGCAACAAGTATAGCGACCGCAATGATCAACAGACGTGCAAGATGGCCATGATGCAACGGCGATACGATCTGGCCTCGCAACTGTCTTGGAGGCACATTCGCCAATGGTCGGATCGCATGCAGTGGTGCTAGGCTGGGTCCAATGTATTTACAATTCCTGGTATTCGTCAGCGGTGCGTCAGTCATGGTTTTGGAAATAGTCTCGGCCCGATTTTTCGCGCCGTACATCGGTACGTCCATTGCGGTATGGACCAGTGTCATCGGCGTCATTATGACCGGACTGAGTGCCGGCTATGTCCTTGGTGGCATGCTTGGCGACAAGTGGCGCTCGTTGTCGCAATTGCGACTCTTGGTCTTTGCGGCAGCACTGTGGATCGGGCTGTTGGCCGTACTGCATGAGCCGATGATCGGCGCCTATGCATCCGTCGTTCCATCGCGAATCACACTGTCCATCGTGGCGACAGTCAGCCTCCTGCTCGTACCGAGCATTGTCTTGGGAAGCGTGACTCCGTATGCGGTACGCCTGGTTTCGAACGATGTGGAACATGTTGGTCGCGTTGCAGGCAACCTGTCGGCAATCTCTACTGCGGGGTCGATTCTCGGCACGTTTGCCGCCGGTCTCATTTTGATTCCGGCACTCGGTACAAACGGCATTCTGTTCGGCTGTGCCGCAGTTCTGGGTTTCGTTGCATTGGCACGCCCAACGATGCGGTCGGTCGTTGCATGTGCGGCATTTTTTTTCCTCCTGCTTGTCTTCAGCAAAGCTGAACACTTTCTGCGTGACCGCAGGATGGCTCGCCATGGCATCGTGGCGGAAATAGATTCGCCATACAGCACTCTTCGCGTACGCCGCATTCCCGCCGAAAATGCGATCAGTCATTTGGAAACGCTCTTCCTGCAGATCGATCACGGAAACCATTCCGCATACACTCCAGCTCAACCCGACAACCATGTCTTTGCCTACACGCGGTATTACCAGTTATCCGACGTCTTCCGACCCGATGCAACACGAGCGCTACTGATGGGCGGCGGCGGTTATACCGTGGCCCGAGACTTCTTATCGCGGCACCCCAAGGGGGCAATCGACGTCGTGGAAATAGACCCTGCAGTAACCGCGTTGGCAAGGCAGTACTTCGATTTGCAGGATGACCCCCGGCTGTCCATTACGCATGAAGATGCCCGTCGTTTTTTAAATCGCGGCGGTCCTGAAGGTGCGCCCGGCAGTCGCGAAGGTTCGTACCACGTCGTCTACGGCGATGCCTTTCGTTCGGAGTACAACATCCCGTTTCATTTAGCCTCATTGGAGGCAGTGCAGCGCATTGCCGCACTGCTGGATGACGACGGCGTGTATGTGTTGAACATTATTGCCTCCGAGGAAGGAAAGCGCAGCCAAATTCTCAGGGCAGAATTGGCGACGTTGCGCGCAGTCTTTCCGAGTGTCTTCGCATTTCGCGTTGGTATGGACAATGGGTTTGCAGATCCGCAATCACTGTCGAACATCACGCTGGTCGCCAGTAAAAAACTCCTTTCCGAAGAGGCGCTCAGCCATTCGCAAGACACCGCTCTGGCTGCAATGCTTGCCAATCGTATCAATACCGCAACCATGCCGCAGGTCGCCGCACTCACCGACGACTACGCGCCGGTAGAGGCGATGCTGAGCTTGTAAGCGATTACTGAACGGGTGCAGGCGTGCCTCCGGCCTTCAGCGTGCGTGCGTCGTCGGCCATCTTCTTGGCAATGGACTGCATCTGCGCGGCGATGGATTCCAAATTCGGGCTGAATGCGCGAGCTTTGTCGGCGGCGGCATAAGCCTCTTTTGCCAAGGCAATGACGGTGTCGTACTGCCCGGCCGTACCTGCTTCGTAGGCCTGCACCAACAATCCGAATCCTTCGGCTGTCTTCACGGCACCTTTCACCACTGCTTCGTTCGGCTTGCTGGCAAGCGCTCCGCGCGATGTAAGAATCGCACGTGCCGAAGCGTACTTGGCCTGGTTGATGTCTTTGGCATCCAGCATTTTCAGCAAGTTGACGATGTCACCTTCGGTCTGCGAGAGCAGGGCTTGCGTTCGGCGTCCTGCGCGGTACATATCCAGGCGGTAGAGCAACAGTGCCATTTCAGCGCGGGTGATTTCCTTGGCCGGATTCAGCGTGCCGTCGGTGCTCACGCTGGTCATGGACGACGTGAGCGAATAGCGCATGAACGGGTAGAACCAGTCGTCGGTTTTGGCAACGTCCGTAGCAAGCGGCGAATTGATTTCGCTGAACGCGGACTTGGCATCGATCTGCTTGGAGGCAAGAGCCATTTTGATGAACTCCGCCTTCTTCACCACGACACCCGGATTGAACGACGGCTTTGCCGGCGGACCATCGATCAGTTTGTATTTCTTGAGCGCCAACTCGACGTACGGAATCGCCCACGGCGTGCCGGCCATGTCGTTGAATGAACTGGTTGCACCGGCATCGATTGTCTCGCCCGCACTCAGCAAACCGGAGACCAGAATTTTAATTGCTGCAGCGCGTGTCAGTTTGTCGTTGGGACCGAACGTTCCACCGGCATTGCCCTGCACCATGCCCTTGCTCTTCAGATACTCCACCGCAGAGAACGCAGCGTGTGACGGCGGCACATCGGTGAACGATTGCGGCTGGCTCTGTGCCGCTGCAAATGGAACGGAGCCGACCAGGAGTGAAACTACCAACCATGCGCTGGCAAACCTGGAGAGGGGAGTTTTAGACATGTGTAAACGTAGGAAACGAGTATTCGCAATGGTACAAAATCCGTGATCGAACCACAAGCGAATCGCATCTGTATGCCATAAGTTCAATCACATGCGTACAACCATGCACGCATGCGACATCAATTGCTATTTTTGGCTTCAGAAAGGGCTCTCGTTCACGTGCTGCATGCGTCAATAATTTGCATGGTCTGGAAAAGAGCCCATGCAGACGTCGTAAGTTCGAACACTTCTGCAACACCTCTGCTCTCCGATGCACAGAGTTTCCGTCATTTTTGTTACGACAAGTATTTTTTACATTTCAGTCAATGCTCAAGCCCTCAGTTCCGATGCATGCGCTGCAGTCGACTGGCGAAACAATAGCAAAAAAGCATCCGTCTCGCTGCGGGAAAAAGAAGCTCACACACATCTGAAACAATGCCAAGCAGAACGCTGCAATACCCTCGTCCCTGAAGCCCGATGAAGCGCCGCTCCTACGGCTTGTGCAGGCCCAAGTTCAAAGAGATGCCGAGCCCTTGCTGCAGCGAAAAAGGCAAGAATGCTCTTGGTGGATTGCGAGAAGATCACAGGCAATCGCTACGACTCAGAATGCAGTGTGATTTTTTGAACAAAAGCCGACGAACAGGCCAAAGTTCATATGCACATGCTTCATTGACAAAAACTATAAATAATTTTTAAAAAACAAAATACTGACAGCACGTCACAAGCTCGAATACATGCGCTACGCAGAAGACTTTGTTTCGCGCTGAAGCCGTCATTCGATGATGTCCACAGCCAAAACAGGCAGAAGCTCGAACAGATGCGCGCTCACCCCTGTCGATCGCAATGCGGTTTTCAAGCAGCGGAAGGTGATCACAGGACCTGGATTCCTGACGAAAGTTCAGGCAGATCTGCATACGGTTTTCGGTACCATGCAGCGCCAAATTCCTCCCTCCACGGCGGCGACAATGCGGGATGGGAGAAGATCAGACAGATGCGATTTTTGAAGCCAAAGCAACGTCAGCCCATTCGCGATTGTGGTCTTGAAAACGATTGGCCGTGACTAGGGCAAAGTTCAAACAGATGCGAAAGCCATTCTGCAAGCAGCAAAATCGGGCTTTTTGGCACTGTGAAACGGAAGCTCAGAAACTTACACTGCAGCACATAGACATTTTGTGCCAACTCTGCTAAAATTAAGCATAGTAAAGTTACAAGAACAAGGTACGCACTAACGCGCACCAAAAACAAAAATCAAAATTCATGTCCGCCCGCGATACACGATTGGCCGATGTACGACGCCTGCTGAAGCAGGCCGTCGAGTTGGAATTGAGTGCCGGAGCGGTGCAGCGTTTGAAGTGGTTTTTGTACACACTCGAACATGACAACAACGTCAGCTTGGCATGCCGACACTTCGGCATTGCACGCTCGACGTTCATGCGTTGGTGGAATCGCTTCGACGCGCAGAACGTGTCGAGCCTGGAGGAAACGTCGCGTCGGCCGCATGCCGTACGCGCGCCCGAAACCGATGCCCGAACGGTAGCCGCCATTCGCGAACTGCGCATGGCTCACCCGACCACGGGCAAGGTCGGCATTCACGCCATGCTGCGCGAGATCTACGGCATCGAAGTGTCTGTGTCGACCGTCGGCCGCGTTATCGCTCGTCACAAATTGTTCTTCGGTGAAAAGGCATCGCACATGCAGAAGCGTGGCGAAACGGAAATCGTAACGAGCACGGAGCAGGACACCACCACGGCAATCAACACGACGCAGCTCACTCCTGCGTCTGCTTCGGAAACTGACGAGGACCCGCTCTCCATGCTCCCACTTCCTCCCCTGCCGACCGCGTAGCCCCATGCGACGCTTCGTCACCAGCATCGGCTTGGCACTCCTGGCGCTCACTCTGAGCGCACCGGTCGCCATGGCTCAGGTGAGCACGTCGTTCCAGCTGCAAGAAAGCATGGGCGACAACGCTACCGGAGATCCGGGCGTAAGCACGTCGTTCCAGCACATGAACAACGGCGTGACGTGGAACGATTCGGTCCTCACTGGAAACAACTTCATCCTGACGACCGGACCCGCAACGACTGCCGGCACAAGCAGCAGTTCGTCGACCGGCGCGGGTGGCACGACCGGCGGCGGAAGCACCGGAGGTAATGCCGGTACGAGCGGCGGCGGTTCCCGACCGCATCCTGCGGCAAGCAGTGCAAGTGCAAGCACGCATTCGAGCAGCACGAGTTCTCGTGGCCCGCGTGTACCGCAGACGTATCCGATTGCAAGTTCGGCAAGCAGCGCATCGGCCGAAGAAACAACGACCGATCTGTCGAGCTCGGCATGGACGGAAACGACATACGATACGTCGTCGATCGACGGTACGGCACTGAATCTGCGGTACTTCGGTGCGGTTGATCCGCTCTGTCCTCCTGCAGAAACGCTGCACGGTGCAGCAACGGAAACCGCCACATGGGTCTGGATGTGGATCTCACTGTTCTGCATTGCGATTGCCGGCAGCAGCGCCATGACGTACGTGCTGCACAAGCGCATCCGCACGTTCTTGAAAAAGAAGCGCAATCGCACGGTTGCCATGAGCGTGTTGCTGGCACTGTTCTCGCTTGCGCTGGGACTGCTGCTCCTCGGCATGCCGTTCACCGCACACGCCGCCAACACGACCACTCCGCTCTTGAGCACCTATAAGGGCAACCTCTTGAACGCCAGCGGCACACCTATTACGACGGCGGTCACCATTCGCTTCAGCTACTGGAAGAGCTCCGACTTCGTGACTTCGGATCTTACGGGCGGCGGCGCAATCAATACGAGTGCCACCAACTATGTCAGCTGGAACGAAGTACAAACCGTCACGCCGACCGCACAGGGTTACTTCTCGGTTGAACTCGGCAAAGTCACGCCGCTCATCGACTTCAGCACGCTGCCGGTGGACACCCTGAAGAACCTCCACCTGCAAGTAGAGGTGAAGATGGCCGGCGATCCGGATACCTCGTATGAGTTGCTGGACACCAACCCGAGCGATACTGCGTTGGATCGCTCGCGCGTGACCACCGTACCGTTTGCAAACAACGCCGAGTTGCTCGACCAGCACGACACTGGAACCGGCAGCTTCAATATTCCGGTGTTGGACCTGAGCGGCTTGCTGCCCAAGAGCACCATCCCCGGCGGCACGAATGCAAACACCTTCGTACTGAACAACGACGACAGCGCCGCCACCGAAGTCGTGCTGCAATTCGGTAACGCGCTGTCCAAGCAACTGAGCTACGACAGCGTGAACGGCTGGTTCAACTTCAATGACGATGTGCGCATTCAAGGAGACTTGACCGTCACCGGTCTGGTGAACGGCGTCAACCTGGGTTCGCTGCAGAGTTCCACCGGCGCACTGAAAGCATACGCCGGTGCCGGACTGACGATTATGGTTTCCGGTGGAAGCTACCGCTTGAATGGAGTCGTCACCAACTATGCAGGCGCCAGCGGCGTGGCTGTTCCCGCCAGCACCTCCAGCTACGTGTTCTTCGGCTCCGGAGGACTGACTGTGACTACGCTCGGCTACCCGACCGACGAGTCGTACATTCCGGTTGCCGAAGTAACGACCAACGGCTCGAACGTGCTGACCATCACCGATCGTCGCATCCTGAATAGTGACGACCGTGAAACCACGGTGCAAACCGTCTTCAATCCGGAGTTCGAACATGCCAGCTACCAGGGCGACGGTACCGATAACATCGGTCAGTTGCAGGTCAGTCACGACAATACAACAAAGATAAACTTCTATGATTGGTCGAGCACGCGCCCAGTGCTGCAGGACTACGACATCTTGTTGAAGGCACATCTGTCGCCGAACTTCGTCCGCTGGAAGGCGGGTGGTGCCGAAAATCCGCTGAGCCTGGATTACCGCACGACCAATGCCAGCAATGCCGCGAACAAAGTGGACATTCAAGTCTACGATACCAACGGCGTACCGGTCACCTTGTCCGGCTCTGTTTCCAACCTTGCGAATACCAGCTGGACCACCAGCGGTATCGACATCGGCAGCGGTGGAACATGGACTCCGGGACAAGACTTCTTGATCCGCATCCGCGCGTCCGCAAAAGACAACTTCCAGGTGCATATCGGCAGCCTGAAAATGCAGTACGTGGAGCTCCGACGAGAGTAAGCGCTTCCTTTATACTATAAGGAATACATTATTCTATTTTGTCCAATTTTTGCCGCGGTCGACTTTTTGGCATTTATATAAGCAAAGATCCACTTCAAACCACTTTTCTGAGCGAATATATCACGCCACAAAATACATAATGGTCAAGATGAACGCTCTACACCTTCTTCTCTCTGTGTGCTATAGTAATGCGATACCAACAAATATTTATGTTCACATACACACTTCCCCGCAGCTACGCACGGGCCAGCAAATTCATTGCTGGAATCGCGTTTGGTTCGATTGCTTTCGCTGCACTGGCGCCACTGGCGTCGGCCGCGGGCAGCTGGGCACCAACATTGCTGGTGAACACGGAATCGTTCCAGCAAATTGATGGTGGAGACGGCAGCACCGACATCGAGCTGCGCTTCGGAAGCAGCGGTATCACCTTGAAATACCTGACCAACGGAAAATTCCAATTCTCCGCGGGCTTGAGTGTTCTTGGCACACTGTCGGGTTCCAACTTGAACGTTGATCGCAACGCCACCGTGGGTGGAAGGTTGACTGTCACCGGCGCCGTGCTGGGTATGTCGACTATTACTGCGAAGACGGTGTTGTCCGGTACCACGTTGCGTGTGTCCGGTAATGCAGACGTCCAGGGAGCGCTGACTGCTTCTGGAGCGATCCGCACGGATGGAAATATTACTATTAATGATGATGCCGACTCGAACAACGCCGTGTTGACGTTCGGTAACACCTCGGGCAACCAAAGCATCACCTTCTTGAACTCCGCTCAAAAGTTCCAGTTCAGCAGGGGTATTTCCGTGCTGGGAACCATTTCCGGCTCGGCTCTGAACGTGGATCGTAACGCCACTGTGGGCGGAACGCTTACCGTCACTGGCGCCATAGTTGGTGTATCGACCATTACCGCCAAGACGGTCTTGTCCGGCACCACATTGCGTGTGTCTGGTAACGCAGACATCAATGGCTCACTTGCCGTGACGGGTTCCATCCTTACGGAGGGCAACATCACGTTGGGTGGCGATGACGCTGCAGCGGACGTGTCATTGACCTTCATGAATTCGGGTACCGACGAAACATTCACCTGGCTCGATACCACCGATAAGTTCTACCTGTCCGATGACTTGGACGTGAACGGCACCATTTCGGGCACCACGCTCAAGATTTCCGGCAACGGTACGCACACTATGTCCGGCTCGCTCACGATCGAAGGCGCCTTGTCCGGCTCCACGATCCAGGGCTTTGGACTGGCAACGTGTAACGGAACGAACCAGAAGGTCGTCTACAACTCGGCAACCGGTAAGTTCGAATGTGCTACGGACCAGACTGGTGCAGGCAGCAACGGTAGCGGACAGATTCTCTCGCTGCACCCCGAATACCCAGGCGCAATCTACTTCGCCAGCGGTGCCGTGTTCGTAGGCCAAATGTCCTTGTCGGGTGGCACGACCGGCCTGGACAACACCTTCAAGTGGACCTCCACCAAGGCCGCCTTGAACGACTACTGGATCTCCGTCCGCGTCCGCCTGCCGGACAACTTCAGCACATGGGACGTGACCAAGCCGATTGAACTGCGCTACAAGACCGGTGTCGCCTCTACCGCCAACAACCACGTGACCCTTCGTATCCGCGACACCGCAGGAGTCATGCGCGACCTGACAGGCGCAGATAACCTCGCCAGCACCTCCTTTACCACCGCAAGTATCAAAGGACCTGAAACCGGAGGCACCTGGACGCCCAAGGGCTACGTCACCCTCTACGTGAAGCTGGCCGCAAACAACACCGCCAACGCCTATGCCGCAGCCGGATTCATTAACCTGAACTTCGAATCGACGCTCCCGTAAGCCTGACCGAACACTCGCGAACACTTTCTTCAAACGAGAACAACCCCTCTGCACCAAGAGGGGTTTTTCTTTTACGTGTTGTTTACCGCATGTCGTACAATGACTCTTCATTCGCACTCATGCGGTCATCGACTTGCTTATACACGCGTCGCGACACCTCGCGAATGAACATAATGGCACTCTCCGTATCCGATGCTCGAGTCATAATACACAAGAGGTACGGACGCTTGGGATAGTACACAATCCCGCAATCGTGGAATTGCTTTATATCTTCGCCTGGAACATCGCGAATGCCGAATTTATGTGCGACTTTTGTCCCCTTAGGAATTCCTGCAACCAGCGCATCGGTAAAGGCTGAGCGACTGAGTAATTCCAACGCCTTCTCGGACATTTCGTAGCTCAAATACCTGCCGTTAAACAACACGCGGAACAGTGATGAATAGTTCTTCACGGACAAACGATGTTCAGTGGCCGCGGAATACATACCAAGCTGGCGATAAATGGTTTCGACGGACTTGCCTGTTTCATCAATGGAACGCAGCACGTCTTTCAGTAAATCGGACGAGGCATTGTCCGAATACACGATCATCTTTTCCAGAAGTTGATTGACGGTATACGGAACTCCCGACTCCAGCGACTCACTGGGATGCTCGACATTCATGAGTCCGGTATAGGAGCCGGACATGACCACCTGCTGTTCAAGAAGTCCGGGGACATCTTGCGAGGCACGAAGGATGGCGATCATTACCGGTACCTTAAACAAGCTGGCAGGAACGAATTCCGCTGTTTCGCGAATACCGAACCACGGTCCGCCAACAAGGTCACGGAAATACACGGCGCCCTCTGTAATGAGGCCGGCCTGTTTTTGTGTATCGATCCAATCGCTCAGGTTGGCCTGAAACTCTTCGTACTCAGGCATGAACACGAGTGGCTCCTGCGATTCACATGGAACAAACGGACTGAGTAATGGAAATCGCTGGAGGCAGCGCACATCGAAATGCCCGTGCAATTTTAGTACCGCAAACCCGCTGATGGAGCCCGCCAGAAGTGCGGCAGCGCAGGCGATGAAAATGCGAGACGAAAAGAGGCGGTTCATACGGAGGTTACCGCCCATGATCCTCCAGAGGGAGCGCTTGCGCAAGTAGCGCATTGAGGCAACAAAAATGTTAAGTAGAATTTGCGTATTATACTTTTTATGTCGTTCGTCATTTGTTTATTTTAAAAGAAAAAGCTTAGTATTGTCTGTTTAACTTTGCTTTTTTATTTTTTTACTTTTTTCTTTTATGTTTTCTAGTAAAAATGTCGTTACGGCAAGAAAGCGCACTTCGCGCGTTCTTGTCGCCGCCTCGCTCGCGCTGAGCATGCTGCTGCCAGCCGGGAATGTCTTTGCAGCAGGAACACCAGAGCTCTCCTGGATACGCCAGTTCGGAACCGCCACGGCGAGCAACGAGGCAGCCCGTGCCGTAGATGACGACGGCAACACTTTCGTTGCCGGTACAACGGACGGGGTGCTTTCGGGGCAGAGCAGTGCAGGTGGAACCGATGGCTGGATCCGAAAATACGACCGCCACGGCAACCTTCTGTTTGTTGAGCAATTCGGCACCAGCGGAGATGACGTGGTGACCGGCGTTGCCATTGAGCAGACGGGAATTCACGTCGTCGGCTACACAAACGCAACCTTCGCAGGACAAACGAGCGCCGGCGGCGTGGATATTTTTGTACGAAAATACGACCCGGGCCTGGAGCCGCAGCACACGAGCATGTTGCAATTCGGTACCGATGGCGACGACTATGCGCTGGGCGCGGACGGAGAACAGGCGGGATCGTTGATTGCCGGCAAAACGAGCGGCGCGTTTCCTGGGAAAACGAACATCGGTGGCTTCGACGCATTCACGGCACGACTGGGGTCGGATCTGAGCATCCGCTGGATCGATCAGTGGGGGTCGGATGCTGACGACTGGGCCACCGGAGTGGATTTCGGTGCCTCAACGGAGGTGGTTGTCTCGGGCGCCACAGCAGGTACTTTGCCAGACCAGGTCAGTGCGGGAGGCACAGATGCATTCATGCGCCGCATCGACGTGACGACCGGCAATGAAAACCTTACTGTACAATTCGGCACCGCGCAGTACGATGAAGCGAATGCGGCGGCGAACAGCCTGGAAGAAGATGCCGTGGTTGCAGGAACCACCTATGGCAGCATGCCGGGCTTTACGAATGCCGGCGGCGCAGACACCTTTCTGCGCGGCTTCCCAATTAATATCGGCGCCTCGCCTGAATGGCTGACGCAGTTCGGCACCAGCGGCGATGACATCGTCAGTGGTGCCGCGTTTGCCGGGAATCGCCTGACGTACGTCAGCGGTACAACTACCGGCGCTTTGCCCAACTATACAAACGCGGGCGGGACCGATGCCTTTTTATTGCAGTACTACAGTTACGATGGCCAGTTGCGCTGGTATACGCAATTCGGTACCGCGTTCGATGACGCTGCGCGTGCCGTTGGTCTGGACCCGACGCTGCATCATATTTTCGCCATGGGAGAAACCCTAGGCGCATTACCAGGGCAAACCAACAGCGGCGGTTCGGATGCGTTCGTTGTGAAATACAAACAAGACAATGACGGCGACGGTATTTACAACGAAGTGGATATTGCTCCGGATGATTTCACCAATGAATTCAGTGATGCAATGCTGCATGAGGGCACAACCATCGGAACGGTCGTGGATCGAGCTGATCAAAACTTGATTATTGTCGATAGTGATGAGGAGGAATCTGCAGCCGGCATCGTGATAGAGGCAAAGCTGGGTGATGCGGAAGAGCCCGCCGACGTGAGCATGTGCAACGGACTCGCCGAAAGTCAGCTGGAATCCGGCGATGCGATTGAAGTGCTGTGCGGCAGCGCGCACATCGGCGTGAAAAGTGGCAGCGTCGACACCACCTTCGTAGCACCCGACGGCATCACCACCACAACCAGCTACGATGTGGGCAATACTCTTGCCTTCGACGGCTACTCGGCATTCACCGCCGCTGAAGCGAATCCCGATGAAATTACGGTGAATATCGGTTCGACGGAGCAGGTCATTGGCCCCGGTCGGACCATCCGGCTGATCACACTGACCCAAGACGCCTTCTTGCGAGAGGGAAAGTCGAACACGAATGAGGGTATAAATCCCATGCTGCTCGTACGGAAAAAAGGCGACATTCGCTCGCTTGTCGGATTCGATTTGGCCGGACAAAATTTATCGGGTCTGCAGAAGGCGACGCTGGTGTTGACCATTGGCTCCATGCCCCCGTCGAACTGGAAGAACGGCGGCAGTCCGATTGAGGTGCGCCGATTGCTTTCGAGTTGGTCCGAAGGTAATGGCAAAGACCTGGACGTACCGGAAGCCGACTCCACGCGCGGCAACGGACCCGGTGTGACATGGAAATGCGCAACGGATTCGGAGATTGCCAATACCGAGAAAGATTGCAATGGCAACTGGGATGGCGGCGATGCCTCTGTAGCGCCGCGCACTGCGCCGACGATGACCATTACCAATGGCATGAGCGGTGAAGTGTCGTTTGATGTCACGCAGGATGTGTTGGCAGGCGCAAACAATGGATGGCTGATCCAAAAAACACACGAGAATCACTCGGGAAACATTAAATTCTATTCCAAGGAAGGCGCTGTCGGCGATTTGTCGCTGGCGCCGAAGTTGATCTTGGAATTTGAAAACTAGAACCACGTCACGCCCCTCATTTCCGCTTCGTGGAAATGGGGGGCTATTTTGCGGGTCCGGCGTAATCGCTCAGGTTCACGAACATCATCACGCTGCCGCACTGCTTGCGTTTATCTGCGGCGCAGGGCTCTGTTTTGGCAATGTCTACGCTCTCCAGTGCCATGCCCACCGTGCGGCCTGCACGCAGAGCCTTGGCTGCATAGCCGGGCAGACTGCTGGCAATAAGGCGGTCACCCGTAAGAATCGGGCCGTTCTCCAGGCTTACTTTTACCGGAACACGTCCGACAAGAGCGATGGGGTACGAGCCCTTGGTGAACGCACCGGCGACGAAACCGGGATTGGTGGAGACTACACCCAGCACTTCAGGCTGATACGCAGAGGTAGAACGACGAACGCCATGACTGTCGGTGAAGTCGATTGTCACCACTTCGCCAGGTTGCAGATCGTCCGGCGAGGAATAGCGCTCTGCTAAGTCGGCGCCTCCGGTATTTACCGAGCCTTTGTTACCGGTGTAAATATCGCCGTTGCTGTTCACGCGGAACAGTGAAAGATTATCTGCTTTCAGGTCAATCATATTGGCATCTTTGCCGACCCAGAACTCGGTTATGGTGGGCGTGGTGATGGTGCGCTGTGTCACGAGGTTCGTGCTTCCTCCGTTCCACCAGACGTCTTGAGCAATGCCCGTATAGGTAGGAATGGTGCGTGCAAGGTTGAACGTCACCTGCAGCCAGGTATGGCCGGCGCCCGGGTTGATGGCGTCGCCCGGACGATTGATTTCACGCTCGTCGTTTGCCTGCAACGACAACGACGACGTGCCGGTCCGCACAGCAGCAGAAATACCGGCATAACTTGGTGATGCTTTCCACGAGAGCGTGGCCGTACTGTCTAAGTTGGGAATATTGATGTGTTCGCTGCGATAGAAACCGCTGGTCACCCAACCGGCGTCGTACTGCATGACGGTGGTAGTTCCGGCAGAGCCCGGCGTGTTGCTGCCCGCAAGCACGACGAACTTTCCATCTTCGCGCTGGAACGCCACTGAACCCGTACCAGTAGCGGTGGGCAACGTGGGGCCTGCAACGAAGGCACCGATACCGTTGGGTCCGGCAAGACCGGTGGAATACAAACCCGTTTTCTCGTAGTAAATTTGGGACGCAGTCGTACCGTTGCCGTTCACAATCAGCCAGGAGCCATCGGGTCTAGGCAATGCCTGCGTACCAAAGCGGGTACCGGTCGGCACAGGACCGACGACCATTTGATTGGTGAACGGGTTATAGATGTTCGTAGTCGCCAGACCGGCACACGTGCTCGTTGTTCCTCCACCCTTGATGATGACCCACTGTCCGTCGCTACGCTCAAATGTCAGCGCACCGGGCCCGGTACCCGTCACCATGGCCGCGGCACTGTTGTTCACGAACATGCCCGTATACGTATCGTAAAGCATGGTCGGCGTTTGCGGTGCACAGAGATGCGTCGTGGTGCCGGGAGCAATGAAATATTGGCCGTTCGGACGCGGGATGACGATGGAACCGCGACCGATGATGTTCGTTGCAAGAGCACCGGTCATGGTCGTATTCTGGAACGGGTTGTAAATGGTGGTGGTACGACGGAAGCCGCCATGCAGAATAAGCACGTTGCCGTTCGGCAGCGGAATGGGCTGCGAACCTTCTCCTACGTTCTGGGTCATCAGCGGACCCGGCGTGTAGGTATTTGCCACGGGGTCGTAAATAGTGGTGGTTTTAGTGGTGCCGCCATGGACAATGAAGAACTTCCCGTCCGGACGCTTGAATGCCAACGCACCGGTGGAGGTACGTGTTGCGGGCGCTGTTGCCTGGGTGTTGATCGTATAGGTGTTGGCGTCGTAGAGCATGGCTACACCCGCTCCTCCGGAAGCTACGGAACCGGGCAGAATGATGTATTTACGATCCGGGCGCTTCAGCACAATGGTGCCAATACTGGCGGCCGTGGGCAGCACCGGATGTGTGGTAAACGCACCGTTATAGTAACCTTGCTGGGATGTATTGTACGTGGTGCCGTACGTCACCTGGTTCGCCAGCGCGATTTGCAGGTTCTTATTGCGGTCATTCTGGATATTCACCGCAATCGGACCCGACGGATCTGTTGATCCGCCGAATTCAAACTGCGTGCGGTGCAGCAGCACAGTATTGCGAATGGCAATATCGTAGAGCGTGGGATCTTTGTTCGTACGGCGGTAGCGGGTTTGGCTTAAGCCACGGCGCAGACCCCATTCTTGGTCGACGAACTTCGGCAGTGTCCGCTTAAAAATAACCCGCATTTGGACGCTGTTATGGCCTGGAGTGGGACGGACGAGCTCACCGTTCGTTTGAATGTCCCGGTAGTTACCGGAACAGCTGCCGTTGCCAGTGCGTACTTGGAAGGTCATTAAACCGGCTTCGGCATTCACGTTCCATTCCATGCGCGAGCCCGTACCGAGCAAAGGAGAAGTGATGCATTCGCTTTCGTAAATAGCGCCGGTGGAGGTAGACGGCCCACCGACGACGTAACCCATATCGTAAGTGCTTGTAGTTGTGGTGACGCCTCCGCGGATAATTTGCACTTTACCATCGGTGCGGATGAAAGAGTGCGCACCGGCACCGAGCGCACCACCTTGAATAGCTGGACCGGTCGTGAACTGGTTGGCATCGGTACGCGTGGTATCCAGGATGTTCGTAGTGGTAGAGCCGCCGATCATCACCAAATACTTACCGTCCTGGCGCCAGATTGCCTGAGCACCGTCTGCAAGTGCGACGGTTGGACCAAAACCCGCTCCGGACTGTTGTGTCATGCTACCGGCTCCGCGATCCGCAGCTGTGGGACGCGGGTCATAAATATACGAGCTGTTTTGAGCACCCGGAACTACCAAGAACATGCCGTCCGGACGACGAATGGAAAAAGCTCCAGTCGTAATCGTGGGAGCATTGGTGGTGATGGGGTTCAGCTGCCACTGGTTGTTGTACGGTGTGTACAGCCAGTGCGTTGTGGTGTTGCCACCGGCAAATACAAGGAAGCTGCCGTCGTCGCGCTGAATGGCATGTGCGCCAGCAGCGAATGTACCGCCCACAGCAGCCTGTGCGCTGTAGATGTTTGTGGTGCCGTTATACAAACCCCAGTTACCGGAGCCTCCGCACATGATGACGTACGAACCGGATGCCGCAAGGAATGCATTGGTTCCGGTAGTTGCAGTACAGCTGGTCAGCGTGGGTCCGGCAACAGTGGTGATGTTAAAGGGATCGTACAGCGTGGATGTGGTGGCTGCGCCGCCATGGACCACCAGGTACCTGCCGTCCGAACGTCGCAGAGAAATAGCGCCAGCACCAAGCGCGGCATTGGTTGCGGTTCCGGCGGTCATAGTTCCACCGGCAATACCATCCCAAATGTTCACCGTCGTCGTGCTGTTGCCAAGGAAAATGACGTACTTTCCATCGTCGCGAATAATGGTATGCGCACCGGCTCCGGCATTTGCGGACGTAACGGTAGTGGATGTGGCCATGGTGCCTTGTCCGGAACTGGGCACCGTGCCATCGCTAATAACAAGGGAGTCGTTGACCGACGTCACGTTCAGCAACGTCGAGCCGGCAATGGAAAAATCCGTAGCGTTAGCGACGCCAGTGGTCGTTTTTACGACGTCGGCGCTCGTAACGTTTACGTTCAGCGCACCGGTCATGGTGTCGCCGCCCTGGTTGACGAACATGCCTTCGGCAGCCGCATAGCTAATGCCGCCTCCGCCGGTCGAGCCGCCGGACTGGTCCGTTCCACAGCTGAATCTGCCTGTGGAGGGGTTATAGAGCAATTTGTCGGTGGTACCGTTGCTGCACGACCCAAGACCAGCGCCAAAGAAGCTGGTACCGGAGAAGGAAGAGTCTGTGATAATCGAGCCGGAGAAGGTGTTGGCAATTGCGCCCCAGCTGCGAATGGTAGTACCCGAGATGGTGCCGATAATATCCAGGTTATCGGAGAACGAAAATTTATTCGTCGTGTCGAGCCACGTCAGTGTTTCGTCGATACCAGAATTCATGAAGGTCAACGTCACGTTCGCTGCAGCGTCGTCGCCACCCAACGTCAGGTCTCCATCGGTAACAATGGAACCAGTGACCGCGAGTGCGCCGTGGATATCGGCATTGCCAGATACGCGTAATGTGCGTCCGGAAGCAGTTCCTTTAACAATGGCGCCGGATGCGCCGAGTGCGCCGTAGATGCTGGTGGCACCGTCTACGCGCAATGACGAACCGGAAATGCTGCCGACAATGCTGACGTCGTCGCTGAATTGGAATCGGTCGGCCGAGTTGAACCACGTCAGTGTTTCGTTGGTGGTGTCACTGCCGAACGTCAGTACTGCGTTGTTGGCATCGGCATCGTCGTTGATTGTGAGGTTGCTGTCTGTACGTACTGCTCCGGTGACAGACAATGCACCGTGGACATCGGAGTTGCCGGACACGCGCAGCGTCTGACCAGAGAGGACTGTTCCACTCTTCAGGGTAACGCCGTTTTTAAAGACAGCGGCGCCAGAGAATGACGCCACGCCGGAGATAATAAGCGTGCGTCCGGAAAGCGTTGATTTTGTGAGAATATTGCCGGTCGCAGTCAGCGCTCCGCCAAGGTTGGCATTGCGGTCGATGACCAAGTTGGAGCCCGACAGCGTACCGATGACTTTTAGACCCGCTGCAAAGATAAACGTATTGAGCGTGGTGTTGTAACTGAGCTGCTGTTGCACGGTACTGCCAAAGCGCAGGGCATAAATTGTTTCTCCTAGACCAGCATCGTCGACCGTCTCGAATGCGGTACCCGTAAGGCTGTCGTAGGTAGAGGCGAAGACAGGCTCGACGTTAGTCAGTAGCAGGGCTACCAGGAGCAGAGAGCCGATGATGCGTTGTGCGGTGCGCATGATTTAGCGGTCGGCTTCGGTATAGACGTGTTGCATGCGAATATTTTTGGCAGTCGCCGTAAGCGCGGAAACGCCAAGAACTTGGCGCAGGGATGTAGACGCCCCCGGCAGGTTGGATGCAGTGGAACCTTCTGCCGTAGTGCCAAACGTCACGTCATCCACCTGCCAGTACACGGTCGTGCAGGTGTTGCTGCAGTAGAACGACAAATCGTAGACGTGGTTCGCTGTAAACGGAATGGTGGTATTGATAACGTTTTGCGTGGTGTTGTCTTTGGTTTGGAACTGCCAGTTGGCATCCGCACGGTTGGTGGAGAACTGGAAGCCAATGGTGTGTCCGGCCGGGTTATCGTTACCCACCATGGTGGCAATGGTTTGGTTGGCCAAACCGACGAACGTGCGAATGGACGTAACATCCACCACGCCCACGCGAGCATGGAAGAAGAAGCCGTTGGCAACGCCGGTAGAGCCGCGGAAGAACGTGGTGTTCACCGAGCTGGTTCCGGCGGTATCGTTCAGGGTTGCAGCAGTTGCGAAGTTCGTCATGTAGCCGAAGGTCTGGTCGGCTGCCGGATGCGAAACCGTAGTGTCGTTCGTGACGGTCGTGCCATAGCCGTTCACCGTCGTGCCGCCTCCGGTGCTAAGCATCATGACCATTTTGCTAAAGAGCGCCGGCTGCAAGCTGTACCCAGAACCGAACTGGCTGCGAGCGGAAAACATTTGTCTGTTGGCGATATCTTGTGAGTACGTCTTCAACATGCCGGCCGGTGCTTGCGACGGCATCCTGGAATTTTGGTTACCCTGAAGCAATAGGGCTCCAGACAAGACCGCGCCGCTGCCGAAGTATGCTTTTTCGCGCAAAATAAGACCGGTGCCAGTGGTCGTATCTTTCACGTCGATGACCAATGCGCCGGTCATGGTATCGCCGGACACATTCACGTACTTGGTATCGAAGAAGCCTTGCAATGAGCCCGTATTGGACCAGTTGCCACCGGATCCGCCACCGGTTTGATCGGTGCCACAGGAGAAGCGGCCGGTCGTGGCATCCCAGAGAAGCTTATTGGAAGCGCCAATGTCACAATCTGTAAGACCGGCACCGGAGAATGAGCGGGTGGAATAGAGAGTGACACCGGACATAATCCCTTGAACTGCAAGCGTGGCTTTCGGTGTCGTCACTCCAATCCCTACGTTTCCGCCGTCAGGGTTCAGCAACAACTGAGACGGTGCGCCAGTGGTAAATGCACCGATTTTCCCGAGGCCAATCCTTGTCTGTGCATCGCCTGAGGCGTCTGTTCCTCCGAATTTTGCCACCCAATCACTCGCGCCGCTCCACCACACGTCAAACTTGTATTCTGGATCGGTTACTGTACTTAAAACACCCACACGCTGCGTGCCAGAATTGACGAAGAATAATTTCGGCGTCGCAGGCGCGTCGACCTGGAAGTCGGCGTCTGGATTGCGGTAAATATTGAACACGCTACCGCCGTTTTCAGCGATCTGCACATTCCCTCCAGCCGCGTGGATGGACGCACCGGATAGCGTGCCTCCCACATCTACATCATCTGAAAAATAGAATTTGTCCGCGGTGTTCAACCACGTCAGCGATTCGTTGACAGCATCGCTACCAAACGTCAGTACAACATTGCTACTGTCGGCATCATCGTTCAATACCAGGTTGTTGTCTGTGCGGATTGCGCCCGTAACGGCAAGGGGCCCATGGATAGCTGCGCCGCCATCGCTTACGCGCAGAGACTGGCCCGACAACACGCGCATTGCGGTAATGGAACCGGTGGCAGTCACATCACCCGCAACGAAGATGTTACGCGTGAACTGGAAGCGGAGGTTGGTGCGGTCGTAGAACAGACGCTGGCCTACGACGTCGCCGAAACGAATTTCTAATTGCGTTGCCGCTGTATCGGAATTATCGATGATCTGGAACGCCTCGGTGTTCACCAGCAACGTGGGGTTCCACGCACTCGCTGCGTATGCAGGTACGCGCATCGCAAGGAACAACAGAACGCTCGCGATACTCATCGCAATACCATGTGCGTGCCGATATTGGTGTTTGTGGGAGAACAAAATCCTATAAGTATACCAGAAAACGAGTGTTTTGACCGGGCTTTATATTTGCAAATATCTATTAAATGACGTGAAGTAATCTTTTGGAATGTTCGAGCAATCGAATATTAATAAAAGAAAATACTCTTGTAATGCAGTCAATCTCGCGAACAAGCCAGAAAAACTGAAATGAGGTATACTGAACGGATTTCATGGAAATTCACGTCCATATTCCGCGGCCCTGGCAAACCCTGTTTGGACTCCTGCTCGTGTTCTTCTGGATCACGGGTCCATTCGGTCCGCACTGGGCGAATGCATCGAACGACGGAGTGGGCGGCGTACACAGCGGCGTGGAAATTGCGCGTGCACAGCAAAGCGTGGAGCGTGAACGGATTACGCAGGCAGTTCTTGCACAGCGCGAAGAGATTTTGCGCTACCAAGTGCAAGTATTGGAGGATGAGGCGCAGCGCACACAGGACCCGAAGAAAATGGCTCAACTGACGGAGAATCGGAAAGTACTGATCAGTATTCTGAGTCAGCGAAAAGCATCGGAACAATTGCTTGCGTCATCGTTGTCCGAGCTCTGGGATGCACAAGGAACGACCTTCAGTAAAAACGCTCCGGAGAAGCCGCTGATTCTTCGCTGGCCGGTGGAACCGACGTACGGCATTTCGGCGCACTTCGAAGATGACGGATACGAAGCAAAGTTCGGCATGCCGCACCACGCCGTGGACATTCCCGTTGAACAGGGAACGGTCATTCTTGCACCGGCAGATGGCACGGTGGCGAAGGTATCGCTCAATGGCCTCGGCTACAGCTATATCGCCATTGATCATGCCGACGGCGTACAGACGATTTACGGCCACGTGAGCGGTTCGCTCGTCCAAGAGGGCGACAAGGTGCGCATGGGTTCGCCCATTGGTCTTTCCGGCGGACGTCCGGGTTCCGAAGGCGCAGGCTTACTCACGACCGGACCGCATTTGCATTTCGCCGTTCGACAAGACGGAGTGCTTGTTGACCCGCTGCAGTATTTGGTGAGGATGGTGAACGGAGATGAGTAGGTGGATGAAGGAGAACAACATTGTCTGCCTTTGCAAAAAAGGTAGTTCTGCATCTTGCTGGAACCCAGCTGACTACTGCCTACTGTTTACTGTTTAGTGATCGCTCGCCATTGCTCAAACGCAAACACGTCCGTCATACCGGCGACGTAGTCTTTTACGGCTTCCTCCAGGGCTCCGCCGTGTTTCTTCTGCAGCGCAAGAACCTTGTCGGGCGGGCGGGCTAGGTATGCCGCGAAGACATCTCGGATGACCTGCTTGCCCTGATTGGCCTGGGCCTGCACGCCGGGATTCATGTAGAGCCGAGTCCAGAGAAATGTGCGAAGTTCTTTCATCATCTCTCGCATGCCCGCAGTGAACTGAACGATGTCATCGTGTGCGGCGTACACATCTGCGAGGGTGCGAATGCCTCGATCGGCAATCGCTTGCTCGGTGGCGATGTAGAGGTCATGAATCAACGCCTGCACAATGGCGCCACGGATTTCCGTACCGGTTTCTTTCGCCCTTTCCGAAGCCAGTTCCCCCAATTTGAGCATGCGAAGTTCATTGGTGGTGATGATGCCGGCGCGTAAGCCGTCGTCGGTATCGTGGGCGGTGTAGGCGATTTCGTCGGCCAGGTTGACGACTTGTGCTTCCAGCGATGGAGAGCGTTCGAGCACCAGGTCCTCGGGCATATCGTGGGGCGTGCGGTGTTTCATGAGTCCTTCCAGCACTTCGCGATTCAAGTTGAGTCCGTCGTAATGCTTGCTGCGCTGCTCGAGGAACGTGACGATGCGCAGTGACTGAAGATTGTGCTCAAAGCGCTTACCAAAGGGCTGAACGCATTCATTCAATGCCTCTTCACCGGCGTGTCCGAATGGCGTGTGACCAAGGTCGTGGGCCAAAGCGATGGACTCGGCCAAATCTTCGTTCAATCCCATGGTACGGGCGATGTCCCGGCCGACCTGGGCGACCTCCAGCGTGTGGGTAATGCGCGTGCGGTAGTGGTCGCCGGTACCGGTGACGAACACCTGCGTCTTATGTTTCAGGCGCCGGAACGACTGCGTATGCAGAATGCGGTCGCGGTCACGTTGAAACGGGAAGCGCGTGGAGTCTTCCGGTTCGGGGTGAATGCGTCCCAACCCGCCGCCGTGCGGTACGGCGTACGGCATGAGCAGGGTATTGGCCGATGACATGCGCTGGGAGATGGGGAGCATCTGGATACGGCAGCATACATCGTCTCTTGCGCAGCAACCACAAAGCCGGTCGCTGGGCTGGGATTCTTCGACGAGCCGGAACCGGATGATTGGCTTACATTTCAGGAAAGAACGACTGGCGACCGGATATGGCCCCGTCAGGGGATAGCGACGGCAGGGGCCGCGAATTCATCATGTTCCTCCTGTATTTCTTCCCCCTTTTCTCTATGAAAACGGTCAACAGGACCATGCTGCTCGGCAACGCCACGCGCGATGCCGAACACAAGAAACTGCCCAGTGGCAGAGACGTCTGCACGTTCGGTTTGGCAACGAACCGCGTGTGGAAAGACGCCCAAGGCGAACGCCAGAGCGTCGCCGAATTCCATAACCTTGTCGCGTGGGGCAAGCTTGCCGGCTTCTGCGCCGAGTACATCCGCAAGGGCAAACCGCTCTACGTAGAGGGCTATTTGCACACCCGCAGCTGGGAGGCCGAGAACGGCACCAAGCAGTACCGCACCGAAGTGGTGGTGGAAAACCTGGTGCTCATTGGACCCAAGGCCGAAGCCGAGGCCCCGAAGTTGCAGGACGACGAAGTCCCTGCCGAAGAAGTGGCAGTCGAGCAAAAATAAGGAGCTCTTATTCCGTAGGCGCGACGTCGCGTCGCGCCTACGGGGATATATGCCCCATGGCAACTTTCATAAAAACGCGTCGAAGGCAGGCTCTGCCTGCCTGGAGACGCACCTTTTCCGAAGGAGAGTCCACGAGAGGGAATCCCCAAAGGGGACTGCACGCCAAGCCTTTCGCTCCGCTCAAGAGCTTGTCGTTGGGAGCCGGAGGTTTCCTTTCGTGAGTGTAGATATGTCCAAACGGCCGTTGCTCCGCGTGACTCTATCCCTGGTACGCCAGGTGGGTGACCGCATCCTCGGCCCACGGGCCGAGGTGATTTGGTCTCCCGTAAGATAAGTCAGAGAAAAAGTATGCGCGGGCTGACGGGTCGTCGAGACAGTCGGGAATGCTACCACGCGGCCGGATATCGGGCGAGGAAAATGACCGGAATTATCGGAGTGTGGCGACCAGGCAATTGGTGAAGCCGTTCTTCACCTCTTCACGATGTCCGCCGCGGTAGGTCCAGAGTGTTTCGGGGTTGCAGCGGGTGCATTCGGACATGCGCTCGATGTTGGCTGCGGGCACACCGGCATTGGCAAATTGTTTGTTGGCAGCGGCAATCAAATCCACGCAGCGACCACCGATGAACGGCTTCAGCGTGGGCACTTCGGTATTTGGATCGGTGAAGTCGGCGCATGCGGTGCACAGCGACGGCCCAGCACCAACGACGACGTCCGCAGCGCCGATGCCCCACTCGCGTTTGAGCACGGCAAAGAATTCGGGGATGACGCCGGCCACCACGCCTTTCCATCCGGCATGAATGAGCCCGACCACGTTGTGCTTGGGCGCGTAGACTACGAAGTTTTGGCAGTCGGCAAAACGAATAAGTAGACTCAGGCCTTTGACATCGGTGATGAGTCCGTCGGCTTGCAGCGTTCGCGAGGATTCCTCGCGCACAACGACCACGTTCTTGCCGTGCTTCTGGTGCAAGCTCGTGAGTGTGTCAACGGCCGTCACGCGCTTAATGTCGGCATCCGAGGCGACGTTGTCAGCTCTGTCCAAGAACAACACATCCAGCTGTTTCGCAAACGGCCGGAGGTTGGCAAAAGGATGATCGATCATGAGAGAAGCATAGCGGGAAGGATTCCAAAGAAACCAAAGAATCCAAGGAGTCCAAGGAGTCCGAAGAACCCCTGCTTAGAGCGACTTCAGGATGCGGGGGATGCATTCGATCACGCGCCGCGTTCCGTAGGCATGGCCGTATTCGTTAAAGAGCAGGGCTCCGGCGCGTTTGATGACCGTGCTGGCAGTGACGGCCGCGTCGAAGTGCGGCATGCCTTGAGCGATGAGCGAGGCAGTCAGCCCGGCAAGCGCGTCACCGGTGCCGCCAACGGTAAGGCCAGGGTTACCGCCGGGGATCTCGCGTTCGAGTCCGGTCTCGGAAATAACGCGATCGATAACGCCTTTGATGAGCAGCGTGGCTTTCGCTTCTTTGGCTGCATCCACTGCACGGGCAGGATCCAGTTCCATGCGCTCTAGTTCGCCCAGGTGCGGTGTGAGCACCGCGTTACGACCCTTGAGTGCGGAGAGCGTGAATGACTGCAATCCGGTGGCATCTACTACGAGCGGGCAGGTGGAGGAGTCGAAGATGGTCTGCAATGCGGAAAGCATGGCAGGCGTGCGAGCCAAGCCGGGACCGATGACGGCGCAATCGATGGTCGCCAGTAATTCCAAAAGCACAGCGTGATCTTTGGGCGTGAAGACATCCGGCGCAGTAGCGGTACCGAACCAATAGACTTGCAGATTGGGCGACGCCTGCTTCGTCACCTCCACGTGGACGGACGGCACCAGTACGTACACCAAATCCGCTCCGCCCGCTTCTGCCGCGAGTGCGGAAAAGAGCGGCGCACCGTGCTGATGGAGCGAGCCACCGATGACGGCGACTTTGCCGTTATCGCCTTTGTGCGAGTCGGCTGAGCGTTGCATGAAGAGAGTCTATACCCCCGGTTGCGTAGATTGCGAGGGGACTCCGAAGACTCCTTGGACTCCTACTTGCCGAACCTCTTCACCGCGTCGGCGACGGCGGCCTCGATGCGCTCGCTGAATTTTTGCTGCGAGAATTTGCGGGCACTCTCGCGGATGGCAGCGCGGTCCCACGACTTCGCTTCGCACTCCAGTACCGCTGTCGAGAAGGACTCCACGGTTTGTGCTGTAGCCAGTACACCGGTGCGTCCGTTCTCCACCACGTCGAGCACGCCGCCCTTGCCGAAGGCGATGACGGGCGCACCGCTGGCTTGAGCTTCCAGCGGAACGATGCCGGCGTCTTCGACCTGCGGAAACAACACCGCTTTCGCGTCGGCGTACAGGCGCGGCAGATCGGCATCCGGAACGAAGCCCTTGAACCTCACTGTAGGCCCAGCCATGGCTCGCAGACGGGCTTCCTCGTGTCCGGTGCCGCCAATAACGAGATTGATTTTGAGCGCATTGGCAAGATCAATCAGCAGATCGAAACGCTTGTAGGGGACCAGTCGTCCCAGCGCCAGGTAATAGCCGCCTTGTGCTCCGAGTGGAGTCTGGAAAAAGCGATCATCGACCGGTGGCGGAATAACGACGCTGTCGCGTCCGTAAATGCGTGCGATACGACTCTGGGTTTCAGTGGAATTGGCAATGAACACATCCACTCGACGTGCGGTGGACAGATCCCATCGACGCAGGCGCTTGAGTTGCTGTTGCACTTTTTTCTTGAGCCAACCTCGCATGCGAAAATCCTTTAAATACTCGGCTTCCATTTCCCAGGCGTAACGCATGGGCGTGTGGCAGTAGCAGACATGAACGGCGCCCGACGGCGGGACCACACCTTTGCCGACCGCATGCGATGAACTGAAGACCACGTCGTAGCCGGAGAGATCGATGTCCTCCACTGCGCGCGGCAGCAACGGCAACAAGAATTGATGCCGTCCAAGGATGCCGTACAGCCACTGCAAACGCGGCACGGTGCGCACATCGGCTTTTGCCAATGCCGGAAGTTTCTTCTTGTTGTACACCGTCGTGAACAATGGCGAATCGGGCCACATGCGGTGCAGCGCGGCAATGACATGTTCGGCGCCGCCGAACGTGGGCAGCCAGTCGGCGACAAGGGCGAGGCGCATGGGCCCATGGTACGAGAGAAACTGAGTTGGCCAAAGGCCGTTCTTGCACCTGAGAAATTCCAAAGAAACCAAGGATTCCGACGATTCCAAGAATGCCCTACTTTCCTTGGACTCTTTGGTTTCTTTGGACTCCTTGGAATCCCTTTCTAGGCCAAAACAGCCGTCCGCTCTGCTGGTACACTGTCGTCCATGCCGCTCAAGAAACCGAGCAGGTTGCCGAAGCACTTAAACCGCACGGCAAGCCCGTTCGTGCGCACCATGGCCAAGAAGTACTATCGCACGACGATGGTACGGCGTCGCATGCGCAATATTTCTCACGGCACCCGCAAGTGGACCAAGGTCGCATCGGCGATCGGATCGGAGTTCAAGGTGTGGGCGGGTATCGCGCTCATGCTCACGATACTGGCGGTCATCGGCATTTTGATGTTTTCGCCGATCTTCGACGTGAAACAAATTCAGGTCCGTCGCCAAGATGCGCGCCTGGATATAGAAGAGGTACAAGAGGTGCTCAAGCCCTTGTTCCGCACACGTTTGCCATTCATTACCAAGAACCAGGTATTCGAACTGCTGGCCGACCAATACCCCGACATTCGTCGCATTGAGATTGCTAAGCAATACCCTTCGACGCTCATTATTTCCGCCTACCTGGATACGGTGGCGGCCGAATTGAAATTGGATGAACCCTTTGTCGGCAGCGGCGCCGTGAGTGGATCGGGCAGCCATGCATACGTGACATCAGACGGGTATGCGATATTCACCCCCATTGCACTCACCGACGGCGATACGCTGCCAAAATTACGCATTACGGACTGGGGCGTAAAGCCGACCAACCGCACGTTTTTGATCGGACCGGAATTCCTGCATACCATTTTCCAAGCCAGGGACATGCTGTCCGAAAACTTCGGGTTTACGGTCACGGATATTACGGTGTTCATCCGCGCTCAAGAGTTCCACGTCCGTGCAAATAAGGTCTCTTTGTGGTTTGATCTAACAAGTCCGTTGGCACTACAATTCCAGCGCTTCCGGGATTTCCTCAAAACCGTCCCGCTGGATCAGGTGAAGGAGTACGTCGACCTGCGTATCTCCGATCGAGTGATTTACAAGTGAGCGCCAACGCGCCCCTCCCCCTTCCGCACGCATGCTTCGCGCCATCGCTTCCCTCTTGCTGCTCGGCATGGTCCCTCCGACCGCCGACAGCGTCCACTTGGCATCGTTGCCGAGTATCGAAGTCGTGCAGGTAACTGCGCCATCAAAGATTCAGGAACACCTGAACGTCCCTGCGCTCAGTGCTTCGGGTGTCATGCTCATAGACTTAGATAGCGGCGAGGAGCTCTTTTCGGTGAATCCGGATACACCCAGACCCATGGCAAGCCTGACGAAGATCATGACCGCCCTGATAGTTTTGGAACATCATTCGCTCGATGAAACCGTGACCGTACCGGCAATCGCCGACGAAATCGGCGGCAGCTCGCTCAAGGCAAAATCAGGTCAGCAGTTCAAGTTGAGCGCCATGCTGAAGGCACTCCTGCTGCCATCGGCAAACGATGCGGCCTACACCTTGGCCGTGCATCACAGCCGCAGCGTGGCGAAATTCGTAGCGGAAATGAATGAGCGTGCAACGGCGCTTGGCATGGCGAACACACACTTTGGCAATCCGGCCGGATTGGATAGCCAGCAACAGTATTCCTCGCCGCGAGATTTGGCCTGGCTCTCTGTTGCAGCACTGCGGCAACCGGCATTCCGTGCGACGGTAGGCATGCGTTTTGCGAATATCACCAGCAGCGACGGCATGCAATTCGCGTTGTCGAATACGAATGAAATGCTGCACTACAACGACAGCGTCTTCGGTCTGAAGACCGGTACGACCGATTCTGCGGGTGAATGTCTTATTGTGGCATTCGTTGCAGGAGAGCGCTCGTATCTCTTAGTGATTCTTAAATCGGCGGACAGGTATACTGACGCCTTGAATGTTCTTCAAGCAGTGCAAGAAGCTTTGTAGGCCCTTCGTATGAGACCGTTACGCACCCCCGCTCAGCATTGGCTCTCCCTGCGCATCCGCCTTCTCTGCGGAGTGGTGTTCGTGGTCTCGCTGTTTCTGCCGCCGTACGTGAGCGACGTTCAAAGCGCACCACAGGAATTCACCGACCAAGAAGAAGGGCAAATCGTTTTCATTGAAGACGGCTTTCTGATGAAAACATCGTCGCTGACGGAACAAGGGACCCGCAGCGCCTTCAGTGAGGGAATCCTGCACACGGTCGAGCCGAACGAGAGTATCGGCGCAATCGCCAAGAGCGCAGGCGTGAAGCCCGAAACGATTCGTTGGGCCAACAACTTAACCGACGGTGCAACGGTGCAGCCCGGCCAGAAGCTGCTGATTTTGCCGGTCGACGGCGTGATTCACACGGTAAAGCGCGGCCAGAGCTTGTCTGCCATCGCCGAGTTGTACTCCGTTGCCCCCGAGAAAATTTCAACGCAGAACAAGCTGAAGGGGGGCTATATTTTGGCCGGACAACAATTGATCGTTCCGGGTGGCAAGCCGATTGTTGAAGCACCCAAGCCAGTGGTTGCCATAAAGCCGCCGACGACTCCTGGCAGCAAACCCCCGGCCACTCCGACTACGCCGCCCAAAACCTATGTCATCGAGCCGACGTATGGCGTGCTGCAGAACCCTTGCGACTGTTACTTCACCCAGTACTTCGGCTCCAGTCACTTCGGTGTGGACATGCAGCATAAAGGCGGCAGCGCGATTTTCGCAGCCGAGGCGGGAACGGTCATCCGTGCCGAATACGGCTGGAACGGCGGTTATGGAAACGTGGTGGAAATCGACCATGGCAACGGCCTGGTAACGTTGTATGCCCACAACAAAGAAATGTATGTGAAAAACGGCGACGTCGTGACGCGCGGCCAGGCAATTGCGTTCATGGGTAACACCGGACGCGTGCACGGACCGACCGGAATTCACCTGCACTTCGAGGTCCGCGTGAACGGCAACAAGAAGAATCCGACGCTGTACTTGAAATAACGCGGATTCCAAAGAGTCCAAAGAAACCAAGGATTCCAAGGAATGCAGGGGTTCGCTGAACTCGTTGGAATCCTCACATGCCGAACACCACCGTCAAGTCCGGACTGGAATCAATCACCCGCTTCGCCGGCCAGCGGCGTTCGTCTTCGGTGCTCTGCAGCATCTCGTTCCACACCTCGAACTTCTTCTGGCCCTTGAACAAGAATACGTGCGATTGTGCGGCAGCCACCACATTGAGCGTAAGCGACAGGCGGTCTTGTACCGCGAACGTGTTCGTTGTGGTGTGTAGCGCGAACAGCGAGTCCGAGAGCGCAACATCGGACAATGGTGGAAACAGCGACGCAATGTGGCCGTCATCACCCATGCCAAGAATGGCAATGTCGGGAAAATGATCATCCCACAGCTCCTTCACGCGCTCGGCGTAATCGGCCAAACATTGGTCGATAGGCAACGAGGTATCTGGGAAGACCCACGCCTCGGGCGGAATGGCGGCGCTCTTTAACAGAGTATCGCGGATAAGGCGCTGGTTGCTGTTGGGGTCGATGGTAGGCACGTAGCGTTCGTCGTACAGAAAGATACCGACCTTGGTCCAATCGATGGACGTATCCGTACCGAGCAGCGTGTAGACGGGTATCGGCGTGGAGCCGCCCGACAACCCAATGACGCAGCGCCCGCGCTGATCGATGGCACGCTTGATCCGCACCGCCAACATGGTGGCGGCTTTGGACGGAAATTCGCCGGCGGTCACGTTTTCAATGCGCATTAGAACCAATGGAAGCCGTGCTTCTGTATGAACGCATCCGCTTCGGCGGGGCCGCCGGAACCCGATGCATAGAGCGCCAACGGCGTGGAAGTGTCATCCAAGTAACGCTGCAGGGGATCGATGAGATTCCAGCATGCCTGTACTTCGGCCGGATCCAAGAACCATTGCTGGTTGCCGTTGATCGCTTCGAGCAACAACAAGCTGTGCTCCACCATACAATCACCCATGCAGACGAGCGGGTCTTCCATGACCAGCGGACGGAATTGCGGCTCGCTGCCACCAAGTTTGGTCTGCAGGTGGAGCTTCATGCCGGCTTCGCCCTGCAAGATGATATCCAGACGATTGCGCTTGGCGCCGCCGGTCTTGCCGAGCATGGCGAGTGAATCTTGGAACTCCACGCTGATGCGCGTTTCCTTGGACTTCAGTCGTTTGCCGGAACGGAAGAAGAACGGCACGCCCTCCCAGCGCGAACTGCGACTGGCAAGCTTCATGGCGGCGAATGTCGGCGTGCGCGACCCCTTGGCCACACCTTCTTCGGCGCTGTATGCCGGGGCATCTTTGCCGCCCGCGGTTCCCTTGCCGTACTGCCCTTGCAAAACGATGTCACCCAAACTTGCGGCAGGTGGCAGATAGAACTTGCTGATGGCGTCTAGGCGCGCGGCCTTCAGCGCCTCGCCGTCACTCTGCACGCGCATGCACACCAGCGCGGCAATCTGAATGAGGTGGCTCTGGAACATATCGCGAAACGTGCCGACGGCATCGAAGTATCCGGCGCGACCTTCCAAACCTGCGCTTTCGGATGCGGTGATTTGCACGTTGGTAATGAGCGTGTTTTTGAGCAGCGCCTCGATGACCGGATTCGCGTAACGCAAATAGTAGATATTGCGCACGGCCTCTTTGCCCAGGTAGTGATCCAAGATGTAGACCTCGTTGGGGTCGAAACAGGAATACAGTTTGTCGCGAAGCTCCTGAAAACTCTTGGCATCGTGACCGACCGGCTTTTCCACAATGCAGCGGAAATCGCTCTGTTCCCCGTCGGCGTGGCGATGCAATCCACCCGCGCACAGGTTATCGATAACGGCGCCGAAGACGGCCGGCGGAATGGAGAAATAGGCCAAGCGCACGCGCTTTTCGCCTCCTTCGAGCGTTTGCAGTTTGGCAGCCAACGTCTTGAAATCGGCAACCTTGTCGTACTGTCCGGCCTGGTACGTGACATGGGTAAGCAATTCGGACAACACCTTCTCGTTCACTTCCAAGACATTCGCGCGAACAGCATCGGCAAAGTCTGCACGAAAGACGTCATCGGACATGGCGGTGCGTGCATACCCAACGATGGAATACTGCTCCGGGAGCCGCTTCTTCAGCGCCAGAAAATAGAGCGCCGGAAAGATTTTGATCTTGGCCAGGTGACCCGAAGCGCCGAAGAGGATGAGCGAGAACGGACGCTCGGCACGTAACATGCGCGAAGTGTATCAGTAGTCAGTAGGCAGTAAACAGTGCGTGATTGATTGCTTTTCTCTTTCAACTTTCCGAGACGTACTGTCTACTCATCAGTGCGCTCTGCCTACTGACTACTGCCCCATGGATACCCTTCTGCAGCTTCTCGCTAAACTTTCAATACCGTTCCAGCGCTTCGACCACCCGGCGGTCTTCACCTGCGAGGAATCCGACAAGATCTGCCAGCCGATGCCGGGCGCCCACACCAAACAACTGCTGCTGCGGAGCAAGAAACGCGACAAACACGTACTTGCGATCGTGATGCATGACAAGCGCGTGGACACGCGTGCGCTGGCGAAAGAGTACGGTGTGCAGAGCTTCAGTTTTGCGTCACCGGAATTGTTGAAGGAATTGCTTGGCGTGGAACCCGGATCGGTAACGCCGTTCGGACTGATGTTCGACAAGAGCCACACCGTGGAAGTGATCGTGGATGAAGACGCCTGGAACGTCGGGCAGTTCCGCTTTCACCCGCTCATCAACACCGCGACGCTCATTGTCGATCGTGCCGGCTTCGAGGCATTCACCAAGCACACAGGCCACGCATTCACGGTACGTACGATCCCACAGAGAGCGGTGGAACCCGCCGCGACAGAGCTGTAGAATCGTCGGCCATGGCCACTCGCCACGCACCACCGACCTTCACACGCGTACTCCATGCGACCGAGTTGGCCGTGCCGTACAACAACGTTTCGAATCTGTATCTACTGAATGGCGAGCGGCCCAACCCGCGCTTCGGCGGCGATTGTTTGTACCAGGCATATTTGTTTGGCGAACGTTTTCGCGCGGCGATATCCGGCGTACCGGTACGGTTCCACAATTCCGAAGGTGAGGGCACCAGCGGGCATATCGTGCCCATCACCGGTGACGGCGATGAACGCCAGATCTTCGAGATTACCCAATTGGCAGCTGAACCGATTTCACTGGCCGATATTCGCGGACGTGCCAACGAGAAGCGTATACGCACGTTTCCATTGCCACCGCGTGGCGACCGGGCGCTGTCGTGCTTTTGGTTGCCGCATTTGGAGCAACTGAACATCAGTATGATCAGCGGCTGCGACGGCGGCTTGTTGCACCACCGCATTGCAACCGATTCGCCAATCGAGCTGCCGGACAGCACGCACCCCATCGACGACATGATGGCCCGCATACCGCGCAAACCGCTGCGCCTGCATGCACTGGATGCCGACTTCGGCAAAGTGGCGGTGACGCTGGACCCGATCGACGGTGCGATGACAGCGCAGATTGTGGGAAGCGAGACGGCGCATGGCGGCAGCAAGCGCTTTGAACAGGCGTTCGAGTATGTAGCACAATCGGTTGGCGTGCGGCGTGCGCAGCTGATGGAATTCTTCCAAGAAGGCTGGAAAATGGAGCGGGAGCTCCAGGGTTTTCTCTAGGGAGGAGTAGCCTCGAACGTCGTTTTCTGGTACAATGAGGAGATGGCAACTTCTCCTGCTGCAGACGGCATATTCGGCGCCAAGGTTTCTGGCGGCGATTCCGAGGAAGTGGCGCGGCTGAAAGCCGAGCTGCAAGTGGAAAAAGACCGCCACCGCGTGTTGGTAGACAAGGCGCACCGCGTGGAAAAAACGCAGGCCGAGAAGGACTCGGCGGCGGCATTGCAATTGCTTGAAACTCTTGAGGATCTTCCCGCTTCCCAGCCAAAGGCATGATGCCCGACCAGGAACAGCCACAGGCCGAGCCCGACAATGTTGAGCAGCGTGAAAAAAAGGAAAGCGCTGATCAGTCGAGCCAGGACAACCCCGATGCGCTGCGCAAGCAGATTGCCAGCGAGAAAGCTCGTAACCAAAAGCTGGAAAAAGTGATTGCCGCCGAAGGCGGTGAAGACGGCAAGGAGAAGAAGGAGGGCTCCGAACGCCTGGAGGAGCTTTTGATCAAGGAACTCGAACCAAGCATGCAACAGGGCTTGGACATGAACGTGAACACTGATTTTTCAAAACGTGAGCCCGACCGTCTGCGCAGTGATTTGGCGCGCGTTAACGGCTCTGAAAAGTATGTCTCCAGTCACACGCCGGAAAGTTTGGGCAGTGCTTTGCAGCGCGAACTGAAGAATGCGTTCGAGAAGTACAAAGCTGAGCAACCCAATGACGCCACTGTTGGCGGCATGCAGGGCGCCGACTCCAACAAGGCGATTGATTTCGTGAAGAGCGCCATGCTCAAGTCACTGCAAATCGTGAAGACGAACATCGTCAAGGCGCTGAAGGAGAAAGGCGTAGAAAATCCCGAAGAGGAGCAAGGGAAGCGCGAAGCTTCCGGGGAGCAGGTCCGCACTGTTCGCGGGGCGCCGAGCGATCGAGCTATTGGTCCACGTGGACGAAATTCCATGCGTGAATTCCGCAACGCCATCTACAAAGCCGAAACTCCAGATAAGGTGCGTTACGACCGCCTGACCCTTGAGCCACCCAAAACCGAAGCCGAACGCAACGCGGCCAAGAAGTTCAACGTGTTGGCAGAAAAATTCGATGATGCACTCGCGTATTGCGAAGAAAGCGGCGCCAGTGGAATCGATAAAAATGTGCGTGCGGTGTTGCTAAAAGACTACGGCAACATGCTGGTGAAGGACCCCGTCACCACTCCCGAGACACTGCCGAAATTCAAGGAATGGTTGGCGCAGAATGCCGATAAGGTGAAGGTTGCCCGCGAGCAAGTCACCAAAACGGCAGAGTAGCGGCAAAACGCGTTTCTATGCTATACTGAGCAGAAATACCCACACTCAATTCCCACTCGTTGTATGGTCAATCACATTGAAATCGCACCCGATCGCGGACCCGATGGCGAACAGGCAAACACCCTGCGCCTGCAGAACAACGCCGAGCAGCAGAAGCGCGTGGCAGAAGCGCTGAACCTTATTGCCGAGTCCGACGCTGCCGACACGGTGGTGGACGCCATGGGATTGAAAACGCACTTGGATGACCCGAACAACCCCGTCCGCACGTTCTTAATGAACGCCAACGGCGCCAAAGTGCGCCTGTTCTTGGAGACCTCGTTCAAGAAAGCCCAAGACACGCTGAAGGAGGCTGGCGATGTGGAAGGTCTGCTTGCACTCAAAACTACGCAGAGCCAGGTTCTGGCAGCTCTGGACACCCCCAAAACTGAACAGATTGAGCGCCCCGGCGACCAGCGCCGCGCGGCCTAGCGAAAGCCATCGCCGATCTTCCGCGCCACCCCCGAATCGGGTGTTTCTTGACATATTTAATTAAATGTTTTTAAATGCGTATTAAAAATGGATCATCGCACCCGTTCATTCGGCGGAGTGGAACGCTTGGATACCCCGGAATCCAACGCGCTGTTGGAGGTGCAACGATCGGTACCGTTCACGAACATCGCCAGGCTGTTTCGCTACTACGGTGAAACCGTCTATCGAACGCTTGGCGGCGACTGCCTGTACCAAGCACACGTCTTTCGACAGATGCTGCGCGACGGCGATTCGCAGGTCATCGTAGGACTGTATAACCAAAGCGGCGTCAGTACCGACGGCCACGTTATGCCGGTAACGTACTCGGAACGCGGCACGCTGCTGCATGAAATCACCGAGCTTGCGACTCAGCCCGTGCCACTGGATCAATTGCCAATGGGACTGGGGCAGCATGCGCTTGTACGCACGTTTCCGATTATGCCGGGCAAAGGACGACTGCTGTTTTCCAAGTGGGTGGGTGACGGGCGGATGCTTTCCACCATGCTGGTCAGTGAGCGCAATGATTGGTTCGGACGTCAGGCAATATTGAATATGCGCCGGGCCATAGCGTTGCCCGACGATGAGGAAGATCACCCGTTCAATGAGACAATGGCACGCACTCCGGTGGACGAACTGGTGTTGCACGCACTTGGAGCAGATGGATCGAAATCGTACGTGGCTCTGAAAACTGCAACGGGAGCCATGGAAGCCGGACGGATCGGCGAAGGCCAAACATACGCCCGATTCGAGCGCGAGGCGGGATTCGCCGACGAATTCAACCGAGTTGCCAGGCTCATTGGCGCCGACCGCTGCATGCTCATGGAGCTGTTCCAGGAAGGTTGGGGATATTACAAAAGACTGCACCCGGATTACGACGAACCGCAATCATGAAGCAAGAACACTACCGCCGGCACCTGGTGGCCGTGGAAGGCTGCGACGAAGAATTCGCCGAGTGGCATTCGGAGGAGTTGTACACCATGGCCGAACGCGACCTGATGCTGGACATCGCGATGGACCCGAACGACACGCGCTACGGCGTCGACCTCTTGTTGCGCTATCTGCCGGCCCTACTGGAGGACCACGACCCCGCCCATTTGCTGCGCCTGATCGACGCGAAGCGGGATGTCATTTTCTCCGCGCGCGACGCCGCGCGCCAGACGCTGCGGCACTTGGAGATCATTGCGGATCACGCGGATATGGGCATACAAGCACGTCTGATCGAGGCATTGACGACGGCCAAGCGGTTGCGAAACGACCCGATGACCGCACTGGAATTCGGTAAGCAGTTCGGCAAAATCCTGCGGCACTTCGACTCGCCCGCAAACACGCGTGTAGTGCGACGAATTTGGGACGTCATCGCATGCTACCGCGCACTGCCTCCGGTGCTCTCGTTTATTGCACCCGAGGAACTGCCGGACTACCTGGACCGCGGACCGATCGAGGAGGCGACTTCGGCCAGGGTCGTAGCGAGCGACATGGTGACGCCACGGCGCTACCTGGATCCGACCGACAAAGGTGAATGTGACAACGCGGAGGTGTTCCACCAGCGCGCGCTGGCCGATCATGGCGACGGCTACGGACGTCTGACAATCGTGGAAGCCGACGATGGCACGCCGGTCGGTTCCATAAAATGGGACGGCTACCCGAGCATGCTGGGGCTGCGCACCGTCATCGACGGGGCGGGTCGCCACTCGGTGATGCCCGGCGGTGTGTACAAGCTTTCCGAACGTGTGGAACGCGATGTGCTGGACGACGAGAATCTCGGCCGGCGCTTTGCACGCAGGCGCTACGCGGAACTGGAGCTGCAGCCCGTACGTATGCTCGGAGGCTACTGGCCGGGACGTCTGGATCACGAAGAATTTCGAGACATCATCGACGATGTCCTGACTCGGCCGGAGTTTCGAAAACACGGCTGAACTTGCACGCGAAAAAGTTCCTGCTAGTCTGACCCGTACATCACCGCTATCACGAGTGACATCGTGGGAACTGGCCCGATACGATGTCCCCCAACCTCTCCGAGCCCGGAGGACGGTGGGAAATCCAGCCCCCTTCCGGGGACAGATAGTGACCACTCAGTTCACTTCATCTCTCCACGGAAGAGAGTGACCATTTCGCGGTGTGTCTCTCTTCCCCCTTTTTATCCCATGTCCTCCCTGTTCACGTCGGAATCGGTGACCGAGGGTCACCCCGACAAAGTCTGTGACCAGATCAGCGACGCGATCCTGGACTATGCGTTGTCCAAGGACCCCGCTTCGCACGTCGCCTGCGAGTGCCTTGTGACCACCGGTTTGGTGGTCGTGGCCGGCGAAATCAAGACCAAGACCTACATCCCGATGGCCGACATCGCCCGTGAGACCATCCGTCAGATCGGTTACGACGACGCCGTGTACGGCTTCGATCACAAGGCCTGCGCCGTCATGATCTGCGTCGGCGAACAGTCCGCCGACATCGACCAGGGTGTGGCCGAAGGCAAGAAGAAAGAAGAGCAGGGCGCCGGCGACCAGGGTCTGATGTTCGGTTACGCCTGCGACGAGACTCCGGAGTTGATGCCGCTGCCGATTTCATTAGCCCACAAGCTCACGCGCAAGCTCTCGGAGGTGCGCAAGGCCGGCGGACTCAAGTACCTGCGTCCGGACGGCAAGAGCCAGGTGACGGTCGAGTACGGCGAGGACGGACTCCCGAAGCGTGTACACGCAGTGGTTATTTCCACGCAGCACGCCGAGGACGTGTCGCATGAACAGATCTGCAAGGACGTGAAGAAATTCATTATCGAGCCCGTCTGCGGCAAGTGGCTCGACGCCAAGACCGTGTACCACATCAACCCGACCGGACGCTTCGTTATCGGAGGTCCTCCGGGCGACTGCGGCGTGACCGGACGCAAGATCATCGTGGACACCTACGGCGGATACAGCCGCCACGGTGGAGGTGCCTTCTCGGGCAAGGACCCAAGCAAGGTAGACCGCTCGGCAGCCTATGCCGCACGCTGGGTCGCCAAGCACGTGGTGAAGGCAGGTTTGGCAAAGAAGTGTGAAGTCCAGGTGGCCTACGCCATCGGCGTGGCCGCTCCGGTGAGCATCCGCGTCGACACGTTCGGCACCGGCACCGTCTCGGACGCCAAGCTGGCCGAGGCCGTGCAGAAGACCTTTGATTTGCGCCCGGCGCACATCATTAAGGACTTGGACCTGCTGAAGCCGCAGTACCAGAAAATCGCCGCCTACGGCCACATGGGCCGTGAAGACACCGACGTCGCGTGGGAGAAGTGCACGCGCCTCGAGGATCTGAAGAAGGCAGCCAAGTAGTGTTTTGTCCAAAACCGCGGGGGACCCATTTCTCCCTCGCGGTTTTTTCGGAGTACAGTGGAGTCCATGCGCACCCTGCTGAATCTTTCATTGATCGCCACGCTGATGTTTGGAAGTGGTGGCGTCGCCTTTGCCGCAGCCAAGAAAAAAGCATCCTCCAGCTCGAGTTCGGCGGCGGCGTGCATCATTAAGGGAAATATTTCGTCCAAGAAGGACGAGAAGATTTACCACCTGCCAACGTGCGCTTCGTATAAGCAGACCGTCATCGATACCGCCGCCGGCGAGCGGTGGTTCTGCACGGAGAAAGACGCGCTCAATGCGGGTTGGCGTAAAGCACTGAACTGCAAGAAATAGTGCTTAATCTAACAGCGATGCAACGTCTGCATGCTTCTCGAACGGCTCTGCGGGCTGCAGGGTTCCGTCTTTCAGGCGGTCCTGCAATGCATTGTCCATAATGGCACGGAACAGCAATTTGTACGTATGGGCCATGCGATCGATACCCATGGAGTCGGACGTGCCGTAGACCTCTTTTGCCATTTCTGCGGCACCGCCGGGAGCGGCGCGGCGCGCAGTAAGTTCGGTGAGCTTGTTGAGCAGGTACTGTTGCCATCGCTCTTGGAAACGAGCAACAAGGCGTCGCTGCACATCTTCGCCGTGTTCGCCGTCGAAGATTCTGGTCACCATCTCGGGGCTCATATCGGGGAACAGGTTCACAATCGATCCGTTCTCGTCATCGCGGATGTGTTCCATGGGGCCTCCCGTGGCAGTGCAAATATTCCAGCCGCCGGAGAACACCGCACGCTCGTAGGACGTGCCGCAAGCCTCGCGGGTAGGGCGTGGGCCATGAATCCAGAAGTCGGCCGAACCGGTGCACAAGCGCATGAATTCAATACCGGTGCGTGGAGCAAACACGAACCGCCCGCTGAGCGCGGGGTCGGATTGCAGCTCATTGAATTGATCCTTCCATGATCGACCAACCGTATCGCTTGCAACACCGCCGATGAGCACGTTCGCACCGAGGCCGGCCCTTCGGCCGCCGGGAACGTCATACTCTTGCGTCGGGTCTCCGCACATCCAGCGAATGAGTGGGATGAGTGCTCCGATTTCTTTGTATTCCACATGTCTGCGCGTGAGCGCGATGAGCGGTTTTTCGCCGATGGCATTCAGTGCCGGCAGGCCGTTTTTCTCAAGGTAGGCATTCAGCTCTCCTTTTGTCTGCAAGCGTGCCTCCAGCAATTCTTCACCGGTCACATCGTCTAACGATGTCTTGCTCGCCTGAATCGCGCGCAATGCAGGGCTCGTCCATCGCTCACGATCGGAACCATTGGTAATGGTGAGCAATTTTGCCTGGATATCCGGAGCCAAACGCTGATCCGGCGATTGCGTCGGGAAGATGACTTCACGACTGATCGTTCCGTGTTCTTTGGACACCATGTTGACCGCACTTGCTCTGTGCAGACCGTAGTTCAACGGCTCAATGTAGTCATAGTACTTCACACCTCCTTCACCCTCGCGCGCAGGAGGCCCCAAATAACCCTGCCGCTCGTCTGCCTGCACCATGGGATGATACTGCGGCAGTTGCGACCAAGCATTGCGTGGAACGGTATCGTGGCCCACAACACCTTCCACCCACCGACGATTGGCCCACGATGGCAGCGCCGCACGCTCCTGTGTATGGTTTGTGAAGGCGAATTTCGTGCTATCGAGCAATGCGCCGATTTGTCCGCGAGTCTGCTCACGGTGATGATCCACCGCCATGATGACCGGTACGAGCTGCGCTTCGTTGATACGAATCACCGACGGGTCGATGCGGAGCCGCTTGCACATTTCCACGACAGCGCGACCGAAGAACATGTACTGCTTGAGTTTTTCGGCGGCATCGTCGGGGTAGCGCACATGGAAAATCTGCGGCTGCCGAATAAGCAGCACCGGAGTTGTCCCTTCTTCCACAATCCAAAATTCGGCCGGTAGAGAATGTCCGTTCAACGGCACATCGCACCGCACAACCTGGCCGTCGTCATCGGTGAGCGGAACCGCGCCGCTGCCTTCCCAAGGAACGTCAACTTGGACATCGCCTTTGCGCAGGGTGCTGTATCCGGGAATGCATCCGGCTGCGTTCACACCTGCTTTTTCGTACGCACCGTAGGTCTCGCCTTCCAAAAAACCAAGGCCACCCGCGCCATGCGCAGCCTGCGCATCGCCTTTCAATCCCTCTAAGAAAGCTTCCAGCGAACAATCCAAAACGAATCGTCCGCGCTGCACTCGATCCAGTAATTCTCGCACCGTGTACTGCGTACGTACTTCGCGAGCCTGTTCCAGGGATGCAGGAGTGTTCATAGGGAGGAGGGGAATGGTAGCCGATCGGGGACGCGTGTCAAAAGAATGCCTGGTGCCAAATGGAGAGCAGGCGACATGGGGGCTAGCAGCGGTCCACGCGGGTTCCGGCAACTCGCAGAATTTGCGGTGCCGACGAATCTGCCTATCATGCATGAATACTTCCCCCTCTCCGTATGCCGCTCATGTCGGAACACATCGACGATGCGCTCGACCGTCTGGCCAACGGAGCCGACGCAAACCAGCGGCTGACACTGGAATCCATTCTGCGCACGGGATTGCACTACATGTCCGACGAGCAGATCGCACGCACGCGCATGCTGTGCAGCAACGCCCTGTTCACGCATGACGCGCAGCCGGCGTACGTGGCGGGGATGCGTCAGATGCACTCTGGAAGAGGCGGCGGGGGCCATGACAGCGATACCAACCGCTCGAACGGGCCAGCTCTGCCACCTGCGGTGGGACCTCGTCCGGGCGAAACGGGCTACGATAGTTAATCGAACTGCACTTTTTTCACCAAAAATGTCAGTTCGGCATGACAGAATGCATATCTGGGTTGTCGTTTAGCGCAGTGACTGCAACGCCACACCGGGATAGTAGTACTGCAAGATTTGCTCGGCGGTTTTGCCCTCGTTGGCCTGTCCTTCCGAGCCGCAGCCAGACATGCCCACGCCATGGCCAGCCATTGGGAATCCCTTGCACCATGGGTCATCTTTGGCGCGGAAGAGCTCCTGTGAAAATGGAAAATTATTCCAACCCGCCTGCTCCGGCGTACGAGTAATGCCGTCATCGCTGCTGAAGTACGGCGCACGAACAATTTGACCGGCGTACGTCATCACCTGACCGTTCGTGGAATTGACCGCCTTCACCCACATGGGGTTACCAACCTCCAGATCATAGCCGCCATAGGCTTGGAACGTAGCCGGGCTATCGGTGCCGTCGTACGGCATACCTGGGAACTTCCGTTTGTCCGGCTGCATCCAGTAGGCCATGTAGCTGCGCGCGGCTACGGCGAATGCGCGCTGCTTCTGGTACGGCTCGGTGTCTGGCTCCTCGGCCAGGCCGCGCAAGTAGTCTTCCAGCGAAATGCTATTGATAAGCACGAGTTGGCCGTCGATCACACGGCATTCAATGCTACCGCGGTAGCGGCGCAGTTTGTTGGCGACCGAATCAACCGAAGTCACGCCAACCGATGCCGATGGGGCGAGTGCGAGTGTGGCGGCAGAAGTGTCGATACCGGTGGCTTGTGCTCGGCAATTGTTCCCATTCACACTCAAGCGAACCTTGTCGCTGGCCGCGACCCGCATGCCATTCGCCGTGCCGCCGTTCTCGAACCAGGCGGTTGGAGCGGCGGAAGCGGACAGGCGGATGCGCGCGACCGAAACGTTGGCAGGCGGCACGTATGCAGGAACCGATGACGAGCGGCTGGATGATACCGGGCGCGGTGGCGTTGGCTGCGTGACGACCGGGCGGATTCGGCGCACCGGCGCGATGGACGACGAAGAGGAAGACGATACGGCGGCGCGGCCCTCGAACGGGTTGGCATACGACTCCACGCGTGAACGACGGCCGGTGGCTTGCAAGTCGTACTTAATACCGCCGATCTCGAACCAGTACGAGCCTGCGTCCCACGGCGCCTGCAGCAACAAATTGATCTGCAGCACTTCACCACCTGGCACGTCGTACTGCGACGCGAGACTGGTCTTTACCGGAATGAGTTCCTTGCCGGATTCCTGGAACAGCTGGATGTCGTTGCTGGAGAGTGCGACCTGCGCGATGCGTCCGTTGGCATGAATGCCGGTCTGCGGCGCGACGTATGTGAGCATGAAGCGCTGCTTACCTCCGGGGGCCAGCGCCAAGCCGGTGCGTCCGACTGCGGACAATCCTTCGGCTGCCTTGGTGATTCCGCGCGCAACCGGAACCGGCACACTCGGTGTGGTCTTCGGCTTGTCGGCGGCTTTGGTTGGTGCACCCAGGAATTTGACTGTGGCGGCGACGTTGCCGCTGCGCACGTTGGCCGTCACCTGACCCATGGCACCGTACATGTAGTAGCCGGGACAATCGGTGGAAACCAAATCGCGGTGACCGACGAACGGGGTAAGGAACTTTTTGCCATGATGCTCCACGCCAGTTGCCGGATTAATGTTGTAGACGGTCGACAATTCCTTCAGCAGCCATTGCAGACTTTGCACCTGCGACTGGCTGGGTTGCTCCAAATCGAAATTGCCCATGAGCGAGATGCCGATGGTACCGACGTTGTTGCAGTACGCATGACCCGCTACAACGTAACGCCCCCCGGTGCGCCCTTCGTAAATCTGACCTTTTTCGTCGATGACATAGTTGTACCCAACGTCGCCCCAACCCCTGTTTTCGGCGTGGTAATGGTATAACGCACGCATGCGCTCGGCGGGATCGCGGTCGTCATCGCTAATGTACAACGCGGTGTGGTGCACAACGAGCAGGTGCACTTCTTTGCTGTACGACAACGGCCAGTGGTACTTCTTGCCGGAAGCGTCTTGTTTCACGGTGTTCTGTGTTTCGAATTGCTCGGGATAATTTTTCTGCGCGTCCTGGCAATCTCGAATACGTTGCGATGACGTGGTCGCGGCGGCGCTGTTGTCTCCGGCGGAAACGTTTGTTTCGGGTGATGCGGCATCCGGACTTTCGAACAACAGCGATTCATCCGCACCCCACTGGCCACGGGAAAGAATCTTCGGAATGCCCATCGGCGACGTGGATGCCACCTCTACTTTGGCCGGACCCTTGGCGACCCGAATGGGATGAGCAACGTACCCATGGTCGGCGCCGCGCACGCGGATATCGGAAACGGATGTTGGAAACATCATCATATTCGTTTCGGTCAGCGTGGGATCCTGCTCGTTTTCCAGCGCCAATGTCTGCCACTCACTCCACTGTCCGGCGTGGTTCTTGTAACTCACATCCAAGTCGATATCGGCTCCAGGAAGCCCAAAGCTGATGGCGTCGATGGGATTGGCAAAATGCTCGATCGGCTCGCTTGCAGCTCCGGATGGAAGCGGCGGAACGAGCGACGACAAGAAGACCGCCGTAAGCAGAAAGGCGTGGCGTCGCATCTGAGGGTGCGAGTATACCTCACGCGGTGAGCACGCCCTATGCTTTCAGGAGTTTTTCGTAGGAATCGACCATGGCCGCAATGGACAGCGTGGCAGCCACGCGCGTCGGACCCGCAGCTGAAAGTGATGCATGTAGCGCAGGGTCGCTGAGCGAGCACAGGGCTTTGGACAATGCTTCGACCGACCCGGCCGGCACGACGAGTGCATCGCGTCCATTGTGGAGATAGCCGGCAATACCGCATTGATCCGTAACGACGGTCGGTATGCCAAGCACCATGGCTTCACCCACGACCAGCCCGAACGGATCATTCTCGGTGGATGGCAGCACGAATGCATCGAGCGAACGGTAGAAGGCAGCCAAATCTTCGACATGCGAGACGATACGAATGCGGCCTGTCTGGTGCTCTGCTTGCTCAATTTCCAAAATGATTTTGTGTAGGAAGCCTTCTTGGGGGCCGGTGCCGACGATGTCGAGCGTGGCATGCGGCACTGCGCGCATGGCATGAATGAGCACATCCACACCTTTCTCTTCCGAGAGCCGGGCGACGCAACCGATTCTCATCTGTCCGGCGCGGGAAACGACGGGCGTCACGGTGCCTTGCAGACGTTCGGTATCGATACCGTTCGGAATGGCGACGATGTTCTCGATGCGGAATCCCATGCGACCGTACAGCGCTCGGCTGAGCTCGGAAACGCAGATGATTTTCGCACTCCTGGCAGCACGCCTGAGTGCCGGTAACCACGGATTCCAGCGCAGCCAACGCCCGACGCGGTCGTGCTCAATCCAGAAGGTTTTCACGTCGTGCTGCGCCAGCCAATCGGTCAGCAACACTTTCTCCGAAAGGCTGAGCATGCAAACGGCATCCGGTAATTGCGACATGCTTTCCATGGCCTGAATCAAGGCTCGTTGCATGGCGAATCTGCGCCATGCGAAGGTTGCCGCGGCGACCTGCGTGACGGGTGGTGGGCCGATGTCCAGGCGCGTGGCGCGCACGCCGATCTTGGGTGCCTCGGCCAACAAGACCGGGCAGCTGCCCAGGAATTCCACCGCATGTCCGCGCTTCAGTAGTTCGCGCATGAGCGACAGCGTTTGCACTTCGGCGCCGCCGAACGCGCTCTCCAGCGGGAAACGAGTGAACAGGATTCGCATGAGCGCAGTATACGGCACCGCGATCTTTTCGCATCCAATCGCTCTCAATCAGTGACGTAGCACCGAGAAGTTGCTGGATTTTATTTTTCTGTCATAAATATAGTATGGCGGAAACGCTTGATCCAACGGAGCAACCCGATGTGCAGCAAGAACAGGCGGAACACGCCGGTTTGCACCGGGCATTTCTGGATGATCTGATTCGGCAGATCCGTACCGGGATGATGGACCGCGTTTCGGTCGCGAGCGGAAAGCAACCCATGTTGTTTCACCCGGTGGGACACGGCGGCGAAAACGTCGTGCTGTCGGGCATGCGCCTTCCTTTGGAAGGCATGCCGTACGATTTGCCGTTCGTGCTGAAGGTCGGACTGCATGAGGCATCCGACGAAGCGCTGCATGACCATCGCGCACGCATGCGACTGCTGCGCGAGTACATGCGCGATGCGCATTGGATGCCCAACGAACACGCCATGCTGCATGCCAGTCCGGACGGCAGGCAGCGATTGATCATCGTGCAGCAACCCGTGAAGCTGGAAGGTGCACAACGCCTGTCGTGCGGATACGCCGAACTGCGCACGGACTGGAGCCAGCGGGAGATCGGCACGTTGTGCCAGCCCGCTACCCATGCCAGCGGACTGCCACTTCTGCCGCGCACGCACCCCCACGTCCAGCGGTACGCCAGGGTCAATACGCACCTCGTGCTGGACTGCGGCGATGAAAACGACATCCCGGTGGGGCGCGACGAATTTCTGCAGACACAGCAATCGAAGCCGCTTGCGAGCCTGATGAACGCCCTGCGGCGCGACGGCGGCTTGCGCGCGACGATGCGGACCTTCATTGAACGGGCGATTGCGTACAGCGATGAAACGGATGAAATCATCGATATTCTCGGCGAAGGAGACAACGTGCTGCTGACGCGCAAAAACGTGCACGGACGCGAGCAGTGCACGCCGGTGTTGCTGGATGCCCTCCACCCGACTCCGCGCTGCCTCGGTCGTCTGCCGGATGCACTCATACGGCTGTCATCGGAACGGAGCGGCGGCAACGAACGGGCGGACGTGATCGATACACTGAACGGCTTGAACTATGTGCGAACCATGAACGCGCTGGCACGCACGCTGAATTTGGACAAACGCGTGATGCGCTGGCGCCGGCGCATGACCGAGCAAGAAAAGAAGGGTGTGGATTTCGCGCTGGTCTGGGAGCGTTGTCGCAAGCACGGCGCATGCGAAGAACCGACCGACACCACCGGCGACGGGTCGCAGGCGACGGAGATGCCGGTGCCCGTCGTGAGCAAGTGGCACTACGTGCGGCGGAAGGTCGACTAGCCCTTACGCGCGATTTTCTCCTGGCCGCCCATGTACGGACGCAACACCTCTGGAACGGTCACGGAGCCGTCGGCGTTCTGGTAGAGTTCGAGGATGGGAATAAGTACGCGCGGCGTGGCGATGCAAGTGTTGTTAAGGGTGTGAACGAACTTCTTGGTGCCGTCGGCAGCCTCGTATTTGATGTTCAAACGGCGCGACTGGAAGTCGTGGAAAGTAGAACAACTGTGCGTTTCGCCGTAGCCGTTGCGGCTGGGCATCCAGGTCTCGATATCGTTCTTGTAGACCTGACCCAGGCCCATGTCGCCGGTGCAGACATCCACCACGCGGTACGGCAGCTTGAGCGCCTGCATGACTGCTTCGGCATTGGCGAGAATTTCGGCATGCATCTTCGCGCTGACTGCGGCATCGCCTTCACACAGGATGACTTGTTCGACTTTCTGAATCTGATGCACGCGGTACAGACCCTTGGTGTCCTTGCCGTAGGTACCGGCCTCGCGCCGGAACCCGCTGGAGAAACCAACGTAGCGCTTGGGTAATTCCGAAAGCTTCAATACCTCGCCGCTGTGGTAACTGGTCACCGGAACTTCCGCGGTGCCGATGAGGTAGAGATCATCTGGGACAATGGGCTCGGCACGCTTCTGTTGAACACCGACCGCGTACGCCTGCTCTTCGCCGCCCGGAAAGTAACTGGTGCCCATCATGGCGTCGTAGCTGGCCAGCACCGGCGGATTGAGCTGAGTGAAGCCTTTCTTGTACAGCAAGTCGAGTGCGAACAAATGGATGGCCAGTTCGAGACGGGCGCCATCGCCTTTCAGAATGTAGCTGCGGCTGCCGGCCACCTTCACACCGCGCGGGATATCGACAATGTCTAAATCGGCACCGAGCGTGACGTGGTCTTTTGGCTCGAACGCAAACTTCGGCAACTCACCCCACTTCCGGATCTCCTTATTCTCGGTGTCGTCTTTGCCTTCCGGAACCTGCGGCAACGGAATGCCGGGCAAGCGCAGCTGCTGATCGTTCCAGAGTACCTCCACTTCTTTCAGGCGCTCTTCGCTGGCTTTCAGCTCGGCGCCCAGTTCCTTCATGGCGGCCACGGCCTTGGCTTTTTCATCACCTTTCATCTTCGGCACCTCGGCGCTGACTTTGTTCTTCTCGGCGCGCTTGGTTTCCACCGCATGCAATAATGCGCGGCGCTCTTCGTCCAGCTTCAGGAAGGCGTCGATGTCGATATTGACACGCTTCTTCTTGGCGGCATCGCGGTAGGCTTCGGGGCGCTTGCGGAAATCTGCGAGGTCGATCATGCGCCGACGATAGCCCAAACGCGCACTGTGCGCCACTTCCAGCTTAACGCTTCAGAAACTTCGCGACTCCCACGCGGCAACGACCGAGCACCGCGAGGAGGAACTTCCCGAACGACGGCCGCTGCCAAAACTCCTGCTCAGGCGACACCTTGAGTAGCTTGCCTCTGTAGACATGCGGTACAGACAGTCCGGTGGAAATATCGGTGATATTGCGCAGTCGAACCGAACCGGCGAACGGGTCGGAAAGAATGGGGACGTAGTAAAGACAGTCCTTAAAGACATAGTGCGTCACCTGGCTCATGCGCGTTCGTGAACGATCGCGAATCACGTCCCCGCCGTGCAGCAAGTTGGCGGCCCACACTACGATCTGCCCGGCCTTCACGGTCACGACGTGTTTTTGCAGGCCAAGCTTGGCAGCCAATTGGCCGATAGCTTCCTCGTAGTCCGGATAGCAATCGCGCGAGGACGGCAGGCCAAAATCGTGCATATCGTACAAGGGCAGCCGATGACTCCCCGGGTAGACGTGCAATGGGCCGTTGTTATCGTCGATATCTTCCAGCGCCGTCCACACGCCGCACAAAAACCGTTGCGGGTAGGAATGAAAATGCACCGCGTCGCTGTGTGTGCACTGCTCGGTGCCGTGCGCGAAATTGAGCGTCTGGAATGCAATCGGCTCGCGCCGATACAACATGGCGAGCGTCGTCAGAATTTCCGGGTGGATAGCGAGTCGTTTTACGCGCTCATCGGTACGCCACAAGTCTGTACCACGGTCGGCCTCGAACGCAGGTGGACTGGCACGCAGGGCTTCGACAAACGAGGGGAACGCCGTGTCGTTCGGCGTAAGCACCACATAGCCGTCGCGCGAAAAACGCTCGGCAACATCGCGGTGATCTCCGCTCAATTCCGATGCCGCCAATAGATCACTGAAGAACGGCGACTCGGTCCACGGCACGTTCATCTGCGACGGATTCCATGCGTGCTCCATAGCGCTACGGTACCAGACCGACCCATGCCACCAGTATAGTGTCATGGGGAAAAAATAGATGCGCCAAGGTCGGCTCACTTGGGAGTAGTGCAAAAACATCGCTGAGAAATTTTTGGTCCGTTCAAAGCCTTCATGGTAAGGTGACGACCAATGAAACGGTTGGTGCATGCATCGCTGGTGATCTCGGTATCTTGGCTTATGCCCGCCGTTGCGTTTGCAATAGAGGCACCGCCGCCGCCCGATGCGCCGTTTTTCGGTTGGCTGGCGGTACCCATAGTCGCAGTGGCGGGGCAGAAGCTGTTACAAAAGAAAAAGAGCAAAGATTCCGACCGCCTCTAAATGCACTCGCGCGCAGCGGACCCATCGGTTCCGCTGATCCGCAAAGCGGTTACGCTCTTTGCCGTGGCCATTGGCATACCGGTTCTACTGCAAAGCCCCGGGCTCAGCGCGTTGATCGGGCGCGCATACGTCGGACCTGTCGCGCTGGGATTTTTGCCTCTGCCTCCGCAGCAACATCATTTCGCATTGTTGTTAGTCTTGTTTGGATTGTGGCTGGCAAACGATAAACGCATGGCGCAGATCGGAATGCCATCACGTCGCGAGCGCATCGTATCCGGAGCGCTGGTTGCGATTGCATCCGTTGCTGCACTGGTGGTCACGCATCCTTCGACCGAACAATTGGTGCAACTCAGGGCGCTCGACCAAACACGCGGCCTGCTGTTCACCGCGCTGTCATACGCATGCCTCCTGCTGCCGGCTGCGGCCGCGTACGGACTCTGCTTCCCTTGGGCGACGTTGCGTCGTTGCATCCCGGCGATTCTGGCCTGTGTACTGCTGGCATTGGGCTTCGTGACAACCGGGGTTCTCGCGTCGGTCTGGCATTTGCCATTGGTTCGCCCGGCGCTGGATCTGGCGGCTTGGCTGCTGCAACTCGTCGATGCATCGGCTGTGTCGGTGGATGCGCACCATGCGCTGATTACGTTCCATGCATTTACCGTGCGCATCGGGCCACAGTGCGCAGCACTGGATGGCGTCATGCTGTTTCTCCTGCTGGCCGGAGCGCTGTGGTGGCAACGGTCCGGCGTCCAGCCGTGGCGCGCGGCGGTTGCCGCAATCATTGGTGCACTGTTGCTGTTTTTCCTGAACGGCGCTCGCATTGCGATGATTATGATCATCGGGATCTTCTCCCGCGAAGTGGCGGTGGATTTGTTCCACGGACTCATTGGCATTGCCATGCTCATGGCGATGTTGTGGCTCTTCGACCGGATCGGCATGGCGAAACAGTCGGCGTAAAAAGGCTCTGCCGCAGGAGCTACCCTTCCTTTTGCAGGCGCGCTGCGGTACACTGCATGGCTCATGGCGACGAATCCGGTAGATCCACCAAAGGCGAAAGCAACGTTGGATGCCAGCCAAGGCAAACCCATGGCGCCCATTGAACAGCGGAAGTTCAACTTGGTGTCGCAGTATAAACCGACCGGCGACCAGCCGGCCGCAATTGAGCAGCTGGTCAAAGGACTGAAGGGGAAAGAGCGCCACCAGACGCTGCTTGGCGCTACGGGAACGGGTAAGACCTTCGCCATGGCCAACATCGTGCAACAGCTGCAGCGCCCAACATTGGTGTTGGCCCACAACAAGACGCTGGCCGCCCAGCTGTGCAGCGAGTTTCAACAGTACTTCCCGGAGAACGCAGTCAGCTACTTCGTGTCGTACTACGACTACTACCAACCCGAGGCATACCTTCCCACCACCGACACGTACATTGAAAAAGACGCCAGCATTAACGAAGAGATCGCCAAGTTCCGTCACGCCGCCACGCACAACTTGCTCACACGCCGCGACGTGCTGATCGTGGCGTCGGTATCGTGCATCTACGGCCTTGGCAGCGTGGAGGATTACTCGCTCTTGGCGATTACCCTGAAGCGCGGCATGCCGTTCCAGCGCCAGCGTCTGCTACGCCTGCTGACGGACATTCAGTACCGCCGCAGCGCCATGCAGTTCAAGCAGGGTATGTTCCACGTTCTCGGCGACGTGATTGAAATCTTCCCGCCGAGCGGCGACACCGTCATTCGCATCGAGATGCCGTTCGATGAAATCGATTCCATTCAGGAGGTGGACAGTTTCACCGGGGAATTGATCGGCGAGATGGATGAAATCAAGATTTTCCCAGCCGCCCATAACGTGACGACCAAGGAGAAAATCGACGGAGCCATAGAAAGGATTAAGGCGGAAATGGAAGTTCGCGAGAAGTTTTTCTTGGAGAAAGGCGAGCACGCCAAGGCCGAGCGTATCCGCCAGCGCACCGAGTACGACATGGAAATGCTGAAGGAGACCGGCTACTGCACGGGTATCGAGAACTACGTGCGTTATTTGGGCAACCGAGAGCCAGGCGAGCCGACGGAAACGCTCATGGACTACTTCCCGGACGACTACCTGCTGTTCGTGGACGAGTCGCACATTTCCATTCCGCAAATCGGCGGCATGCACGAGGGGAACTTCCAGCGCAAATCCACGCTCATCGACTACGGCTTCCGCCTGGAAAGCGCGCACGATAACCGCCCGCTGAAGTTCAAGGAGTTTGAAGAACGCATCAATCAGGCCGTGTACGTGTCGGCAACACCCGGTCCGTACGAATTCCGCCACACTGCATTGCCGCCCAAGGGCGAGGCCAAGAAGAATCTGATCGTGGAGCAAATCATCCGTCCGACCGGATTGGTCGATCCGCAGGTGACCATTCATCCGAAGAAGCACCAGATCGACCACATCACCAAGGAAATCAACGAAACCATTAAGCGCGGCGAGCGCGTGCTGATTACGGCGTTGACCAAAAAGAGCGCCGAGGATTTGGCCACGTATTTCCAGAATGCCGATTACAAAGTGCGCTGGCTGCACAGCGATATTGAAACCATGGAACGCGTGGAAATCCTGCGCCAGCTCCGCAGCGGAGAGATCGACATTCTGGTCGGCATCAACCTGCTGCGCGAAGGTTTGGACCTTCCGGAGGTCAGTTACATCGCCATTTTGGACGCCGATCAGCAGGGATTCCTGCGCTCACGAGATGCGCTGTTGCAGACCATCGGCCGCGCCGCCCGCAACATCAGTGGCCACGTCGTGCTGTACGCCGACAAAATGACCCCCGCCATGGAGGGTGCAATCGGCGAAACCAACCGCCGTCGCACCATTCAAGAGGCCTACAACAAGAAGCATGGCATTACTCCGAAAACCATTATTAAGGCCATTAAGGATATTGCCGAGGAACACAGCAAACTGAAGCTCAGCAAGAAGAAGTACGACCACGTGAAGATCCCCAAGGACGAAAAGAAGCGCATGATCGAAGAGCTGGAAGCCCAAATGGACCTGGCCGCCAAGAACATGGAATTCGAGAAAGCGGCCGATCTGCGCGATGAAATCGAGCTGTTCAAGCGGGAGCTCTAGAGCACGCTACGCAGGACGCATCGCCTCAAGCGCCTTGAAGATGATGCCCGCCGAGTAGTTCGCCTCTGGTGTGTCCCTGTGATAATCGTAATACCGTTCGTTCGCGATGAAATATTTTTGGCCGTGCGAGCACTGGATTTCCAGTGCGCCACCCGGGGTCGTAATCGTGATCTTGCTGGGAGTCTTGGTATTGCCCATCCAATCGCCGAAATGATCGACAATCACTCCGTCGAAGACAACGGTGACGCCGTCGGCACCCCGGACCGTACCGTCGATCCGACGATAGCCGTTTGTATCGGCATATTCGGCGTCGATCGAGGTAGGGCGTTCGGCAGTCTTGATAGATAGTCCGGGAACGGTATGGCGCGCATCGGCCGCGTGATTGGCGAGGATTTTCGTGAGGTCGAGCGGCTCTGCAATACGATCCCGTGCATGCTCCAATGTTTCCGTGTGCCGTTTGACGGCGTCGGTCTGGCGCTCTGGCTGCTCGCCTTGCGCCACGGCCTGTGCCACCTGCAAAAGTTCCCGGTGCATCGCCGGATGGTCACTCGTAACCGCCTCCTGCCCTTGCTTCAAGATACGGACGGGGGCGAACTGGTGCTCGGCGACAAGCTGCCCATCGGGCGTCGTTATGGTGATTTTGCTGGGAACACTGTCGCTTTGATACCAACTGCCATGCTGGTCGACAATCACCCCGTCCAAGACAATGCGCACTCCATTGCGCTCGAAGGTGCCATCGAGACGGGAGAATTGGTGAAACGTATTACTCGGCGTACTGTCACCGCGGTAGGTCGGCGACACATTCGCCGTACGTGTAACACCGGGGAGCCTCACACCGTATCCCTTGAAGTCGTTACCGACCCAGCTCAGCAATTCGGTCATCTTGTCCCTCAGATTGCGGTCGGGGTCCGCGATTCGACGAAGGAACATTTCACGATTCTCCTTCTGCTTGTCTTCACCGGTGTTCTGGTCCGACGAGGCCGAGTCAGTGCTTTCGGCTGTTTCGGCCACACGCGTCAACGCCTGCTCGCCTTGTGTCAGCGATGCTTTCAGCTCCTCGGCTCGCGCGGCGACATCGGACTGCTCCGGCGGATTGGCTGCCAGAGACTCGGCAACGGCAGCTGCACCTTGTTCCAGTTGCTCCAGATGTGCAACGACGGCCTCGTACTCTTTTTGCTTACGATACTGGGTGCGTACCTGCAGACGGAGCGGTGAACTGGGCGCAGGCGGAGTACCGTGCAAGTAATCGCGGATGTCCTGCTTCACAGGCTCGTTTCCCGAGACGTTGAACTCGCCGCCTTCCACATTGCCCATGATGTCCTGGGCCCACACGTCACGACCGGTGAGGTAGGTTTCATTCAGCTTGCGCAGCGCCTCGGCCTTGGCCGTGCTGTAGACCTTCCAGGCAGTCCAAGCCATCGTCACGAGCTTTACCGGTGTCAGTAAACCGCCTGATTTCACCAGGTCATACCCCAGTTTTCCAATCTCCTTGGCGGCCTCGATGGCAATCAACTTCGCGGAACCGGTCGGCAATTTCTTGCCTTGCTCCGCTTTCAAATCCGGCAGTGTTTCGCCAAAGTGGCGCGGTCCGCTTTTGGGTGTTTCTGGTGTGTTTTTTTTGGACATAAGAATATACCCCTCAGTATACCACAAAAGAATGGATTCTCCTATCTGGAGGCCAAATTAGCACAGCACGCTCACTGCCTCGCGGTAGCCTTCCGGCGTGCCTGTATCCAAGCGCTGGCCTTCGAATTCGTAGCCGTAGACGTCCATGGTACCCAGTTGCGACTTCAGTGCGTCGATAAGGCGGATTTCTTTGTCGTAGTGACCGGCCTCCGTGCGATGCAACACTTCGATTGTGGAGCGGGGAATAAGGTACTTGCCGACGATACCCAGGTTTGACGGCGCATTCTTGGGCAGCGGCTTTTCCACAAGGCCCGTAATGCTCTTCAGTCGGCCCTTGGACTTGGCGTCGTCGACTGCGACGATGCCATATTTGGAAACCAGCTTGTCCGGCACTTTTTGCAAACACAGAAAGGCGCTGTCGCGCTTGGACTTCACTTCTTCGTAGGCGGCGACCAGCTGCTGGAGACCGTTCTTCTTGCCGATGATAAGGTCGTCGCCAAACAGCACGGCAACCGGCTCGGTCTTCACCCAGTAGTGCGCTTGCAGAATGGCGTGGCCGTCGCCTTTCATTTCGTTTTGGTACACCACGTGGAAATTCACGTTATCGTACTTCTTCAGCTCTTCGAGCATGTGCAACTTGCCTCGATTTTCAAGTTCGCGCTCCAGTGAACGATGCTGCTCGAAATACTCTGGAATCGCCTCCTTTCCGCGGCTGATGACAAAACAAATGTCGGTAATGCCGACGCTTAAGCACTCGTCGACGAGCAGCGCGATAATGGGCACATTGCCGATGGGCAACAGTTCCTTCGGAACGACTTTAGTCCACGGCAGGAACCGCGTGCCGAATCCGGCAACGGGCAGAATTGCTTGAGTGAGCTTCATGGGTGCGGGAGTATAGCACGCAGGATTCTTGACGAAAGTACTCTCCTTGGGTGTAGCATCTTCTCTATATGGATATCCCCGAACAGCCAAGGGCGAGTGGTGATACCGTCCTCAGCGCGCACATTTCGCGTGCGCGCGATCTTGTCCGCGCCATGGAAGACCGTGAACGCTCCATTGGGCTGCAGATCATCATTGAAAATTGCGTGGGACGGGCGACGCAACTCCTGGAAGCCGCCGCCGCGGAAGGAACAGCGCTTACCGTATTGCCGGAATTGGTGACCAGGGGCAGCGCCACCGCCATGCCGCTGGCCGCATTCGATGAACTCGTGCATGACGGATTGCTCGCCATCGGCGATACGAACGAAACCGTACGATTGGCGCTAATAGCCCTGAAAAATGCGGCTCGGGAAGCCGTGACCCTGGAAATTGATGCCAGCCGTCAACGTATCGACCGTTTGGGCGGACCGGAAGTGGCGCTGCGGCAGCTGACTCGCGCAATGCTGGGCAGAAATTAACCCGAGTAGCCGGCGTATGCCTTCAAGATCTTTTTTGTGACGACGCCCGGTTTCCCAGAACCAATCTTCGTCTTCCCGATGCGTGTTACCGGCACCGGACCGGTGGTGGTCTTGGTGATGAACACTTCGTCGGCTTCCAGTAAGTCCCGCTGTGCGGGCATGGTGAACCGGACCTTAAGCTTCAGTTGCTTGGCCAGTTTCAGAACCACGGCGCGGGTGATGCCAAGCAACACACGCTCGTCCGCGGTGTGCAGTACGCCGCGACTCACCCAAAAGAGATTCGAATACGCGCCTTCGGGCACATGGCCGACGGAGTCGAGCAGCAATGCCTCTTCATGACCGCGCTTGCGGGCGGCGGCATTGGCATGCGCGCAGACGTCGTACGGCAGCGCCTTGGCCATTGGCGTAACACGCTCTGCCTGTATGAACATGGCTGAGACGCCCTTGTAGACGGCCGGATCGATGACAAGCGGCACACACTGGATCAATACGTCTTTGTTCGTCGCCAGAATCTTGATGCGCAGTGGTCCGACGCCGCAGATCTGTACGGCAACCAGAATTTCACGGCCGAGATTGTTGCAATACGGCGGCAGATGGAACCCCAGCAAGCGTGCGGATCGGGCCAGGCGCTTGCGATGTGCATCGAGTTCAAACGGCACACCGCCGTACGTACGCAGCGTCTCGAATACGGCCTTGCCTTTTGCATGCAGCGGATCGAGCAGCTTGAGGCGCGGGTCCAGCGGATCAGCCGGCTTGCCGTTGATCCACGTCATGGCCTTGGGCTGAGCGAGATCGAAAAACGCTTTGGCTTTATCGAGAGTCTCTTGGTACTCGCTCTCCGGCGTGGAATCGGCCACGATGCCGCCGCCGACCGAAAGCGAAAGCTTGTTCTTCGTCGCAACCAACGTGCGGATGAGAATGCTGGAACGCAGGAACGTACCATGGAACATGCACAGCACGCCGGTGTACGGCCCGCGTTTCAGCGGCTCCAATGCGTCGATTTCCTGCACCGCGCGCTTCTTTGGGCAACCGGTAATCGAGCCGCCGGGCAGCATCTGCCTTAGCACGTCTGCGGGCGTCATGCCGCTTTCCAATTCGCCGGACACAACCGAGTGCGTATGCCATACCGTCGGGTTGGCCTGGATCGCGCGGGCTTCTTCCACGCGTACGGTGCCCACGCGGGCGATTTGGCCGACGTCGTTTCTCAGCAGGTCGGTGATCATCGCCAATTCAGCTCGTTCCTTGTCGCTCTGCAGCAGCTCCTCACGCAACGCAGCGTCTTGTTCCGGTGTGGCGCCGCGCGGGCGGGTGCCTTTAATGGGACACGTGACGATGCGTCGGCCATCGATGCGCACGAATGTCTCGGGCGACAGCGACAACAGCGTGCAATCCTTCCCCTCGAAATACGACATGCACGCGGCGGGGTTGCGACGGGCAAGCAACGAAAAGAGTTCGCGCCTCTCTCCTGCGTACGCGGCATCGAACCGTTGCGCCAGGTTGAGCTGATAGAACTCGCCGTCACGGATGCAGCGCTGCACGCGCACGAATGCTTTGGCGTAGGCCTGCTTCGTCATGCGGGCGCGGAAGCGCGGGACGGAAATATGCGACGGGTCGGGGAGCGGACGCTTGAGAATGACGCGGACTTGCGCGGCAAAAGGCGCGTCGCCCATCACCCTGATGCTCCGGCCTTCAATGGCCACAGCGTTCGTATAGACATGGAAGCAAGTACCCCGGACGCGCTGATCGTCCTTCGCATGCGTGCGCACGCCGATCATTGCCGCGCCATCGTCATAGCCGACGTAACCAATGCAAAGGCGGTGCTCGCCTTCGATGTCCTCCAGACGAAAAGCCGTACGGACCGGATTCCACGCGACGATCGTGACACCGCCGTCGGTGACGTACGCGATGTTTCGTTCGGACGCACGCATGCGCGCGAAAAACTCGAGCGGATCGCCGGCGGAAAACTGCAACGTCGTCTTCATGTGCGGCAAGCGAGAAAATTTTTCAGAATCACATCGCCGTGCTTGGTGAGGAAGGACTCGGGATGGAACTGCACGCCGAACACGGGCAGCGATTCGTGCATCAGGCCCATGAGAATCTTCGTTCCGTTTTTTGCGGTCGTCCAGCACATGGCATGGAACATTGGCGGCACTTCTTTCACGATGAGCGAATGATACCGCGCAGCGGTGAACGGCGACGGAACGCCGCGCATCAATCCTTTTCTCTCGTGCGAGACAGCACTGGTTTTTCCATGCAGAAGTTCGGGCGCATGTATAACGTTTTTGGCTCCGTACGGCGAAAATACCTGTCCGATGCACTGGTGCCCAAGACACACGCCAAGCAAGGGGATTACACCTGCAAACGTGCGGATGACATCGTTGCTGGCACCTGCGTCATCGGGTGTGCCGGGGCCGGGAGAGAGCACGATGTGCGTCGGCGACAGCGCGTGGATGGCGGCTGCATTGACCTCGTCGTTTTTTGCCACGATCACCTCGGCGCCCAGCGAGCAGAGCTGCTGGTACAAGTTGTAGGTAAACGAGTCGTAGTTGTCGACGAGGAGTACGCGCACGCGCACATTGTACGCACATTCCCAAGAATATTATTGACTCTCGATAGGAGATCGATAAAGTTTGGAGTCACCGATGACACTCTCTCACTCCTCCTGCGCCGCCACGATGTCGAAGCAGGCCACGCTGCGTGGACGGGGTGTTGTTGTGTAAACGGAAATGAATCTCTCGCACACAACGCACCCCTCACTCACCCGGGGGGCTCTTGGTCGTTACGGACATCTCGTTCATTCGCATCACCGGCGACAAGGAATCCGCTTTCGTCCGCGTTTGCTCTCGTAGTCTCGAGGGCAGCGGCAAGTGGAATCTGGTCACACTCACATCTTTCGGAGGTCGGTCCCATGAATCTGCGTAAGGCAAACCTGGAACAGCGCAAGAAGCGTCGCGCGCTCAAGAAGTGGAAGCGCAAGATGCTCCGCCGCAAGCTCAAGGTTGCCAACGTGTCGTGAGCCGGGACGCTCGCGACGTTCAGCTCCAAGGAAGGAGTGTTCTCAGTATCACTCCGACGCCCGTGGTTTCCCATGGGCGTCGGAGGACATTCGCCCTTGCGGGCATGGATTAGCCTAGCACTCCCCGCAGACCGCGAAAGTGAGTTCCTCGTCGTCCGATACGCTTACAGCGACTGCGTCTTCACTTGCACCGTGGGCTTGGATCCCGGAGGTGACGCGCGACGCACACTTTCACGCAGTTGCTCCAGGAGTGTTTCCGCTTCTTTCATTTGCTCCTGCGTCAGTGCAGACTCAATGCTCTTTTGGCTTTCAGAAGCCTCGGCATCGCCTCCTTCAACGGCCAACGTAAACCAGACATACGATCCTACGAGATCCTTGGGGGCGCCTTCGCCATTGGCAAGCATGACACCAACGTTGTACTGCGCGCCGACATCACCTTGTTCGGCAGCAAGCTTGAACCATTTGAGGGCCTCGACATAATTCAGCGTCGAACCCGTTCCGCGCGCATAGGCAAGACCGGCGTTGTACTGAGCATCGCGTCCACCCTGCTTGGCTGCCTTCACGAATAACTCGGTGGCTTTTTCCGCGTTCATCTCCACGCCTTCGCCTTTCATATACAGATAGCCAAGAGTCAGCTGAGCATCGGCATTTCCGGCATCGGCTGCGCTCGTGAACAATTGCACCGCCTTCGCTCCGTCGGCAACGACACCATCTCCCTGCCAGTATTTCAGGCCTTGTTGGTACTGCGTTGCGGCCTCACTTGCGCCATTGCAAGCAGAGAGCAGCAGCAACGAGAGAATGCCTGTCACAAGAAAAGGGTGCTTCATGTCGACAGACTACACGATGCAGCTGCCGCCAAGGAAACCAAAGAAGAGGATGAACGACTTCTTCAGCGGATTCTTCGGACTCTTTCCTTTATTCGCTGATACGGATGATTTTCACGCGCTCTTCTTTCGGCACCAAAATTTTCAAGATGGCGTCTTTGTTGAAGGTGGCCTTCACTTTCTTTGGATCAATGGAGCACGGCAGCGTCACCGACCGGCTGAACTCACCCCAAAAACATTCCTGCAGGTAATACTGATTCTGCGGAATGTCGTCGGTCTGTTTGCGCTGGCCGCGAATGGTAATGACGTTGTCGGTGATTTCGATATCCAGATCCGCCAATTTTACGCCGGCCATCGGCGCTTTCAGAATGTAGTAATTGTCGAATTCGAAAATATCCAAAGCGACCTGGCCGCCCGTTTGCGGCTGCGTGGAGTTCACGGGGGCAACCGGCTTCACCGCATGGGACTTGGCATGCGCATGCACTGGACTGCGTCGCTCGACTGCTCCATCGGCATCGGCCTCGGTCGACGCCGAGAAAATGCCGTGGAACGGAGAGGGGATCATGGCGTCCAATGTAGCGAATGTCGCTTGTATTCGGCAAAAATGCCGTATGGCAAATTCTCTTATTTATGAGATGGTAGCGTTCGAAACTGCCCTCATTGGTACGAGAAAGTAGTCATACTATTTTTTTAATTCGTCAATGATGCGGCATTCGGGCATGGACAGGGCCGTGAGACTCTGGCGCTAGATCTATGGAAAATAGACTTGCCGCATAGGAGAAGATGAGTACAATTCCCGCGCCTACTCGACTACCGTAGTGAGTAGACGAACGGTTTCTCCCCCTTCCCTACGATGCCGACCGCAACCCTCAGGAACAACATCCGCCGCCTGCGCTTCGAGCGCGGGATGACGCAGGAGGAACTTGCGCTGCGCGTCGGTGTCAGCCGCCAGACGATCATGTCCATCGAGCGCGGTGCTACGAACCCGTCGGTGCTGCTTGCCTACAAGATTTCCATGGCTCTGAATGCTCCGGTGACCGAAGTCTTCTCCGTCGAGGGAAGCTTGGTTCCGGTCTAGGCCGCGACCCCAACTTTAAGAATCCAAGGACCCCGAAAGGGGTCTTTTTTGTATCCAATCCAATAACGCCCGCAGCCGGAACGCCGCGTTCCGGGGATATGATTTCGGCCTGCGGCCGTCTGCGACGCTGCGTCGCAGTTGCGGTTAGCTCTTTTTCAGCGGCCGGATATCTTTCATCATGAGCTGCACTTCGCGCTTATCGTTCCAATCGCTGATACTGAGCGTACACGCAACGTCCCAACACTCTTTGTCGGTGAGCGACTGCGCATGCGCTCCCAGGCCAAAGCCCACCGCTTTCTTGCCACCCACGCGGCATTGCAGGTGCTTACCATCGGCACCGACGGTGCGAACCCATTCAATGGACTGGCCTTGCAATAGGAAAACCGGCTGATCGTTGCCCATGCCGAATGGCTCCAGTCGCTGAATGGATTCGGTGAACGGGATGGTGACGCTTGTCAGTGGCAGCGTTGCGTCGATGTGCAGGACCGGTCGCATGGCATCGCCGGTAAAACCTTGTTCGCGCATGCATGTATTCAACGCCGTCTGCACTGCGGCAAGGTTGGCAATGTTGAACGTGCAACCGGCGGCCTGCGCGTGTCCGCCGTACGTGATAAGCAAGTCGCGGACGCCAGGCATATTCAGCAGTGCCGCAACGTTCACCTGGGGGATACTGCGTAGCGACGCGGTGCAGATGTCGCCGGTGACGGCGGCCACCAGGCTGGGACGGCCATAGCGTTCTGTGAGCGCACCGGAAATGAGGCCCACGACACCGGAGTGGAACTCGCTGTTGGCCACACACAAAAACGGCTGCGTTGGGTCGATCAGCGACACGGCCAGCTCGACCATCTTGCCGGTGATGCCCTGGCGTTCGGTATTCAGCGCATGCAATTTTTCGAGCGAGTCTCCTCCGTCGAGCAATGCTTGCAGCGCCACAATTGGATGATCGATACGGCCGCTGGCATTAATGCGCGGCACGATACGGAATGCGATATCGGTGCTGGTAAGCGCCTGGGCGCTCTGGCCGCGCACGGCATCGGCAAAATCTTTCAGCGGCGAATCTGGCAATTTAGAAAGCAGGCGCAGCGCGTGAATGACAAGTCCGCGGTTCTCACCGGTAAGCGGGACCAGGTCCCCGATAGTGCCGATGGCGGCCAGGATAATGTCTTGTTCTATCCCCGGCCACGGCTTGCCGTGTTCGAGCGCACGTACCAGCATGAGTGCTACGCCGGACCCTGAAAGATGCTGGTTGGGAAACGGCGTTGGGATGAGCGGATGCAGCACGGCGTATGCGTCGGGGCGGCCTTGGGGGGCGGCGTGGTGATCGGTAACGATGACGTCCATGCCGAGTGTCTTGGCGTGCGCGATTTCGGCGGTGGCGGCAATGCCGGTGTCCACGGTGATGAGCACCCTCACGCCTTTGGCATGCAATGCGTTCAAGCTGCTGATTTTCATGCCGTACCCCTCGGTGGCGCGGTGCGGCAGATGCACGACAGGCTCGATATTGTGACGACGAAAGTAGCGTACGAGCTGGGCGCAGCCGGTAATACCATCGGCGTCGTAGTCGCCGAAAATGCCGATGGTTTCTCCGGATTTCATCGCGTGCTCGATGCGTTCGACGGCTTTGGAGGCCTCGGGAAATTTGAGGGGGTCGGAAAGTTTTAATGGCTTCCCTGTTACCACATCGTCCAAACCTCTTTCTTTCGCCAGTGTTTCGATAAGATCGGGTACTGCATCGCGGCGCATGACCCATTGGCGGCCGGTGAGGGAGAGCGGGGAGGTCATGAGTAGGTTGCTGATGAGGACATAGTGGCCTAGGAGTCCAAAGAAACCAAGGATTCCAAAGAGTCCAAGGAATCTTATGCAAGGGTTCTGCGGAGCCGATTCAAAAGAAAGCTTGTCCTATGGACATGACGATCGACCTGCTCGAACTTTGCCGTATCAATGTATTCCAAATCACGACTGAGGCGCGTTGCACAATGCACCTCCTCCAGTGATCCAAACGCAATATCGAGAAATCTACATTTATCACCCTTGGTTCTTTTTGCGTTTCCCTCGGCGATATTGAGCGCGATGCTGGCAGCTGCACGCCGAAGCTGACTGGTTAATCCAAATTTCTCGTAGGAGGGAAAATCCGAAGTCATCCGGTATATCGATAGGCACAATTTGTATGCCTCTTGCCAGACAACAAGCCGTTCATGAAGACGAATATGCATACCCTCAGAATAAATGAGGGAATCTTCCTTGGACTCCTTGAACTCTTTGAAATCCTTGGACTCCTGCCGCTATTTCGTCTCCAACTGGACCTCTTCGTACGTTCTCAAATGCCCCAGAACCTCGGCCTCCACCGCCTGTAATTTCTCCTCGCTCCGGGCCTCAATGCAAACCGAAAGGCACGGACTTGTATTGCTGTACCGCACGCCCGCCCAAGCACCGTCACCGAAATCAATTCTCGCGCCATCCAACGTATTCACCGGGTGACTTGCTGCAAAGAACTTCGACACGCGGTCGACCACGTCCTTTTTCTTGGTATCGTCACAATGCGGACGCAACTCGTGTGCCTGGAAGACTTTCGGAAACTCCGCGATGAGTTCGGACAGCTTGGCCTTCTTGTTGGCACTCAAAATGCTCAGCACGCGCATGGCAGCCACTAACGCGTCATCGAAGCCGTAGTATGCCTCGCCGCAGAAAAAGTGACCCGACTGCTCACCTCCCAACTTGGCGTTGTGGTCACGCATGGCATGTTCCACGAACGAATGGCCGACTTTGCACATGACCGGCTTGCCACCCCACTTGGTTATTTCGCTTTCCAGCAACCCTGAATTGCTCACTGTGAAAATAACCGGAGCTCCTGGATTGCGACTGAGGTGATCCTTCGCGAGTAAGAGCAAGAGCTGGTCGGCGGTCACGATCTGGCCTTTCTCGTCCACCACGCCCAGACGGTCGCCGTCGCCGTCGAATGCAAATCCGCAGTCGGCTTTCAGCTCCACGACTTTCTGCTGCAAATCCACCAGCGTGGAATATTTACTGGGATCCGCCGGATGATTTGGGAACGTGCCGTCGGGCTTGAGATACATGCCCGTCACCTTGGCTTTAATTCGCTTGAGCGCCAACGCATAGGTCGGACCCGCGACGCCGTTGCCGCCATCGACGATAACGTGGCGACGACCTCCTGCAGCCGGGAACAACTGCTCTAGGTATTCGAGATACGTCATTTCGGCTTCTATATCTTCCACTGAGCCGGTGCCGGTAAGCGTGTTCTTCGCTTCAATGCGTTCACGCAGTCGCTGCAAATCTTCGCCTGCATACGCCTCGGCGCCCCGCAGGTGCAGCTTCAGTCCATTGTCTTCTTTGGGGTTGTGACTGGCCGTAATCTGGATGCCCGCATCGAAACCGCGGTTGCACACCGTAAAGTAATTCAACGGACTCGGCGTTTGGCCAATGCGCTTTACACTGCAACCGGAAGCCATAAGGCCGGAAACCACTTCCTCCATAAATTCGGGGCTGTGCGTTCGCGCATCGTGCCCGACGACCACGGTGGGAGTGTTCGTATCGTTGGCATAGTTCTCGCGAACTATGGATCCGAATGCGGCGGCAATCCACCAACATGCTTCTGCATTCAGTTGCGTATACGCCTTGCCGCGGATGTCGTATGCCCGAAAGATGTGCGGATCAATGGCCATGGATTGGCACCTACGATAAGCCTTCCGGCTGAGACAGGTTATTGTCAAATAAGTATTAATATGTTATAATATCAATAAGAAAAATATCCATTCCCATTTCTTTTATGCAGAAGCTTTCCTTATTCCAGAACTCCCGAAAGGAGTTTTCACTGCGTGAAGCGCGATGCATTTGGCAAGAACTTCCGCTTGTTCTGCCAACGGGCGACTCGGCTACTGCGAGCAATAGAGCCGACAATGTCCGGAAGCAGGAAATGGTTGATAAGGCCCATGCAGATCTGGCCGCGAACAACGACCCTGAGCTCATACTTCCGCCATCGAATGAAACGCCGAGTGACCGTGCAGGAGGAAAGCTCAAGATGGTTGCCGACGCACTGCGTGGAAACCCCGACGTTCGAAATGCTACGGAGCAACAGGCATTCAAGTTGCGATTGAACCTCGCATTGAAAAGCGCCCTGAAGAACGCAAACAGCGACCCGGGATTCCGTCGCTTGAATGCAAACAACAGCTACCGTGTCACTCTGGGTGCAGATAATACGGCAACCCTGATGTACAACACGGCCGACGGACGCGTCTTTGTAGCAAAGAGCTTTGAAATCGGCGCTGCAGGTGCTCGTCCGACGCAGCAGGAAATTATTAAGCGTATCGGCGATATTATCGCAAAGCCCGCGAATTTCGGCGAGGTGATTGCGCCGCAAATCAACCAAAATTAATCTTTTCGCATACGTCCCATGGCGACACCCATCGCTAAGGATCTCACCGTCGGATACTTCACAATGGAGATCGGCTTCTCGCGCCAAATTCCCACGTTTGCCGGTGGGTTGGGCGTACTGGCCGCAGACATCATGCGTTCGGCCACCGACTTGGGCGTAAAGGCCGCCGCCATGACGATGTGTTGGCAGCACGGTTACATGAAGCAATCGATCAATGCCGACGGCTCGCAGCAGTACAGCGAAATGAACTGGAATCCGTCCGAGGTATTGAAAAAGCTGCCGCAGACCGTGGAAGTCACCATTGAAGGACGCCAGGTGAAAGTAGGTGTGTGGGTACTCGAACTCGAAAGCCGCGGCCACACGGTGCCGGTCTATTTTTTGGATACGAATCTGCCGGAGAACCAGCCGTGGGACCGCGACATCACCAAGTATTTGTACGGCGGCGACGGCTACATGCGCCTGAAGCAGGAAGTGGTGCTGGGCATCGGCGGCGTGCGCATGTTGCGCAAACTCGGCTACCAGAACGTCGGCACGTTCCACATGAACGAAGGACATGCTGCGTTCCTTACGCTCGAGCTGCTGCGTGAACGCGACTACAAAGACGACAACGTTCGTCCAAGCTGCGCATTCACCACGCACACACCCGTAAAGGCCGGCCACGACGTATTCCCTTACGACATGGCCTACAAAGTGGTGGGCGACATGCTGCCGTGGCACATCCGCAAGATCGCTGGAGAAGACAGCTTGTCGATGACGCTGCTCGCCATGCACCTCAGCCGTTACACCTGCGGCGTGGCACGCGTACACGGCATGGTATCCCGTGCGATGTTTCCTGGTGAAAATATCGACCACATTACCAACGGCGTGCACGCCGAACACTGGGCAAGTGAAGACATGCGTCATCTGCTGGATCGTTACTGCACAGGGTGGCGCGAGAATCCGTCGGTACTTTCCAAGGCTTCGCACGACATTCCCGATCAAGCGCTGTGGGAGGCGCATCGGGTTTCCAAGCGCCGTTTGATTCAAGAAGCAAACAAGTACTCGGTCATCCCGTTGGATGAAAACACGCTGACCATCGCCAGTGCGCGCCGCGTGGTGGCCTACAAGCGCCCTGAGCTCATCTATACCAATCTCAACCGATTGATTGAGGTCGGACAGGGGCATTTGCAAATCATTCATTCCGGCAACGCGCATCCGCAGGATCCGTTCGGCCAGGATGTCATCAAGCGCATGATCCAGCGTTCACGTTCGCTCTCGGACAAAATCCGCATCGTCTACATTCCGAACTACAACCCCGACCTGGCCAAGATGATGGTCTCGGGCGCCGACGTGTGGCTGAACACGCCGACGCGCTTGCACGAGGCTTCGGGTACGTCGGGCATGAAGGCGTGCATCAACGGGACGCTGAACCTGTCCACGCTCGACGGCTGGTGGATCGAAGGCTACGAAATGGATCCGCAAGCCGGCTGGAGAATCGGACCTTTGGCGCAATCGCTGGATGCCGACGACACCCGTCAAATCGACGCCGAGGATTTGTACACGCAACTGCAGTACCAGGTGATTCCGGAATACGAGCACGCCGACCATGTGCGTTGGATCCGCCGCATGAAGCGCACCATCGGCCTGATGGGGTACTTCAACACGCACCGCGCCGTGACGGAATATTTGGCAAAAGCCTGGCGTACTGCATAATTTTCTCCACATTCCACATCTCTTTTATGCCCAAGGGCAAACCACGTAAAGCAGGTGCCGAGACAGAGCAGTGGCGCAAATTGACGCCGAAAGAGGTTGATCTTGTTCTGACGAACGAAACGACCTTCGCAGAATACGTCGCGACTTTGAGCGTCGAGCAGATTGATGCGTACCTACTGCAATTGAAGAGCGACACGTCGATGGAGAAGGCATCCCGCGCTTCTTTCGTTGCACTCTTGGAACACGTACGAAAAGAGCGTATTGAGGCGGATACACAAGCTGCAATTGCGCTTGGGCCGCTCGTATTACGCGCAGAAACTGTTGTGGCGCTCGACGAACAGATCGTCGCGCTAGAAAAGATTATCGCCGATGTTGAAAGTGTCTAGCATTCATTTCCTTCCTACTTTTTTCTATGGCAGACAGGAATATTGAACGCGCACAGGAGCGCGACCCGGTACGAGATTCAAATGACGTACTCCTGCACCAGGAATCGATTGCAAAGGTAATGGCGAATGCAAGTGAGATCATCCGCCGTTACAACGCGGGCGGCGCAGAGCGTGAAGCAGTTATAAAGGAGCACAAAGGAAGAGGCGAGTTATCGAGACTGCTGAATACACTGCGACAAATTCGAAGATCTGAGTTGCGAGAGGGGGGCATTATCGACAACTTGGATTCAGCTGACGGATCGTATGATCGCAGAGATCAACACCGAGAGTTAAACGGACTGGTGAACAACATTCGAAATTTGGATATTAGCCTTAATCGTATGTGGGGCTCGCAATGGATTCGTAGAACACAAGCTTGGTTCCAGGAAACAATGCCAAATTGGTGGACTGTTGAGTGGCGTGCTTTCAAAGATAATGCCAAGCACTTTCTTACGGCTGCTGGCGTCGTCGGTGTAGCTGGAGCCGGTTTAACAATTGGCGGCTACGCACTTGCCAATGGCGGCCTGGCCCCGGGTCTGCAGGCACTCGGCGGACATCTTTCGCAGGGCACATCGTTCCTTGGCACGCAGCTCAGCAAGCTGCTCAAGCGGACGCCATAGCGCAAAAAGGCTCCTTTGCCCCCTTCTTCGCCGTTGCGGGTCCAATTGTGTTGCATAGTCTTCTTTGCTAGTCTTTTGGCCCGATGGGAACCAAGTGACGCCCATTGGAGATGTCTGAAATGGAGCCATAGCTCAGCTGGTTAGAGCGCTTCCCTGTCACGGAAGAGGTCGCGGGTTCGAATCCCGTTGGCTCCGCCATTACACTCGCGAAAGAGAAACCTTCGGTTCCTTTATGCTGCAGATCAAATTTTTTTGAAGTACAACTATCGAAAAGAGACACTGAAAATAATCCATGAAACTATTTTCATCATCGTGCGCCGCACGACGTATCGGCGAAGACGCATGTGCAAACGCTTGTACGGAAAGCGTAGTAAGCGGACAGTAATCGCATGCCCAAAAAACCTAAGTCTCGCCCTGCGAGCAAGAAGAAAGTCGTAAAGACCAAGACAAAGGCCAAGAAGACCAAGACCAAGTCGAAGAAGCGTTAGGCTTTTCTCCCCGGAGCGCCACGAGCAGTTCGTGGTGTTTTCGGCGTACGGGAAACCTGGTTCTCACGTGCCAATTTTTGACTTCAGCATTGCATCCACAAGCTTCTGCGCCCACAGTCGAATACGCTCTTCTTGGCCATATGGCTCGTTCACAAGAATCAGCGGTGGCAGAAAAAGCTTTGCGCCGTGGTCGCGTTGAAACCGAAGAAAATGCTCCGTGCAACGTGTACGAAAATAATAACGATCGTCACCAAGGCTAATGAAGCTCACGGGTTTTCCCTGTATATCCAAGTCCTTCGCTTTCTGGAGTAATGCATCCATGTGCATATTCAATTGCCCCTCTTTCCCGCCGGTATTCCATGTACCCGAACCAAGAATGAGCACATCTCCGCGCAGCAAATCCTCGGCGCTGCACAATTCCGCACGCTGACGTTCCGCAACGATCTCGGGGGCCACGGAACGAATGTAGCGGACGGCGACATCCACGACATACTCCGTGTTACCACTCGTGGAAGCATGGATGATGTGCAGTGAGATAGACATGGGCGATACGGGTGTTGCGCGCGAAAAGATGCTGCGCTCGATACGGCATGGTTGCAAGTATTTCTCCTTAGCCGTGTTGTACGGGTCGCGCAGCGGATGTGTTCCACAGGCATTCAAAGAGCGTACGCATGGTTTCGGCCATGACCGGGCTTTCGGTCAACACCGCGATGTATTCGCCTTTGTTGGCGGAAAAGTAGAGCACGAACTGGCCGTAGATGAAAAAGCTGCCGGGCATGCGTGTATGTTTTGGCAAATAGCGATGACTGCGAAATTCGTCCTTACTGCGACTTTGCCAATGCGCGGACTCTTCGTTGCGATCACTCAGTACACGCATGAAGATTTTCTTGCGGATGCGGGTTGGCAGATATTCATGGATGTCGTAGTCGCGGACGCGCTTGCTCTGGAAAAAATCGTACGAGGTCATGAATAAAATCTCGTTCGCACCGCTCGCCAGGCTGTGATTGAATGCTTCAATAATGCCTTTTTCGCCCTCGAAATACCGTACCGCCGGGCGATGACTCTCGGCATTGCGCAAGGCATCGATGGCGGGTGCCAGCGCACGCAAGGCTTGTGATTGGCGCTCTTTTTCCGCCAGATCACGCTCTAGGTATCGCACCAGTGCATCTGCCGGGAGACAGGAGTAGAGCTGTGTATTGCCGCGATAAATTTTATCGACGATCCCCATACTGCAGAGTTTGTCCAAAATGCTGCGAATGGTGCTACGGGGAGTTTTACTGCGCAATGCCAACGAGGATGCAGGCTGCTGACCTTGTGTGAGCAATGCCATGTACACGCTGCGCTCATGGTGATTGAGTCCAAGGTTCTCCAGGTGCGTATGAATCGTCGTGATGCTCATAGTGGCGAATATTGTTCGCCATATTGAGGAATGAAACAAGAGCTTCTTTACTGCACATCGAACGGTTCACGTCGGCGCCGGCGAGAGACGTTCGCCTTCTATCTTTTTTCTTCAATGACTATGTGTAACGGCTTACCATTTACGCCCCGAGAAGGCATTCGAGATTTTGAACCGGCTGACGCCGTGTCTGCCGAAATCATCGCTGAATTTGCTGCCGACAAAGCCGGAGTGGCTGTCTGTCCTCGCATTCGCGAATGCCATGCGCAATGCATGTCCATCGTGAATCGTCATGCGCACTTGTATCCGGATTCGGTGCGACCGGACGCCACCGATGTCGATCATCGTGAATGTGATGTCACCGTACTGTGCGAAGGTCAGCATGATTTCATTTTCGAAACACTCCTCATTGCCCCCGGCCTGCTGAAGGGCGATAAGTGAATCGTACGTGGACCGGACGGGCCCGTCCGGTCCACACGCGGTATACTCCCTCCACTATGACAAACGTTTACGAAGAATCCCTGAAACTGCACGAGCAATTCCCGCGCGGGAAAGTCGCCATTCGGGTGACCAAGCCGCTGCGCAATAAAGAAGACCTGTCGCTGGCGTACAGCCCAGGCGTGGCCGAACCGGTACGCAGAATCGCCGAGAGTCCCGACGACGCGTACCGCTACACCTCCAAGGGAAACCTGGTGGCCGTGGTGAGCAACGGAACCGCCATTCTGGGTCTGGGAAACAAAGGTGCCTTGGCCAGCAAGCCGGTGATGGAAGGCAAAGCCGCATTGTTCCGCCGCTTCGCCGGCATCGACGCATTCGACATTGAAATCAATTCGACCGACATCGACGAAGTCGCCCGCACGGTGGAACTGCTGGAGCCCACGTTCGGCGGCATTAATTTGGAGGACATTAAGGCGCCGGAGTGCTTTATGATTGAGCGCCGCCTGCATGAAACCATGAAAATTCCGGTGTTTCATGACGACCAACACGGCACCGCTGTGGTGGGCTGCGCCGGGTTGCTGAATGCACTAGAGGTTGCGGGCAAAGAATTGAAGAAGGTGACGATCGTGATGAACGGCGCCGGTGCGGCCGGCATCGCCATTGCGAAAATGCTGGGCGAATTGGGTGTGGAGAAAAACCAGCTCACGCTGTGCGATTCCAAGGGGGTGATCGGCGACCACCGTATGGACCTGAATGGATTCAAGACATCGTTTTCACGCACGACCCCGCACCGTACGCTGGCCGACGCATTGAAGGGCGCGGACGTGTTCATTGGTGTTTCCAAGGCCGACTGCATGTCGGCCGAGATGTTGAAATCCATGGCGAAAAACCCGATCGTATTCGCTTTGGCGAATCCGGACCCTGAAATCAAACCCGATCTCGCGCGCGCCATGCGCAAAGACGTGATCATCGCTACCGGTCGCAGCGACCAGCCCAACCAAGTGAATAATCTGCTGTGCTTTCCGTTCCTGTTCCGCGGTGCACTGGATACGCGCGCACGGCAAATCACCACACCCATGAAGTTGGCGGCGATCCATGCCATTAGCGGATTGGCCAAAGAGAAGTATGGCGAGAATCCGGCGATGGGTCAGGATTTCCTGCTGCCCACGCCGTTCGATCCGCGTTTACTCACCAAGGTCTCGGTCGCAGTCGCCAAGGCAGCCATGGACACCGGTGCGGCCAAGATCCAAATCGATCTGAAAACCTACGAGAAATCGCTGCCGGGACTGTTGGATTAGGCCGGAATCTCCTTCCAGGCTGAGCGGGTAGCGCTAAACGCCAAGACAAGCAGGCATGCCCCCACCACGCCGCTCACGCCGAGCGCGTACGGAATCATGCGGGCATCGGCCAACGCACCCACGAACGGCGACGCGATGACGAATAGCAAACGACTGAAAAACGACCGGACCGACAGCACCGTGGCGCGCACATCCGACGTGGTCATGCGGTTGATGAGGTCGGCAGTGAGCGGGCCGACGAAATGCCAGGCTAAGCGACTGACAATGAAGAAGACGAGAAACAGTTGTGTCGGCGGCAAGCTGAGTGCCAAGAAACATGCGACGACCATGATCGCCGGAAGCACCAGCAGCAAACGATCGTCGATACGTTTCTCGAACCATGGCACGGACTTGGCCGCGAACGCGCCGGCCGCCACCGTGACGGCATGCGTGAGTCCGAACAGCGCCACCGGCACGCCGACCAAGGTTTGGTACGGCTGGAAGAACCAGAAGAAGATGAGCGACATGCACGAGATGAGTCCGTACGTGAGGATGACCATGCGCAGTCCTTTGTGCCTGAAGAGCGCGTGCGACGATGCATCCAGAATTGTTTTCCAGTGCTTGGGTTCGACTGGTTTGTGACGCTTGGGTTCGTACAACGACGCGGCGGTAAGTACGGCCAGCGCCATGGGAATGGCGGTGATCCACAACGGCAACGCCAAACTGATGGCTCCGAGCAAGCCACCGATGATTCCGCTGGCGGCCTCGGTATTGAATTCCAGAAACGACTGATTGCCGGCGATGCGCCGGTACTCACGTTCGCGACCAAGCTCCAGCAGCGTGTCGTACGTCATGGCTTCGATGGTTCCAGACAGCAGGCTTGAACCGACGCCGATGAGAATTTCAGCGCAGAGAAAATGCCAGAATGTCCCGCCGAGCGCATACACGACGTACGCCGCGAAGCCGAAGCACGCTCCAAGCACGATGGTGTTCTTGCGCCCCCAGCGATCGGCAAGGTATCCGGTGGGTATTTCCAAGACGAACACCGTCAACGCGAACCCTGCTTGCAGCAGCATGATCTGCTCTAAATTCAAACCATGTGCCTGCCAAAACAGCACGATGATGGGGATGATGAACAGCGCCTGCGTGAACGCTTGGATGGCGTACAGCTTCCAAATGTTGGACTGTGCGGAGGGTGCAACCTTCATGCCAACAGTCTAGCGGCAACGCTTATTTGCCGACGCCGAATTTGTGACCGTAGCTGAGTTCCGGCACGACCGCGTCCACGTCCACGTCCTCGGCGGCGAGCGATTTCTTGAGCAGGCGCAGGCAGACGGACGACTCTTCGAGCTGCTTCTCGATGGCGGACAACTCCTGGTGAATGGTGAGCTTGCGATGACCGCGTTTGCTTAGAATCGCCAGCTCCTCTTCTTCGTCTTCCAGATCGCTCATGGAATTTACGATGACACCGATGATGAGGTTCATCACGATCATGGTGCCGATGACAATGAACGTCACAAAGTACCCCGCAACAATGAACTTCGGCACGAAGTGTCCTGCTGCCGTCACTGCCATTTGCGCTTCCATCAGCTGCACCCATCCTTCCAGCGTGAGCGTGGTGAATAAGGACAACAGCGACTGCTGCAGGGTGCCAAAATGTGCCGGGTCAATATCGTGAAATAGTGTCGTACCAATAACGCCGTACATGTAGAAATGCATGGAGAGCAGCAACGCGATGCTGCCGATGGGCGGCAAGCTGCGCAGCAAGGAATTCACCACGAACTGCAATTGGGGCAGATCGATGAGGCGCAGAATACGAATGGTTTTGACGACACGCAGAAGACGGACGATGCGTACGAGCCGAAGCACTGCAAAGAATTCACTGTGCAGCGGCAAGAGCAACACGGCAACGATGAAGAAGTCGAACAGGTTCCAGCCGTCCATGAAAAAGCGCCACGGCTGGCGTCCGTATGCCAAAATGCGCAAGACGACTTCCACCATGAAAATCCACAAAATTGCAGAATTCACCACGTCGAACAACAACGCATGACTGTCGACGAGCTCCGGATACGTTTCCAGGCCAACGAGTGTGGCGGCAACAATAATGGCCACGAACACGACTGTTTGGAACGTACTGGATTCAACGACGTCGCGGACGGTGCGGATGGCGGCCATGGTATGGGTTTGAATGTGGGTTCGGACGTATCCAGCCATTGTACCATACGCAGCCCTTTTCCCGAAGGTCTTCGCTACGGCTTGCGCAGGGTGCGGCATTGACATTCCATGAAAAAAAGAGTCTACTATCGCACATGTCTATTTCCGGTCATCGTCAATTGTTGTTCGGCGGCGCGCTCCAAACGATCGTTTCCGACCGTTCGGCGGGCATCGTGCATCCCGATCATCCGGAGTTCGCCACGCGCATCGGAGAGCTGCTCGCCGAGAGCGGTGCCGGCGTGATTCTCGCCCAGTCGCTGGAGATGAAGACCGGTATCGCCGACCTGCGTGCCGGTGCGCCGCTGGAAGCGGGGAAGGTGCCCGGATTCATCCGCACAAAAGACAAAGCCGACGGCGTGATTTTCCCGGCCGGCGGCATCGAGATGGAGCAAGTCCGCACGAAAGTGGCGGCCCTGTTGATGGTCGGGGATTCACCCGGCATCACGGTCTACGATCCGGACAACGACGTGATCGGATTTCTCAACGGCAGTATGGAATGCTTGGACCCTGCCGATGGAAGCGACGGCATCGTGACGAAACTCGTGGAGATGCTCAGGCGCACCGGCAGCGACCCGCGACACATCGGCATGGCAGTCTCCGCCTGCGCTCAGGCGTGTTGCTTCGGATACGACATGAGCACCGCGCAGAACGCCGCACGCCGCACACGCCTCACCGACCGCTACGGCGCCGACGTGATCACGTCGGCAATTACGTACCCACCGCGTACCGGCAATGGCATCGACTTGGGGCTCATCGCCAAGCGCCAGGCCGAACTAGCCGGAATCGATCCGGAACATGTGGCGATTGATCCGCTGTGCACCAGCCACGACGGCGTGGACCTGGCAGGACTGACACCGGGCATGACCGTGGATCCGGCCGGGCAAGGACGTTTCTTTTCGGGTGTACGCGGTGCCACAATGGGCGCAAAACAAACGCCGCCGGTGAAGTGGAACCAGCGCGGCGCGATGATGGTGTGGGCCTGACAAACAACCTCCCGACATCAACGCATCTGGGTCTCATTTCCGGCGCGTCCCGATTACTGAATCATCACGGCGTACGCCACATCGATGAACGGCGTCGGCTGTCCGAGCAGGGCAGCAACCTGACGTGCGGCCGGAACGGATGCGGTGGATGCGCGCTCAAGCAACTTGATCAACTTGTCGACTTCGACTTCGTTGGTGCCCTGTTGTTCGAATGCGCCGAGCGCGGCCGACAATCCGAGCGACGTCATCTGACGCGTGGTGTCGTACGCGGCCAAACCCTGTGCCTGCGGAGCCAGAGCGGTGAGTGACTTTTTTGCCTCGAATCCGGCGATTTCGCGCTTCAGCAACAACGCATCGAGTGCGGCCACTTCGGTACGCGCTCCGCGCAACGACGTCGGCGACTGCACAACCACGACGAAGGCGAGCACACCGGCAACGACAAGGTTGGAAAATACCGCAAGGAACGCGCCGGCCACCACCCACTGGTACTTGCGCATGCGCAGCGCGTTGTATTTTTCCACCACGGCAAAACGCAAATTTGTTTCGCGACGGATGTCGAGATCCGGCACGAATACCAGTGACTGCAGCTTGGTCTTCAGGGAGTCGGACGGCTGCCAAGCGGCGAGCAGTTTCTGGGTGGCTTGCGACAATGCCTGCTCCGCAACCTGCTGCTTCATGCCGAGTGCGGCGGCCACGCGATCGGTGGAAAAACCCATGAGAATCGACAGGATCAGCAACCGCTGATCTGCCACGGCCAAGGTCCACAATGATTCGTGGAGCGAGGACACGCCGTGCTTCTCTTCGTCGGTGAGCCAGGCCAAGTTCGGAATGAACACGCGGTCGAGGTCGGCCTCGCTGCCTGCCATGGTTTTCCCAAGTGCTTTGTCTGCGGTTTCAATAAGCAGCGACAACGACAATGAGCCGAACCACCACAGCGACATGGCGCGACTGAGGACATCCAGATACAGCTCGCTCATGAGCGTCTGTGCAGTCCCGAGTGAACCGGTGCGGTGATAGAGATACGCGTAGAACAGCTCCTTCGTATCGTCGACGAAGGTCAAATAATCTTTCGCGCCTTTCTTCAACACGGCCAGGTCGAGCACTTTATGCTCAGCCTCGATGGGAGTCGGAATGACTCCTGCGATCACGTCGCCGTTGAGGGTGGAGGTGTCGCTCATTGCGCGGTATCAAAGTACTGGTGGAACAAATCGACGGCGCCTAAGTCTTCCAGGTATCCACCGACGCGCGAAAGTGCACTGCGGTCACGGACGGCCTGCTGCAGCCATTGCGTGTACTCGTCGACACAACGCGTAGCAGCAAGCATGTTGTCATCACAGGTGTCGTCGGGAACATCCAATTCACCGATACGATCAATGGACTCACGCAAATCGAGTTCGCGTCGGTCGAGGTCGCTGTGATCACCTTCTTGCAGCAGTGCGCGCAAGCGCATGATGTCCGGCTGCGAGTAGATGTATTGGATCAACGACGTTTTCTGCGCCTCGACATCCTGGCCGGCAAATGCTTTGCGCTGCATCAGCGGAGCCTGGCGCGATGCGGCCTCTACGGTACGCAACATGTCGCCCGGATTCACCGACTCGGCGGTCTGGCCGGGAACAAGGCCTGCCGTGAGCGGGTTGGCCTGCTGCGCGACTCCTGCAAAGCGCTGCAGGTATTTCTCCGCGGCTTGATCATCGATGTTCTCCAATGCCTTCTTGTCGATCTTGCGATCACGCTGAATGGAAACAGTCAGCTTGTTGATGGCATCCACCACTTCCCTGGCTTGCTGCGGAGTGGCGGTTGCAACGGTGGTTTCCAGTGCAGAGAGTTGTGCTTCGACCTTCTCGCGGTCGATACCGTACTCGCGCTCGAGCACCGGAAGCACCATGCGAAGGTTGCTGACATTCTGCAAAATATCTTCATACGATGCCTGCACATCTGGCGTTGCGGCCTTTTCAACGCGCTCTTTTACTTCCACGATTGCCTCGAACAATTCGACCGGACGCTTGTTTTCGCCGATCATTTCAACGATTTTTTCAGTCGACAATCCATCGATGACAACGCCTTGGCGCTGCAGCTCACCGACGAGTGAGAGCGTCTCACTCTGCAGAGTTTCCGCAGGCATGACCTTCGTCACTTTGCGCAATTCCTCGGTGATTGCAGTGGGATCTCCGGTCAGCTTTGCCTGGTCGATTGCCTGTTCGGAAATGACGCCTTCACTGATGGTGGTTGCAATCAGACGTGCGAGCATATCGTTGTAACGATCGCGCTCGGCGAACTTGGACAAGCCGAGATCACCGGCGAATTTATCGGCGCGTTCGCGCTGCTCCGGCGTGAGCGCACGACGATCGCGCAACGCACGAAGAATGTCTTTCAGAGCCTCTTGTTCATCGGCTTCGAAGTAGCCGGCGTACGCTTCGCCTTCGGGTGTGCGAATGAAGGTATTCGAAGCTGCTGCCGCGACTGCCGTTTGCAGCACATGCAACGGAATCGCAGGAGCAGCGGGCTGTTGCTGCGTCTCAACGACTTCGGTGGGTACGGCTTGATCGGTGCTTGCAGACGATGCGGTGTCGTCCGGCAGTAAGTCGGCATTCAAGGGGACATCTGTTTCCAGCTGGCATGTACTCGAACAGCCGTCGCCGGAAACGTTGTTGCCGTCTTCACAGGTTTCAGGCGATTGCACGCTTCCATCGCCACAGAATTCAATCGTACAGAGCGTTCCGCAGCCGTCGCCGCCGATGAGGTTGCCGTCGTCGCATTGCTCTGCGATGTCGGTCACTCCGTTGCCACACACTTCATGCAAGCAGTAGGCGCTGCAACCGTCGCCGGTCGTCAGGTTGCCGTCGTCGCATTGCTCGCCGGCATCCACAATGTCGTTGCCGCACACTTCGTCGCTCTGTGCGTGCGAGGTACCGCGGTTAGCGATCCAGCCCATGGCGATGAGCGCCACCAAGGTGACGGTAGCCATGACGCCGAGAATTTTGTTTTTTGTGGTGTTCAGTGTGGGTTTCAGAAAATCATATCAGCATACCACATAACATCATCTTTTGCAGCGATTGATAGAAGACGAATTGTAAGAATATTGTCTGATACGTTTTCATATGTCGGTGATCCATTCCGAGCCAATATCCACCAAATGCTGGATTACACGGTCTTCACAAACGCACAGAAGGTCGATTCTGCCCGCTCCGTCGTACGCATGGCGGGTAATCCACAGATCAATCGCCCGACGCAGCGTGCGTCGTTTGTGAGCGGTCATGGCGGTGTGAATCGGATAGGCCGCCGAATGCCGACTGCGTGTCTTCACTTCCACGAAGACCATCATCTTCTCGCGCGGGTCGTAGGCGACCACATCCAACTCGTCGCGTCCGAGCCGAACATTGCGTTCGCGGACGTCATATCCATTCGACTGCAGATACGCTGCAGCAATGTCTTCGCCGCGTTGCCCCAGACGCAGGTGCGCCGGAGCACTGGCCGTTGGCAGGGGAGATAACGGGAACATATTCGAGAAATACTGTCTGCCGGACATCCTTGCATATGGGTGTACGAAAGTACACTCTACGTACGGACACCTCCTGTTCATCTTTTTCTTCCCAAGCCTCCCCATGCTTACGCAGCTCACTTCCTTCGCGACCCACGGTGTCGGCGCAGTACCGGTCCACGTGGAAATCGGCGTGATTCCGACTGCCGGCGAACCAAAGTTTCTCATCGTCGGTTTAGGCGACGCCGCCGTCCAGGAAAGCAAGCAAAGAGTCATGATGGCCATGAAGGCATCGGGGTACAAAATCCCCATGGGCCGGGTGACGAACGTGAACCTCGCACCGGCACATATCAGGAAGGTTGGAACACGCTACGATCTGGCAATCGCACTTGGCATTTTGCAAAGTAATGACGTCATCTCTTTGCCAGAAAGCCTGTTAAAGGCCACTGCAGTGTTAGGCGAGTTAGCCTTCGACGGAGCCCTCCGGCACGTCAGCGGTGTCCTGTCGTCTGTACTTGCCTGTCGCGCGTTAGGACTCAGCACGGTGGTCGTGCCGCATGCCAACGGGCCCGAGGCGGCGTTGGTTCCGGGCATCCGGGTGATCGCCGCCCACAACCTCTGCGACGTCGTGGCGTACCTGTCCGGCACCAAAGAAATCCCTGCCATTGCATCCTCGCCCGACGCACCGCACGCGGCCGGCGGCAACGTGGTGGACTTCGCCGACGTGCGCGGACAAGCCCAGGCCAAACGCGCACTGGAAATCGCCGCCGCAGGCGGACACAACGTGCTGCTGTCCGGTGCGCCGGGGTCGGGCAAGACGCTCCTCGCCAATGCACTTCGCACCATTTTGCCACCGCTCTCCACCGACGAAGCACTGGAAGTCACCGGCATTTATTCGGTCGCCAATTTGCTGCCTGCCGACACACCGCTCATCCGCCAACGACCGATCCGCACCGTACACCACACCGCCAGCGGAGTGGCCATCGTGGGTGGCGGAACACACCCCGCACCGGGCGAAATTTCGCTCGCGCACCGAGGCGTGTTGTTCTTGGATGAATTGGCTGAATTTCCGCCACAAGTTTTAGAAGTGTTGCGACAACCGTTGGAGGACAGGAAAATCACCATCAACCGCGCGCAAGGAACCGTGACGTTTCCGGCCGACGTGATTTTAGTGGCGGCCATGAATCCGCCGCAGTTTTCGTCGTCGTCCATGGAGCGCATGCGAAAAAGAATCAGTGCGCCGTTGTTGGATCGGATCGACCTGACCATCGACGTGCAACCGGTGGATATAGAGGACCTGCGTCGCAAAGGAGAGAACGCATCCGAGACCAGTGCCGTCATCCGCAAGCGGGTACAAGGTGCGCGCGAACGTCAGGCCATTCGGTTCAAAGACCTTCCAATGTCGACCAACAAAGAAATGGGTGTGAAAGAGTTGGACCTCCTGTGTCCGTTGGATGACCGCAGCGAAGCACTGCTCAAACAAGCCGCCGCGCGGCTGAAGCTTTCGGCCCGCAGTTACCATCGCACGATTAAAGTTGCCCGTACCATCGCCGACTTAGCCGACAGCGACCACATCCAAATGGCCCACGTCGCCGAGGCACTGCAGTACCGCCAGTCGGTGGGGGTGTAGCGCGTCTGGTATGCTGCGCGCATATGCAGCACTACGCCGACCGTCTTCAAGAACGCATCGAAGCAACTTCACCCGTGTGCGTTGGCTTGGACCCAATGCTCGACAAACTGCCGAGTGGCATGACGAAGGATATCGCCGGCGTAACGACATTCTGCAAAGGCATTATTGATGCGGTGAAAGAAACTGCCTGCGCAGTGAAGCCACAGTTGGCGTACTTCGAATTGTTGGGATGGGAAGGCATGAAGGCGCTGTACGAAGTGTCCGCCTACGCGCAGAAGACCGGCTTGTTGGTGATTGCCGACGGCAAGCGCAATGACATCGGTTCAACGTGCGACGCGTACGCCGACGCGTACTTGGGCGCCGACAAACCGTTCGATGCACTGACGATTTCGCCGTACCTGGGTTCGGACGGCGTCGTGCCGTTCATCAAACGTTGCGAGGCGAACGGGAAGGGAATCTACGTGCTGGTGAAAACGAGCAACGAGAGTTCGGGTGAGCTGCAGGATTTGCCGGCCGGTGACGAAAGCGTCCATGAGCACTTGGCGCAGTTGGTGGAAAGCTGGGCCGCACAGAAAATAGGCGTGCGCAATCTTTCCAGTGTCGGTGCGGTGGTTGGCGCCACGTATCCGGAGGAACTGAAATACCTGCGCACGCTCATGCCGCATGTTCCGTTCTTGATTCCCGGTTATGGCGCGCAAGGCGGTACCGCCGATGATTCAAAGTTCGGCTTCTTGCCCGACGGCACCGGCGCAGTCGTGAACTCCGCACGCGGAATCATTTATGCCTCGGCAAAGCAGGATTGGCAGCAAGCGGCTGGAAAGGCTGCAGAAGCAATGGCCACAGACCTCAAGAGAGCCCTGGCCTAAGCCAAACCCCTCTGGAACCAGGTTGCAGAAATGTCAATTTTAGTGTACAATGTGACTAATAACTCTTCCAATACACATATGTTCCAGCGTCACCACATGGACAAGCAGACCAAGGAGAAAATGATCGCACTCAGTCTCCTCTGGGCCGTATTCGCTTGCGCATTCTTGATCGTCGTCCGCGCGATGTTCTAAGCGAACAAGACGATCTCTCTACCGCCGTACACAATCCCTCCGGTGTTACCGGAGGGTTTTTTGTGAACGGATTACTGGAACCTTGTACCGCGCGCGAGCGTGGACGCGCTGCTTTCGACCCACTTAAAGCGTCCGGATTGATCTGTCCACCACACGCTGCCCAGCTCCTCGGGCGAACCGTGTTGCTGCAAATCGACTTCCAGGCTGGCGGCACCACCGGTAACCGTGACATCGGCCCGTAGCTCCAATGACAAGGTGTTTCCTGGTGGAATTTGGCCGACGGCGGCTGCAATGTTGCCGCACGTAATGCCGTCCAAGCCGAGCGAACACGTCGTGCTGACGGCGGCGCCCGGTTGATTCACGCGGATGTTTTTCAGGTCCACGGTGCCCGTACGTTGCAACGTGAAAATCAAATCGGTGATGCTCAGCGACCTACCGGCAATGGCATCGCCTGCGAAGGTGAATGTGCCAAGATTCAGGCCGGTGCCCGAAGCGATGGGCGCAGTCGTCGGGCTGGAAGAGCCGACAGTCGTGATACGTCCGAAGGCTGTCTGATGTTTGGGATACGGACCGAGAATGTTCAGGCTGATGGAGGTATTGCTGGCATCGCCGAGCAAGGAGACTTTAAAGCTGCGCACCTGCAACAGCCGCTCCGAGGAACCATTGTTTTCAGGTGTACGGATAACGGCGCGAACGATGAGTTTTACGTCGGTGTTGGCTGGAATGGCATACCCCAGTTCGGGGGCCAATTGCACCTCGTAATACTGCTTGTAGTCGGACGGTGTGTTGTTCAGACGCTGGCGCAGCGTTGCAATTACAATGCCCTGTTCATTGACCAGCTCAAGGACATCGAGTGCCGTTACTTCCTGGTACAACGTGACTTCGACGGCGCGCAAGTGCGCGTCTTCGGCGGCACGGATGGTGCCGTCGGCAATCGCATCCGAGGTACGGCCGGCGATAAGGAAGTGACTGACGGACGGCAGTGTGAATCCGAGTGATGATGAAGTTGAGGAAGAGAGTGACGAAGACATGGCCGAAGAAGAAGAGGCCTGCGACGATACGGACGATGCCACGCTGCTGGCGCTGCTTGATGATGACGCGACGTATTCACCGCGTTCGGCCAGGCGATAATTCTTCAGTTGCCCCTGCGACTCCGCGAGAAAGGCGGCTGCAAGACGCGCCATTTGACCGCGCGTGAGCTCGGTATCGAACGGCAGATTCGCCGACAACGCCGTACCGTGCTCCAGTGCGGCGCGGTAGTACGGCGTGTACCACTGGTCACCGGGCGCCTCGCTCAATTGATACTCGTACAGCTGGGCAAGAATTTTCAGCGCTTCGGCATAGTTCACGTTCCGCTCGGGCTTCAACGGCCACTGATCTTTCGGAAGTTTGGCATCGGGGTAACCGCTGACGATGTCGTGTTCTTCACCGAAACATGCGTAGGGCATGAACCATGCATCCAAAGGTACATCGGTAAAACACGACGTATCGGGACCGATGTAGGCGTCCAGAAAATTGGAGTATGCCGTTTGAATGACGATCTTCAGGAATTCGGCGCGATTCAGCCGTCGTTCGGGGCGGAACGTGCCGTCGTCGTAGCCGCGCACCACCTCTTCGGCAGTGAGCATGCTGATTGCCGCCGACTCCGGCGTGGATGGATCCACGTCGGTATACGGCAGATGACTGCGGGTGAAATCCAGCGCGAAGGCTGTGAACGGAATGGCGAAAAGGGCTGTGGCGGCCAAAAATTTGCGGTTGATCATGGCGGCAGTATACACCCCCGGACCCGTGGTAAGCTTTGTACATGCGGATGCCTGTTGCAGGACTGGCTGGAGCCATTGTCGTCATCGTTGCGTTATCGCTGTTGTTTGCGGTGAACGTGGCCAGTCGCATGGCACCCGAGACCATGCCGCCGCACGTCACAGGTCCTGCCGACAGCTGCCGCAGCGACGCCGACTGCTGGTGCGCGTCCTTCGACGGTGCGGAATTTATTCCGGGCGTGTTCGTACCCAGCACCTGTGAAAACAATGGAGTGTGCTCGCTGTGCATCTACGAATAATGAACGTCACCATGCTGCTCACACTGGTGGCCGGAGGTTTTGCTGGCGGCTACTACGGTGCGGCCGTCGGCTCTGCGGGGTTGATCAGCGTGCCGCTTCTTATTCTGTTCGGATTTTCGCCGTTCATGGCCGTGGCAACGACTCGCCCGGCGGCGATCGTATTGGAATCCATGAGTGCGTTGCGCTACTGGCGCGACGGAAAAATTTCACGCGCAGACATTCGCAAGGGCGTCATCCTGGGATTATTCGGTTCGGTTGGATCGGTGGCAGGAGCACTGATCGTCAGTACGGCCAGCGACCAGACGTTGCGACTGCTGTTCGCCTTCGTCATCTTATCCATGCTCGCGTTCTTGCTCACCAAGCCAGACTGGGGCACGCGCCAGCGCCGCGACCGCGAAAAGCATCTGGCAATCGTAGCGCTGTGCACCATGTTCGCCGGAACGTATGCCGGATTTTTCGGGTTCACCTTCGGCACGTTGATGACGATTCTCCTGGTGGCATTCGGCAGCACGCTGTTGCACGCGGCCGCACTGAGCCGGATCATCGGCATATTCACCTGTATTGCGGCCACGATCGTCTTCATTGCGAAGGGTGCTATCGACTACCCGGCTGCTGTGGCACTGGGTATCGGCTTCGGTTGGGGCGGCTGGATGGGTGCCGGAGCGGGCGCCAAGAAGGGGAATGCGTACATTAAGAAGCTGCTGGTGATCGTGGTAGTGGTGTCGGTGCTGAAGTTGCTGTGGGATTTCTTTGCTGCGCACTGAAGCAAATACTGGATCTGGTCGAGCGCGCATCCGCGTTGCTCCTACAGCTCGGCGGAGGATTGTGGTGAGAGCAGCACGCCGCCCTTCGACACTTCGGGGTCGGTGCACATGCTGCGGTTGAAGCAACACTGCCGCTTATTGCCTTTTCTCAGCTTGTCGCAAGCGACCGCTATCCGCTTCTTGCGCGTGTCGGGGTTGTTGGTCGATTTGATGGAGCGGATCCAGTCCCAACGCGCCATGGGTGTGGTGTCCATCCAGACCTCCAGCGCCGCCGGATTGTCCGCGAGTGCCCTCTTCAAGTCTGCAGGCACCTTGGGCTCCGGCCACGTTTCGACCGGCGTCATCTCCAGCGTTACGGTGTCGCCTGCACGCAGGTTTTTGCCGGGCTCGA